>NZ_CP087719.1:2487500-3101250 GCF_020991085.1 Roseomonas sp. OT10
TGCAGGAGGCCGGCTTCCGCCTGGCCGAGCAGACCGCGGCCCCGATCGCCCAGCGCGTGACCCTGGCCGTCGAGCGCGCCAGCAAGCCGATCGCCGCCTGACACGGCATGGCACCGCGCGGCACCTCTCCCCTCCGGGGGCGGGTGCTGCGCCGGAGGCAGAAGCGCGGAAGCCCGGGGCAGACTGTCCCGGGCTTCTTGCATTCCGGGACTTTGCTCTCCACCTCAGGCGCCTGGGCGGGGATCTTTTCGGGTCCCGGACCGGAGGCGGCAGTATGGCGGGCTTCACCTTCCTGCCTCCCCTCCGATATCCTTGCTTTCCGAACTGGACGAGCCGCCATCCCGAGGGATGGGGCAGTGGGGCTGACGGCCGATGAGCGACAGGGACAAGCGGCCGGACGGGGGTAATCCCGGCGGCGGCCAAGGGGGAGGCGATCAGGGGCCGGCGAGCGGCGTCGTGGTCAAGGCGCGGCCGCGCACGCGCAAGCCCGCCATGTACAAGGTCCTGATGCTGAACGACGACTACACCCCGATGGAGTTCGTCGTTCACGTGCTGGAGCGCTTCTTCCAGAAGAGCCGGGAGGAGGCGACCCGGATCATGCTGCACGTCCACCGGCGTGGCGTCGGGGTCTGTGGCGTGTTCACCTATGAGGTGGCGGAGACCAAGGTCACCCAGGTGATGGACTTGGCGCGCCAGAACCAGCACCCTCTCCAGTGCACGATCGAGAAAGAATGACGGTCGTAACGGAGAGTGGCCGGCTCTCGCGGCCGCCGGGGAGAAACACCAGATAATCGGCAACCGTTATCCCGCCGGGCCCCAACCGGGGGCCGGGCCGGATCTACAGGGGAGCGTCGCGTAGCATGCTGTCCCGTAACCTCGAACAGACGCTCCACCGGGCGCTCGCGCTCGCCAACGACCGCCGGCACGAATATGCCACGCTGGAGCATCTCCTCCTCTCGCTCTGCGACGACCAGGACGCCACCACGGTGCTGCGCGCCTGCGGCGTCGAGATCGAGAAGCTCAAGCGCGACCTGGGCGAGTTCCTGGACAAGGACCTCGCCGGGCTGGTGAGCGACCGCGGCGGCGATCCCAAGCCGACCGCCGGCTTCCAGCGCGTCGTCCAGCGCGCGGCCATCCACGTCCAGTCCTCCGGCCGCGACGAGGTCACCGGGGCCAACGTCCTGGTCGCCCTGTTCAGCGAGCGGGAGAGCCACGCGGTCTACTTCCTGCAGTTGCAGGACATGACCCGGCTGGACGCGGTCAACTTCATCTCCCACGGCATCGCCAAGGCCCCCGGCCGCAGCCAGAGCCGCCCCGTCCAGGGGAATGCGGAGAACAACGAGGAAGGGTCGCGCGGCGAGGAGCGGCGGGGCGAGGGCAACAACGCCAAGCGCGGCCAGGACGCCCTGTCCAACTACTGCGTCAACCTCAACAAGAAGGCGCAGCAGGGCAAGATCGACCCGCTCATCGGCCGCGACAGCGAGATCGAGCGGACGATCCAGATCCTCTGCCGCCGGACCAAGAACAACCCGCTCTACGTGGGCGACCCGGGCGTGGGCAAGACGGCCATCGCCGAGGGCCTGGCCAAGCGGATCATCGAGGGCGACGTGCCCGAGGTGCTGCTGAAGTCCACCATCTACGCGCTTGACATGGGCGCGCTGCTGGCCGGCACCCGCTACCGCGGCGATTTCGAGGAGCGGCTGAAGGCCGTGGTCTCGGAGCTGGAGCAGCAGCCGGGTTCGATCCTGTTCATCGACGAGATCCACACGGTGATCGGCGCAGGCGCGACCTCGGGCGGCGCGATGGACGCCTCCAACCTGCTCAAGCCTGCCCTCGCCCAGGGGACGCTGCGCTGCGTCGGTTCCACCACCTACAAGGAATACCGGCAGCACTTCGAGAAGGACCGGGCGCTGGTCCGCCGCTTCCAGAAGATCGACGTGAACGAGCCGTCGATCGAGGATGCGGTGAAGATCCTCCAGGGGCTGAAGACCAACTACGAGAAGCACCACAAGGTGAAGTACACGCCCGAGGCCATCCGGGCGGCGGTGGAGCTGTCGGCCAAGTACATCAACGACCGCAAGCTGCCCGACAAGGCGATCGACGTGATCGACGAGGTCGGGGCCAGCCGGATGCTGCTGCCGGAGGGCAAGCGGCGGAAGACGGTGACGCTGAAGGACGTCGAGGACATCGTTGCCAAGATCGCGCGTATCCCGCCGAAGTCCGTCAGCACGGACGACAAGGAGACGCTGCGCAACCTGGAGCGCGACCTGAAGTCCATGGTCTTCGGCCAGGACAAGGCGATCGAGGCGCTGTCCGCCGCGATCAAGCTGTCCCGCGCCGGGCTGCGCGACCCGGAGAAGCCGATCGGCAACTACCTGTTCAGCGGCCCCACCGGCGTCGGCAAGACGGAGGTGGCCAAGCAGCTCGCCAAGACGCTGGGCATCGAGCTGACCCGCTTCGACATGTCCGAGTACATGGAGCGGCACTCCGTCTCCCGCCTGATCGGCGCGCCGCCGGGCTATGTCGGCTTCGACCAGGGCGGGCTGCTGACGGATGCCGTGGACCAGCACCCGCACTGCGTGCTCCTGCTCGACGAGATCGAGAAGGCGCACCAGGACCTGTACAACATCCTGCTGCAGGTGATGGACCACGGGAAGCTGACCGACCATAACGGCAAGACCGTCGACTTCCGCAACGTCATCCTCATCATGACGACGAATGCGGGAGCCTCCGACATGGCCAAGCCGGGCATCGGCTTCGGGCAGCAGGTCCGCAAGGGCGAGGACGAGGAGGCGATCAAGCGCCTCTTCACCCCGGAGTTCCGCAACCGCCTGGACGCGGTGGTGGGCTTCGCCGGCCTCACGCCCGAGATCGTGGGCCATGTGGTCGAGAAGTTCGTGATGCAGCTGGAAGCCCAGCTCGCCGACCGCAACGTCACGATCGAGCTGTCCTCCGCGGCGAAGGAGTGGCTGGCGGAGCGCGGCTACGACCCGCTCTACGGCGCGCGTCCGCTGGCCCGGGTGATCCAGGAATACGTCAAGAAGCCGCTGGCCGAGGAGTTGCTGTTCGGCAAGCTGGTGAAGGGCGGCGCGGTCAATGTCGGGCTGAAGGATGGCGAGCTGACCTTCGCTATCACCGAGGCGCCGGCCCCTGCCCTGCCGCCGCCTCCCGAGGACGGACCAGGCGACGGCGAGACGGAGAAGGAGCCCGAGACCGCCGACTGACCCAGCCGGCGACGGGATGAGCCGGAAAGGCGGCGCGGAATCCGTTCCGCGCCGCCTTTCCTTTTTTGCCTCGCCCGATGTCGCACGACGCTTGCGGTGGCCCTGGCAGGCTACGGCTCATACCGACGGCAGGATGACCTGACCCGTCGTGCTGCGGTGTTCGGGCGCGCGACCGGGAGGGGACGCCGTCCCCTCCCAGACCCTCCCCTGCCGGGGCCACAAGCGGGCCCCGGTCCCCGCTGGGAGTTGGTTCTGTGCGGTGGGCGTCAGCCTCCGGGCTGAACCCTGACGGAACGTGGAGAAGCGGGCCTCCGAAAAAGCTCAGAAGGCGTCAGAGAGTGCGGACACCGTACCTGCCGAGGAGCATGGCTCCTCGGCACATTGACCCCGTATCCGGCTGTCCCGCGGCAGCGCTGATCGGGTCCAGGGCCCGCAGGGTCCTGGCGGAGTGGGGGTACGGGGGCGAGGCAGCGCCTTGCCCCCGGGCCACGGGCGCAGCGCCGTACCGGCGCCGATCAAGACATGCACTATCCGTCATCAGGTCAGGTACTGCCGCGCCTCCTCGAGCGCGACGCGCTGGTCCTGGTCTACCGTCGGATATTTCAGGCCCAGGCCTTCCAGCGCCTCGACCACCACCTGGGCGACGATCAGGCGCGCCAGCCACTTCCGATCCGCTGGCACCACGAACCAGGGGGCGTGGGACGTGGCGGTGGCCCGGATGGCGGCCTCGTAGGCCTGCGCATACTGCTTCCACAGCGCCCGGTCCTTGAGGTCGTCCGTGTTCATCTTCCAGTTCTTGTCCGGCTGGTCGATGCGGGCCAGCAGGCGCGCGCGCTGTTCCTCCTCACCGACATGCAGGAAGAACTTCAGCACCACGATGCCCTGGCGCGTCAGGTAGCGCTCGAAGCCGGCGATGTCCTCCAGCCGCTCATCCCAGATCTGGTCGGTCACGACGCGGGCCGGCAGCTTCTGCCCCGCCAGGATGCGCTGGTGAACGCGCACCACCAGCACCTCCTCGTACCAGGAGCGGTTGTGGATGCCGATGCGCCCGCGCTGCGGCAGGTACATGACGTGACGCCAGAGGAAGTCGTGGTCGCGCTCCACCCCGCCCGGCGCGGAGAAGGCCTGCACCTGGCAGCCCTGCGGGTTCACGCCGCTGAACACGTGCTTGATGGTGCCGTCCTTGCCCGCTGCGTCCATCGCCTGGAACAGGCACAGCACCGCCCAGCGATCCTGCGCATGCAGCATGTCCTGCAACGCGGCGATGCGCCCGACGTGGTCGGACAGGACGGCGGCGCTGGCCTTCTTATCCAGGTCGACCCCGCCCTTCTCGTCCGTCGCCCGCGCGCCGAGGTCAAATCCCTTGCCACTGGTCACCCGGCACCGGGCCGTCAGGCGCTTCAGATCGTCGTGTGTCCCCATGCCGAGGTTGGCTCCCTTCCCCGCCTGTGCAGCCACCCAGCCCGGCCCGGGGCACAGCTGCCATCATGGCGCAGCATGTCGCGCCCAAGGCCCGGAACGCCAGAGCAGCGCCTCGGCTGCGGACCTTGACGAATCAGCCGGCCGCGCCGGCCCAGGCGGCAGGAGAGGCCACGAAGCCGGCCAGTTCCTCGCCCGCCGTCGTGCCGGGCAGCAGGCCCAGCATCCGCACCGGGAAGGCCAGCGAGGCCATCACGCCCAGATGCCCCCGCTCCGGCTCCACGACCACGCGCGCCGGCACACCGGCCGCGCGGAGCCGGGCGCCGAGGCGTCGTGCCTGATCCGGCGGCACCACGCGATCCGTCCCGCCATGCAGGAGCAGGGCGGGCGGCGCGCCGACGATCGCGGCGGGGTCGGCGGGCAGCACCGCCCCGCTGCCGCCGGCCGGGCCGGCGAAGGCGCTGCCGGGCGGGATCTCGTACAGGCCCGACAGCCCCACCCAGCCGGACAGCCGGGCGCGCTGGCCGCCCAGCCATCGCGGGTCGATGGCCAGGGCCGCGGCCAGGAAGGCGCCGGCGGAATAGCCCAGCAGCACCACCTGCCGCCCTGCCCCGGCTCCAGCCAGCAGCCAGGTGACGGCCGCGACCGCATCCTCGACGAAGTCGGGCCAGCGCACCTCCGGCACCAGCCGGTAGTTCGGCATGGCCACCGGCCCGCCCAGCCGGACCAGGGCCTCTGCCAGGAACAGCAGTTGACTCTTGTCGCCGCCGCCGAAGCCGCCGCCGTGGAACACGACCAGCAGCGGCGCCTCTGGACGCGGGACGGCGGGCCGGTGCAGGTCCAGCGTGCCGCGCGGGCCGGGCCGGTAGCGCAGGTCGCGCTGCGTCCGCAGCCCGCCGCGCGGGGCGACGAGGCTGAGCAGGTCCAGCTCCGAGCAGCCGGCGACGGCCAGCGCCGTCCCACCGGCCAGCAGCGACCGTCGCCCGACCCGCATCAGCCCGGCCCCGTCAGGCCATCCGCATCGGGCCGCACCCGTCAGGGCAGCCGCAGCCGGACGGAGACGGGGCAGTGGTCGGAGAGGCGGCGGCGCCATTCCGGCCCGCGCTCGGCATAGACCAGGACCCGCAGGCTGTCGGGGACCAGCCAGCCCCGCGCCGCCCCCCCCAGCAGGATATGGTCGATGAAGGAGCGCCCGCCCCAGCAGGGGTTCGATGCACCCGCCGTCGTGCGCAGCAGCGGCGCCTGTCGCTCCAGCAGCGGCAGGAACGGGTCATCGCGGCGGTCCATGCGGCGGTTGAAGTCCCCAAGGAGCGCGAAGGGCACCCCCTCCTCGCGCCGCTGGGCGATCCAGCCGGCCAGGACCGAGGCCTGCTCGCGCAGGTCTTCGCAGTCGCGCGATCCCGACAACGCCTCCTGCCGGCATCCACCGGACAGGTGAAGCGCCAGCAGCCGCAACCGGCTTCCGCCCGCCTCCAGCGTGACGTCCACGCCGCGCCGCAGGCTGAAGCGCGCCTGGCCGCGCAGGTCCAGACCGGCGAGGTCCGGGTTCTGCGTCGCACGCAGGCCGCGGCGCACGGCGATGGCGACGCGCTGCACGTCGCGCTCGCGTGGGAAGAACAGGGTCCACTCCGCCGGGTCAAGGATGAGGGCGGCGGCCTCCGGCCCATCCACCTCCTGCATGGCGAGGACATCCGCCCGCAGCCGCTCGGCATAGCCACGCAGGCGGCGGAGGTCCTCCTCGTCGCGCGTCCAGACGTCGCGCGGCAGGGCACGGTCGCTGGCCGGCCGCGTGGTCAGCCAGGAGAGGTTCCAGGTGGCGAGCTTGATCTCCTCGGCCCGCAATGGCGCGGCAGCGAGGAGGAAGAGGGCAAGCAGAAGACGCAGCATGCCCGGCTTCTAGAGCATTTCCGGTTCACAGGCTTTCCCCGAAAAATGCCCTAGGCGAAGGCGTAGTCCCCGGCCGTCAGCCGATCGCCCGGCACGCCGCCGGCACTGACCGCGAGCTGTCCCAGGGGCCGGCCGAACCCGTCCCGGACCTCGTAGAGATGCGCCTCGCCGATGGTGCCCACCCAGGCCAGCGCGGCGTTCTCGCCGAAGCCTTCGAACCGGATCATGTCCCCGCCCGCGACGCCGGCCCCCTCGAAGTCGAGAATCCGGTCCACCTCGCCGGACAGCGCCAGGTCGCTGGCGGCGAAGAGGAAAGTGTCCTGCCCCGCGCCCCCCGCGACGCGATCCACCCCGGCGCCGCCGGTGATGAGATCGCTGCCGTCGCCGCCGAGGATCACGTCGTCGCCCATGCCGCCGTTCAGCGCATCGTTGTCCCGGCCGCCGATGAGCGTGTCCGCCCCGTCCAGCCCGGCCAGCAGCACGCGCCCGGTGGCGGCGGAGTGGTCCATGGCATCCGCCCCTGCGCCGCCACGGAGGTAGAGGGGCGTGGCGGGGCCGGCGGTGGGCGTGACCGTCAGCCTGACCGCCTGCTGCGCCTGGGGACCGGCCGCGGTCAGGTAGACAAGGCTGAAGCTGTCGTCGCCGACATAGTCGGGATCGGGGGTATAGACGATCCGCTCCCCCGGCCCGCCCGGGACGGCTTCCAGCGTGACCGTGCCATGGGCGGGCTGGGTGAACACCGTCCGGCCGCCAGAAGCGGCGAGGTCGTTGGTGGCGACGACGATGGGGCTGTCCTCGGCGAGGGTCACGTCCAGCGTGGCCATGCGCCTCAGGTCGATGGTCACGGTCGCCGTGGCCGTCCCGCCGGCACCGTCCGAGACGGTGTAGTCGAAGCTGTCGTGGCCGAGGAAATCCAGGCCAGGGAAGTAGAGGATGGCCTGGTCCGGGATCAGCAGGACCGTCCCCTTGGCGGCGTCGCCCACGGCGACGATGGTCAGCGCGTCGCCATCGCCATCGCTGTCGTTGGCCAGGAGGTCATCGAAGGTGATGGCGAACACCCCACCATCCCCCGTGATGGTGTCGTCGCTGGCAAACGGGGCGATGTTGAGCGGGAGCTTGGTCGACGCATCCGGCATGGGGCACCTATCGACAGGAGCAGAGTCCCTAGCGTGCGCACCGGATTCAACACGTCAAGGTTGTGTTCATACAATTAATGCGCGAATCTCGCCACGGAGGGCGGTGGGGCCGGGCGCGGCGCCGCCCGTCAGGGGAACAGGGCGACGGGGTCCGCCGGCTCCGGCGCCATCCTGTCCAGGGCCATCGGCCGTACCCCGCAGGACAGCAGCCGGCCCGCCACCAGATCCATCTCGGCGGGCTGCCGCGTCCTGTCCCCGGCATCCCCGCGCGGCACCCAGACCACCGTTTCATAGCGCGCCCGCGTGAGCAGGACGCGGTAGGTGTTGCGGATGAAGTCGCGTTCCCGCGGCTGCCGCACCGCCTGCCACGCCGTGCCGACGAAGCGCCGGGCCGTCCAGCCGCCCGGTGCCGCCAGGAAGTCGCCGCCCCAGGCCAGGCCCGCCACGTCCAGCTCCAGCCCCTGGCAGGCGTATTCCGTCGCCCCGGTCTCCAAGGCATCCGAGGCCCGGACATCCGGCCAGCGGTTCAGGAACCAGTCGGGCACGGCATCGGCGGGCACCTCCTCGCCGAAGCCCTCGCCGCGCAGCCGTCGGGCGCCGGCGCTGCGCAGGATGCCGGCGCGGCGCTCGCCCCGGGCAAGACCGCGCAGCGCGGCCCGCAATTCGGACAGGTCGCGCGTCAGGAAGACGGGCAAGCCGCCCTCCGCCGTCGCGGCGATGCGCGCCGCCTCGGCGAAGCGGCCGTCGAGCAGCGCCTCCACCCAGGGCGCGACGGCGGCGCTGCGGATGCCGCGGATCGGCACCGTCAGGTCGAGATCGGGGTCGAGCGACAACCAGGGCGGCCGCTCCGCCGCCAGGCGCTGCGCCGGGTCGGCGCCCTCCAGCACGCGCGGGGCCGCGACCGCGCGCCACCCTCCGTCGGCCGCCAGGCAGCGGCCCCATTCCAGGAGGCCCGCCTCGCCCGTGTTGATCTCCTGCCCCTGGCCGATCAGCGCGACGACGGCGGACCAGCCCTCCGTCCGCGCCATGATCTCCAGCGTATGCGCCGGCTCGCTCGCCGTCAGCACGGCCTTGCGGCGCAGCGTGTCGCGGCCGGCCTGCGCCGCGTCCCAGGCGCGCTGCGCCTCGTCGAAGACGATCAGCCGCTCCGGCGGCGGGCGGCGCTGCGGGTCGGTGGCGTGCTCGGCCAGGAAGGCATGCACGTTCTGCAGCGCCATGCGCACGCGCCGCTCCGCCTCGCCGCGCCCGCATTCGCCGCGCGCCACCGCATCGCGCGCCAGGGCCGCGCGCAGCACCGCGACCAGCGGCGCGTTGCCGGTGAGGAAGGCGGCGCCGTCCTGGCGCGCCGCGCCGAAGACGGCGTTCAGCCCGCAAAGCGTCTTGCCGGCGCCAGGAATGCCGGTGACGAAGATCACCACCCTCGCGCCGTCGCGCCGGGCAGCCTCCAGCGCGCGGCCGATCGCTGCGGTGGTGCGCGTCAGGTTGGCGGCATCCGAGCGCGCCGCGGCGATCTCCGCCACGCCATGGCGGGCGTAGAGCATGGTCGCCGCCTCCACGATGGTCGGCACCGGCCGGTAGGCAGCCGCGAGCCAGGCGGCACCGTCGAGCGGCGCGGACGGCGGCGGGATGCTGGATTGCACCCAGCGCAGCAGGCCCGGCAGGCCGCTGGCGCCGGTGCGCAGCGCCGGCACCACGCCGTGCCAGAGCAGCACCGGCTGCACCGGCCGCGGATCGGGGCCAAGCTGCGGCACGAGGATCGGCACGATCGGATGCGCCCGGCTGCCGGCATGGAAGTCGCGCAGGTCCAGCGCATAATCCTCGACCTGCCGCAGGTCGGCGGCGGAGAAGCCCTCCCCCTTGAACTCCAGCACGAGGATGGCGCGGTCGGTCAGGACCACGGCATCGATGCGCTTCTCCAGCCGCAGCAGCTCGTACTCGAAGGCCACCGTCCAGCCTTCGCCGCCACAGGCCGCGACGGCATCGCGCAGCACCGCCGCCGCGGCTTCCCAGGCGGCAAGCTGGGCATAGGTGGCATCGAGGCCGCGCCGCGCCTGGGCGGCGGAGAGGCGGGCGGAGATGTCGGCCGGATCGGCCGCCCGCAGCGCCGCGCCCGTGCAGGAGAGCCACGCCCTCATGTGCGCGACCGGGCCGGCCAGGTCGCGAGCAGCACGCTCGCCAGCATCAGCGCGAAGCCCAGCCCATGCGTGGCCGTCGCCGTCTCCCCCAGGAACAGCAGGGCCGACACCGCCGCCGCGGCCGGCAGGAAGGCCATGAACACCCCCGCCGTTCCCGCCGGCACCCGCACCAGCCCGGCGTACCAGAGCAGCAGGCTCAGCAGGCTCGCCGTCAGCGCGTGGAAGAGCAGCAGCCCGGCCAGGATGGGATCGGCCAGCACCGCCGCCTCGCCGGCCCAGGGCAGCCAGGCCGGCAGCAGCAGCAGCGCGGAGAAGAGCTGCATCCACAGGCTGGCGGTCACCACCGGCAGGCGCCCGACGCTGCGCTTGGCCAGCAGCGCATAGGCCGCCTCGCCGCAGACCCCGACGAAGACCAGGGCGTTGCCCGCCAGACTGCCGCCCGCGCCGGGGGCGAGCCGCGCCAGCGTCACCGCCGCGATCCCGCCCGCCGCCAGCAGCGCCGCCAGCCAGACGCGCACCGGCAGATGCTCGCCGAGGAACAGCGCCGAGCCCAGCGCCACCACGGCCGGCAAGGTGGCGAGCACCAGCCCGCCCTCCAGCGCCGTGGTCAGGCGCAGGCCCAGCAGCAGCGCGGCATTGTAGAGCACGGTGCCGAACAGCGCCTGCCAGAACAGGTTCCCCAGGACGCCCGGGGGCGGCAGGCGGGCGCCGTCGCGCCGCAGCGCCAGCGGCAACAACACGGCGGAGGAGATGAGGCAACGCAGGCCGAGGATCATCGCGATCGGCAGCGCCCCGGCAAGCAGCTTGGCCACCGCCACATTCGCCCCGGACAGCGCCATGGCGGCGGCGAGCTGGGCGTAGGCGGTCAGCACGATCGCGGCGACACGGCCGCCGGCGGCTGCCGCGGCAGGAGGCGGGCCTGGAGCATGCCCGGTTCACAGTCGTTCACCACGGATGCTCCGGCCTGTCGATGGATGAAGGGACGCACGCCGCCGGACGATGCCGCCGTTCGGTGATCCGACCTAGCCCTCCCCCTCCCGCCGGAACGGCGACGCCTCGGCCAGCGCCGCCATCTCCGCCCGCATCGCCGGCCGCTCGCGCTCCAGGAAGTCCGACACGGCGCGGCGCAGCCCCGCATGCCCGATCCAGTGCGCCGAGTAGGTCGGCTGCGGCAGGTAGCCGCGCTGGATCTTGTGCTCGCCCTGCGCCCCCGCCTCGACCCGCGCCAGGCCCTGCGCGATCGCGAAGTCCATCGCCTGGTAGTAGCAGAGCTCGAAGTGCAGGAACGGCGCCTCCACCAGGCTGCCCCAGTTGCGGCCGAACAGCGTGTCCGTTCCCATCAGGTTCAGCGCGCCCGCGACCATCTCGCCATCCCGTTCGGCGATCATCAGCACCACGCGGTCGCCCAGGCGTTCGCCCAGCAGCGGCCAGAAGCGCCCGGTGATGTAGGGGCTGCCCCATTTCCGGTCGGCGGTGTGCAGGTAGCAGCGGTGAAAGGTCTTCCACTGCGCCGCCGTGACCTCGCTGCCGCGCAGCGCGCGGAAGGCCAGGCCGGCCGACTGCGCGTCGCGCCGCTCGCGCCGGAGCACCTTGCGCTTGCGGCTGGAGAGCGCACCGAGGAAGTCGTCGAAGCCGGCGTAGCCCGGATTCTCCCAGTGGAACTGGGTGCCGAGTCGCCGCAGCCAGCCGGCCTCGCCCAGCGCCTCCCACTCGGCGCCGGTGCAGAAGGTGACGTGGCAGGAGGACAGGTCCAGCTCGCCCGTCACCTGCCGCAACGCCTGCGCCAGGGCGGCGGGCGGCAGGCCGGAGCCGGGGCGCGTCAGCAGGCGCGGCCCGGGCACCGGGCTGAACGGCACCGCCACCAGCAGCTTGGGGTAATACCGCCCGCCCGCCTGCTCGAAGGCATGGGCCCAGGCGTGGTCGAAGACGTACTCGCCATAGGAATGCGCCTTGGCATAGGCCGGCGCCACGGCCAGCAGCCGCCCGTCCGGCCCGCGCAGCGCGGCGTGCTGCGGCAGCCAGCCGCTGCGCCCGCCGACCGAGCCGCTTTCCTCCAGGGCGAGGAGAAAGGCATGGGAGACGAAGGGGTTGTCCGGCCCGGCGCAGGCATCCCAGTCGGCCGGCGGAATCGCGGCGATCTTCGGATGCAGGGAGAGGGTCAGCTCAGGCGTGCCGTCGGGCATTCGGGAAATGTGCGCCGCAGCATGGCCAGCGCAAGCCACTCCTGCGCGACGGGCCGGCGGCCGCCCGCCCACGGGAGGTCACCCGGCGAAGGCCGCGAAATCCGCCACCGCTTCCACCGCCGCGATCCGGTCGCCCGCGATGGTCCAGAGGTGCTGGAAGGGAACCTGCCCCTCCCGCCCATCGGCATGCCCGGCCTCGTAATGCCCGGTCACCACCAGCCGTCCATCCGCCAGCGGGGCGAAGGCGGAGGGCCGGATCCTCCAGACCGGGAAGGTCCGGCGGAGGGTGGGGAAGAACACCCCCTCGACCTCCGCCCGCCCGCGCCAGGAGGTGCGCGGGACGGGATAGCCCGGGGATACCTCCCAGACGACATCCCCGGCCAGCAGGCCGTGGTCGCCGCTGTCCATCCAGCGGCGGAGCAGCGCCTCGGCCGGGGACATCGCGGCCGGCGTCACTGGACCTCGAACATCGCCTCGACCTCGACGGCCGCGTCCATGGGCAGGGAGGCGACGCCGATCGTCGAGCGGGTGTGGCGCCCGGCATCGCCGAACACCGCCACGGCGAGGTCGGAGGCGCCGTTCATCACGGTCGCATGCTGGGTATAGGCGGGATCGCAGGCGATGAAGCCGCCGAGGCGGACGACCCGGACGATCCGGTCCAGATCCCCCTCCAGCGCCAGCTTCGCCTGCGCCAGCACGTTGATGAGGCAGAGCTGCGCGGCGACCTGGCCATCCTCCAGCGTCACCGTCTGCCCGAGCTTGCCGGTATAGGCGATCTTGCCGTCCCGGAACGGGATCTGGCCGGAGACGACCAGCAGGTCCCCGCTGCGGACGGTGGGCACATAGTTCGCCACGGGCTTGGCCGCCTCGGGCAGGGCGATCCCCAACTCCTTCAGGCGGGCGTCGATGGTTCCGGCCATGGAGGTCCTTTCATCTGTGGCGGCGGGGCGCATCCTGGCACGCCGCCGCCGGCCCGGTCAGGCCCGGCCCCTTGCCGACCCCGCTACCCCTGATCTCCACCGGCGCGGCGCCTGACCGCACGGGCCACGCCCCGGGCGATCCCGCCGGACATGCGACAGCCTACCCCACCAGCCGCAGGGCGCGGCGGCGCGGCCGCGGGCCCGGCCCCGCCGCGCCGGGGCCGCCCAGCGGGAGGAGCGGCTGCTGCTGCCCCGGCGAGCCGGCCGATTCGGCGGCGCACTCCTCCTCGGCCGGATCGGCCAGGGGCGGAAGGTCGAGGTACTCGAGCGCCAGCCGGCGGAACGCCCAGTCCAGGATGGAGCTGGCCCGCAGGATGGACGGGTCGCCCTCCACCGCGCCGGCCGGGCCGAAGCGCGTATAGGCATGCGCCTGCACCAGCTCCGCCAGCGGCACGCCGCGCGCGAGGGCGAGGGACACCGTCTGGCACAGCGCGTCGAGCAGGCCACGGAACGCCGCCCCATCCTTGGCGAGGTTCAGCGAGATCTCGGCCAGCGTCCCGTCCGGATGGTCGGTCGCGTGCAGGGTCACGCGGTGGCCGCCCACTGCCACCTTCCAGGCACGCCCGCGCAGGGCGCGGTGGGCGTCGACCGGGCTGGGCGCCGGCCGCGGCGCGGCGGCCGGAACGGGTGGAGCGGGGATTTCGCGCAGCCAGGGGGCCAGCACCGCGGCCATGGCGGCGCGCGCGGCCGGGCGACGCGGCGCCAGCAGCGATGCCGCCCGCGCACCGGCACGGCGCGCGGCAGCCGTCGGCACCTCGCCCAGGACCGGGTCCCGGCGGCCGGGGCCGGCGGCCGGGGCGAAGCCCGCGGATTCGGCGCCCAGCAACGCCTCCACCGCATCGGCGGGGGACAGGGCGAAGACGGATTCGTGGCGCAGCCCCGGTGCGCCGGCCGCGGCGTCCAGTGCCGCGCGGGCGGCGGCGGCGAGGCCCGGAACGGCGGTGGCCTCCGGCGGGGCCGGCCAGTCCAGGGCCAGCGGGACACGCTCGCCCAGCGCCTCGGCGCATTCGCCGCTGGCGGCCTCGGCGGCACCCCGGGTCAGGGCCGCCACGGCGGCGGCCACGTTCCTTGCCTCCGCGCCCTCATAGTCGAGGCCGAGCCCGGCGAGCAGGCCGGCGAGATCGGCGAACCCCACCCGCAGGCGGCGCGCCTTGCCGGCGGAAAGCGCCTCCAGCCCCAGCACGGCGAGCCGCGCCGCCGCGGCATAGGCCGCCGCGTCGAAGCCGCCTTCCTCGTCCAGGAAGGCCGGCAGGTTCAGCACGAATCGGGGCGCGTCCTCGGCCTCGCCGGTCCAGACCGATTCCCCCGGGGCACCCCGCCGCAGGAGGAGCAGGGCGCGCAGGTCCGCGACCAGCGCCGCAGCGGCCTCAGGGGGCAGCAGGCCCGTCCTTGCCGCGCCCTCGGCCACGCGCTTCAGCCAGGCCTCGGCCAGCTTCGGCAGCGAGGCGGGCCGGCCGGCCGGCGCCAGGGCCGCCAGCGCATCCGCCGCCGCCTCCGCCGCGTCCCAGGCGGCGGGGATGGCCACGGGGCGGGAGGCGGAGTCGGGATCGGCCCGGCCGGGAAGGCGGCGGAGCGTCACGTCGGACCAGGGGGTGCCGTCGGTCTGGGGCATGGCCCCATCCTAGAGGCCGCCCGGCGGGCGGTGAAGCTGCATCTTGGGGGTTCCCGGGGACTTGACCACCAGATGCGGTGTTACCGACTCGGTCTTGCCGGGGCGGACTTTCATGCGCGGTCCGACCATGCCATATCGCCCGCTTCCGGAGGCCCCATGTCCCTGTTCCTGCGCCTGTTCTCCCCCCTCAAGGGCCGGCAGGTCGGCACCGACCGCTTCGGCAACGTGTATTACGAGACGCGCCGCGTGGTGCCGGGCTTCGCGCACACGCGCCGTTGGGTCGTCTATGCCAAGGATGCGGAGGCGACGAACGTGCCGCCCGAGTGGCATGGCTGGCTGCACCACGCGACCCCCGTGCTGGACGAGCAGAAGCGCTACCCCTGGCAGCTCGAGCACCAGCCCAACCTGACGGGCACCGCCCTCGCCTACCGTCCCAGCGGCCACGACTACGAAGGCGGGCAGCGCCGGCAGACCGCCGGCGACTACGAGGCCTGGACACCGGGCAGCTGATGCCGCCGGAGCACCGGGCGTGAAGGGGCGGAGGAGCTGGGCGGAAATCCTGGCCGGGCTGGTGATCCTTGGCGTGGCCGCGGCGTTCCTGGTCTATGCCCTGAGCCATTCCGGGCGGACCGCCGCGGGTTCGGGGCTGACCCTGACGGCGAGGTTCGACCGCATCGACGGGCTCGCTCCCGGCGCGGATGTCCGCATCGCCGGCGTGCGGGTGGGCAACGTCACCGACCAGCGCATCGACCCGAACACCTTCCTCGCCGTGCTTCGCCTGCAGGTGGACGGCGCGCTGAAGCTGCCCGACGACACCTCGGCCGAGATCACCTCCGAGGGGCTGCTGGGCGGCAAGTACGTGGCGCTGGTGCCCGGCGGCAGCGACAGGCTGCTGCCCGATGGCGGCACCATCACGATCACCCAGCCTGCGGTCAGCCTCGAGAGCCTGCTGGGCCGCTTCATCTTCTCCGTGACGGAACTGGCCTCCACCAAGGGGAACGAGCCCGCGCCCTCGCCCGCCCCGGCCCCGGCCCCCGCGCGGCCATGAGCCTCGATCCGCCGGGGACATGGCCGGGCGCCGATGGCGCGCCGGTCTCCTGCCGCGAGAAGCTGAAGATGCTGGCCGAGAACCATGCGGAGGCCGCGCAGGTGCTGCGCGACGCCTTCGAGGACGCGGTCCTGATGGGCGTGGACGACTCCGCCATGCGCCGCATCCTGCACGCGCTGGTCGATGCCTTGCCCAGCCCGAAGCCGCCCGGCGGCGGGCAGCCGTCATGAGGCGCGCCC
This sequence comes from Roseomonas sp. OT10, assembly GCF_020991085.1. Classification (NCBI taxonomy): domain Bacteria; kingdom Pseudomonadati; phylum Pseudomonadota; class Alphaproteobacteria; order Acetobacterales; family Roseomonadaceae; genus Roseomonas; species Roseomonas cutis. The sequence goes on from NZ_CP087719.1 coordinate 2,503,364, forward strand.
TTCTGGTCGCCGCCCTGCTGTGGCCGCTGGCCCTGTCGGCGCCCTCGCCGGCCGGGGCACAGGAATGGGTCCCCGCGCAGACGGCGAAGCTGCAGGCGCTGGACAAGGTGACGGCCCGGGTCACGGTGCTGGAAGCGAAGGTGAACACCCCGGTGCGCTTCGGCACGCTGACCATCACCGTGCGCGCCTGCAACGCCCGCCCGCCCGACGAGGTGCCGGATGCCGCCGCCTTCATCGAGGTGACGGACAGCCTCCTGCCCCAGGGGTCACCGCCGGCGTTCCGCGGCTGGATGCTGGCCAATGCGCCCGCCGTGTCGATGCTGGAGCATCCGGTCTACGACCTCCGCATCCTGGAGTGCCGCTGACCCGTCGGCCGCGTTGACCGGGCGGGGCCGCCCCGCCACCTTGCGGCGCATGAGCCGGATGCCCACCCTCCCCCGCCGCGCGGTCCTGGCCATGGGCGCCGCGCTGGCCGTGCCGCGCCTGGGGCGGGCCCAGGCCGCGACGCCGCTGCGCTTCGTGGCGCAGACCGAGCTGACCATCCTCGACCCGCACTGGACGCCGGGGGTGGTCACCCGCAACCACGCGCTGATGGTCTTCGACACGCTCTACGGCGTGGACACCGACCTGCGCGTTCACCCGCAGATGGCGGCCGGCCACGTCGTGGAGGACGATGGCCGGCGCTGGACCATCACCCTGCGTCCCGGGCTGCGCTTCCACGACGGCGAGCCGGTGCGGGCGCGCGACGCGGTCGCCAGCATCCGCCGCTGGGGCGCGCGCGACACCTTCGGGATCGCGCTGATGGGCGTGGTGGAGGAGCTGTCGGCGCCGGACGATTCGCGCATCGTCTTCCGGCTGAAGCGCCCCTTCCCCATGCTGGCGGATGCGCTGGGCAAGCCCGGCACGATGAACTGCTTCATCATGCCCGAGCGCCTGGCGAAGACCGATCCCGGCACGCAGGTGACGGAGATGGTCGGCAGCGGCCCCTTCCGCTTCGTGGCCGAGGAGCGCGTGGTCGGCGCCCGCACCGTCTACCGGAAGTTCGAGGGCTACGTCCCGCGCGGGGACGGCACGCCCAGCCTGCTCGCCGGACCGAAGGTGGTGAATGTCGATCGGGTGGAGTGGCTCTCCATGCCCGACCCCGCCACCGCCTCGGCCGCCCTGCAACAGGGCGAGATCGACTGGTGGGAGCAGCCGCCCGCCGACCTGGCCGCCGCGCTGCGGCGCCGGCGCGACGTCCGGCTGGAGGTGCTGGAGACCACCGGCTCCCCCTGCTTCCTGCGCTTCAACCAGCTGCACCCGCCCTTCGACCGGCCGGAGATGCGCCGTGCCCTGCTGCCTGCCGTGGCGCAGGCGGATTTCATGCAGGCCGTGGCGGGCGACGACCGTTCCCTGTGGCGCACCGATCTGGGCTTCTTCCTGCCCGGCTCGCCCATGGCCAGCGATGCGGGGATGGCCGCGCTGACCGGCCCGCGCGACCTCGGCGCGGCGCGGCGGGCGTTGGAGGCGGCGGGCTACAAGGGCGAGAAGGTCGTGCTGGTGCAGCCGACCGACTACCCCTCCGTGACGGCGACCAACGAGGTGGCGGCGGACATGCTGCGCCGCTGCGGCGTGAACCTCGACCAGCAGTCGATGGATTTCGGCACCTTCATCCGCCGCATCGCCAACCAGGACCCGCCGGCCGGCGGCGGCTGGAACGTCACCTGCATCAGCACCGCGGGCGCGAGCTGGATGAACCCGGCGGCGCACAACTACCTGCGCGGCAGCGGGCGGAAGAGCATCGTCGGCTGGCCGGTGAGCGAGCGGCTGGAGGCGCTGCGCGACCGCTGGTTCGACGCGCCGGAGGCGGAGCAGGCGGCGATCGGGCGGGAGATGCAGGAGGCGGCCTTCGCCGACCTGCCCTTCATCCCGCTCGGGCTGTTCTACCAGAACACCGCCTATCGCAGCGACCTGACGGGGGTGGTGAAGGGGGCTCCGGTGTTCTGGGGCGTCCGGCGGGGGTAGATCCGGGGGGAGCGACCTCCCCCGCGCCCCCTCCCTCTTTCGGGAGTCCGCGAGGGGGTGGGGCCTGCGCACGCGCCACGCGGGCTCCGCCCGCGGGTTCGGTGCCGGCCCAAGGAAAACAATCTGGCCGTCAGCGCGCGAGGCGGCGTTGCCCGCCGGAGGTCATCGACCTCCGGCGCCGCGATGCCGGTGCAGCCTGCCGCGCGGCAGCGCCCCTCGGGTCCAGGGCTCGCAGAGTCCTGGCGGATGAGGGGTATCGGGGAGAAGGCAGGGCCTTCTCCCCGGGCCACGGGGACGAGCCTCAGTTCTTCGCCTTGTCCACCAGGGCGTTCTTCTTGATCCACGGCATCATGTCGCGCAGCTTCTCACCGACCTCCTCGATCGGGTGCTCGGCGAGGCGGCGGCGGGTGGCCTTGAAGGACGCCTGGTTGACCCGGTTCTCCAGCATCCAGTCGCGGGCGAACTTGCCCGACTGGATGTCGTCCAGCACGCGCTTCATCTCCGCCTTGGTGGCCGGGGTGATGATGCGGGGACCCGTCACGTACTCGCCGTACTCGGCCGTGTTGGAGATGGAGTAGTTCATGTTGGCGATGCCGCCCTCGTAGATGAGGTCGACGATCAGCTTCACCTCGTGCAGGCACTCGAAATACGCCATCTCGGGGGCGTAGCCGGCCTCGACCAGCGTCTCGAAGCCCGCCTTGATCAGCTCGACCAGGCCGCCGCAGAGCACGACCTGCTCGCCGAACAGGTCGGTCTCGCACTCCTCCTTGAAGGTCGTCTCGATGATGCCCGAGCGGCCGCCGCCGACGGCGGAGGCGTAGGAGAGCGCGATCTCCAGCGCGTTGCCGGACGGGTTCTGCGCCACGGCCACGAGGCAGGGCACGCCGCCGCCCTTCTGGTACTCCGAGCGCACGGTGTGGCCCGGGCCCTTCGGCGCGATCATGAAGACGTCGAGGTCGGGGCGCGGGTCGAGCAGGTTGAAGTGCACGTTCAGCCCGTGCGCGAAGGCCAGCGCCGCGCCTTCCTTCATGTTGGCGTGCAGCTGCTCGCGGTACAGGTCGCCCTGGCCCTCGTCCGGGGTCAGCACCATCACCACGTCGGCCCACTTCGCCGCCTCGGCGGGGGACATCACCTTGAAGCCGGCCGCCTCGGCCTTCTGCGCGGAGCCGCCCGGGCGCAGGCCGATCACGACCTCCTTCACGCCGGAATCGCGCATGTTCTGCGCATGGGCATGGCCCTGGCTGCCGAAGCCGATCACGGCGACCTTCTTGCCCTTGATCAGGTTCACGTCCGCATCGCGGTCGTAATACACGCGCATCCTAGCGTCCTCTCTTTGGTTCGGCGGATGGGTTCAGCCGCGCGGCGTCGGTGCCGGCGGAATGGGGGTGGCGCAAGGGGCGGCCGGCATGGCGCGCCCCTAGAGGAGACGGAACACGGCGGCGGCGAGCAGCAGCACGCCCATCGCCGTGAAGAGGGAGAACAGGCCGACCCAGACCCTCTCGTGGTCGAGCAGGCCGAGCGGGGCGCGGCCCTGGACCTCGCGCCGGACAGCCTCCTGCACCGGCAGCAGCCGGGCATGGCCGTCCTTCGCGAACTCCGCGTCGAGCATCGCCAGATAGGCGAAGGCGGTCTTGGAGAAGATGCGGTAGCGTTCGTAGTTGCGGATGGTGAAGACCAGACCGACGAGCCCCACCAGGGTCAGCGCGGCGGCGATGCCCGCCTCCAGCCGCGGCGCGGTGAGCGGCGTCGCCTCGCGGAGCTGCACGCCGAACAGCGCGACCAGCGCGGCACCGAGGGCGAGCAGCGCCGCGGAGACGCTGACCCGCAGCGTCTCCTGGTGCCGCGCGATCGCGCTGGCTTCCAGCATGATCTTGATCACCGCCTCGACATAGGCGGCGCGTCCGATCCGCTCGCCCTCGCCCTTCCGGTCGCCGCCGTCGCTCATCAGTCGCCGCTCCCCTCAGGCGGCGAGGGCCCGGGTGCCCCGCGCGATGGCGACGGCGCCGGTGCGGCTGACCTCGGCCAGGCCGAGCGGGCGCATCAGCGCGATGAAGGCGTCGATCTTGTCGGCGTTGCCGGTCATCTCGAACACCACGCTCTCCGTGGTGGCGTCCACGACCCGGGCGCGGAAGGCGTCGCCCAGGCGCAGCGCCTCCATCCGTCCCTCGCCGCGCCCCACCACCTTGATGAGCGCCAGCTCGCGCGTCAGGTGCGGCCCCTCCATGGTCAGGTCGGACAGCATGTGCACGGGCACCAGCCGGTCGAGCTGGGCCTTGATCTGCTCGATCACCATCTCCGTCCCCGTGGTGACGATGGTGATCCGCGACAGGCGCTTCTCCTCATCCACAGGGGCCACGGTCAGGCTCTCGATGTTGTAGCCGCGGCCCGAGAACAGGCCGATGACGCGGGCCAGCACGCCCGCCTCGTTCTCCACCAGCACCGCGATGGTCGCGGCGCGCTGCATCATTCCGGACATCGTCAGCGCCTCAGACCAGCACCTTGCCCTCGTCGGTGACGCCGGCGACGCCGCCCTCCTGGCCCGGGCCCAGGATCATCTCGTTATGCGCCGCCCCGGACGGGATCATCGGGAAGACGTTCTCCTTCTGGTCGACGGCGATGTCGGCGATCACCGGGCCGGGGGTCGCGATCATCTCGCGGATCACCCGGTCGAGGTCGTCCGCGCTGGTGGCGCGCAGCCCGGTGGCGTGGAAGCTCTCCGCCAGCTTCACGAAGTCCGGCAGGGCGGCGGAGTAGCTCTCGGAGTAGCGGGAGCCGTGCAGCAGCTCCTGCCACTGGCGCACCATGCCCATGTACTCGTTGTTCAGGATGAAGACCTTCACCGGCAGACGGTACTGCGCCAGCGTGCCCATCTCCTGGATGTTCATCAGGATCGACGCCTCGCCCGCGATGTCGATGCACAGCGCGTCCGGGTGGGCGATCTGCACGCCCATGGCGGCCGGCAGGCCATAGCCCATCGTCCCGAGCCCGCCCGAGGTCATCCAGCGGTTCGGCTTTTCGAAGCCGAAATACTGCGCGGCCCACATCTGGTGCTGCCCCACCTCGGTCGAGATGAAGGTCTCGCGCCCGCTCTCGCGGGTGATCTCGTACAGGCGCCGCACCGCGTGCTGCGGCTTGATGATCCTGCCTTCCTGGCGGTAGCGCAGGCACTGCTTCTCCCGCCACTGGCCGATCTGACGCCACCAGGCGGCCAGGGCCTCTCGGTCCTGCGGCCGCTCGTCCGCCTCCCAGGCGGCGAGCAGGTCGCGCAGCACGGCGCCGGCATCGCCCACGATCGGCACGTCCACCGCGACGTTCTTGTTGATCGAGGAGGGGTCGATATCGGCGTGGATCTTCTTCGCGCCGGGGCAGAAGGCATCGAGCCGCCCCGTCACCCGGTCGTCGAAGCGCGCGCCGATGTTCAGCAGCACGTCGCAGCCGTGCATGGCGAGGTTCGCCTCGTAGGTCCCGTGCATGCCCAGCATGCCCAGGAACTGCGGGTCCGAGGCGGGGAAGGCGCCCAGCCCCATCAGCGTGTTCGTCACCGGGAAGCCGGTCGCCTGGGCGAAACGGCGCAGCAGCGCGCTCGCCTCCGGCCCGGCGTTGATGACGCCGCCGCCGGTGTAGATCACCGGCCGCTTCGCGCCCTTCAGCAGCGCCACTGCCTCGGCGATGCGGGCGGCATCGGGCTCCGTGCGCGGGCGATAGGAGCGGTGGGGGGCGGTCGGCGCCTCCTCGTAGCGGCCCTTGCCGATCAGGATGTCCTTGGGCAGGTCGATCACCACCGGGCCGGGGCGGCCGGAGCGGGCGATGGTGAAGGCCTCGTGCACCGTGCGGGCCAGGTCCTCCATCCGCTTGACCAGGTAGTTGTGCTTGGTCGCGGGGCGGGTGATGCCGGTGGTGTCCGCCTCCTGGAAGGCGTCGTTGCCGATCAGGTGGGTCGGCACCTGCCCGGTCAGGCAGACGATCGGGATGGAGTCCAGCAGCGCGTCCACCAGACCCGTCACCGCGTTGGTCGCGCCGGGGCCGGAGGTGACCAGCACGCAGCCCACCTTGCCGGTGGAGCGGGCATAGCCCTCGGCCGCGTGCACGGCGGCCTGCTCGTGCCGGACGAGGATGTGGCGGATGGCGTTCTGCTGAAAGATCGCGTCGTAGATCGGAAGGACGGCGCCCCCCGGATAGCCGAAGATGACCTCTACGCCCTGGTCCTTCAGCGCGCGCAGGACGATCTCGGCGCCGGTCATGATCGCGGCGTCGGAAGCGGCGGGAAGGGTGGCGGACATGGCGGTCGTATTCCTGATCGGGCCGCGCAAGGGCGTTGCGGGAGCGGAGGTCTAGGCGCCCCGCTGCGGCGCGTCAACGCGCCCGATGAAGGAAAGCGACGATTTCGGCGTTCAGACTTTCCGAAAGTTGCTCAGGGCCCGCGTATCGCGCATGGATCGTATGCGTCACCGTCCCATCGCCGCCCAGCCGGTGGTGCCGCCACCACGTCGCCTGCCGCTTGGTGTACTGGCCCATGGCGAGGCAGGCGCGCTCCCCGGCGGCGTCCAGATCCAGGCGCCCCTCCAGCACAGCGCGCAGCTCCGGCACGCCATGGGCGCGCATCGCCGGCAGGGCGGCATCGAGCCCGCGCGATAGCAGCGTCCGCACCTCCTCCATCGCGCCCTCGCGCAGCATGGCCTGCCAGCGCGCGCGGATGGCGGCTCGCAACGCATCGCGCGGCGGGTCGAGCCGCAGGCCCAGGAACCGCCACGGCGGAGGCTCCCCTTCCGGCGGTGCTGCCTGCCAGGCGGCCAGTCCCCGGCCGGTGCTGCGCCAGACCTCCCAGGCGCGGGCGAGGCGCTGGCTGTCGGAGGGGCGCAGCCGCGCCGCCGTGCCGGGATCGGCCGCGGCCAGCCGGGCGTGCAGCGCCGCGGGGCCCTCGGCGGCGAGCAGCCCCCTCGCCTCCTCCCGTGCCTCTGCCGAGACGGGCGGCACGGGCGCCAACCCTTCCGCCAGGGCGCGGAAGTACAGCCCCGTGCCGCCGACCAGGATGGGCAGGTCCGGCGCGGCCGCCATCGCCGCCAGCGCCGCCTCCCGCCACCAGGCCACGCTCGCCGCCTCGGCCGCGTCGCGCACGCCGTAGAGCGCGTGCGGCACCCGCGCCTCCTCCGCCATGCTGGGGCGCGCGGTCAGCACCCGCAGGTCGCGGTAGACCTGCATGCTGTCGGCGTTGATCACCGTCCCGCCGAAGCGTCCGGCCAGATCCAGGGCGAGCGCGGACTTGCCGCTGGCGGTCGGCCCGGCGATCAGCAGGGCGGGGGGTAGAAGGGCGGGTGGTTGCTGCATCGCGGGAGGATCGGCATGGTCCGCCCCGCATGTCGCACGTCCTGACCCTGGTCGCAGCCCCCGGCGGGCTGGACCGCTCCCACCTCGCCACCGCCGCCGACGCCCTGCGCGCCCTGGGCGGCGAACCCGGCCGACCGGACTGGCTGGCCGAGGCCACCGCGGCGGACCTGCCCTTCACGGGGATCGCCCTGGACCAGGCCGCCGCCGCCGCGCGCCAGGCCCTGGACGCCGCCCGATCGGGGGGAGCGGGGCTGGACGCCATCGCCCAGCCCGCCGAGGGCCGGCGCAAGCGCCTCCTCATCGCGGACATGGACAGCACCATCGTCACCAGCGAGACGCTGGACGAACTGGCCGCCTATGCCGGGCTGAAGGAGCAGGTCGCCGAGATCACCCGCCGCTCCATGAACGGCGAGCTCGACTTCGCCGCCGCGCTGCGCGAGCGGGTGGCGATGCTGAAGGGCCTGTCGCTGGAGGCGCTGGCGGCCACCTGGGCGGAGGTGCGGCTCACCCCCGGCGCGGCGCCGCTGGTCCGCACCATGGTCGCGAACGGCGCGCACTGCGCCCTGGCCTCGGGCGGCTTCACCTACTTCACCGGCCGCGTGGCGGACCTCTGCGGCTTCACCTCGCACCACGCCAACGTGCTGCTCGACGACGGCACGGCCCTGACCGGCACGGTGGCGGAGCCGGTCTTCGACCGCGACGCCAAGCTCGCCACGCTCAAGCGCCTCGCCGCCGAACTGGGCCTGCCGCTGGAAGCAACGCTCGCCGTGGGCGATGGGGCGAACGACCTCGCGATGCTCGGCGCCGCCGGGCTGGGCGTGGCCTTCCGCGCCAAGCCGATCGTGGCCGCCGCCGCACGGGCGCGGGTGGACCATACCGACCTGACCACCCTGCTCTACGCCCAGGGCTACCGGGCAGCGGAGATCGTCCCGGGCTGAGCGGGTTCAGCCCAGCGCCGCGAACAGCACCATCGCGATCCCGACGACCGAGGCACCCCAGACGAGGCTGCGCAGCCACGGCACCCCGGCCGCGTAGAGCGGCAGGTAGATCACCCGGGCCCAGAGATAGACCTGCGCCCCCAGCGCGGCCGCCCCGCCTGTCCGCCCGCCGAGCTGCGCCGCCAGCAGCACGGCGACGAAGAGGGGGAAGGTCTCGAGGAAGTTGGCCTGGGCGCGTTGCAGCCGTCCGGCGACGCCCGTGGGCGGCGGCTGCGGCGTGTCGCGCGAGCCGGCCGCCCAGGCGAGGTCGTTCCGCTGCATCCGGGTCGCGCCCGCGGCAAGGAGCAGGTGCAGCAGGCCCAGGGCCGCGGCCCAGACCAGGCAGCGCAGTTCCGTGGTCATGGCGGCGATTCCCCGGCCGTGGCCCGCGGACGATGCCGGCACGCACCGGAACGGCGCAAGCCGCGGTTTCAGCCGGCGGCGGCGTCGGCGAGATGGGGTGGCTGCGAGTCCTCGGTCTCGGGCCGCCGGGCCATCACCACCTGGTTGCGGCCACCCTGCTTGGCGGCATAGAGCGCCTCGTCCGCACGCTTGATGGCCGCGGCCACGCTGGTGGCATGCTGCGGCATGGCCGCGATGCCGATGGAGACGGTGACGCGCGGCAGGATGGTGTCCGTGCCCTCGTGCAGGCCGGAGACCCGCACGCGCAGCTCCTCCATCCGCTCCCGCGCGGCGGCCGGGTCGCAGTCGGGCAGGAGCAGCAGAATCTCCTCCCCGCCATAGCGGCAGGCGACGTCGCCCTTGCGCAGCGCGCCCTGGATCAGCGAGCCCAGCGCCCGCAGAACCGCATCCCCCACGGCATGGCCGTGGCGGTCGTTCACCTGCTTGAAGTGGTCCGCATCCACCATCACCACGGAGAGGGAGGCGCCGCGCCGTTCCGTGGAGCCGGCGTAGCGCTCGGATACTTCCTCCAGGAAGCGGCGGTTGTAGAGCCCCGTCAAAGGGTCCCGCAGCGCCTGGCCGCGCAGCTTCTCGCGCAGCGACAGGTTAGCCAGCGCCATCGAGACCCCGTCCGCCAGCGCCACGGCCAGGTCGCGGTTCGGCCTCGGCCCAGGGGTCCCGGCGACGGCGCAGCCGAACTGCATGACACCGTACACCTCGCCGCGCGCGCTCATCGGCACGTCCAGCCCGGGCAGGCCGTTGGCGACGTGGTCGCAGGGCACGCCCAGCCCGGGACCATAGAGGTGCGGCCGGCCACGCTTCAGGGCCCAGCAGTCCTGGGGCGAGAAATGGTCCGGCCCGGCGAGCGTCGTCCCCTCCGGCCAGACCGCCGCCACGTCCAGCCGGTCCCGGCTGTTGTTGAAGACGTAGAGCGCGCCCGGGACCCCCGGCAGAACCTCCGGCGCGGTGTGCAGCACCACGCGGCGCAGGTCCTCCTCGTTCTGGCAGGCCTGGAGCATGTCGCTCATGCGCAGCAGGCCACCGACCTCGTCATTGCGCCGCGCGAGCTCCTCCCGGGCCGCCATCGCCGACCGGGCCCGGCGGCTGACCTGCAGCCCGGCGAAGCCCAGCGCCCCCAGCGTGACCAGCGCGCTGGCCACGACGAGCCACAGCACCCAGGCCTGGATCTCGGCCAGCGAGTCGTCGACGGCGTCCGCCTCCGCCTCGCGCAGGGCGAGATAGCCCAGCATGGCCTGCCGGACGGCCTCCGCCGCCTGCTGCGGCGCGCCGCTGCGCCCCTCCGCCAGCACGCTCTCCCGGTCGCCTTCCTGCAACCGGGCCAGGACGTCACGACGCACCGCGACGATGCGGAGCAGGCTGCCCATGATCGGCTGCGACTGCGTCCGCGCGCGCTCCGCATCGACGCGGGCGGCGATGCGCCGCGCCTCGGGGTTCTCCAGCACCGCGGCCGCCTGGTCGAAGCGGGTCAGGTAGGGCGCGCTGCCGAAGAGGAGGTAGCCGCGGAGCGCGCTCTCGCTCTCCAGCAGGGCGGCGCGCAGGTTGCGCACGTCGAGCATGTCCTGGCGCAGGCGTGCCGCCTGGAGCTGCAGGGCGACCGTTTCCCGGTGCCCCTGAAGGGAGGCGCCGGTACTCAGCAGCACCGCCAGCGCCACCGCGACGATGAGCCAGCGCGCCGTACTGGCTTCCGAGAAGAATTGCCGGACCTTCATGCACGCACAGGTAGCAAATCTGCCTGGCACGAGCCATCTTTCACTGGCCCCGTGCCGGCGCTACCTGATGTCGCCATGAACGTCATCGCCGACACCGCCGCCACCTCCCTGGACCGGGCCGCGCGGGCCGCCCGCGCCGCCGCCCGGACGCTGGCGCGGGTCCCGGGGCCGCAGCGCGACCGGGCGCTGCTGGCCGCGGCCGCGGCCCTGCGGGAGCGGAGCGCGGCGGTGCTGGCCGCCAATGCCGCCGACCTGGAGGCAGCGAGCGGGCTGACCGAGGCCTTCCGCGACCGGCTGGTGCTGACCCCCGCCCGGGTGGAGGCGATGGCGCGCGGGCTGGAGGAGATCGCCGCCCTGCCCGACCCGGTCGGCCGGGTGCTGTCGGAATGGACCCGGCCCAACGGGCTGGTGATCCGCCGCGTCGCCCAGCCCATGGGGGTGATCGGCATGATCTATGAGAGCCGCCCCAATGTCGGGGCGGACGCCGCCGGCATCTGCCTGAAGGCCGGTTCGGCGGTGATCCTGCGCGGCGGCAAGGAGAGCCTGCACAGCGCGCGGGCCATCCACGCCTGCCTGCTCGACGGGCTGCGCGCCGCCGGGCTGCCGGGGGCGGCGGTGCAGATCCCCCCCGATGCGGACCGCGCCTATGTCGGCGCCATGCTGCGCGCCTCCGGGCTGATCGACCTGATCATCCCGCGCGGCGGCAAGGGGCTGGTGACGCGGGTGCTGGAGGAGGCGCGGGTGCCCGTCCTCGCCCATGCCGAGGGGCTCTGCCACACCTACGTCCATGCCGCCGCCGACCCGGCCATGGCGCGCACCATCCTGGCCAATGCCAAGATGCGCCGCACGGGCATCTGCGGCGCGACGGAAACGCTGTTGATCGACGCCGCCATCGCGCCGTCGCTGCTGCCGCTGCTCGTCGCCGACCTGCGCGCGCTGGGCTGCGACTTCCGCGCCGATGCGCGCGCGCAGGCGATCGTGGCCGACCTGCCTGCCGCCACGGAGGCCGACTTCTCGACCGAATGGCTCGCCCCGGTGCTGAACGTCGCCGTGGTCGACGGGGTGGAATCGGCGCTCGCCCACATCGCCCGGCACGGCTCCGAGCATACGGAGGCGATCGTGACGGCCGACGAATCGGCGGCGCGGGAATTCCTCGACGGCATCGGCTCGGCGGTGGGGATGTGGAACGCCTCCACCCAGTTCTGCGACGGCGGCGAGTTCGGCTTCGGGGCGGAGATCGGCATCGCCACCGGCCGGCTGCACGCGCGCGGCCCGGTGGGCGTGGAACAGCTCTGCACCTACCGCTACCATGTGATCGGCACCGGCCAGACCCGCCCCTGAAGGGCGGGCGTGACGCGCGGGCCCCCGCGCGCATCGGGCGCGACGGGATTGGGAGAGAACCATCCGATGCGTCGCCGCCTGCTCGCCGCCACCCTGGCCGTCCCGCTCGTCCTCGCCGGGGCGGCCGCCGCCGGCGCCGCCTGTCCCGACGACGCGGCGATGCAGGCCCTCTCCCGCTCGCTGCTCGCCAGCCAGCCGGTGCAGCCGGTGCTGCCGCCGGGATCGAGCCTCGCGGACGGGCTCTGCGCCCAGGGGAAGCTGGTGCCGCTGATGAGCCCGACGCTCGGGCGCGTCGTCGGCTGGAAGGTCGGGCTGACCAACGACGCCGCGCAACGCCGCTTCGGCGTGCCGCACCCGGTCGCCGCGCCGATCTACGAATCCACGGTCGGCACCCGCTCCGGCGGCACGGTCGCCATGCCCTATGCCGCCGTGCCGACGGTGGAGGCCGATCTGGTGGTGCGCGTGCGCGACGCGGGCATCGCCGCGGCCGGCAAGGACCGGGTGGCGATCCTGCGCCACCTCGACCAGGTGATCCCCTTCATCGAGATGCCCGACCTCGCCCTGGCCGACATGAGCAAGATGGACGGGCCGAACCTGCTCGCGATCGGCGTCGGCGCGCGGCTGGGCGTGGTGGGCACACCCTTCGAGCCGCCGGCCACCGAGGAGTTCGCCGCGCGGCTGGGCAGCATGACGGTGCGCATCGCCGACGACACGAAGGAGCTGTCCTCCGCCGCCGGCACGGCGCTGCTGGGCCACCCGCTCGACGTCATCCCCTGGCTGGTGCAGGACCTCGCCGCGCGCGGCACGGCGCTGAAGCCCGGGGACCTGATCTCGCTCGGCGGCTTCTCCCCCGCCCTGCCGGCCCAGGCGGGGCGCACCTACACCGTGACCTACACGGGCTTGCTGGACGCGCCGATCCCCGTCAGCGTCACCCTGCGCTGACCACGGCGCACCGGGACCAGGACGCCACGCGCTTGTTCATCGAAAGGGGGCTGGCCAGCCCCATGCCGCCGCCCGCCTCCCTCGGCCAGGACCTCGTCCGGATCGTCGCCACGCGGAAGGTGCGGCCGCCGCTGGCCGCCCCCGGGCCGCGCGGCGACGGCCGGCGGGCGCGGATCGGGCTGCTCGGCGGCTCCTTCAACCCCGCCCATCCCGGCCATGCCCATGTCGCGCAGCAGGCGCTGCGCGCGCTGCGGCTGGACGCCGTCTGGCTGCTGGTCTCGCCGGGCAACCCGCTCAAGCCGGCGCGCGGCATGGCCCCCTTCCGCCAGCGCCTGGCCTGGGCCGAGGGCATCGCGGACGGGCGCCAGGTGGTGGCGACGGGGATCGAGGCGGCGCTGGGCTACCGCCGCACGGAGCGCACCCTGGCCCGGCTGCGCAAGCTGTTCCCCCGGGTGCGCTTCGTCTTCCTGATCGGGGCGGACAATTTGTGGCAGCTGCCGCGCTGGGGCGGCTGGCAGCGGCTGGCGCGGCATACCCCGCTCGCCGTGCTGCCCCGCCCGGACTGGACCCGGAGGGCGCTGCGCGGCCAGGCGGCCTCGGCGCTGCGGCGGCACCGGCGGCGGCCGGGGGCGCTTCTGGCCGGCGCCCCGACCGCCGGCACCGTGCTGCGGCAGCCCACCCCGCAGGCCGGCTGGACCCTGATCCCCGCCTGGGAGCATCCGGCCAGCGCCACCGCCCTGCGCGCCGCCGCGGCCCGGCGGGCGGAGGAACGGCGCCCCGGCCCCTGACCCCCGGTCCCCTGACCCTCCGGGGCCCTGAACCCCAGGTTCCAGGCCCTGGTGACGGGACCCTGCCAAAGCGCATTTGAAGGCCGCGGACGGGGTGCAGCGGGCGGGCGATGTGTTAGAGCCCGAGCACCGGCCGGACCGACCCCGACGGATCAGAGCAAGAGGAGGCGGAGATCGCCCGCACGCCCAGGCAGACGGGGGACCAGCCCGCGCCGCGTACCGCCAGGACCACCCGCAGCCCCGCGAAGCCCGCCGCCGGGGCGCCGTCGCCGCGCCAGCGCGCGGCCGCCGAGGCCGAGCCGGCGGTGAAGCCGGCGCGCGTCGCGAAGGCGCCCGCCGGCAAGGCCGCCACCCCGAAGGGCGCCGCGTCCAGGACCACGCCGAAGGCGACCGCCCCCAAGGCCGCTGCCCCGAAGACAGCCGGCGCGCGGACGGCGGCCGCCAGGGCGCCCGCGCCCAAGGCGGCCACGACGCGTGGCACCAAGGCGACGACGCCCCGGACCACGGCCAGCCGCGCCCGGGCGGCCGAGGAGGCTCCCGCCAAGCGCGCCACGCGCCCGGCCGCGGCCGCGCCGGCCGCGGAGGCGGCGGCGAAGCCGCGCCGCGCCGCCGCGAAGGCGCCCGCGGCCAAGGCCCCCGCCGCCTCCGAGGGCAGCCGCAAGCGCCAGGTCGCCGCCGGCCCCACGCCGCGCGCCCGCCGCGCCAAGCTGCCGCCGCCGCTGCTGGAGCGGATCGTCGCGGCCGCCGTCGCCTCGCTGGAGGATGACAAGGCGGAGGACGTGGTGGTGCTGGACGTCGCCACCCGCTCCTCCTTCGCCGACCGCATGGTGGTCGCCACCGGCCTCGCCGACCGCCAGATCCAGGCCATGGCGCAGCATCTGGAGGAGGCGCTGGAGAAGGAGGGCGTCCGCCGCATCCGCACCGAGGCCTCGCCCGACTGGGTGCTGCTCGATGCCGGGGACGTGGTGGTCCACCTGTTCAAGCCCGAGGCACGCTTCAACTACGCGCTGGAGCGCATGTGGGGCCCCGGCAGCCCCCCGGCCGAGGGAGCGCCCGAAAGCACCCCCGCCTCCGCCACCGAGGAGGCGGAGGAGATGGCCGAGGACGAGGCGGACGACGAGCTGTCGGAGGACTGAGCCACGGCCCGCGCCCCACTCCTCCTGGCGGTCGGGCGGGGGCGGCAGGGGCCGGAAGCGGCGCTCTTCGCCCACCACAATGCCCGGCTGCGCCCGCCCCTGACCTTGCGCGAGATCGCGGAGGGCACCGGCTCGCCCGCCGAGATCCGCCGGCGCGAGGGCGAGGCGATCCTCGCCGCCCTGCCGGCCGGGACGCTGGCCGTCGCGCTCGACCTGGGCGGCGAGGCGCCGGACAGCGAGGGGCTGGCGGCGCTGACCGCCCGCTGGGAGGCGGCGGCGCGGCCGCTGGCCTTCCTGATCGGCGGCGCGGAGGGGCTCGACCCCGCCGTGCTGGCCCGGGCGGAGCACCGCCTGTCCCTCGGCCGCCTCACCTGGCCGCACCTGCTGGTGCGCGGGCTGCTGGCCGAG
Organism: Roseomonas sp. OT10; assembly: GCF_020991085.1. Classification (NCBI taxonomy): domain Bacteria; kingdom Pseudomonadati; phylum Pseudomonadota; class Alphaproteobacteria; order Acetobacterales; family Roseomonadaceae; genus Roseomonas; species Roseomonas cutis. The sequence goes on from NZ_CP087719.1 coordinate 2,518,417, forward strand.
GCGCTGTTCCGGGCGCAGTGCATCCGCGCCAACCACCCCTACCACCGGGCCTGGCGCCCGGGCTGACAGACCCATGACACAGGCCGACGACGAGGACGACGCGCACGACACCCCCGCCGGGATGCCGCCGGGGACGCCCTTCTACATGACGCCCGCGGGCCATGCCCGGCTGCGCGAGGAGCTGCGCGCGCTGTGGGACGAGGAGCGGCCGAAGGTGGTCGAGATCGTCTCCTGGGCCGCCGCGCTGGGCGACCGCAGCGAGAACGCCGACTACCAGTACGGCAAGCGCCGCCTGCGCGAGATCGACCGCCGCGTCCGCTTCCTGCGCAAGCGGCTGGAGCAGGCGCAGGTGGTCGACCCGGCGGCGCAGCCGAGGCGCGACCAGGTCTTCTTCGGCGCCACCGTCACCTATGCGCGCGAGGACGACAGCGAGGTGACGGTGACCATCACCGGCGTGGACGAGACGGACCTGCAGCAGGGCCGGATCAGCTGGGTCTCGCCGGTCGCGCGCACGCTGCTGGGCAAGCGCGTGGGCGACACCGCGCGGCTGCGCACGCCGCAGGGGATCGAGGAGATCGAGCTGGTGGCGATCCGCTACCCGGACGCCTGACGCCACGGCCCCTTGCCCGCTCCCCGGGCCGGCGTGGCAGGCTGGGGGCCACGTCCCTCCTGCTGCTCGCCGCGCTGGCCTGGATCGCCCTCCATCCCAGCGTCGCCGGCACGCGCCTGCGCGGCCTGATCGTGGCCCGCACCGGGGAGGCCGGCGTCCGGATCGGCGTCTCCCTTGCCTCCTTCCTCGGCATCGCGCTGCTGGCCCTCGCCTGGTGCCATGCGGGAACCGCGCTGCTCTGGGTCGCCCCGGCCTGGCTGCGCTGGGGGCTGGTGGCGTGGCGCGAGCCGGTCTGGCCGGCGCTGGTCGGGCTGCTGGCCCGGGCGGCGCTGCTGCACGCGCACCGCCCGATCTTCGGGGTCTCGCCCCTGCCCGGCTGACGGACGCGCCGCCGCCTCACCCGGCCCGGCGCGCCGCGACCTGCGGCGCCACGGCGCACAGCAGCTCGAACAGCATCGTCGCCCCGGCCAGGGCGGTGATGCCGCCGAGGTCGAAGGGCGGCGAGACCTCGACCACGTCCGCGCCGGCGATCCGGACGTTGTGCAGTCCGCGCAGCATCGCCTGCGCCTCGCGCGTGGTGAAGCCGCCGATCTCCGGGGTGCCGGTACCGGGCGCGAAGGCGGGGTCGAGGCAGTCGATGTCGAAGGACACGTAGGTCCGCCCCTGCCCCACGACGGCCCGCGCCTCCTCCATCACGGAATCCGGGCCCCGCCGCGCGCATTCCTCCATGTAGAGGATGCGGACGCCCTGCTCCTTGGCCCAGCCATGCTCGCCGGGATCATAGACGGAGCCCCGGATGCCGATCTGCACCACCCGCCGCGGGTCCAGCACCCCCTCCTCGATGGCGCGGCGGAAGGGCGTGCCGTGGGTCAGGCGGTTGTCGCCGAAATAGCGGTCGTTGGTGTCGGAATGGGCGTCGAAATGGATCATCCCCACCGGCTCCTCCCGCCCCAGGGCGCGCAGCGGCGCCAGGGTCGTGAGGTGGTCGCCCCCGGCGAGAAGCGGGACGGCGCCGGCCGCGGCCACGCCCGCCACCGCAGCCTCGATGGCCCGCAGCGTGTCCCGGATGTCGAAGGGGTTGACCGTCACGTCCCCCAGATCGGCGACGCGCGCGAGGTCGTAGGGCTGCACCCCGGTCACGTGATGCGCCCGGCGCATCAGGGCGGACTGCTCGCGCAGCGCCCGTGGGCCATGGCGGGCACCGGCGCGGTTGGTGGTGCCCGCATCCCAGGGCACGCCGAGGAAGGCGATGTCCAGCCCCGCGGCCGCGGCGGCCACGGGCAGGCGCATGAAGGTGGCGATCCCGGCAAAGCGCGGCACGAGCGCGGCATCGACGGGCTGGGGATGGGCTGCGTTCATCGCCGCAGTATCGCCCTGCCGCCGCCGCGCTGGAATGGCGGCCGCGCAGCCCGCCCGGGCTCGCGCCGCCCGCGGCATCAGCCGGGCACGCAACGCATCGTATCGGTATGCCCGCGCGCCAGGGTCGGCTTCGTCCCCTCCGGGCAGGCGAGTTGGCCGCCCTGGGCGGGCGGCAGGCCGAGATACCAGCCGGCCGCATCCTCGGTGCCGCCACCCCCGCCCCCGCCCCGGCCGCCACGCCCGTCACAGCGCCCGGGCTTGCCACGCACGGGCATGCCGCCGTTCGGGCAGAGCCAGCGCCGCAGGGCCTCGAGCTGTGCCGGCGGCAGGGCCGGGCGGGTCAGGGCACGGCGTGGCCGGGGCTCGGCGGCCGCGGCCTCGCCCGGACCCGCCAGCGGCGGCACCAGGGAAAGGCCCAGCAGCAAAGCCAGGACCAGGCCGCGGCGGATGCGGGCCTCAGCGCCCCGTCCGGCCGTTGCCCTGCCTCGCGCCGCCGGAACGCCGCACCAGCCCCTCGCAGCGATTGTCATCCCCCACTCCGAACTGGATGGTGGGCAGCAGCGCAAGGGGGGCGGCGAGGAAGCCCAGTCCGCTCGCGATGCCGCCCCGCGCGACCAGCTCCCCTACCTCGGGCATGACGCTGGGATTGCGAAAGGTGCCCTCGATCAGGATGGGCGCCGGGAGCTGCCCGATGGTGAAGCCCTTCGAATCGCTCTGCAGGCGCATGTTCAGTCGCTCGCGGCCCATGTCGATGGTCCCGGTGCCCTGCACCAGCACGTCGTCCGTATCCAGCAGCAGCGTGCGGGTGGAGAGCACGCCACGGCGCAGCGCGAAGTCGCCGAGGAAGCATTCCACCTGGGTGCGGTCCGGCAGCTTCAGCAGGGAGAGCAGCGCATTGGCGAGGCGTAGCCCGGACAGGTCCACCAGCAGGGCGCTGAGGTTGCCGCCCCCCGCCATGGTCAGGGTCAGGCTGCCGTTGCCGCTGCCCAGGATCGCCGCCAGCGACTTGCCGCTGCCCTCGATCACGGCACGGCCGCCCAGCACGCCCGCGCCCTCGAAGGCGCCGGTGGCCTGCATCAGCCGCGACACGTCCAGGCGCTGGAACTGCACGTCCGCCCGGGCACGGAGCGCGCCGTCCTCGCCGGGCACCAGGCTGATGTTGCCGGCGATCTGGCCGCGCCCGACGCCGAGGGTCAGCGGCTTCAGCGTCACGGCGCCGTTCTCGATCTCCATCTCCGCGCCCATGGTGTCGAAGGGCATGTTGCGGCCGATGATGCTGTCGGCGCGGTACTTCAGGTGGACGTTCGCCGCCTCCAGCTTGGGGAGGTTCAGCGGCTCGTCGGGCAGCAGGCGGGAACTCGCCTCGGCGCGCGCCACCTCCCGCCGCTGCTGCGGCGTCTGGCCGGGGGTGGACACGCGGCCCGGCTCCTCGCCGATGAAGCCGCCCAGGTCGGCCAGGTCGACGCGGCGGGACCGCAGATCGGCGGTGACGTCGGGCTTGCCGGCCCCGGTCGTGACGGTGATCGTCCCGTTCAGATCGCTGCGCCCCATGCGCCCGCCGAAATCTCGGAAGCGCACCCGGCCCGCCACGTAGTCCAGCTGGCCTTCCACCTGGTAGTTCGGGGTCTTCGGCAGGGGGATGCCGGTCAGCGGCTGCAGCAGCGCCATGTCCGGCCCGGACAGGCGCAGCTTCAGGTCGGCCCCCTGGAACGCCAGCGGGTTCTGCAGCGTGCCCGCCAGGGCCACGCGGGTCGGGCCGTTGGCCAGCTCCATCTCCACCGGCCAGGGCTTCGTCGCATCCTGCAGCGCCAGCACCGCGCCGCCCAGCAGGCGGCCGGTGATCGGCTGGCCGCCATAGGTGCCGCGCGCCTCGACGGCGATCTTCGGCTCCGGCCCCGCCTCGTCGCGCGTGGCGACCGCCAGCTGGAAGTCGGCCCCGAGCGTGGGCACGACCACATGCGCCTGGCCCTCGATCACCCGCAACAGGTCGATGCGCGGCGCGGCCGCAGCGGTGGCCTGCGCCCCGTCCGGGTCCGACTCGCCCGCCGGCTCGCCGAAGGGGAAGGTGTAGTTGTTGCTGCCATCCTCCCGCGCCAGCGCCTCGACCTGCGGGCGCTCCGCCTCGATCAGGGGGATCGCGACGCGACGGCTGCGCCAGTACTCCATCACGTCCAGCCGCAGCGTCAGGCGGGGGATGCGCGCGAAGGGAGGGTCCGGCGGGAAGCCGGGCGGATTGTCCACCTGCACGTCGCCGAAGGTGACCTCTGTAACGCGGCCAAGCCGGACCTGCATCCGGGCCACGTGCACCGGCCGCCCCAGCGCGGCGGAGGCCTGCGATTCGACCAGGGGAATGAACCAGCTCCAGGAGAAGAGGAGGACGGCCAGGAGCAGCACCGCCACGGGTCCGCCCACCCAGATCAGCCAACGCGGGATGCGCCGGGGCATGGAACCCTCCTGACAGCTGCCGTCCTCGCGGCCCCGGAGCGGGCCAGTCCTTAGCAACGGCCCGGGCGCCGAGGGGTTGACGCGGCATGGCGGCCGGCGACCCGGTCGTGCGGCGCGCCGCACACAAGGAGTTGCGATGGCACCGGCACGGCGGGCCGCTAAGCGGAGCGCGTGCGTCCCGTCCTGCTCCCGCTCCTCCTCCTGTTCCTGCTTGCGGCCTGCGCCACGGCGCCCCCCCTTCCGCAGAGTTCCGAGAGCCATTCCCTCGACCCGGCCAGGGAACGGGTGGTCCGGGCCGCGCTGACCGAGTGGGAGGCCTGGGGCCGCCCGGTGCAGATCGGCTGGGCCCTGACCCTGGAGGATGGCGAGCCGTCGCCGGAGAACTTCCCGCGGATCCTGGAATACTGGCAGGCGGTGAACGAAGGCCGTGGGGTGGTGCGCCAGCTCCGCGCCCTGCACGACCAGATGACCCTGGCCCTGGCGGAAGGCGGGCAGGACCCCTTGCCGCAGCCCTCCATCTCGCTCTTCGCCTATCCCGCCTGGTCGGCCGCCTTCGTCAGCCACGTCATGCGGCAGGCGGGGCTCGGCGAATCGGACTTCCCGGCGTCCTCCGCCCACGCCCGGTACATCGATTCGCTGCTGGCCCGCGCCGCGGTGGACCCGGACTGGGCCAGCTTCCGGCCCGAGGACCCGCTGGCCAGCCTGGCGCAGCCGGGGGACCTGCTCTGCGCCGACCGCTCCTCCCTGCCCCTGCTGCACTGGACGGAGCGCCTGGCGGAAGCGGGCCGGTTCCGGCCGATGCATTGCGACGTGGTGGTCACGGTACGGCCCGGCCTGGTGGAAGCCGTGGGCGGCAATGTCCGGGACTCTGTCACCCTCCGCCGCTTTCCGGCCGACGAGCAGGGGCGCGTCCTGCAGGCGCCCTATGGCGAGCCGCAGTTCTTCCTGCTGCTGGAGAACCGGATCGGCACGCGCGGCCGGGCCACGCCGCAGGGCTGAGGCCGCCGGCGTCGGGTCCGGGGCGCCGCCGCGGGGGGCCGCGTCAGCGGCGCATGGCCAGCACGATCCCGCTCAGGATCAGCAGGAGCGCCAGGGCCTCGCGCATGCCGAGCGATTCTCCCAGCACCCAGGCGGCCGCCGTCACCCCGACCACGGGCGTCAGCAGCGTTCCCAGCGTGGCGGTGCTGGCGGGCAGGCGGCGCAGGGCCGCGAACCAGGTGAGGTAGCAGAGGCCGAGCGAGATGGCGGCGGTATAGGCCAGCGCGGCCCAGCCGAGCGGCGGCAGGGCCGCGAAATCCGCGTGCTCCAGCGTCAGCCCGGCGACGAGCAGCGGCAGGCAGCCGATGCCCACCTGCCACGCCGTCATCGGGAGGGGCGCCAGGGGCAGGTGCCAGCGCTTGGTCAGGACCGCCCCCAGGCCGAAGAACACCGCACCTGCCAGGGCGGCGGCCACGCCGGGAAGCTTGGCCGTGCCGACCACCCACCCGCTGCCGCCCAACAGCACGGCAATGCCGCCGAAGCCGAGAAGGAAGGAGACCGTCCGCTGCTGCGTCGGACGCTCCCCGAGGATGGGCCAGGCGAACAAGGCCGCCCAGACCGGGGTGGTATAGGCCAGCGTCGCCGCCTCGCCCGCATCCAGCCAGAGCAGCGACAGAGTCGCGAATCCCATCCAGGCCGTGACATTCAGCAGCGACGCCTTCACCAGCCTGCCCCAGAGCGGGCGCGGCACCACCAAGTTCTCTCCGAGGGCGCGGGAGAGCATGAACAGGGCGGCACAGGCGGCCAGCCCCGCGACGCCGCGCGCCGACAGGGGCGGGCATTCGCGCAGCAGCATCTTCGTGGCAGGCCAGTTCAGCCCCCAGCCGATGGCCGTGACGACCAGGCACGCGAGCCCGAAAAGCGTACTGCGCTTCCAGATGGGAGCCGACACGACCGTAGGGGAGATCATTTCCGAGAGAGAGGCTGGGAAGTATCGGCCCCGGTCACCTGGCCCCCTCCGACCCGGCCTGCCGGAAGGCCGCGCCTGCCCAGGCCTCCATCGTTCCCTCCCGCCCCGCAGCATGCGGATAGCGGGGACATGCTCCGATGCTCATGCCACGCCCTATCCCCCAGCCCATGCCAACTGTTGCACGCTCGATGGTTGTAGTCTGCTATTCCGTTTACGTTCCTGACCCTAAGATTTGGCATGTGGCTTGGTTCGGACCGGTGCGCTGGAGAGAGGTCATGATGATCCCGCAGGCGTTAGAGGGATTACCAGGGCGTAGCAAGCATCCGGCCGGACCGCCGCCAGTTGCGCCCGGGCAGGCGAATCCGATCCGGGAAGCGGGCCGCCGCCGGCGGTTCGTGCCATGGTTGCGGGGCCTCGCGGCGGCGCTCGGAGCCCTGGCCACGGCCGGCGCCGCGGCACCAGCTGCGGCCCAGCAGGCGGAGGCGGCGCCGATCCAGCTGAAGATCGTGGGCGGGCTTGCCGGCGTCAGCCAGTTCGTCCGCTACGAGGAGCCCTTCTGGCGGCAGAAGGTGAAGGAGCTGACCCAGGGCCGCGTCCGGGCGGAGATCGCGCCCTCCGACGGCAGCGGCATCCGCAATCAGGAGATGTTGCAGCTGATGCGGCTCGGCGTGGTGCCCTTCGGCACCGCCCTGCTCGCCGTCGTCGCCGGCGAGGAGCCGGAGCTGAACGCCGTGGACCTGCCCGCCCTGAACCCGGACATGGCGACGCTGCGGCAGTCCGTCCGGCTCTACCGCAACCGCCTGGAGCGCATCCTGAAGGAGCGGTACGGGATCGAGCTGCTGGCGATCTATGCCTATCCCGCCCAGGTCATCTACTGCACGCGTCCCTTCACGGGGCTGAGCGACCTCCAGGGCCGGCGCATCCGCACCTCCTCGGTCGGCCAGTCGGAGCTGGTGACGGCGGTGGGGGCCACCCCGGTCCTCACCCCCTTCGCCGAGCTGGTGGAGGCGGTGCGCAACGGCGTGGTCGACTGCGCCATCACCGGCACGCTGAGCGGCATCGAGATCGGCCTCTACGAGGTCACCTCCTACATCCATGCCATGTCGATCAGCTGGGGCCTTTCCTTCTTCGGCGCGAACACGGCCGCCTGGGAGGCGCTGCCGCCCGACATCCGGCAGACCCTCCGCGACGGACTGGCCAAGCTGGAGTCGGATATCTGGGACGCCTCCGAGCGGGAGACGACGGAGGGCCTCGCCTGCAACACCGGCCAGGCCAGCTGCGCCATGCGCCGGCACGGCCGCATGACCCTGGTCCCCGTCACCCCGGTGGATGACGCCTACCGGCGGCGGCTGCTGATCAGCACCGTCCTGCCGAGCTGGGTGCAGCGCTGCGGTCCCGAATGCGCGGATTCCTGGAACGAGACCTTCGGCCCGGTGCTGGGCATCCGCGTCAGCGCAGACTGAGCATGTACCGGACCCGCCGTCTTCGCGGCGCCGTCGCCGCCATCAGCATCCTGCTGCTGCTGGGGCAGGCCATCGCCACCTTCCTGCTGATCCGCAACGGGCGCGAGGCGGCAGTGACGTCGGCGACCGATACGGTGGAACGTGCCGCGCGCAGCGTGGAAGGGTCGATCAACCGCACCTTCCTGCAGGTGGACGCGATGCTGGCCAGCATGACCAGCCTGCTCAACCAGATGGGCTCGGGCGGCGTGCTCGACCCGCTGGCGGCCGGGCGCATCATGCAGGAGCTGAACAGCACCAACCTGACCGTGCGCGACCTGCTCCTGGTCCGTCCGGACGGCATGCCCTATGCGGCCGCGCTCTCCGCCTCGCGCCGCCGGCGCGTGCCAGTCTCGCCGCAGCAGCTGCTGGGGGATGCGCAGACCCGCGCCGGCAGCGTCATGATCAGCCTGCCGGTGCGCAACCCGGTCACCGGGGAGTGGGCGCTGTTCTTCATGCGGCCGGTGACGCTGGGCACGCTGGGCCCGCTCTTCGCCGTGGCGGAGGTCCAGGTCTCCCTGGTCGCCTCCCTCCTCTCGCCGGGCGGCGACGTGCCCGGCCTGCGCTTCGCCCTCGAACGCTCGGACGGGCGGATTCTCGCCAGCCTGCCGCATGACGAGGCCCGGATCGCCGGCATGGCCCGGCCGAGGGAGGGCGAGGCGATGCCGGACGACGCCATCGCGACGCGCCGGCCGACGCTGTACCCGTCCATCGAGGTGCTGGCCACGCTGGAGATGGCGCGGGCGCTGGAGGGCTGGCGGTTCGACCGCGACCGCACGCTGACGGTCTCCGGCGGCTTCTGGATCCTGGTGGCGCTCGGCAGCCTCACGCTGCTGCTGATGCTCCGCCAGCGCGAGCGTGTGGAGGCGGAGCGCGAGAAGGCGCAACAGCTGCTGGAGAACGCGCTGGAGGCGATGGAGGACGGCTTCGTCATGTTCGACGCGGAAGACCGCCTCGTCACCTCCAACAGCCGCTATCGCGAGTTCTATTCGGCGAGCGCCCCTTACCTGGTGCCGGGAACGCGCTTCGAGGACATCATGATCGGCGGCGCCAGGCTGGGGCAGTACCCGCAGGCCGGCGACGACGTGGAAGCCTTCGCGGCGGAGATGAAGGCCTGGCACCAGGGCAACCACCCGCCGATGGAGCGGCTGCTGCCGGGCGGGCGCTGGATCCTGATCACGGAGCGGCGCACGCCCGACGGCGGCACCGTGGGCATCCGCACGGACATCACCCGGCTGAAGGCGACGATGGCGGAGCTGGCCAGCGCCCGCGACGCCGCGGCCGCCGCCGGCGAGGCCAAGTCGCGCTTCCTGGCGCGCGTCAGCCATGAACTGCGGACCCCGCTGAACGGCGTGCTCGGCTGGGCGCAGCTCCTGCAACGGGACGAGACTCTGACGGCGGAGCAGCATGCCCGGCTGACGACGCTGGTGGAGGCCGGCGAGCACCTGGCCACGGTTGTCTCCCGCCTGCTCGAGATCTCGCGCATCGAGGCCACCGAGCTTCCGATGCCGGACCCCGACCCGGTGGTCCCGGAGGAAGTGGCGCGGTTCTGCGTGGACCTCCTGCGCCCGAGCGCCACCAGCAAGGGCCTGGCCCTCTCGATCGAGCTGGGGCCCGACCTGCCCGGCAACGTCCTCGCCCCGATCTCCGGCCTGCGGCAGGTGCTGCTGAACCTGCTGGGGAATGCCGTGAAGTACACCGAGACGGGCAGCGTGACCGTGCGCGTGCTGCGGCCCTCTCCCGGGCGCCTGCGCTACGAGGTCCAGGACACCGGCCCGGGCATCCCGCCCACCATGCGGGGACGCCTGTTCCGCGACTTCGACCGGCTGGGCGCGGAGGGGAGCAGCATCCCCGGGACCGGGCTGGGCCTGTCCACCTCCGCCCGCATGGCGGCGCAGATGGGCGGCGAGGTCGGCTGCGACAGCGCCCTGGGGCGGGGCAGCATCTTCTGGCTGGAACTGCCGGCACCGGAGGTGGCTTCCGCCCCGCCGGCGCCGGGCCAGCGGACGGGCACGCGGCAGGGTCCGCGCGAGGGCGGCCTGCGCATCCTCGTCGCCGACGACGTGGCGACGAACCGGGTCCTGGCCCGCGCCATGCTGGAAGGCGCGGGTCACAGCGTCGCCTGCGTTTCCAGCGGGTCGGAGGCGGTGGAGGCGGTGGACCGCGACCTCTACGACCTCGTGCTGATGGACGTGCACATGCCGGGCGTGGACGGGCTGGAGGCGGCGAGGCGGATCCGGGCGCTGGACGGCCCGGCCCGCTTCATTCCGATCCTGGCCTTGACGGCCTCCGCCTATTCCGAGGACGTGGATGCCTGCCTCGCCGCCGGCATGGACGGCCATATCGCCAAGCCGATCCGGCTGGACGCCCTCTTCACGGCGCTGGCGAAGATGCCCGGGTCCCGCGCCTTCCTGCAGACCTGAGGGCAGCGGCGGGCGACGAGGGACGGCCGCACCCTCCGGAACCCGGCCGTGGCCCGCGCGGCCGGCCCCCTTCCCCGACTGGCCGCGGCCGTCACACGGCCGGGTCGCAAGGTGGCCGGTTCAGTGCGCGAGGTCGCGCAGGTCGGCGCCGGCCAGGCGGTAGTAGATGCGCTCGATCCGGCGCGCGCCTTCGCCCTCGTACATCTCGCGCGCGCCGAGATTGGCCGCGTCGGTGGTCCAGTCGAGGGCGCAGAAGCCTTCCTGCAGGGTCAGCCGGGCGGCCGCGCGCACCAGCGCCCGCCCGATCCCGCGGCGGCGCGCCACGGCGCTGACGTAGAGATCGCGGATATAGAGGGACCGTGCCAGCTCGGCGGCCGGGAAGGTGACGTTCAGCACCACGGATCCCACCACCGCCCCGTCGATCAGCGCGAGCAGCGTGCGCGGGTCGAAGTCGCCCACGACGGGACGGCAGGCCAGGGCCGCCGCATCCACGGCACGGTCCGCCGAGACGGGCTGGCCATAGTGTCGCTGCATCTCGCCGAACAGCAGGGCGAGGGGCGAGACGTCGACGAGGCTGGCGCGCCGCACGAGCACGCCGTCAGGATCGGGCGCCTGGCCGGGGGCAAACAGTTGGGAAGCCGCGGACATGGGGTGACGGAGTCTCCCGTTCGGCGAGCTCGGCCGCCGTTCAAACTGCCGATGTCGGTGTTTTACCGCTTAGCACGCTGCCGGCACCACCCGCCTCTGCCCAAGCGCTACGCCTGAGTCATCAAAAGGTTAACCGTTGCAGCCGTGGTTATCAGTCTATGAAAATGATCAGCGCTGAGCAACCTTTGATTGGTTTTCATCGCCAAGTTTCCCGCGACGGGCGGGAATGCTGCCTGCCCGCCGCATGGCACGCATCTCGCTAAGCCCGGCCGGATGCCCTACGCCACGCCGACCGTGGCCGGACCGGGGCCGTTGCCGGAAGGACCCCTCATGCAGCGCCGCGACCTCCTGAAAGCCACCGCGGGGGCCAGCCTCGCCGCCCCCGCCCTGTCGCGGCCGGCCGCCGCCCAGGCTCCCTCGCGGCGCGAAACGCTGCTGCTGGTGCAGGAATACGGGCCCAACAGCATGGACATGCAGGGCATCGGCTCGTCCCAGCCGGTCAACGGCGTCTCGCTGAACTGCTACGACCGCCTCGTGCGCTTCAAGCGCGTGCCGCTCGGCGACGGGGTGACCACGACCTTCGACATCAACGGGCTGGAGCCGGAGCTGGCGGAGAGCTGGCAGGAGGCGAGCGACGGCAGCAGCGTCAGCTTCAAGCTGCGGGAGGGCGCGACCTTCCACTCCGGCCGGCCCGTCTCGGCGAAGGACGTGAAGTGGTCCTTCGACCGCGCCGTCACCATCGGCGGCTTCGCCACCACGCAGATGAACGCCGGCAGCCTGGAGAAGCCGGAGCAGTTCGTGGCGGTGGACGACCGCACCTTCCGCATCGACTTCGTGCGCCGCGACAAGATGACCATGCCGAACCTGGCGGTCACCATTCCCTTCGTCTTCGACAGCGAGCTCGCCATCCGCAACGCGGGCGGCGACCCCCTGGCCAAGGAGTACCTGAAGAACAACGTCGCGGGCGGCGGCGCCTTCAAGGTCGAGAGCTGGAAGCCTGGGACGGAGACCATCTACATCCGCAACGACGCGTGGAAGAACGGCCCGATGCCGACGCTGCGCCGGGCCATCGCGCGCGACATCCCCTCGCCCAGCACGCGGCGCGCCCTGATCGAGCGCGGCGACGCCGACATCTCCTATGGCCTGCCGCCGAAGGACTTCCGGGATCTCGCCGAGGCGGGGAAGGTCCGCGTCGCCGGCGTGCCGGTGCCGAACGCCATCTGGTACGTGGCGCTGAACACGTCGCTGCCGCCCTTCAACGACCGCCGGCTGCGGCAGGCGGTGGCCTGGGCCATGCCCTATCAGCGCATCCTGGATGCGGCGCTGTTCGGCCGGGGCGTGCCGATGTGGGGCGCGCAGCCGAACAACGGCTCGCTCGCCTGGCCGCAGCCCACGCCCTACGGCACCAATCTGGCCAAAGCGAAGGCCCTGGTCGCGGAGGCCGCGCCGAACGGCCTGCGCACCAGCCTGGTCTTCGATGCCGGCTCGGCCACCATCGCCGAGCCGATGTCCGTGCTGATCCAGGAGGCGCTGGGCAGCATCGGCATCACCGTCGAGCTGAACAAGGTTCCCGGCGCGAACTTCCGCACCGAACTGGGCAAGAAGACCGCGCCGATGGTCGTCAACCGCTTCGGCGGGTGGCTGGACTACCCGGACTACTTCTTCTTCTGGACGATGGGCGGCGCGAACTCGATCTTCAACGCCTCCTCCTACCAGAACCCGGAGCTGGACAGGCTGATCGACGCGGCGCGCTTCGCGGCGAGCCCGGACGCCTATCGCTCCAGCGTCCGCGGCTTCCTCGACCTCTTCATGGAGGAGATGCCGATGGTCCCGATCGCGCAGCCGCTGCATGACGTCGCGATGCAGAAGAACATCGGCGGCTACCAGTTCTGGCCCAGCCGGGAGCCCGACTTCCGGTTCCTGACCAAGGCCTGAGCCCGGCGATGCGCGTGGCGGCGGCCGGGCCGGCTCCGTCGATCCCGGCGGCCGCCCCCGCTGCCGGGCGCGGGGCGGCATGAACGCCCTGCGCCGCATCCTCCGGCCCGCGCCGGCCGCACCACCGGCAACGGCAATGGTGCAGGCGGGCATCCGCCACACGCGCTGGGAAGATGCCCATGCCCTGCTCATGGGTGCCTTCTTCATCGCCCTGGCCCTGCTGATGCTGCAGCAGGCGGGGCTGGTGGTGGGCGGGGCCGCGGGCATCGCGCTGCTGCTCCACTACCTCACCGGCCTGCCGACCGGCATCCTCTTCGCCCTGGTGAACCTGCCCTTCTACGGCCTGGCCCTGCGCACCATGGGCTGGGAGTTCACGATCAAGACCTTCCTCGTGAACCTTCTGCTCCTGGGCTTCGGCCTGCTGCTGCCGCGGGTGCTGCGGATCGACGCGATCGACCCGCTTTTCGCCGCGCTGGGCGCGGGCACGCTGGCCGGCATGGGCGTGCTGGCCCTGGCGCGGCACCGGTCCAGCGTCGGCGGCGTCAGCATCGTAGCGCTCTACTTCCACGAGCGCGGGCGCTGGCGGGCGGGGCGGGTGCAGATGACGCTGGACTGCCTCATCGTCGCTGCCTCGCTGCTGGTGCTGGAGCCGGGGCGCGTGGCACTCTCCGTCCTGGCATCGGTGGCCCTCAGCCTCGTGCTGGTGATCAACCACAAGCCCGGCCGCTACGCCGGCTTCTGACCGGCCGGGCGCAACCCCTGGCCGCGCCGGGCGTCCGGGTCTATCCCGGAGCCCCCACGGAACGCCCCCCACGGATCGAGAGCGCCCATGTCCCAGACCCATCGCCCGCGCCCCGCCATGCTGGTCATCCTCGACGGCTGGGGCTGGCGCGAGGAGGTCGCGGACAACGCCGTGAAGCAGGCGCATACCCCCTGCTTCGACGCTCTGTGGTCCGGCTGCCCGCACAGCTTCCTGCATACCTCGGGCGAGGATGTCGGCCTGCCGCCCGGGCAGATGGGCAATTCCGAGGTCGGCCACCTGAACATCGGCGCCGGCCGCGTGGTGATGCAGGACCTGCCGCGGATCACGAAGGCGGTACAGGACGGCTCCATCGCCACCCTGCCGCCGGTCACCGACCTGATCGCGAAGCTGCGGGCCTCGGGCGGGCGCCTGCACCTGATGGGGTTGCTCTCCCCGGGCGGCGTGCACAGCCACCAGGACCATGCGATCGGGCTGGCGCGCGCCTTCGCGGCGGCCGGCATCCCCGTGCTGGTCCATGCCTGGACGGACGGGCGCGACACGCCGCCGCGCTCGGCCGCGGGCTACCTGAAGGATTTCGAGGCGAAGCTGCCGGCGGGCGCGCGCATCGCCACCGTCTCCGGACGCTACTTCGCCATGGACCGCGACCGGCGCTGGGACCGGGTGAAGAAGGCCTGGGACGCCATGGTGCTGGCCGAGGGCCCGCACGCCGCCACCGCGCTGCAGGTGGTGGAGGAGGCGCATGCGAAGGACGTGACGGACGAGTTCATCCCGCCCGTCGTGCTCGACGGCTATGACGGGATGCGCGATGGCGACGGGCTGCTCTGCTTCAACTTCCGCGTCGACCGCGTGCGCCAGATCCTGGCCGCCATCCTGGAGCCGGGCTTCGACGGCTTCCCCCGCGCGCGGGTGCCGAGGCTGGCCGGCGCGGCCGGGGTGACGCAGGTGTCCGAGGAGCTGGACGCCCACATGGCCACGCTGTTCCCGCCGCAGTCGATGGCCGACATCCTCGGCAGCGTCGTGTCGAAGGCGGGCCTCAGACAGCTCCGCATGGCGGAGACGGAGAAGTACCCGCACGTCACCTACTTCTTCAACGGCGGGGTGGAGGAGCCCTTCCCCGGCGAGGACCGCATCCTCGTCGCCTCGCCCAAGGTCGCGACCTACGACCTCCAGCCGGAGATGTCGGAGCCCGAGCTGGCGGAGAAGGCCGAGGCCGCGATCCGCTCCGGCACCTACGACATGATCATCCTGAACTTCGCCAATGCGGACATGGTCGGGCACAGCGGCATCCTCGCCGCCGCGATCAAGGCATGCGAGGCGGCCGATGCCGGCCTCTCGCGCATCGTCGCCGCCATCCGCGACATGGGCGGCGCGCTGCTGGTCACGGCCGACCACGGCAATGCCGAGCTGATGCGCGATCCCGTCACCGGCGCGCCGCACACGGCCCACACGACCAACCCGGTGCCGGTCGTCCTCCTCGGCGGGCCGCCGGGCGCGACACTGGCCGAGGGACGGCTGGGCGACCTTGCGCCGACGCTGCTTGAACTGATGGGCCTGCCGCAGCCCGCCGCGATGACGGGGCACAGCCTGATCCGCCGGAGCTGACGCGGCCCGGGGCGCGCCCGTAGCCCGGGGGCAAGGCGCTGCCTCGCCCCCGGTACCCCCACTCCGCCAGGACCCTGCGGGCCCTGGACCCGATCAGCGCTGCCGCGCGGATAACTGTAACGGGGTCGAGGCGCCGAGGAGCTTGGCTCCTCGGCGGGACCGAGGCCAGCTTTTGGCCCCGGCAGGGGAGGGCCTGGGACGGGGATCGACGCACGGCGTCGATGCAGCAGGCCGGCGTCACCTCGTGGTCCGCCGCCGGACCACGGCAGCGCCACGGGTCAGGTCATCCCGCCACCGGGGTCAAGGCGGGCCGCGCAACCCGTCCTGCCTTGCCTCACGCCGCCAGCGGCACCCGCCGCTTCAGCGCCACCATCGCCAGCGCCGTCACCACCGTCCCGGCCACGATCGCGACCAGGTAGCCCAGCGGATTGCCCACCGCGCCGGGGATGCCGACCACGAATATGCCGCCATGCGGCGCCCGCAGCGTGCAGCCCAGCATCATCGACAATGCCCCCGCCACGGCGGACCCCGCGATCAGCGCCGGGATGACCCGCACGGGGTCCTTGGCGGCGAAGGGGATGGCGCCCTCGCTGATGAAGCTCAACCCGAGGAAGGCGGCCGCCTTGCCCGCATCGCGCTCCTCCTGGGTGAAGCGGTTGCGCGCGAGGAAGGTGGCCAGCGCGATGCCCAGCGGCGGCGTCATGCCGGCGGCCATCACCGCCGCCATGGGCGCGAAGGTCTCGGTGGAGAGCAGCCCGACGCCGAAGGCATAGGCAGCCTTGTTCACCGGCCCGCCCATGTCCACCGCCATCATCGCGCCCAGCACCAGCCCCAGCACCACGGCATTGGCCGTGCCCATGGAGCGCAGGAACTCGGTCAGCGTCGCGAGGAGGCCGGCGATCGGCGGGCCCAGCAGGTAGATCATCAGCAGCCCGACCACGAGGGTGGAGAGCAGCGGGATGACCAGCACCGGCTTCAGCCCCTCCATGCTGGGCGGCAGCCTGATGCGGTCGCGGAGGAAGCGCGCGACGTAGCCGGCAAGGAAGCCCGAGACGATGCCGCCCAGGAAGCCCGCGCCGATCAGGTTGGCCAGCATGCCGCCGACCAGGCCGGGGGTCAGGCCCGGGCGGTCGGCGATGGAGAAGGCGATGTAGGCGGAGAGCACCGGCACCATCAGCGCGAGGGCGGATTTCGCACCGATGTCGAACAGCGCCGCCGGCAAGGTGCCGGGCACCTTGAACGCCTCGATGCCGAAGGCGAAGGAGAGCGCGATGCACAGCCCGCCCGCCGTCACCAGCGGGATCAGGTAGGAGACGCCGGTCATCAGGTGCCGGTACGGCCCGGTGCCCTTGGCCTTCGCGGGCGCTGCCGCCTGGCTTGCGCCGCCCGCCGCCGCCTCGCCGCCCTGCACCGGGGCCTCCAGCGCGCGGGCGATCAGGGCGCCGCCGTCGTGCAGCGCGTCCTTGGTGCCGGCGGAGAGCACCCGCTTGCCGGCGAAGCGCGACAGGTCCACGCCCGTATCGGCGGCGATCACCACGGCATCCGCCTCGGCGATCTGCTCCGGCGTCAGCGCGTTCTGCGCGCCCACCGAGCCCTGGGTCTCGACATGCACGGCGTAGCCGAGCTTCGCCGCCGCCTTCTCCAGCGCCGCCGCCGCCATGAAGGTATGGGCGATGCCGGTCGGGCAGGCGGTGATCGCCACCAGCTTCCTGGGGCCGGCGGCCGGCGCGGCAGCCGGTACGACGCCCGCCGCCGGGGCCGCCGCCACCGGGGACGCGACGGGCGCCACGGCCGGGCGCGGCAGGGTGGCCAGCGAGGCCGCGGCCCGCAGCGCCGCCTCGGGATGGCGGATGGCCTCCACCACCGTCGTGGCGATCAGCGGCTGGCCGGCATAGCGCGCGGCCAGCTCCGTCGCCTCGCCGACCAGCAGCACCGCCCCGCCCGCCGGCGCGGCGGTGCCGTCCGTGTCCAGGGTCAGCTCCAGCCCGGCGCGTTCGGCGGCCTCGCGCAGGGCCTCGGCCGCCATGGCGGCGTGCGGCGCGCTGGCCGGGTGGCGGATCACGGCGGTCAGCCGGGTCATCGGGGATCTCTCCTCAGCGGGCGGGGCCCGTTCGGGGCGCGAATCATGGGGTGAAACTGCCATGCCCGGTTGGGTTCCGGCAGGGGTTCGCTAGCCGGCGTCGGGCGCCGGCTCGGGCCGGTTGCGCCGCAGGCTGCGGGTGAAGCGGAGCCCGACCTCGGCGAAGCCCTGGGCGCGGTAGAAGGCGTGCGCCTCCGCCCGCTGCGTCCCGCTGGTCAGCTCCACCAGGTCGCAGCCGGCCTGGCGGGCGGATTGCGCTCCCGCCTTGAGCAGCAGCCGGCCGATGCCGCGCCCGCGCTCCTGCTCGTCCACGATCAGCGTGGTGATGCGGGCCACGGGGCGTGCCTGGTGCAGCATGACGCACCAGTGCAGGGCGATGACGCCGACCACGGGGCCGTAATCCGCCGCCACCAGCAGCGCCCCCTGCCCGTCGCGCAGCAGGGTCGCGACTCGCTCCGCCATCTCCGGCGCGGTCGCGGGATAGCCGAGCTGGCCGGACAGGCGCGCGAGGTCGGCGGCATCCGCCGGGGCGGCCGCCCGGACCTCGATGCCGCGGAGCAGGCCGGGGACCATCGGCTCAGGCCGCCTCGATCCGCACGGCGGCGGCGAGGCGCTCGATCGTCGCGCGGTCCGGCAGACCCTCCGGCGGACGGGAGACGGCCGCCGCGCCGCAGGCGGTGGCGAGGCGCGCCGTATCCTCGGCCGACAGGCCCCGCGCCAGGGCGGCGACGAGGCCCGCCACCATCGCGTCCCCCGCGCCGACGGTCGTGGTCAGCGGCACCTTCGGCGGCACCGCCCAGAGCGTGGCGTCGGGCAGAGCGAAGAGCGCCCCCTCCCCGCCCGCCGAGACGACGACGCGGCCGATCCCCTGCGCCCGCAGCGCCCGCGCCGCCTCCACCAGCGAGGCCCGGTCGGGCAGCGGGCGGCCGAGCAGGGCGGCCAGCTCGTCGCGGTTCGGCTTGATGACGTCCGCCCCCCCGGCCAGCGCCGTCTCCAGCGCCTTGCCGCTGGAATCGAGCAGCACCAGCCGCCCCGCCGCGCGCTGCGCCGCCGCGAGGTCGGCCCAGGCGGAGGCCGGCAGGCCGGGCGGCAGGCTGCCCGACAGCACGGCGATCCCCGGCGCCGGGTCG
Source organism: Roseomonas sp. OT10 (assembly GCF_020991085.1). NCBI lineage: Bacteria > Pseudomonadati > Pseudomonadota > Alphaproteobacteria > Acetobacterales > Roseomonadaceae > Roseomonas > Roseomonas cutis. The sequence goes on from NZ_CP087719.1 coordinate 2,536,859, forward strand.
AGCGCCGCGATCCGCGCCGCGACGCCCGCCAGCGCGTCCGCCGGCGCGGGCGGCCCGGGCGGGTTCACGTCCGTGACGTTGCCGTCCGCATCCTCGACCAGCTTCACGTTGATGCGGACATGGCCGGGAACGCGGTGGAAGGCGTCGCCGACGCCCAGCCCGCCGAGGAAGCGGGCGAAGGCGTCCGCATCCGCCTCCGGCAGCAGCCCGCCGGCCGCGACCGGCTCGCCCAGCACGGCGAGCATGGCGGCGACGTTCACCCCCTTGCCCGCCGGGCGCAGCTCCGCCCGCCGCGCCCGGTTCACCGCGCCCACCGCGAGGCGCTCCAGCGCGATGGTCAGGTCCAGCGCAGGGTTCAGCGTGACGGTGACGATCATGGCGGCCCCGCTCCCCGTCAGGCCGCCGCGGCCATCTCGCGCGCCACCGGCAGGGCGCGGACCTCGGCCGCCGTGGCGCAGCCCAGCGCCATCCGCGCGAGGCGCTCCGCCTCACCCCGGTGCAGCCCGCGGATCTGCGCCTTCAGCGCCGCGACGTTGGGAATGGAGACGGAGAGCTCGTCCACCCCCAGCCCCACCAGGATGGGGGCCGCCACCGGGTCGGCCGCCATGTTGCCGCAGACGCCGACCCAGCGGCCGCGCGCATGCGCCGCCTTCACCGTCATGTCGATCAGCCGCAGCACGGCGGGGTCCAGCGCGTCGGAGCGCGCGCCCAGCGTCGGGTGCAGCCGGTCCACCGCCAGCGTGTACTGCGTCAGGTCGTTGGTGCCGATGGAGAAGAAGTCCGCCTCCCCCGCCAGCCGGTCCGCCATGATGGCGGCCGAGGGCACCTCGATCATGATGCCCACCTCGACCGGCGGGGCGCCGAGCGAGAGCCGCTCCGCCTCGATGAACTCCCGCGCCGCGCGCAGGTCGGCGAGCCCGTCCACCATCGGCAGCATGATGCGGATGTCGCCATGCTTCGCCGCGCGCAGCGCCGCCCGCACCTGCGGCCGGAACAGCGCCGGGTTGGCGAGGCACAGGCGCAGCCCGCGCAGGCCGAGGAAGGGGTTCGCCTCCACCGGGTGGTTCACGAAGCGCAGCGGCTTGTCGCCGCCGGCATCGAGCGTGCGCAGCACCACGGGCAGCCCGCCGAAGCCTTCCGCCAGGGCGCGGTAGAGGCCGAACTGCTCCTCCTCGGAAGGCGGCTCGGCACGGTCGTCGAATAGGAACTCCGAGCGGACGAGGCCGGTGCCCTCCGCCCCCGCCGCCACGGCGTCCAGCGCCTCCTGCGGCCGGCGGACATTGGCGGCGACCTCCACCCGATGCCCGTCGCGCGTCACCGCGGGGCGGAAGGCCGCCCGCTTCGCCGCCGCCGCGCGGTCCCGGCCGCGGGCGATGGCGGCCTCGGCCCGTTCGATCGCGGCCGCATCCGGCTCGGGGCGCAGCAGCCCGCGGTCGCCGTCCAGGATCACCGGCGTGCCGTCCGCCAGCGCCAGCACGCGCGGTCCGGCCGCCACCACGGCGGGGATGCCCAGCGCCCGGGCGAGGATGGCGGTGTGCGCGGTCGGCCCGCCGGCGGCCGTCACCAGCCCGATCACCCGCTTCGGGTCGAGCCCGGCGGTCTCCGACGGCGTCAGGTCCTCGGCGGCGAGGATCGTCCCCTCCGGCCACAGGGTCGGGCCCACCGCATCGCCCGGCGCCCCGGCGAGCCGGCGCAGCACCCGGCGGGAGACGTCCTTCAGGTCGTTCGCCCGCTCCGCCAGCAGCGGATCGCCCAGCGCCACCAGCGCGGCGGCCTGGGTCTCCGTCGCGCCCTGCCAGGCGGCGGGGGCGGAGGCACCGGTGGCGATGGCGGCGCGGGCGGCGGCCAGCAGCTCCGGGTCCTCCAGGAAGGCCTCGTGCGCGCCGAAGATCGCGGCATGCTTGGCGCCGACGCGGCTGGTCATCTCCGCGGCGAGGCGCCGCAGCTCCTCCCGCGCCTCGGCCAGCGCGCCGTCCAGCGCGGCGCGCTCGGCGGCCGGGTCGGCCGCGGTCAGCGCGAAGCCCGCCGCCTCCGAGCGTTGCCGGTGCAGCGTGCCGATGGCGACGCCGGGGCTGGCGGGCAGGCCGGCGATGGCGCCCTCCTCCTCCACCGGGGCGACGGGGGGCGGGGCGGCGGTGGCCGGCGCGTGGTCGTCCTCCCCCTCGCCCAGACCGGCGACGAAGGCGGCGCGCACCGCCTCCAGCGCGGCGGCCGCGTCCGGGCCGCGCGCGGTGACGGTCAGGGCGGTCCCCGGCCCGGCGCCGAGCTGGAGCAGCGCCATCATGCTGCGCGCATCGGCGCGGCGCTCCCCGCTGCGGATCTCGATCACCGCGTCATACTGCTTGGCGAGGGTGGCCAGCGCCTTGGCCGGGCGGGCGTGCAGCCCCGCCGGCCTCGGCGCGGCGACGCCCAGGGCCAGCCCGCCCTCGGCGGCGGGCGCCGGGGCGGGTGCGGTGGCGCTCGCGGGAGACGGGGCATCCGGATCGAGGGCGCGCAGGATCAGCGAGGCGTCGCGCGTGGTCGCCAGCCGGTCGGCCAGGTCGGAATCCCCCAGCACCTCGGTGAGCTGGCGCAGCACCTGGATGTGCTCGTCCCCCGCCGCCGCGATGGCGACGACCAGCCGCGCCTTCTCCGCGCCCCAGGCCACGCCGCCCGGCACCTGGAGCACGGCGATCCCCGTCTCGCGGATCAGGCCACGGTCGCCGCGCTGCCCGTGCGGGATGGCGATGCCGTTGCCGAGATAGGTCTCCGCCTCGCCCTCCCGCCGCAGCATGCTCTCGGCATAGGCGGGGTCGATGGCACCCGTGTCGACGAGAAGCTGCGCCGCCTCGCGGATCGCGGCCTCCTTGCTGGCCGGGTGGGCGTCCAGGCGGATTCGGTCCGCAGTCAGGATCACGATGGGATCTCCCTCATCCGCCGGTCTGGCCGGCGACGCTGCGAGCCGGCGCACGGTTGCATAGGCGGCCCGGCGCCGGCCCACAATCGCCGCGCCACCCTGGCGTTGCTGCGACCGCGTCAACTTCGCCACGTCGTTGAGGAAAATTCGCCAGCCGCTTGATCGACGCGTGGAATTCCCGACAGCGGCGTCTGCCGCCTTGCGCCGGGCCGGGCTAGGCTGCGCGCGGAGCAGAGACAGGTCCGCGGCGAATCCCACACACCGCCCTTTCCCGCTGCCGCCTTCCGGACGGCCCCCCCGGCCTGCGCCCGACCGGGCCGGGAGCGTCCGCGCATGGCCTGCGGCCATGGCACCCGCTCGCCGCCCCGCTGCTGGCCACGCTGCTGCTCGCGCCCCTGGCCGGCTCGCTGCCCGGCCTCGCGCAGCAGCCGACGCGCGACGACGTGCGCGACGCCCGGCGCAGCGCCGCCACCGCCGAGGAAGCCGCCAGCGAGGCCGCCACCCGGGCCCGCGCCGCCGAGGCGGAGGAGGAGCGCCTGGCCGCCGCCCGCGCCCAGGCCGGGCGGCGGGCGGTCGCCGCCGGGACCGCCCTGCAGGAGGCGGCCGCGCGGCTGGACCGGGCGGAGGCGGCACGCGCCGCCGCCGAGGCCGCGGTCGAGGCGCGGGCGGCCGCGCTGATCCCCATGCTGCCCGCGCTGCGCCGGCTGAGCGCCTGGCCGGCCGAGACGCTGCTGGCCCTGCCCGTCCCGCCGGAGGAGGCGCTGCGCGGCGCCCTGGTGCTGCGTGGCGTCGCGCGCCACCTGGAGGCGGAGGCCGTCGCCTGGCGCCACGCCGCCGTCGAGGCCGCCGCCGCCGCCGCCCGCGCCACCGAGGAGCGCAGCGCCGTCGCCGCCGCGCGCGCCGAGGCGATGGCGGCGGAGGAAGCGGTCGAGGCCGGGCTGGCCGAGGCGCGGCGGCGCCGTGCCGGCGCGGTGGACGCCGAGACCATCGCCACCCGGCGCGCCGCCGCGACGGCCGCCCGCGCCCGCGACCTGCAGGGCGCCGTCGAGCGGCTGGAGCGGGAGGCACAGGAGCGGGAGCGGCGCCGGCTGGCCGAGGAGCGGGCGGCGCAGGAACGGGCGGAGCGGGCCCGGGCGGCCCGCCAGCAGGCGGAGCGGGACGCGGCGCGCGAGGCGGCGCGGGAGCGGGCCGAGGCCGCGGCGGCGCGGCAGGCCGACCCGGGCCCCGCCCCGCGCGGGGCCCGCGCCACGCCCGTCGCCGGCCGGGTCACCCGGGAATGGGGCGAGGGCGGGGCGCAGGGCCAGACCTGGACCACGCCGCCCCATGCCCGGGTGGTCAGCCCCTGTTCCGGCCGCATCGCCTTCGCCTCTCCCTTCCGGTCCTACGGGCTGTTGTTGATCGTGGATTGCGGCGGCGGGTACCATGTGGTCCTGGCCGGGCTGGAACGGCTGGACGCCAGTGCCGGCCAGCGCGTTGCCGCCGGCGAGGCGGTGGGCGTGATGGGGGATGGGGATTCCGGCCGGCCCTCGCTCTATGTCGAATTGCGACGGAGCGGACAGGCTGTGGACCCGCGCCCCTGGCTGCGTCAGGGTTAGGGCGCCGGTCGGGGGACGTGCCGCCGGGTAACCTTTCGGGGATGCCTGGCAGGGAGACTGGTCGAGGAAGGCTTCTCTGGGTTGCGAAGGAGCGTGCGGCGAATGCGGCACAAGGTGCGGACTTTGGCAGGTGTGACGGCGGCCTTCGCCGCGGGGGCCGTCGTGGGACCGCTCCTCACCTCCCCCGTGGTACAGGCTTTCGCGCAGGAAAGCGGCGGCCGGGCCGAGACCTATCGCCTGCTCAACCTGTTCGGGGACGTCTTCGAACGCGTCCGGGCCGAGTATGTCGAGCCGGTCAACGACCGCGACGTGATCGAGAACGCGATCAACGGCATGCTCACGGGCCTGGACCCGCACAGCAGCTACATGAACGCGCGGTCCTTCCGCGACATGCAGGTGCAGACGCGGGGCGAGTTCGGCGGGCTGGGCATCGAGGTCAGCCAGGAGGGCGGCTACGTCAAGGTCATCTCGCCGATCGACGACACCCCGGCGCAGAAGGCGGGGATCAAGCCGGGCGACCTGATCACCAACCTCAACGGCACCTCCGTCCAGGGCATGTCCCTGCAGGAGGCGGTGGAGCAGATGCGCGGCGAGCGCGGCTCCTCCATCCGCCTGACCATCCGGCGGGAGGGCACGCCCACCCCGATCGAGCTGACCCTGACGCGGGAGACCATCCGCCCGCAGGTGGTCCGCGCCCGGCTCGAAGGCAACGACATCGCCTATATCCGCCTGACCTCCTTCAACGAGCAGACGGAGGTCGGCCTCCGCCGCGCCCTGCAGCAGCTCCGGTCGCAGGCGCCGAACGGGCTGAAGGGGATGATTCTCGACCTGCGCAACAACCCGGGCGGGCTGCTGGACCAGGCGGTGCAGGTCTCGGACGACTTCCTCGACCAGGGCGAGATCGTCTCCACCCGCGCCCGGCGGCAGGAGGATGCGCAGCGCTGGAACGCCCGGTCCGGGGACATCGCCTCCGGCCTGCCGATCGTGGTGCTGATCAATGCCGGCTCCGCCTCGGCCAGCGAGATCGTGGCCGGCGCGCTGCAGGACCACCGCCGCGCCGTGGTGCTCGGGGTGAAGTCCTTCGGCAAGGGCTCGGTGCAGACGGTGATGCCGCTGCCGGGCAACGGCGCCATCCGCCTGACCACGGCGCGCTACTACACGCCCTCCGGCCGCTCGATCCAGGCGACGGGCATCGAGCCGGATGTGGAGGTGCTGGCGCAGCGCCAGGACACCGCCCAGCGGGACCGCGAGGCGGAGTTGCGCCGGGCCCTGCGGAACGACAACAGCACGGCAGGGCAGACCCGTCCGCCGGCGCCGCTGCCGCCGCTGAACCTGCCCGCCGGCCTGGTGGAGAAGATCCAGAAGATCCCGGCCGAGGACGCGCCCGCCTTCGACCCGACCAAGCCGGAGACGGACTTCCAGCTCCAGCAGGCGCTGGTGCTGGTGCGCGGGATGGCGGGCCAGCCGCAGCGCCGCGCCAGCCGCTAGCCGCGCGACATGGCCCGGGGGGGCAAGGCAGGGGCCGGCGCGGGGGATCCCGGGGTCCGGCCATCACGCTCGGCCGGGGGCTGGAAGGCGCTCGGCGCCTTCTGGCTCGTCGTGGTGATCGGACTGGCCGGGCTGGGCGGCGTGCTGCATCGCCTGGGGCCCCCACCCGACCTGGCCCCCCCACGCGAGGCGGCGGGCGGCGTGGCACCGGCCGCCGCGCCGGCCACCCCGTCCCCCGTCGCCGCCGCGACGCCCGCCACGGCCGAACCGCCGCCGGCCCTTGCCACCGAAGCGCCGGCCGGCATGGCGGCGGCAGGGGTCCCCGCCCCCGCCCTGACTGGGACCGGGGCCCTGACCGGGGCCGGGGCGGCTCCGGACGCGCCTGCCCCCGGCGGGGCCCTGCCCCCGGATGCCGCCCGCGCGGCCCCGGCGGAATCGTCCCCGTCTTCCCCGCCCGGCCCGGCCGAACCCACAGCCGCGGTGCCCGCGCGTCCGGCCACGGCCGTCGTCGCCGCGCTGCCCGCGGCGCCGCCGCCGCCGCCCCTGGCGCCCACCCGCCCGGCCGGGCCGGCCACGGCCGCCGTGATCCCCGCGCCCGATCCCGCGCTGCTCGAGCCGTCGCCCTACGGGCCGGTGCCACGGGTCGGCTCCGACGGGCGCACCTCCATCCGCGCCTATGGCCGGCTCTTCGCGCGCGACGACACCCGCCCGCGCGTCGCGCTGATCGTCGGCGGGCTGGGGCTGAACGCCGCGCTCAGCGAGGAGGCGATCCGCCGCCTCCCCCCCACGGTCGGCCTGGCCTTCAGCCCCTATGCCAGCCGCACCGAGGCGCTGGCCGAGCGCGCCCGGGCCCGCGGCATGGAGATGCTGATCGCCCTGCCGCTTGAGCCGAGCGGCTACCCGCTGAACGATCCCGGCGAGCGCGCCCTGCTCACCACGCTGGCCCCGGCCGAGAACATGGACCGGCTGCTGTGGTCGCTGTCGCGGCTGCAGGGCTATGTCGGCGCCATCGGCGCGCTGGGGCCCATGCGGGGCGAACGCTTCGCCCAGGTGCCCGGCCTGCTGGCCATGGTGCAGGACGGGCTGCGCGAGCGCGGCCTGCTCTACGTCGATCCCCGCCCCGTCCTCCCGGCGGGCAGCCCCGCCCGTGCCTTCGGCCGCAACGTCGACGTGGTGCTGGACGAGCCGGCGACGCGCGGCGAGATCGAGCGGCGGCTGGAGGAGCTGGAGCGGCAGGCGCGGGAACGCGGCTCGGCCCTCGGGATCGCCGGGGACGCCTCGCCCGTGCTGGTGGACCGCGTCTCCGCCTGGGCGGCGGGGCTGGAGGGCCGCGGGCTGGTGCTGGCCCCGGTCACCGCCCTCATCCGCCGGCCCGACGGGCGCCCGGAGGGGCGTGGCGAAGCCCGTCCGGAGGCTGCCGCGCGATGATCGACCTTCCCTATCGCCCCTGCGTCGGGGCGGTGCTGTTCAACGCCCAGGGGCTGGTGCTGGTCGCCCGCCGCGCCGACCAGCCGGCGGGGGAGGCCGGGGCCGGGGCCTGGCAACTGCCGCAGGGCGGGATGGATGCCGGCGAATCCCCGCGTGAGGCCGTTCTGCGCGAGCTGATGGAGGAGGTCGGCACGGACCGCGCCGAGATCCTGGCCGAGCACGCGGAGTGGCTCACCTACGACCTGCCGGAGCATCTGGTCGGCAAGGCCTGGGGCGGGCGCTGGCGCGGGCAGCGGCAGCGCTGGTTCGCCCTGCGCTTCACCGGCGCGGACTCCGACATCCGCCTCGACGCCGACGCGCACCAGGAGTTCGACGCCTGGCGCTGGGCCCGGCTGGAGGAGCTGCCGGACCTCGCCGTGCCCTTCAAGCGGGCGATCTACGAGCGGCTGGCGGCGGATTTCGCGCCCTACGCCACTCCCTCCGGCGAGGCTCCCCTCAACCCGGCTTGAGCCCGCGCTCCTTCACCACCTCTGCCCAGACCGTCATCTCGCGCTCCAGGAACTCGCCCAGCGCGGCGCGGGACATCGGCGCCACCTCCACCCCGTCCCGGGCGAAACGGTCGCGCAGCCCGGACAGGGCGGCCGTGGCCTCGGCATTCAGCCGCGCCAGGATCGGCGCCGGCACGCCGGCCGGGGCGAGCAGGGCGAACCAGTTGCCGGTGGCGAAGCCCTCCAGGCCGGGCGTCTCCGCGATCGTGGGCACCTCCGGCATGGCCTCGCTGCGGGTCCCGGCGCTGAAGGCGATGGCGCGCAGCCGCCCGTCGCGCACCAGCGGCAGGGCGGAGGCCGGGTCGTCGAACATCGCGTCGACATTGCCGGCGACGAGGTCGGGCAGCGCCGGGCCGGTGCCGCGATAGGGCACGTGGACCAGCGGCGCGCCGCTGCGGCTGGCCAGCAGCTCCAGCGACATGTGGCTCATCGAGCCGTTGCCGGGCGAGGCCGTGTTCAGCCCGCCCTTGCTCCGCGCGAGGGCCAGCAGCCCGGCGAGGTCGCGCGCCGGGGACGCCTCCGGCACCAGGAGGAACAGCCCGTTGCGGACCAGAAGGGTCACCGGGGCGAAGTCCCGGCGCGGCTCGTAGGGCAGGCTGGGGAAGAGCGCGGGATTCACCGCGAAGGGCGCGCCGACCACGAGGAGGGAATGCCCGTCCGGGGCCGCCCGCGCCACGGCGGCGGTGCCGAGCTGGGTGGCGGCGCCGGGCTTGTTCTCGACCACCACGGGCTTGCCGAGCGCGCGCGAGAGCGGTTCCGCCAGGGCGCGGGCGGCGATGTCGGCGGTGCCGCCCGGCGCGGCCGGCACGGTTAGCGAGACGGGGCGGGAGGGGAAGGCCTCCTCCGCCCGCGCAGCGGCAGCGAGGGCGAGCAGCGGCAGGCTGGCGAGGCCGCGACGGGAGAGGCGGGCTGCGGGGGGCGAGTCGTCGGTCATGGCGCCCATGGTGCAATTGCGAGGCCAGGGTCCGACAGCCGGAAGATGGGGCGGATGCGGGCCCCGTCCGGCCCGACGGGCGGCATCGGGCAGGTCCAGCCGCAGCCGCCGCCAGGCACGGCGCCGGCGGGGCCGCGGGCCCTCGGCCAGGGCCGCACCGGGCATGTCGCATTCCTGCAACGGCCCCGCGTGACCTGCGTGCGGCGCCGTGCTAGCGGCGCATCCATGCTCAAGCGCCTGCTGCGGCATCCCGCGACGCTCGCGCTCGGGGCGCGGCTGATCGGCCTGTACCTCGGCTTCTGCTATGCCACCACGCGCTGGACCGTGCTGGGGGCGGAGCGGATCGCGCCGACCGTGGAGCGGGGCGGGCCGCTCGTCGTCTCCTTCTGGCACGAGCGCCTGCCGCTGATGCCCGTCCTGTGGCGCAAGGCGCGGGTGATCTTCCCGGTGCTGTGCCCGAAGCGCGTACACGTCCTGGTCTCCCGCCACCGCGACGGCCGCTTCATCGGCGCCGTCATGCGGCAGTTCGAGCTGGAGATGGTGCACGGTTCCACCTCGCGCGGCGGCGCCGCGGCGGCGATGGCCATGCTGCGCAGCCTGCAGGACGGGCAGATCGCGGCGATCACCCCGGACGGGCCGCGTGGCCCGGCGCGGGAAGCGGCGCCGGGCGTGGCGCAGCTCGCCGCGGTCAGCGGCGTGCCGGTGGTCCCCTGCGCCGCGGCGACCACGCGGATGCGGCTGCTGCCCTCCTGGGACCGCATGCGCCTGCCCCTGCCCTTCGGGCGCGGCGCGGTGGTGGTGCGGCCGGTGATCCAGGTGCCGCGGGAGGGGGCGGAGCTGTTGCTGCCGCTGATCGCGTCGGAGATGGATGCAGCCTGCGTCGAGGCCGACGACTGGGCCGGGCGACCGGCCGCCGAGCGCGTGCCCGCCGCGCGGACCCGGGCGGAGCGACCTTGAGGCATCCCGCCCCGCGCCACGGGCCGGCGCCATGAATCCGGTGGGGCGCCTCTGGTCGGGCGTGGCGCGGGTGACGGCGCCGCTCTGGCGGCTGCACCTGCGCCGGCGCGTGGCCAAGGGGAAGGAGATCGCGGCCCGGCTGCACGAGCGGCGCGGCGAGGGCGCCGCCCGCCCGCCCGGCCCGCTGCTCTGGCTGCACGCCGCCAGCGTGGGGGAGAGCCTGTCGCTGCTGCCCCTGCTCGAGGCGCTGGATGCCCGCAGGCCCGACCTGCACTTCCTCGTCACCACGGGCACGGTGACCTCGGCCGAGCTGCTGCTGCGCCGGCTGCCCGACTCGCTGCGGCCGCGGGTGACCCACCGCTTCGCCCCGCTCGACGTGCCGGCCTGGACGGCGCGCTTCCTGGACGGCTGGCGGCCGGATGCCGGTGTCTTCGTGGAGAGCGAGCTGTGGCCGAACCTGCTGGCCGCGGCGCGGCGGCGCGGAGTGCCGATGGCGCTGCTGAACGCCCGGCTCTCCGCCCGCTCCGCCCGGGCCTGGCGCTGGGCGCCCGGGCTGGCGCGGCGGACGCTGTCCACCTTCCATGCCGTGCTGGCCCAGACGGAGGAGGATGCGGCGCGGCTGCGGGAGCTGGGCGCGCCGGCGGCCGAGGGCGCGGGAAACCTGAAATACGCCGCGGCCCCCCTGCCCTGCGACACGGCGGAGCTGGCGCGGCTGCGCCGCCTGCTTGCCGGCCGCCCCGTCCTGCTTGGCGCCAGCACCCATCCCGGGGAGGAGGCGCTGCTCGCCCTGGTGCAGGCCGAGCTGGCCGGCCGCCTGCCCGGCCTGCTGACCATCCTGGTGCCGCGCCATCCCGAGCGCGGCGCCGCCCTGGCGCGCGAGCTGCCCGGGGCGGTGCGGCGCTCCGAGGGGCGGGACCCCGGGCCGGCGACGGGGCTGTGGATCGCCGACACGCTCGGCGAGCTGGGGCTGTTCTACCGGCTGGCCGGGGCCGCCGTGATCGGCAAGTCGCTGCTGCCGCCGGGGGGCGGGCAGAATCCGCTGGAGCCGGCGCGGCTGGGCTGCCCGGTGATCCTCGGCCCGCACATGCAGAACTTCGCCGCCATCGCGGATCGGCTGGCCGGCGCCGGCGGCGCGGTGCGGCTGCCCGACGCGGCGGCGCTGGCGGATGCGGCGGCCGCCGTGCTAACCGATCCGCAACATGCGTCACGGTTGCGTCACGCAGCCGGCCGCATCGCGGCGGAAGCGGCCGGGCTGGCGGACAGGATGGCCGCCGTGGTCATGGAGCTGCTGCCCCCCCGGTAGCCACCGGGGCGGTCTTGGGAGAGAGGACGACGCGTCATGCGTGCCCCCGAGTTCTGGAGCGGGGACGGAGGGGGAGTGCTGCCCTGGCTCCTGTCTCCCATCGCGAAGCTCTACGCGCAGGCCACGGCCCGGCGCGTGGCGAAGCCCGGCTGGCACGCCCCGGTGCCGGTCATCTGCTGCGGCAACGTCACCGCCGGCGGCGCGGGCAAGACCACCCTGGCGCTCGACCTGGGGCGCCGCCTGTCGGACCGGGGCCTGGCCGTGCATTTCCTCTCGCGCGGCTATGGCGGCAGCCTGAAGGGCCCGGTGCGGGTCGACCCGGCGAAGCACAGCAGCGAGGAGGTGGGGGACGAGGCGCTGCTGCTGGCCGCCGAACGCCCCGCCTGGATCTCCGCCGACCGTGCCGCCGGCGCGCGCGCCGCGATCGAGGGCGGCGCGCAGGTCATCGTGATGGATGACGGGCTGCAGAACCCGACGCTGGAGAAGGACCTGGCGCTGCTGGCCGTCGACGGCTCCTACGGCTTCGGCAATGGCTGGGTGATCCCCTCCGGGCCGCTGCGCGAGCCGGTGGAGGCGGCGGCCCAGCGTGCCCGTGCCGCCGTGCTGATCGGCGAGGACACGACGGGCGCGCTGGAGAAGCTGCCGCGCGGCCTGCCCGTGCTGCGCGCCCGGCTGGTGCCGGGGCCCGAGGCGGCGATGCTGAAGGGCCAGCCCGTCTTCGCCTTCTGCGGCATCGGCAACCCGCGCAAGTTCTTCGCCAGCCTGCAGGAGGCGGGGGCGGTGATCGCCGGGCGCGCGGCCTATGCCGACCACTATCCCTTCGATGCCGGCGACCTGCGCGACCTGCTGGCCGAGGCGGAGCGGCTGCGCGCCATTCCCGTCACCACCCGGAAGGACTTCGTCCGCCTGCCGCCCGCCTTCCGCTCCCGGGTGACGGTGCTGAACATCACGCTGCGCTGGGAGGAGCCGCTGGCGATCGAGAGCCTGCTCGACCCGCTGGCCCAGCGCGTGCCCGTGCCGGCCTGAACCGGGACGGCGGGCCCCGGCGCGGAGATCGCCGCGGCCGTTTTCCGCCGGGCGGAATCCGCTCTAACCTCCCCCCGCCGGGCGGGGAGGAGGACGGAGATGGACCAGCCCGTGGCGCGCGCGCAGGATCTGCCGGCCGGCGTGGTGGCGGCCAGCGTCTACGCCGGCGGCCGGCGCGTGGCCGATATCCCCATCGCGGAGGCCGGCGCCTGGGCGCACCGCACCGGGCATGTGGTGTGGATCGGCCTGCTGGAGCCGGACGAGGCGCTGCTGCGCCAGGTGCAGGCGCAGTTCCACCTGCACGACCTGGCCATCGAGGATGCCGGCAAGGCGCACCAGCGGCCCAAGATCGAGCAGTATGGCGACAGCCTGTTCATCGTCGCCCGCACCGCGCAGATGGTGGAGGGGCGGATCGCCTTCGGGGAGACGCACCTCTTCGTCGGGCGGGGCTATGTCGTCTCCGTCCGGCACGGCGCCTCCCACTCCTACACCGCCGTGCGGCGGCGCTGCGAGGCCTGCCCGACCGTGCTGTCGCATGGCGAGCACTACGTCCTCTACGCCATCCTCGACTTCATCGTGGACAACCACATGCCCGTGCTGGAGGCGATCCACGCGGAGGTGGAGCAGTTCGAGGACCACATCCTCTCCCGCACCCTGACCCCGGCCGAGGTGGAACGGCTCTACCTCCTGCGCCGCGACCTGCTGCGGCTGCGCAACGGGGTGGTGCCCCTGGCCGAGGTCTGCCGGCGGCTGGAGCATGCCGAGCTGCTGCCGCACGACCCCATCCTCCAGCCGCTGCTGCGCGACGTCAGCGACCACGTGCTGCGGGTGAAGGAGGAGATCGAATCGCTGCGCGAGGTGCTGGCCTTCGCCTTCGAGGCCAGCATCATGACGGCGCAGTCGCAGCAGACGGACATCACCCGCAAGCTGGCCGCCTGGGCCGCCATCCTGGCCGTGCCCACCGCCATCGCGGGCATCTACGGCATGAACTTCGAGGACATGCCGGAGCTGAAGTGGCACCTGGGCTACCCGGCGGTGCTGACGGCGATCGTCGCGGCCTGCGCCGTGCTGTACTGGCGGTTCCGGCGGCTGGGCTGGCTGTAGCCAAGCAGGGCGCTTGCGGGAGGGCCGCGCCGGCGGGATGCTGCGCCGGAGCCCGGACGAGGAGCACCGCCCATGACCTCGCATGCCGCACTGCGCGACCGCCTGGATGCGCTGCATCCGGACATGACCGCCTGGCGCCGCGATTTCCACGCGCATCCCGAGATCGGCTACGAGGAGCACCGCACCTCCGAGATCGTCGCGACCCGGCTTGCGGAATGGGGCATCGAGGTGCATCGCGGCCTGGGCGGCACCGGAGTCGTCGGCGTGCTGCGCGGCCGCCGGAGCGGCGCCGGCGGCAACCGCGCCATCGGGCTGCGCGCCGACATGGACGCGCTGCCGATGCAGGAGGGCAATGGCGGGGTGGCGCACCGCTCCACCATCCCCGGTCGGATGCATGCCTGCGGCCATGACGGGCACACGGCCATGCTGCTCGGCGCCGCCAAGGTCCTGGCGGAGACGCGCGACTTCGCCGGCACCGTCCACCTGATCTTCCAGCCTGCCGAGGAGGGGCTGGCGGGCGCCAAGGCGATGCGGGATGACGGGCTGTTCGAGAAGTTCCCCTGCGACGCCGTCTACGGCATCCACAACGACCCCTTCGTCGATCTCGGGCAGGTGATGGTGCACAAGGGCACGGCGCTGGCGGCCATCGACTACTTCAGCGTCGTGGTGCGCGGCCGCTCCTCGCACGGGGCGCAGCCGCATCGCGGCATCGACTCCGTCTCGGTGGCGGCGCAGGTCGTCAACGTGCTGCAGGCGCTGGTGGCGCGGCACATCGACCCGCTGGAGACGGCCATCGTCAGCATCGGCCAGATCCATGGCGGCACCTCGGATATCGTGATCCCGGAGACGGTCGAGCTGCGCGGCTCCGTCCGCACCCTGAAGCCGGAGATCCGCGACCGGGTGGAGGCCCTCTTCGCCGACGCGGTGCGCCACACCGCCGCGGCGCAGGGCGCGACCGCCGAGATCGCGTACCGGCGCGCCTACCCCGCCACCGTCAACACGCCGGAGGAGACGGAGCGCGCCGCGCGCTGCGCCGCAGCCGTGCTGGGCGGCGAGGCGGCGCTGATCCGCGACGCGCCGCCGCTGACCGCGGGCGAGGATTTCGCCTTCTTCCTGGAGCGCGTGCCCGGCGCCTATCTGCTGTTCGGGCAGCGCGGCGCGGAGCGGGGCGGCGTGCCGGTGCACAACCCGGAATACGACTTCAACGACGACCTGCTGCCGATCGGTGCCGCCTACCTCGCCGGCATGGTGCAGCAGGAGCTGGGATGAGGCAGTGCGGCCAGCCGGCTACGGGTCGCGCAAGCCGTCCAGCGCCGCCGCCACCGCAGCGCGCCCTTCGGCAGACAGGGTCGGTTGCGGCGGCAGCGGCTCCCCTACCGCGAAGCCCTGGTGCTGCAAGGCGCCCTTGATGCAGGCGGCCAAGGCGTATTGCGCGAAGAGCTCGTTCAGCCGCCACAGCCGCCGCTGCATCTCCATCGCCCGCGCCCAGTCGCCGGCGCGGCAGGCCTCGTAGAGCGCGACGCTCTCGCGCGGGATGATGCAGGCGGGGCCGGCCATCCAGCCGACGCCGCCGATCAGCATCACCGCCGCCGGGATATGCGCGGACGCCGCGAAGACCCGCATCCGCCCCTCCGTCCGGTTCAGGATGGAGAGCAGCCGGCCGGTGTTGGTCGAGGCGTCCTTGACGTAGCCGATGCGCGGATGGCGGGAGAGCGTCTCCAGCGCCGGCAGCGACAGGTCGGAGCGCTGGAACTGCGGGTTGGTGTAGAGCACCACCGGCAGTTCGGTCGCATCCGCCACGGCGGTGAAGTACTCCACCACGCCGCGCTCCGGGATGGGGAAATAGGCCTCCAGGATCGCCAGCACGCCGTCCGCGCCGATCGCCGCGACCTCCTGCGCCTGGCGCACCGCCTCGGCCGTGGTGGTGGCGGCGATGCCGGCCACCACGGGCACGCGGCCGCGCGCCTGGTCCACCACCACCTCGATGATCCTGCGGCGCTGCGCCGTGGTGAGGTAGGCGAACTCGCCGGTGGAGCCGAGCGGCGTCAGGCCGTGCACGCCGGCGCCGATCAGGTGATCGACCAGACGGCGCAGCTCGCCCTTCAGCACCGCACCATCCGGGCCGATGGGCGAGACCAGAGAGGGGAAGACCCCGTGGAAGTCGTGCATGCCGCTCTCCCTCACAGCGCCGCCAGCCGCGACCAGAGCAGGTCGAAGAAGCCGGGCGCGTCCAGCGTCCACAGGATCGTCGCATTCACCGGCCGGTCGGTGACGCGCCACAGGTCGCCCACCGTCTGCCCGTAGGAGAGGCCGGGCGACAGCTCCACCTCTACATTTGCCTCGCGCGTGCCGAACAGCGCCGGGCGCAGCAGGTGGGCGATGACGCAGGGGTCGTGCAGCGGCCCGCCGATGCCGCCATAGCGGGCCGGGTCCTTGCGGTCGTAGAAGGCGATCAGCTCGGCCGCCACCGCCGTCATGCGCCCGGGCATCGCACGCAGCGCCGCGACCCGCTCCGGCGTGGCCAGCGCCTGGAAGGTGACGTCGATCGGCGCCAGCACGATCGGCGCGCCGCTGCGCAGCACGATCTGCGCCGCATGCGGATCGGCGAGCACGTTGAATTCCGCCGTCGGCGTGCGGTTGCCGCCCTGGGCGAAGGCGCCGGCCATGGCGCTGATCCGCCGGATGCCGCCGACCAGCGTGGGATCGCGCGCCAGCACCAGCGCGACGTTCGTCATCGGGCCGAGGATGCAGAGCTCGATGGGCCGATCCGTCGCGATGGCGCGCTCCAGCACGGCGGTGATCGCATCCACCGCATGGCCGGGCGCCAGGGGCGAGCGCGCCTCCGGCATGGTCGTGCCGCCGAGCCCCGTCGCGCCGCTGTACTTGCCGCGCCAGACCGGGCCGAGCAGCGGCCGGGTGCAGCCGGCATGCACGGGGATGTCGTCCCGCCCCGCCAGCGACAGCACGCGCCGCGCATTTTCCGTGCTGGTCTCGCAGGGGACGTTGCCGGCGACGGTGGTGACCGCCAGCACCTCCAGCTCCGGCGAGGCCAGGGCGAGCCAGAGTGCGATGGTGTCGTCGACGCCGGGATCGCAGTCGATCAGGACGGGAGTCTTGGCCATGACGCGGGTCAGCGGCGGGTGGCGTTGATCGCCAGCGTGTAGCCATCCGTGCGCGGGCGATAGGCGACGCCCGGGCCGGTGGCGCAGCTGTTGGCGAGGAAGAAGAGCGGGATCACCCCGTTCTCGCCCATGGCCAGGCGCGTCGCCTCCTGCAGCAGCGCCTCGCGCCGCGCATCCTCCACGGTGGCGAGCGCCTCGCGCAGCAGCGCGTCGAAGCGCGGGTTGGAATAGCGGCCGCGATTGCCCGAGCCGTCGCCGCGCGCCGGGTCGTAGGTGGCGAGCAGCGGCCGCAGCACGGAGGAGGCCTCGCCCGTCTCCGCCGCCGCGCCGCCCATGATGAGGCTGTAGTCCAGCGCGCTGGCGCGGGTGAAGAAGACGCTGCCCGGCTGTGCCACCAGTTCGGTGCGAATGCCGATGCGGGTGAACATCTGCGCCAGCGCCTGGCCGATCTTGGCGTCGTTCGGATAGCGGTCGCTGCTGACGTGCAGCGTCAGGCCGAAGCCGTCCGGCAGCCCCGCCTCGGCCAGCAGGCGGCGGGCGCGGGCGGGATCGGCCTTCGGCGCGGCGAGGCCGGGGACAGCACCGAAGGTGCCGTCGGGCACGAGCTGCCCGGCCGGGGTCCCCTGCCCGTCCATCACCCGCGCCACCAGCGCGTCGCGCGCGATGGCGAGCGACAGAGCCTCGCGCACGCGCGGGTCGCGCAAGGCGTTGGCGATGGGCTGGCCGTCCTTGCCGACCACGAAGGGGCTGCGCTCGCGGTCCTGGTCGAGGTGCAGGTACATCACCCGGTTGGAGGGGCCGGAGGCGATGGCGACGCGCTCGTTGCGCTCCAGCTGGGCAATGTCGGCGCTCGGCACCGACTCGATCATGTCCACGTCGCCCGAGAGCAGGGCGGCGATGCGGGCGGAGTTGTTGGTCATGAAGCGGAAGGTCACCCGCTTCCAGGCGAGCGGCGCGGCGTCCGGCTGCGGCTCCGCCGCCTCCGCCTCCACCCGGTCGCCGGGGGCGTAGCGCAGGAAGCGCAGCGGCCCGGTGCCGATCATCGAGGCGCCGGCGTTGAAGCTGTCCGTCTCCGCCGTCTCCAGGCCCCGCGGCAGGATCGCGATGCGGCTGAGCATGTTGGGCAGCAGCGGATAGGGCTCGGCCGTGCGCAGGCGGATCGTCGCCGCGTCCACCACCTCCACCGCCGTCACCGGGCGGATGAAGGGCAGGAAGGAGGAGGGGCTGTTCTTCACCTGCGGCACCCGGCGCAGGCTGGCGGCGACGTCCTCCGCCTCCACCGGGCGGCCGTCGTGGAAGCGCAGGCCGGGGCGCAGGCGGAATTCCCAGACGGTGGGCTCCACCGCGCGCCAGCTGTCGGCCAGGCCCGCGACGATGCGCTGGCTGTCGTCCTGGTTCACCAGCCCGTCGAAGAAGTTCCGGGCAAGCGCGCTGTTCGAGCCGATGACGTGGAAATGCGGGTCCAGCGAGGTGACGTTGGCCCCCAGCCCGATGCGCAGCTCCTGCGCCGATGCGCCCGACACCGTCGCGAGCAGCGCCACGGCCGCCCCGGTCACGATCCGCCGCATGGCCATTCCTCCTCCGTTCGCGGCGCTTCTATCCCCGCAGCGAGAGGGACGGAACCCGGGAGGCGGCTGGGCCTGCCGACCCGTCGCGGCGTGGTGCCCGTGGCCCGGGGGCAAGGCTCTGCCTCGCCCCCGGTACCCCCACTCCGCCAGGACACTGCGTGCCCTGGACCCGGGGGGCGCTGCCGCGCGGCGGGTTTCGTCGGGGTCGCGGCGCCGAGGAGCATGGCTCCTCGGCGAGCATGGACTCCGCGCTCGCTGATACCTCTATGGCTTTTTCAGAGTCCCGCCTGTCCAAGTTCCGTCAGGCTACAGACCGCAGGCCAACGACAACCGCACAGCACCAGACTCTCAGCGGGGTCCGGGGCCCGCTTGTGGCCCCGGCAGGGGAGGGCCCGGGAGGGGACAGCGTCCCATCCCGGTCCGCCGCCCGAACACGAAGCGCAACAGGCCCGGAAGGCCCGCCCTTCGCCTCACGCCTCCAGGTAGCGGGCGCGCAGGTGGTCGGTGAAGGCGGCGGGGTCCAGCGGCTTGCCGGTCGCTGCCACCATCAGTTCCTGGAAGCCCAGCAGCGAGGCGCGGGCGTGGACGGACACCCGCAGCCAGCCCATCAGCGGCCCGAAATCCCCCTGCCCCAGCGCCGAATCCAGCCCCGGCAGCGCGGCGCGGGCGGCGGCCATCAACTGCGCCGCCGCCATGGCGCCCAGCGTGTAGGAGGGGAAGTAGCCGAAGGCGCCGTCATGCCAGTGGATGTCCTGCAGGCAGCCGCGCGCATCGTCGGGGGGCGCGATGCCCAGCAGGCCGCGCAGCCCCTCGGCCCAGGCGCCGGGCAGGTCGGCCACGGCCAAGTCGCCGCCGATCAGCGCCCGCTCCAGCCGGAAGCGCAGGATGACGTGGGCGGGATAGGTCAGCTCGTCCGCATCCACCCGGATGAAGCCGCGCTCCACGTGGCGGTAGAGGCGCGAGAGGTTGGCGGGGGCATAGGCCGCCGGGTCGCCGCCGAAGCAGGCGGAGAGCTCCGGGCCGAGCCAGGAGAGGAAGGCGTCGGAGCGGCTGGCCTGCATCTCCACGATCAGCGACTGGGATTCATGGGCGGCCATGCCGGCGGCCTCGCCCACCGGCTGGCGTGCCCAGGCCTCCGGCAGGCCGCGCTCGTACATGGCGTGCCCTGTCTCGTGCAGCACGCCCAGCATGGCGGAGGCGAAGTCGGATTCGTCGTAGCGGGTGGTGATCCGCACGTCGGTCGGCGTGCCGCCGCAGAAGGGATGCAGGCTTTCGTCGAGCCGGGCATGGCTGTAGTCCAGCCCCACCCGCTCCGACAGGCGACGGCACAGGGCGCGCTGCACCTCCGCCGCGAAGGGTCCCTGCGGCATCACGGCGGCCGGCTTGCGGGCCTGGATCGCCTCGGCGCGCGGCAGGGCGTCGCGCAGGAAGGCTTCGTAGGCCGCGAAGATGGGCTCCACATCGGCCGCGCCGATGCCGCGCTGATAGCCGTCCATCAGCGCGTCGTAGGGGGAGAGGCCCAGCGCGTCGGACAGGGCGGCGGCGTTCTCCCGCTGGAGGCGCACCACCTCCTCCAGCAGCGGGCGGACCAGGGGGAAGTCGCTGGACGCCCTGGCCTTGCGCCACACCTTCTCGCAGGCGCTGTTGGCGCGCGAGGTCGCCTCGACCAGCTCGCCCGGCAGCGCTGCCGCCCGCTGCCAGGACCGCCGCATCAGGGCCAGGTTCGCCTGCTCCCAGGCGTCGTCGGGCGCTGCCGCGGCGGCGAGGTCGTCCGCTACCTGCGGCGCCACCAGCAGCTCGTGCGACAGCCCGGCCAGGGTGGCGAGCTGCTCGCCCCGCGCCGCGCCGCCGCCCTCGGGCATCATGGCCGAGGCATCCCAGCCCAGCATCGCCCCCGCCTCTCCCAGCGCGCCGATCCGGGCGAAGCGGGCCTTGAGGCGGCTGTAGGCGTCGGCGGCGTGGCTCATGCGGTTCCCTTCAGGCGGCGGCGGGCGAAGACGGCGAAGACCAGCACCAGGGCGACGGCCAGCCCGTACCAGGTGATGACATAGCCCAGATGCGGATCGTTGGGGCGCGGCAGGGTCCGCGCCGGCACGGGCAGCGCGCCGGGCGGGATCTCGCCCAGGGCGATCAGGGCGAAGGGCTCCACCGGGCCGAGGCCCAGCGCCGTGGCGATGGCGGCGGTGTCCAGCGTGTAGAAGTGCCGCCCCACCACGTCGTCGCGGGCGCTGAACAGGCCCTGGCGGTCC
This sequence comes from Roseomonas sp. OT10, assembly GCF_020991085.1. Taxonomy (NCBI): domain Bacteria; kingdom Pseudomonadati; phylum Pseudomonadota; class Alphaproteobacteria; order Acetobacterales; family Roseomonadaceae; genus Roseomonas; species Roseomonas cutis. The sequence goes on from NZ_CP087719.1 coordinate 2,557,077, forward strand.
TGCGGCAGGGTGAAGCCCACCACCTGGACCTCGCCCTCCGGCCGGTCGATGGGGCGGCTGCGCTCCAGCGGCACCCAGCCGCGATCGACCAGCAGGGTCGGCAGGCCAGGGCGCTCCAGCGGGGTCAGCAGGTGCGCGCCCAGCACGGCGTCGCGCACCTCCAGCCAGAGCCGCGATTCGAGGTCGTGGCGGAAGCGGCCGGTGGCGGCGACCTTGGCATAGTCGCCGGGCGGGGCCGCCGTCAGCGGCACCGGCGGCCCCGCCTCGGAGGCGGCGATGCGCGCCAGGATGTCGTGCTTCCAGTGCATCCGCTGCACCTGCCACGTCCCCAGGGCCAGCAGCACGGCGAGCACCGGCAGCGCGGCGAGGAACGGGACCAGCAGGCGGCGCCACGGCCAGGTCATGCGGGAGAGGTCATGCGGGCCGCCTGGGCTCCGGGAAACGGGTCGCGGGTGGAGGGGCCCGTGGAAGGACCGGGATGGGGCGCCCCGCCGCGAACCGGGGGCCCGGAAACGGCGCCGGCCGGCCCCTCGCGGAGGCCGGCCGGGACGCAATGCCGTCGGGCGGGGCGTCGCCCCGGACGGAGGGTCAGCGCCGGAACGTCAGTGCTGGGCGATCTCGCCCGCGCCCCAGACATAGACGCAGACGAAGAGGAACAGCCACACCACGTCGACGAAGTGCCAGTACCAGGCCGCCGCCTCGAAGCCGAAATGCCGCTGCGGGGTGAAGTGGCCGAGATAGGCGCGCACCAGGCAGACGGCCAGGAAGATGGTGCCCACGATCACGTGGAAGCCATGGAAGCCCGTCGCCAGGAAGAAGGTCGAGGGGTAGATGCCGCCGGTGAAGGCGAAGGGCGCCTCGGCATACTCGTAGGCCTGGAAGAAGGTGAAGAGCATGCCCAGCCCGACCGTCAGGGCGAGTCCCTGGAGCATCCCCTTGCGGTCGCCCTCGATCAGCGAGTGGTGCGCCCAGGTCACCGTGCAGCCCGACAGCAGCAGGATCATGGTGTTCAGGAAGGGCAGGCCGAAGGGATCGAAGGTGTGGATCCCGTGCGGCGGCCAGACCGCCGGGGCGGCGGCGCCCGAGACATGCTCCGGGTACAGGGCGAAGTGGAAGAAGGCCCAGAAGAAGGCGACGAAGAACATCACCTCGGAGGCGATGAACAGCGCCATGCCATAGCGCATGCCGATGCGCACGATGGGCGTGTGGATGCCCGGGGTGCGGGCTTCCTTGATCACGTCGCGCCACCAGCCGGCCATGCAGACCAGCACCGCCAGCACGCCGAGCGGCAGCAGCCAGTGGTTGCCGTAATGCGCCAGCATGACGATGCCGAGCAGCATCGTCCCTGCGGCGAAGGCGGTCACCAGCGGCCAGGGCGAAGGGTCCACCAGGTGGTAGGGATGCTTGTTCGGGGGCGGTGGCTCGGAGGAGTCGCTCAGCCCCCTCGGCACCACCATCTCGCTGCTGGCCATCGCGCGTCCTGATCCGGCAAGGCCACGGCAAGGTGCCGTGGCCGGTCATGGGCCATCAATCCCGCGAAACCCCTCACCGATCAAGTCACGCCGTGGCGCTCGCGGCGTGCGGCGGGCGGTTCCGCCGACGGGCGTGTCAGCGCGTCGTCGTGCGCGGCCCGACATGCGCGCCGGCCGAGGCGAGCGCACCCGCCTTCTCCGCATCGGCCAGGGTGCGGAAGAAGGTATAGGACAGCGTGATGGTGCGGATTCCCGCCGTGTTCGGGTCCTCGGCGATGGCGGGGTCCACCCAGAAGCTCAGCGGCATGTCCACCCGCTGCCCCGGCGCCAGGGTCTGTGCGTTGAAGCAGAAGCAGGCCGTCTTGTGGAAGTACTTCCCCACCACCTCGGGCGTGACGTTGTAGGTGGAAATCCCCTCGACCGGCGTGCCGGCGCGGTTCTCCGCCACGTAGAAGGCCAGCCCTTCCTCGCCGAGCTGCAGGGTCATGCTCCGCTGCTCCGGCTCGAAGCGCCAGGGCAGCTCCGGCTGGGTCTGGGCATCGAAGCGGACAGTGACGGTGCGGCCGGAGGCGCCCGGCGCCGTGGCGGCGTTGATCTGCGGCGTGCCGTTGTAGCCGGTGACCTGGCAGAACAGGTTGTAGAGCGGCACGGCGGCGAAGGAGACGCCGACCATCGCCACCACCACACCCAGGACCCCGAGCCCGACCCGGCGGTTGCGGCGCGCCAGCTCCTCCCGGTGCCGCGCGGGGTCGGAAGGGGGCGTGGCCGCCGCTGGCCGCGGCGCCGGTTCGGGATGGCTCATGCCAGGGGAGATGACAGCGACGGGTCCCTCGCTCAAGCCCCTTCGCGCGGCCGTCTAGCCGGTGATGCCCATCCGGGCGATGGCGACGAAGTAGAACAGCACCACCAGCCCGAGCAGCACCGCAAGGAGGGCCCAGTTGCGCCCGCGCCGGCGACGGTCGAAGGCGGCGCGCTGCTCGGGCGTGCCGAAGGGATCAGCCAAGCCCCAGCACCCTGTCGAGCGGCAGGGCGGCGAACAGCCCGGCGAGGTAGAGCAGCGAGAAGCGGAAGGCGCGCCGGGCCGCGAGGTCGTTGTCCAGGCTGCGCCCGGCCTCGTCCTGCGGGGCGCGCAGCACGCGCACGGCATGCCACAGGAAGCCCGCCCCCAGCGCCACGGCGACCGCCCCGTAGAGCGGCCCCGTCAGGCCGAGCAGCCAGGGCGCCACGCCCAGCGGCGCGAGCAGCAGGGTGTAGAGCAGGATCTGCCGCCGCGTCTCCTTCGCGCCGGAGACCACCGGCAGCATCGGTACGCCGGCCCGGGCGTAGTCCCCATGCGCCCAGAGCGACAGCGACCAGAAGTGCGGCGGCGTCCAGGCGAAGATGATGGCGAACAGCAGCAGCGGCAGCATCTCGACCGAGCCGGTGACGGCGACCCAGCCCACCACCGGCGGAAAGGCCCCGGCGGCGCCGCCGATGACGATGTTCTGCGGCGTCCGGCGCTTCAGCCACATGGTGTAGACGAAGACGTAGAAGCCGATCGAGGCGGCGAGCCAGGCGGCGGCCGCGGCGTTGGTCGCCAGACCCATCAGCAGGACGGAGGCCACCGCGAGCACCACGCCGAAGGCCAGGGCGGCGCCGGGCTGGATGCGGCCCGCCGGGATCGGACGGCGCGCCGTGCGGCGCATGACGGCGTCGATGTCCCGGTCGTACCACATGTTGATGGCGCCCGCCGCGCCGGCCGCCACCGCGATGCAGAGCACGGCCACCGCGCCCAGCACCGGGTGGATGCGGCCCGGCGCCAGCAGCATGCCGATCATCCCGGTGAAGACCACCAGGGTGACGACCCGCAGCTTGAGCAGGGCGACCCAGTCGCGGACCTCGGACAGGTCCAGGGCGGATGCGTCCAGGGGGGCCGGAGCCCCCCTGTCGCCGATGGCGGTCTGGCTCATCGCGCTCCCTTACTGGATGCGGGGCAGTTCATCGAAGGTGTGGAAGGGCGGCGGGCTGCTGACCTGCCACTCCAGCGTCGTCGCGCCCTCGCCCCAGGGATTCGCCGCCGCCTTCTGCCCGCGGGCGAAGGTCAGGAAGATCACCCAGAAGAACATCAGGAAGGAGGCGACGGAGATGTAGGCCCCCAGCGAGGCGATCAGGTTCCACCCCGCATAGGCGTCGGGATAGTCCGGGTAGCGCCGCGGCATGCCCTGGGCGCCCAGGAAGTGCATGGGGAAGAAGGTCAGGTTCACGCCGACGAAGGTCAGCCAGAAATGCACCTTGCCCCAGAACTCCGGGTACTGCCGGCCGCTCATCTTGCCGATCCAGTAGTAGAAGCCGGCATAGATCCCGAACACCGCGCCCAGCGACAGCACGTAGTGGAAGTGGGCGATCACGTAGTAGGTGTTGTGCAGGATCGTATCGACGCCGGCATTGGCCAGCTTCACGCCGGTCACGCCGCCGACCGTGAACAGGAAGACGAAGCCGACGGCGAAGAGCATCGGCGTCTCGAACTTGATGGAGCCGCCCCACATGGTGGCGATCCAGGAGAAGATCTTGATGCCCGTCGGCACGGCGATGACCATCGTCGCCGCCATGAAGTAGGCCCGCGTGTCCACCGAGATGCCGGAGGTGAACATGTGGTGCGCCCAGACCACGAAGCCCACCACGCCGATCGCGACCATGGCGTAGGCCATGCCGAGATAGCCGAAGATCGGCTTGCGGCTGAAGGTGGACAGCACGTGGGAGACGATGCCGAAGGCCGGCAGGATCATGATGTAGACTTCGGGGTGGCCGAAGAACCAGAACAGGTGCTGGAACAGCACCGGGTCGCCGCCGCCGGCCGGCTTGAAGAAGGCCGTGCCGAAGTTGCGGTCGGTGATCAGCATGGTGATCGCGCCGCCCAGCACCGGCACCGAGAGCAGCAGCAGGAAGGCGGTGACCAGCATCGCCCAGACGAAGAGCGGCATCTTGTGCAGCGTCATGCCCGGGGCGCGCATGTTGAAGATGGTGGTGATGAAGTTCGCCGCGCCCAGGATCGAGGAGGCGCCGGCCAGGTGCAGGCCGAACAGCGCCATGTCGAGGCCGGGGCCGCCCTGGAACTGGCTGTCCGCCAGCGGCGGGTACAGCGTCCAGCCCGTGCCGGCGCCGCCGACGAACAGGCTCGCCACCGTGAGCATCAGCGCCGGGACCAGCAGCCAGAAGGAGATGTTGTTCAGCCGCGGGAAGGCCATGTCCGGCGCGCCGATCATGATCGGCACGAACCAGTTGCCGAAGCCGCCGATCAGGGCGGGCATGACCACGTAGAACACCATCACCACGCCATGGGCGGTGACGGCGACGTTCCACATCTGGCCATCGGCGAAGATCTGCATGCCCGGCTGCTGCAGCTCGATGCGCATCAGCAGGGAGAGGCCGATGCCCACCAGCGCCGCCGCCAGGGCGAAGATGATGTAGAGGGTGCCGATGTCCTTGTGGTTGGTGCTGAAGAACCAGCGCGCCACAAAGCCTGGCTTGTGGTCGTGGTGGTCGTCGTGCGCGTGCGCGGCGGTTGCCATGGGTGCTGTCCGTCCTCGCCGCCCGTTACGGGCGGACCTCCGCAACTTGGGTGCCGTTCGGGTTGGTCAGGGCAGCGCCCTGCACGGGCGTGGCCGCGGGCGGGGCGGCGGGAGCCTCCCCGGCGGCGACCGGCGTCTCGCCCGGCCAGCCCGGTCCCTGGCCGGCCGCGAAGCGCGTGCGCGCCTGCGCCACCCAGGCGTCGAACTCGGCGCGCGGCACGGCGCGGACCGCGATCGGCATGAACCAGTGGTTGGTCCCGCAGATCTGGTTGCACTGGCCGTAGAAGGTCCCCTCCTTGTCGGCGCGGAACCAGGTCTCCATCGCGCGGCCGGGGATGGTGTACTTCTGCACGCCGAGCGACGGGATGAAGAAGGAGTGGATCACGTCGTAGCCCGTGGTCAGCACCCGGACGGTGGCGCCCACCGGCACGACCAGGGGATTGTCCACCGCCAGCAGCCGCGGCTGGCCGGGCTGCAGGTCGGAGGTGGCGATGGGGTAGCTGTCGAAGGTGAAGTTGCCGTTATCCGGGTAGCCGTAGTGCCAGTACCACTGCCGGCCCTGGACGTTGATCGTCAGATCCGCCTCGCGCGCCCGGTCCTGGAAATAGATCAGCCGGAAGGAGGGGATGGCGATCACCAGCAGGATCAGCACCGGGATGGTGGTCCAGGCGATCTCCAGCATGGTGTGGTGGCTGGTCCGCGACGGCGTCGGGTTCATCGCGGCGCGGTAGCGCCAGATGACCCAGGCCAGCAGCCCCGCCACGAAGATCGTGATGGCCACGATGATCCACAGCACCAGCTGGTTGAAGTCGTGGATCGCATCCTTCACCACGCCGGCCGAGGCCTGGAGGTCCACCCCCCAGGCATGCGGCTGGCCCAGCACCGGCTCCTGCGCCGCGGCCAGGCTGGGAAGCATTCCCAGCAGGCCGGCCAGCGCCGCTCCCCGCATGCCGGTCCGCAGGGCAGCCGACGACGCCGGCCCCCTGCCCAACAGACTCCGTACCGTCGCCGATATCCGCCGCATACCCTGCCCCGATGACCCGCCGCCGGATGCCCCGTCGCAGGGTGGCCCCGCCCCGGATGGCTGGCGCCAGGCGCCCTGCCCTCCGTTGGGATTCGCGCCACCCGCGCCCGGTCCCGCCGGTCCCGAGGGGTGGGTTAATCACGCGGTGCCGCCCTGCACAAGACGCGCCTGCCGGCCGTGCCCCCGGAGAGCGCCCGCCGGCCTGCCCGCCGGCCGTATCCTGGCAGAAGGCCACCCCCGATCCAACCGCGCGTTGCGCGCCATGCCGGCGGAGTCGCGCCGCCGGGCGCTCAGCCCCCCAAGGCCAGGGCGGCGGGGAGCGGGGCCTCGGGCTCCGGCTCCGCCTCGCCCTCCGCCTCGGCGACGTGGTCGGTCATGTCCGTCAGCATGGACCGGACATGCGCGTCACCCACCGTGTAGAAGACCTGCCGGCCGCGCCGGTCCGCCTGCAGCAGCCGGGCCGCGCGCAGCAGGCGGAGATGGTGCGAGGCGAGGCTGGCCGAGATGCCCAGCCGGTCCGCCATCTCCCCCACCGCCGCGGGCTCGTCCAGGCAGGCCAGGATGATCCGGAGCCGCGTCGGGTCGCTCATCAGGCGGAAGGTCTCGGCAAGCTCCGCGACCTGGTCGTCGCCGATCTGGAAGCCGCCCATCCGTCCGCGCCCGATCCGCATGATGGCCGGCAATCTCGGTTGCGGAGGGAGAGAGCGCAAGGGCATTCCCGGCGGGGCGCCGGCCGGCCGACGCCCCGCCGGGGCAGGCTTGACCGAACCGTGCGGCCTCACGATTTCAGGGGGCAGTGATTCCGGAGACACGCTGTCCATGAGCGAACTGACGAAGCCGGTGACCGACGAGACCTTCCAGACGGACGTGCTGGAGGCCTCGGGTCCCGTCCTGGTGGATTTCTGGGCGGAGTGGTGCGGGCCCTGCCGCATGGTCGCCCCGATCCTGGACGAGGTGGCCAAGGACTACGCCGGCCGCCTGACGGTGGCCAAGGTCAATATCGACGAGAACCCGTCCGTCCCCAACGACTACGCGGTGCGCGGCATCCCGACCATGATCCTGTTCAAGGACGGCAAGCCGGTGGACACCCGCGTCGGCGCCATGCCGCGCAGCCAGATGCGCGACTGGCTCGACGGCGCGCTGGGCTGAGGCGGGTGTCCCTCCCCCGCCCCGCCCTCGCCCGGCGGGCGGGGGGAGCCCTGCTGGCCGGCCTGCTGGCCCTGGCCGGCTGCGCCGTGCCCGTGGATGCGCAGGAGGTGGTGCGCGGCGAGCGCGCCAGCTTCCGGGTCGCGACCTTCGCCACCGGGCTGGAGCATCCCTGGGGCGGCGCCTTCCTGCCGGATGGCCGCCTGCTGGTGACCGAGCGCCCCGGCCGGTTGCGGCTGGTCGGGACGGATGGGCGTGTCTCCGCCCCGCTGCGCGGCGTGCCGCCGGTGGTGGCCTCCGGCCAGGGCGGGCTGCTGGACATCCGCCTCGCCCCCGATTTCGACCGGAGCCGGGAGCTCTATCTCTGCCTGGCCGGCGAGGCGAGCGGCGGCGTGCTGACCCGGCTGGTCCGTGCCCGCCTCGCCGGGGACGCCACGGCGCTGGAGGAGGTGCGGACGCTGCTCGACGCCACCCCGGCCCAGTCCCAGGGGCGTGGCCACTATGGCTGTCGGATCGCCTTCGGCACGGATGGCAAGCTGTACCTCACCACCGGCGACCGGCAGCGCAACAAGATGCGCGCCCAGGACCCGGGCGACCTTGCCGGCAAGCTGTTGCGGCTGGAGCGCGACGGGCGCCCGGCGGCGGGAAACCCCTTCCTCGGCCAGGCCGGCGTGCGGCCCGAAATCTATGCCATGGGCCTGCGCAGCCCCCAGGGGCTGGTGCTGAACCCGACCACGGGCAGACTGTGGGAGGTGGAGATGGGTCCGCGCGGGGGCGACGAGGTGAACCTCGTCAGCCCCGGCGCCAACTACGGCTGGCCGATCATCGGGCGCGGAGTGGATTACGACGGCAACCGCATCCACGAGGCCGCCACCCGCCCGGGGATGGCCGATCCGCTGCGCTGGTGGGTGCCCTCGATCAGCCCCTCCGGCGCCGCCTTCTATGACGGGGACCGCTTCCCCGGATGGAAGGGCAGCCTGTTCCTGGCCGGGTTGAACCCGCCCAACCTGACCCGCCTCACGACGGAGGGCGACCGCGTCACCGGCGAGGAGCGGGTGCTGGCCAACCCGCCCCGGCTGCGCCAGGTGCTGCAGGGGCCGGACGGGCTGCTGTACCTCCTGACCGACGAATCGGACGGCCGCATCCTGCGGCTGGAGCCGGCGGGCTGACCGGCGCCGCCCCCGTCAGGTGACGGGGGTCCCGTCCGCCTTCAGCACCTCGCCCGCGAGGTAGAGGCTGCCGCAGACCAGCACGCGCCCGGGCGGCCCCCCGGCCGCCAGGATCTGCGCCAGCGCCCCGGCGACATCGGGCCCGGGACGGGCGACGCGGCCGGAGGCGGCGGCGATCTCGTCCGGCGTCATCGCCAGGTGCTGGCCGGGCTCGGCCACCGCCCAGAGCGAGGCGGCACGGGGCACCAGCGGCCGCAGGAAATCCGCGGCGGCCTTCGACTGCTTCATTCCCACCACCAGATGGGCCGGCCGGTCGCCCCAGGCGTCGAGCTGGCGCGACAGCGCCTCGCCGCCCCCGGCATTGTGGCCGCCATCCAGCCACAGCTCCCAGCCATGCGGCAGCCGTGCCGCCAGCCGGCCCCCCAGCCGTTGCAACCGCGCCGGCCACTGCGCCTGCCGCAGCCCGCGTGCCGCCGCCTCGGGGCTCAGCCAGCCGGGGTTCCAGGCGCGCAGCGCCGCCACCGCCAGCCCGGCATTCTCCCGCTGATGCGGTCCCGGCAGGGCGGGCGGCGGCAGATCCATCATCCCCGCGGCATCGGCGTAGCGCAGCCCCTCCCCCGCCCCCTCCGGCAAGCGGTCCAGCGACCAGTCGCGGCCACGGCGCAGCAGCGGCGCCCCGGCTTCTGCGGCGGCGGCCTCGATCGCCGCCATCGCCTCGGCGGGCTGGAAGCCGGTGACCAGCGGCACCCCGGGCTTGGCGATCCCCGCCTTCTCCGCCGCGATGCCGGAGAGCCGGTCGCCCAGGAACTCCATGTGGTCCATCGAGACGGAGGCGACGGCGCAGGCGGCCGGCCGGTCCACCACGTTGGTCGCGTCGAACCGCCCGCCCAGCCCGACCTCCAGCACCAGCAGGTCGGCGGGCACGCGGGAGAAGAGCAGCAGGGCGACGGCGGTGGTGATCTCGAAGACGGTGATGGGCTCGCCCGCATTGGCGCGCTCCGCCTCCTCCAGCGCCTCGGCCAGCGCCGCCTCCGTCACCAGCGTCCCGGCGAGGCGGATGCGCTCGTGGAAGCGGACCAGGTGCGGCGAGGTGTAGACATGCACCCGCTGCCCGGCGGCCTCGGCGATGGCACGCAGGAAGGCGCAGGTGCTGCCCTTGCCGTTGGTGCCGGCGACATGGACCACCGGCGGCAAGGCCCGCTCCGGATGCCCCAGGGCGGCCAGGCAGCGTTGCAGCCGGCCGAGGCTGAGGTCGATCAGCTTCGGGTGCAGCGCGTGCAGGCGGTCGATGATCGCCTCCGACCGGCCGCGTGCGGGGGCCTCGCCCGCGAACAGGGAGCCGCTCATGGCGTCAGGAGGCCGCCGGGGCCGCCTCCATGGCGGGGGGCTGCTCGGGCGGCGGCGCCTCGGCCGGCTCGGCCGGCCCGCGCTCGCGCAGCAGGGAGATCACGCGGCCCAGCGTCGCGCGCATCTCGCCGCGCGGCACCACCATGTCGAGGATGCCGTGCTCCAGCAGGTACTCGGCGCGCTGGAAGCCCTCCGGCAGCGTCTCGCGCACCGTCTGCTCGATCACCCGCGCGCCGGCGAAGCCGATCAGCGCGCCGGGCTCGGCGATCTGGATGTCGCCCAGCATGGCGAAGGAGGCGGTGACGCCGCCCGTCGTCGGGTCGCAGAGCACGACGAGGAAGGGCAGCCCCGCCTCCTTCACCATGCGCGTGGCGATCACGCTGCGCGGCATCTGCATCAGGCTGATCGCGCCCTCCTGCATGCGCGCCCCGCCCGAGGCGGTGAAGACCACCAGCGGCGCGTCCTGCAGCACGGCCAGCCGCGCCGCGGTGACCAGCGCCTCGCCCACCCCCGCGCTCATCGAGCCGGCCATGAAGGAGAACTCGAAGACGGCGGCGACGACCCGGCGGCCCTCGATGGCGCCATGCGCGACCATCACGGCATCGTCCATGCCCGTCTTCTGCTGCGCCTCCTTCAGCCGGTCGGCATAGCGGCGCTGGTCGCGGAAGCGCAGCGGGTCGAGCGGCGAGCGGGGCAGCTCGATCTTCTGCCAGCCGGGATCGAGCGTGTATTCCAGCCGCTTCTGCGCCCCGATGCGCAGGTGGTGGCCGCAATGCGGGCAGACGTGCAGCCCGCGCTCCAGGTCGCGGTGGAAGATCATCTGCTCGCAGGCCGGGCATTTGTGCCAGAGGTTCTCCGGCACGTCCCGCTTGCCGCCGAACAGCGTCTGGATCTTCGGCAGGGCCCAGTCGGAAATCCAGTTCATCGCCTCACGCTCCCATGCCGACGCCGCAGCCAGGCGGTCCCGGGACGCACCGGTCCGCAGCGGCGGGGAGGTAGGGCCGCCAGGCCCCACGGTGCAAGGGGCCGGACCGTGGCGGGTGCCCCGCGCCCGCCGGCGGTCTGGGCCGGGGATCAGCCCGGCGCGTGCCGCCCCACCCCGAGATTGTCCAGCAGCCGGACGCTGCCGAGCCGCGCCGCCGCCAGCAGCCGGGCCGGCCGCGCCGCGTCCGGCACCTCCAGGGGACGCAGGGTCTCGGCATCGACCAGCGCCAGGTAGTCCGGCGCGAAGCCCGCCGCCCGCAGCGCCGCGTCCCCCTCCGCCAGGGCCGGCGCCACGGCCTCCCCTGCCGCGATCCGGCCGGCGGCCCGCTGCAGGGCGGCATGCAGCACCGGCGCCCGGCGCCGCTCCTCCGGCGTGAGGAAGCGGTTGCGCGAGGACAGGGCCAGCCCGTCCGGCTCCCGCACCGTCGGCACGCCGCGGATCTCCAGCGGCAGGCCCAGGTCGCGCACCAGGCGCCGGACCACCTGGAGCTGCTGCCAGTCCTTCTCGCCGAAGAACGCCAGCTCCGCCCCTGTGAACAGGAAGAGCTTGGCGCAGACCGTCGCCACGCCGCGGAAGTGATGGGGCCGATGCTCGCCCTCCCACCCCTCGGCCGGGCCCGCCACGTCGATGGTCGTGGCCGAGCCGGGCGGGTAGAGGTCGGCCACGCCCGGCAGCCAGGCGAGGTCGCACCCCCCGGCCGACAGCGCCGACAGGTCGTCCGCCTCCGTGCGCGGGTAGCGGGACAGATCCTCCTGCGGCCCGAACTGCAGCGGGTTCACGAAGATGGACGCCATGCTGGCCGAGGCCGCCGCCCGCGCCGCCGCCAGCAGCGCCAGGTGGCCGTCATGCAGGGCGCCCATGGTCGGCACCAGGGCGAGGCGGGGTCTGCCCGGCGGGGCGGCCGCCTTCAGTGCCGCGGTGGCCTCGCGCAGGGCAGGAAGATCTCGGACGATTCGCATGGGTGCGCTTTTCCGGGCGCACCGCCCCGTGCACAAGCGGGGGATGCCATCGCGACATGGAACCTTTCCCCACGACCTGGCGTAGGTTCCACAGCCATGGCGGAAGATCCCTATTCGATTCTCGGCGTCGCCCGGACCGCCTCCGCGGAGGAGATCCGCAAGGCCTACCGGGCGATCGCCAAGAAGAACCACCCCGACCTCAACCCGGGCAACAAGGAGGCCGAGGAGCGGTTCAAGGCGGCCAGCGTCGCCAACGATCTGCTTTCGGACCCCGAGAAGCGCGCCCGCTACGACCGCGGCGAGATCGATGCCTCCGGGCAGGAACGGCCCGAGCGCGCCTATTACCGCGACTTCGCCGAGGGGCCGCAGGGCGCGCGCTACCGCCGCCCCGGCGGCGGGCCGGGAGGCCATCCGGGCGGCTTCCAGCAGGAGGGCTTCACCGGCGCGGGCGGCGCCGGATTCGGCGGGAGCTTCGACCCGGAGGATCTGGGCGACATCTTCAGCGACCTGTTCCGCGGCGAGGGCGGCGGAGGCGGCGGGTCCAACCGCCCGCGGCGGGGCGCCGACCGGCGCTACCAGATGGAGGTCGCCTTCCTCGACGCGGTCAACGGCGCCACCAGCCGCCTCACCCTGCCCAGCGGGGAGACGCTGGACGTCCGCATCCCGCCGGGGCTGGAGGACGGGCAGGTCCTGCGCCTGCGCGGCAAGGGCCAGGCCGGGCGGAACGGCGGCCCGGACGGCGATGCGCTGATCGAGGTCACCGTCCGTGCCCACCCCCTCTATCGCCGGGAGGGGCGCGACCTGGAGATGGAGGTGCCGGTCACCGTCGCCGAGGCCGTGCTGGGGACCAGGGCCACCCTGCCGACCCCGCGCGGGGAGGTCGCCATGACCATCCCGCCCGGCTCCGATGCCGGGACCCGGCTGCGGCTGCGCGGGCGCGGGGTGGCGGAGGGCGGCGGCCAACCGGCCGGCGACCTCTTCGTTGTGCTGAAGCTGGTGCTGGGGCCGGTGGACGACAGCCTGCGCGAGTTCCTTCGCGGCTGGGCGGCCGAGCATCCATCCGACCCCCGCCAGAGCCTGCGGGACCAGGCATGAGCCATGACGCAAGCGGCCGGATGGGAGCGCGGGGAAAGGGGGAGCCGGGCATGATCACGCGGGAGATGCTGCTCCGCCGCGTCGAGCGGCTGGAGGCCGAGGCGCTGGAGCGCTGGATCGCCGAGGACTGGGTGCGGCCCGTCCGTCAGGCGGGGGTGCCGGTCTTCGCGGAGGCCGATGTCGCGCGGCTGCGCCTGATCCTGGACCTGCGTGACGAGATGGAGGTCGGGGAGGAGGCGCTGCCGGTCGTGCTCTCCCTGATCGACCAGTTGCACGAGACGCGGCGGCAGATGCGCCGGCTCTGCGAGGCGTTGCTGCAGGCGGGCCCGGAGGACCGGGCCCGGGACGTGCTCGACCGGCTGCGCGGCTGACGGGGCGGGCCGTCCCCTGCCCCGCCCGCCCGGTCAGGCCGTGACGCGGGCCTCGCGCACCGCCTCGGCCAGCTCGCGCACCTGATCCAGCACGCGGCGGACGGTGTCGGGCCGGGCGCGGCCCTTCTCGTCCAGCGACTTCGCCAGGGTGTCGAGCAGGGCGCTGGCCACCACCGCCGCATCGGCCACGCGCACCGCCTGGGCGGCCTGCTCCGGCGTGCGGACGCCGAAGCCGATGGCGACGGGCAGGTCGGTCACGGCGAGCACGCGGGGGATCATGGCGGCGAGGTCCTCGGCGGCGGCGGAGCGGGTGCCGGTGATGCCGGTGATGGCCACGTGGTAGACGAAGCCGCGTGCGCCGTTCAGCGCCAGCGGCAGGCGCGTCGCATGGGTGGTGGGCGCGACGAGGGGGATCAGGTCCAGCCCGGCGGCCTCCGCCTGCGGGGCCAGCATGTCCGCCTCCTCCGGCGGCATGTCCACGACGATGAGGCCGTCCACGCCGCTCGCCGCCGCCTCCTCGCAGAAGCGGTCCTCGCCATAGGCCAGGATGGGATTGAGGTAGCCCATCAGGATGATGGGCGTCTCGTCGTCGTCGCGCCGGAAGTCGCGCACCATGGCGAGCGCCCCGGTCAGCGAGCCGCCGGCCTTCAGCGCGCGCTGGCCGGCGAGCTGGACGATGGGGCCGTCGGCCGCCGGATCGGTGAAGGGGACGCCGATCTCGATCAGGTCCGCCCCCGCCCCCGGCATGCCGCGCAGCAGCGCCATGGAGGTGGCGGGGTCGGGGTCGTAGGCCTCGACGAAGGGGATCAGCGCGCCGCGCCCCTCGGCGCGCAGGGCGGCGAAGCGCGTCGCGATCCGGCTCACAGCGTCACCCCCAGGTGGTGCGCGACGGTGAAGATGTCCTTGTCGCCACGCCCCGAGAGGTTCAGCACGATGATGCGGTCCTTCTCCATCGTCGGCGCCAGCTTCATCACCTGCGCCAGGCCATGCGCGGATTCCAGCGCGGGGATGATGCCCTCCAGCTTCGAGCAGAGCTGGAACGCCGCCATCGCCTCGTCGTCGGTGGCGCCCACGTAGTTCACGCGCCCGATCTCGTGCAGCCAGGAGTGTTCCGGCCCGATGCCGGGATAGTCCAGCCCGGCGGAGATGCTGTGCGCCTCCTGGATCTGGCCGTGCCCGTCCTGGAGCAGGTAGGTGCGGTTGCCGTGCAGCACCCCCGGCCGGCCGCGGTTGATCGAGGCGGCGGTCGCGCCGGAATCGAAGCCGTGCCCCGCCGCCTCGACGCCGTACATCGCCACCCCCTCATCGTCGAGGAAGGGGTGGAACAGCCCCATGGCGGAGGAGCCGCCGCCCACCGCGCAGACCAGCGCGTCCGGCAGGCGGCCCTCGGCGGCGAGGATCTGCTCGCGCGTCTCGTCGCCGATCACGTTCTGGAAGTCGCGCACCATCGCCGGATAGGGGTGCGGCCCGGCGACCGTGCCGATGCAGTAGTAGGTGTCCTCGACATTCGCGACCCAGTAGCGCAGCGCCTCGTTCATCGCGTCCTTCAGCGTGGCGGAGCCGGAGGTGACGGCGACGACCTCCGCACCCAGCAGCTTCATGCGGAAGACGTTGGGCTGCTGGCGCTCCACGTCGGTCGCGCCCATGAAGACCAGGCAGGGCAGGCCGAACAGGGCGCAGGCGGTCGCCGTCGCGACCCCATGCTGGCCGGCGCCCGTCTCGGCGATGATGCGGGTCTTGCCCATGCGCCGCGCGAGCAGGATCTGCCCCAGCACGGCGTTGATCTTGTGCGCGCCGGTGTGGTTCAGCTCCTCGCGCTTGAAGTAGACCTTGGCGCCGCCGAGATGCTCGGTCAGGCGCTTCGCGAACCACAGGGGAGAGGGGCGGCCGACATAGTCCTTGAGCAGCAGGCGCCACTCGGCCTCGAAGGCAGGGTCCTTCCGGGCCGCGTCGTAGGCCTGCTCGACCTCCAGGATGTTGGGCATCAGCGTCTCGGCCACGAAACGGCCGCCGAAGCCGCCGAAGCGGCCGCGGCCGTCCGGGCCGGCGCGCAGGGTATTCAGCAGAGGCTTGTTCACGGGTGGCCCTCCCCCTTCCGGACACGTCCCATAGAGCAGTTCTCCCCGGCCAGCGAGCCCCGTGCCGGGCAGCCGCGCGGTGGCCGCCGCAGCAGCGGAGCCCTTGCCGGGACGGGGCCGCGGGGCCGGGTCCCCCGGCCGGACCGGCACGGCGCCGTCAGGTGATCGCCGCGAAGGCTTCCACCAGCCGCGTCGGGCCGGAGACGATCAGCAGGTCGCCCTCCTGCACCAGGGTGTCCGGGCGGGCATAGGTGAAGTCCTCGCGCGGCCGCTTCACGCCGACGATGGTCACGCCGTAGCGCGCGCGCAGGGCGGACTCCGCCAGGGTACGGCCGGCGGCCTCGCGCGGCGCGCGCGTCTTGACGATGGCGAAGCCGTCGTCGAACTCGATGAAGTCGATCATCTTCCCGGTGACCAGGTGGGCGACGCGCTCGCCCATGGCGACCTCGGGGTAGACGACGTGGTGGGCGCCGGTGCGTTCCAGGATGCGGCCGTGGTTCATCGTCAGCGCCTTGGCCCAGATGTCGGCGATGCCCAGCTCGCTCAGCGCCAGCACCGTCAGCACGCTGGCCTCCAGGTTGGTGCCGATGCCGACCACGGCGCGGCCGAACTCCGGCACGCCCAGACGGCGCAGCGTGTCCGCATCCGTCGTGTCCGCCTGCACCACATGGGTCAGCTGGTCGGCCCAGCGCTGCACCAGCTCCGCATCCTCGTCGATGCCCAGCACCTCGTGGCCCATCCGGATCAGCGACTGCGCCACCGCGCCGCCGAAGCGGCCGAGGCCGATGATGACGACGGCATCCCCGTCGCGCACGGCGGTCCTAGCCAACGATCGGGCGCTCCTCGGGATAGCGGTAGGGGGTGCGGTGGCTGCGCAGCGCGAGCGCCGTCACCACGGTGACCGTTCCGACGCGGCCCAGGAACATCAGCACCACCAGCACCACCTGCCCCGCGGGCGGCAGCGCGCCGGTGATGCCGGTGGACAGGCCCACCGTCGCGAAGGCGGAGACGACCTCGAACAGCACGGCATCGAAGCCGAAATCCGTCATCGACATCAGCAGCAGGGTCGCGACGCAGACGACGCCGATGGCCAGCAGCGCGACGGTCAGCGCCTGGCGCAGCGTGTCCTGCGGGATGCGCCGGCCGAACGCGTTGGTGTCCGGCTCGCCCCGGATCTCCGCCCAGACGGCCAGGCCCAGCAGCATGAAGGTGGTCACCTTGATCCCGCCCGCGGTGCCGGCGCTGCCGCCGCCGATCAGCATCAGCGCGGCGCTGGCCATGAGCGTCTCCGGCCGCATGGCGCCGGTATCGACGGTGTTGAAGCCGCCGGAGCGGGTCATCACCGCGTGGAACAGCGCCCCGCCGGGCCTTGCCACCGGCGGCAGCGCGCCGAGCGTGCCGGGATTGCCCCACTCATAGGCCAGGACCAGCGCCCAGCCGGCGAGCAGCAGGCCGAGCGTGCCCAGCAGGGTGAGGCGCGTATAGACGGACCAGCGGTCGGGGCGCAGCAGGTGACGGCGCAGGTCGTGGATGACCGGCACGCCGATGCCGCCCAGCACCACCGCGGCCATCACCGGGGCGGTCACGACCGGATCGGCGGCGAAGCGGACCAGGCTGTCGGGCCAGGTGGAGAGGCCGGCATTGGTATAGGCGGAGACGGCATGGAACAGCCCCTGCCACAGCGCCTCGCCCCATGGCAGGCCGTAATGGCCGTGCAGGCGCAGGGCGAGGATGCCGGCCACCAGCAGCTCCGCCCCGAGGGTCAGGGCCAGCACCAGACGCAGGATCGCGGCCACGTCGCCCAGGGCGAGGCTGCGCGTCTCGGCATGCGCCACCAGCCGGGAGGAGAGGCGCAGCCGGCGGGTGACGAGCAGGCCCAGCAGCGTCGCCCCGGTCATGATGCCCAGCCCGCCGAGCTGCATCAGCAGCAGGATCACCCCCTGCCCGAAGCGCGACCAGTGGGCCGCCGGGTCCACCATGGCGAGGCCGGAGAGGCTGGTGGCGGAGACGGCCGTGAACAGCGCCGAGAGGACGGAGGAACGGCTCTCCCCCGCATGCGCGGCCGGCAGCAGCAGCAGCGCCGTGCCCAGCAGCATGACGCCCAGGAAGGCGAGCGGCACGATCCGCACCGGGTTGCGGACCGCCGCCGCCATGGCCGCCCCCATGGTCCGGTGGCCGGTCGCGTGCCGCAGCAGGACCGGCGGCAGGTCGTGGCAGGGCGCCGGCGAGGGGGATGGCGCGTCCGCCCCGCCCCTCGCCCGCTTCGGCCACGGCCCGGGAGGCGAGGGGCGGCGCATCTCAGCCTGTCCGGGCCCCGTGCAACGGCTCGGCCGGCGTGGCTGCCCGCGGTGCCCCCTCCCCCTTCGCCTGGCGCACGAAGTCCCGGACCAGCGCGGGGTCCTTGCGTCCGCGCGCGGACTCCACGCCGGAGGAGACGTCCACCCCCGGCGCGCCGGTGAGCCGGATCGCCCCGGCCACGTTGCCCGGGGTCAGACCGCCCGCCAGCAGCCAGGGCCGTGGCACGACCCGCCCAGCCAGCAGCGACCAGTCGAAGGCGGTGGCGTTGCCGCCCGGCAGGGCGGCGCCGGGCGGCGCCCGGGCGTCCAGCAGCAGCCGGTCCGCCACCGGGGCGTAGCGGTCGATCTCCGCCAGGTCCGCGGCCGTCGCGATGCCGATGACCTTCATGACCGGCAGGCCCAGGCGCGCCCGGATCGCGGCCACGCGCTCCGGCGCCTCCGCCCCGTGCAGCTGGACCACGTCGAGCCGCAGCGCGGCCAGCACGGCATCCAGCAGGTCGTCGGCCGGATCGACGAAGAGGCCCACCCGCTCCGGGCCGCCCTCCGCCCATGCCGGCCCCAGCGCGGAGAGCGCCGCGGCTGTCGCGGGCGTGACGGAGCGCGGCGAGGGCGGGAAGAAGTTGAGCCCGATCAGCTCCGCCCCGGCGGCGACGGCCGCCTCGAACCCCGCCGGGTCGTTCAGCCCGCAGATCTTGACGGCGACGGCCATGCTCAGCGCGGCAGCTCCGCCACCACCGCCTCGGCCGCGGCGGCGGGGTCGGCGGCCCGCGTGATCGGCCGCCCGACCACGATCCAGTCCGCCCCGGCGCCGATCGCCTCGGCCGGGGTGGCGACCCGCGCCTGGTCGCCCGCCGGCGCCCCGGCCGGGCGTACCCCCGGCACGACGAGGTAGGGCGCCTCGCCGAAGGCATCGCGCAGGCGGGAGATCTCGTGCGGGCTGCACACCAGCCCATCCGCCCCCGCCTCCAGCGCCAGCCGCGCCAGGCGCAGCACCTGCTGCGAGGTGCCCCCGGCGACGCCCGTCGCGGCCAGGGTCGCCGCATCCAGGCTGGTCAGCACCGTCACCGCCAGGATCGCCGGCCGGGCATCGCCGCCCGCCGCCTCGGCCGCCTCGCGCGCCGCCGCCACCATGGGCGCGCCGCCGGCGGCGTGGATGGTCAGCATGGCCGGGCCGAGGGCGGTGGCCGAGCGCACCGCCCCGGCCACGGTATTGGGGATGTCGTGGAACTTGAGGTCCAGGAAGACCGGCGCGACCGCCTGGGCCTGCCGCACCGCCTCGCCCCCCGCCGCGACGAACAGCTCCAGCCCGACCTTCAGCAGCCCGGCGCGGCCGGCGAGGCCGGCGGCCATGGCCTGTGCCCTCGCCGGGTCGGCCGTGTCGAGCGCGACGATCAGCTGCTCGCGGCCCGATTGCGGGCGGCGGATCAGCGGCATGGCGGGGCTCAGCGCCCCGCCAGGGCGACGGCCCGGCCGGTGGCGGGGGCGCCGGACGGCGCGTTCACCGGCTTGGCCAGCTCGGCGCGCAGCTCCTCCACCTCCGCCTCCAGGCGGCGGTTGCGCCCGGCCAGGCTGCGGGCCCGGCGGCGCGCCGGCAGGGCGGCGGCCCAGGCCACCGTGGCCCCCAGCAGGAAGGCGAGCGCGGAGACGGAGAGCACTGCCACGGCCAGCGGCGTCACCCAGGCCAAATCGAAGGGCCAGAACCGCACCGCCACCGGATCGGTGTTGGAGAGGGCGAAGAGAACCAGGACCAGCAACAGCGGCCCGACCAGCAACCAGCGCCACATGCGCCCTACTCCCGCGTCTGCAGCGGGCCGCCGTTCACGCGCTCCCGCAATTCCTTGCCCGGCTTGAAATAGGGCACCGCCTTGCCGGAAACAGCCACCGTCTCGCCGGTCCGGGGGTTTCGCCCCTTGCGGGCGTCGCGTTTCTTCGCCGTGAAGGCGCCGAAGCCGCGCAGCTCCACCCGGTCGCCCCGGGCCAGGGCGGCCGAGATCTCCTCCAGGATGGTGGCGACGATCAACTCGATATCCGGCTGTCGCAGATGCGGGTTGGCGGCGGCGAGGGACGCGATCAGCTCAGATCTGGTCAATGATCCCTCCCGGACGCCCGCTCAGCGCGCCACAGGCTGCCAAAGCGCCGCCGCCCCGTCAACGAGGCCCAGCTGGGCAAGCCCTTCCGAAACAACGGTTTGCGCCAGGGAGACGACCAGGCGGGACAGGCGGCTGCGGCCGGTCGTCTCCAGCTCGCGCGCCTCCGTCCGCTCCGCGATGCCGTGCTGGGCGGCGAGGAAGGCCCGCGCCTCCCGCTCGCCGCCGATGGCGTCGATCAACCCGACCCCGAGGGCCTGGCGGCCGCTGTAGACGCGTCCGTCGGCCAGCTCGCGCACCCGCTCCTCGGGCAGCTTGCGGCCCTGGGCGACCAGGGCGACGAAGCGGGACTGCATGTCCTGGAGGACGCCCTCCAGCACGCGGCGCCCCTCCTCGCTCAGCGGCGCGAAGGGGCTGGGCTGGGCCTTCAGCGGGCCGGAGGCCAGGGTGACGGCCTCCACCCCGATGCGGGACATCAGCTCCTGCACGTTGAAGCTCTGGAGGAGCACGCCGATCGAGCCGGTCAGCGTGGAATCGCGGGCGAAGATCCGCTCCGCCGGCAGGGCGATCATGTAGCCGGCCGAGGCGGCCGTGCCGCCCATCACCGCCACCACCGGCTTGCCCGCCTCGCGGAAGCGGGTCAGCGCCGCGTGCAGCCCCTCCCCCCCGGCCAGCGTGCCGCCGGGGCTGTCGATCGCGACCACCAGGGCACGGGTCTCCGCATCCCGCGCCGCCTCGTCCACCGCCTCGATCACCCGGCGGTCGTCGGTGATGGTGCCGCGCACCGTCAGCCGGGCCACGGGCGAGGCGCCGAGGCTCGGCAGCTCCGCCGGCGCGAGGGCCACCGCCAGCACGCCCAGGACGGAAAGCACCGCGAGGGCACGCCACAGGGCGCGGCTTCGCTTCAGGCGGCGGCGGTCGATCAGCGCATCAGGGTCGAGGGCCATGCCCGCCTTGTGCCGCCGCGCGGCACGGCGCGCCAGGGGGCTTGGCCGGCGCGCCGGGCGGACCGCTCGTCCGCCGGTCGCATCGCCCGGCCCAGCCCCGCGCCGTGGCCCGAGACGGCGAGGAGGAAGGCCACGGCGACGCTGCATGCCGCCGGGTCCCGGAACGCGAAGCGCCCCGGGGATCGCTCCCCGGGGCGCCTGCAGGCTTTTGCATCGCGGCCGGTGGCCCGGCCGCGGCGCAGCTTACTCCTCGGACATGCCCTGGCGGCGGCGGATGGCCGCGCCCAGGATGTCGCCCAGCGAGGCGCCGGAGTCGGAGGTGCCGTACTCCTTCACCGCCTCGCGCTCCTCCTCGACCTCCTTGCCGCGGATGGTCAGCGACAGGCGGCGGGCCGCACGGTCGACCATGACCACCTTGGCATCGACCTTCTCGCCGACGGCGAAGCGCTCGGGGCGCTGGTCGTTGCGGTCGCGGGCCAGCTCAGCGCGGCGGATGAAGCCCGTCAGGACCTCGTCCACCTTCACCTCGATGCCGTTGGACTCGATCTTCGTGACGACGCCGGTGACGATCTCACCCTTGCGCACGCGATCCAGCACCTCGGCCGCCGGGTCGGACTGAAGCTGCTTGATGCCGAGGGAGATGCGCTCCTTCTCCACGTCCACGTCCAGCACCTTGGCCTGGACCGTGTCGCCCTTGCGGTAGGACGCCATCGCCTGCTCGCCGGACATGTCCCAGGACAGGTCGGACATGTGCACCATGCCGTCCAGGTCGGGGCCGAGGCCCACGAACAGGCCGAACTCGGTGATGTTGCGGATCTCGCCCTCGACGGTCGAGCCCGGCGGGTGCTGCTCCAGGAAGACCTCCCAGGGGTTGCCCTGGGCCTGCTTCAGGCCGAGCGAGATGCGGCGCTTCGGCTCGTCCACGTCCAGGATCACCACGTCCACCGCCTCGGAGGTCGCGACGATCTTGCCCGGATGGACGTTCTTCTTGGTCCAGCTCATCTCGGAGACGTGGACCAGGCCCTCGACGCCCGGCTCCAGCTCCACGAAGGCGCCGTAGTCGGTGATGTTGGTCACGCGGCCGGAGAACTTGCCGCCCACCGGGTACTTGACGGCCACGCCTTCCCACGGGTCGGACATCAGCTGCTTCATGCCGAGGCTGATGCGCTGGGTCTCCGGGTTGAAGCGGATCACCTGCACCTTGACCTGCTGGCCGATGGTCAGCGCCTCGGAGGGGTGGTTGATGCGGCGCCAGGCGATGTCGGTGACGTGCAGCAGCCCGTCCACGCCGCCCAGGTCCACGAAGGCGCCGTAGTCGGTGATGTTCTTCACCACGCCGTCGAGCACCATGCCTTCCTTCAGGCCCTGGATCAGCTCGCTGCGCTGCTCGGCACGCGTCTCCTCCAGCACCGCGCGGCGGCTGACGACGATGTTGCCGCGGGCGCGGTCCATCTTGAGGATCTGGAAGGGCTGCGGGCTGCCCATCAGCGGGCCGACGTCGCGCACCGGGCGGATGTCCACCTGGGAGCCGGGCAGGAAGGCCACGGCGCCGCCAAGGTCGACGGTGAAGCCACCCTTCACGCGGCCGAAGATCGTGCCGTTGACGCGCTGCTGCGCCTGGAACTGCTTCTCGAGGTTGGTCCAGGCCTCCTCGCGCCGCGCCTTCTCGCGCGACAGGACGATGGAGCCGTCCCGGTCCTCGTAGCGCTCGACGAAGAGCTCGACCGTGTCGCCGGGCTTGACCTCGGCCTTCTGGCCCTGCGGGGCGAACTCGCGGAGCGGCACGCGCCCCTCGCTCTTCAGGCCCACGTCGACGACGGCGACGTCGTCGTCGATGCGGATCACGCGGCCGGTGACGACCGAGCCGGCGAAGCCCGTGTCGGCGCCCAGCGTCTCGTCGAGCAGGGAGGCGAAATCCTCGACCGGGCGGTCAAGGGTGGTGGCAGATGCCATGTAGATGTCTGTTCCTG
The DNA here is from genome assembly GCF_020991085.1 of Roseomonas sp. OT10. Taxonomy (NCBI): domain Bacteria; kingdom Pseudomonadati; phylum Pseudomonadota; class Alphaproteobacteria; order Acetobacterales; family Roseomonadaceae; genus Roseomonas; species Roseomonas cutis. The sequence continues at coordinate 2,579,572 of NZ_CP087719.1, forward strand.
AGGGGGCCGCCCGTCCCGGAAGAGGGGCACGGCAGCCGGTGTCCTGCGCCCCCTGCCGGCCCCGCTGTTGCGGTGGACACCGGACGGACACGTCTTGCCCGGGGAAAGCCCGGGCCGGTTGGGATCACCCGCCCGCGACCGGATGCGACCGGCACATGGACGAGCGCCGCGACAACCCGGATGGGCCGCGCGGCACGCTGCCCATACAACCTCCGCGTCCTTACGTCAAGGAAATATCGGCCTTTTCGGGCCTTATCCCGGCAGTCCGGCCAGCCGGGCGCGGAGCATCTCCAGCGCGACGGCATGGGCGGCCTCGGCATCCAGCGCCGTGGTATCCAGCAGCATCGCGTCCGGGGCGGCCACCATGGGCGCCGCGTCGCGGGCGGCATCCCGGGCATCGCGCGCCGCCATCTCCGCCGCCACCGCCTCCAGCGTCACCGCCTCGCCGCGCGCGCGCCGCTCCTCCCAGCGGCGGCGGGCGCGCTCCGCCGGGCTGGCGGTGACGAAGATCTTCGCCGTCGCATCCGGGAAGACCACCGTGCCGATGTCCCGCCCGTCCAGCACCGCCCCGGCCCGCAGGGCGAAGCCGCGCTGGAACTCCAGCAGCGCCGCCCGCACCTCGGGGATGGCGGCAACCTGGCTGGCGGCCGCATCCGTCTCCCGCGCGCGCAGCCCGGGATGCGACAGGTCCTCGGGCTCCAGCGTGCGCGCGGCGGCCTCGGCCGCGGCCGCGTCGGCCGGGTCGCGGCCCGCATCCAGCACCCGCCGGCCCACGGCGCGATAGAGCAGCCCCGTATCCAGGTAGGGCAGCCCCAACTCGGCCGCGATCCGCCGTGCCAGCGTTCCCTTCCCCGCCGCCGCGGGGCCGTCGATGGCGATGACCGGCGGCGTCACCATGAGCCGCGCCCCAGACCACTCTCACCCCGCATGGGCAATCCCCTCCGATCCGGAACCGAAGCGGAGGGACAGGCCCCGCAGCTCCGGCTGGCCCTCCACGCGCAGGACGGGCCCCTCCTCCGACACGCCGGCCCCGAAGCGCCGTGCCAGCGCCGCGGCAGGGCCGGAACCCGCCGGCACCAGGCTGGTGCCGCGGGCGCAGAGCGCCGCGACCAGCAGCGCCGCGCGAGTCGCCGGCCCGGGGCCGTCGCGCCCGTCCCCGGCCATGGCGCAGTCCAGGGGCAGCAGCATCCCGCTGCCCTCGATCGCCAGCGGCAAGCCGCCCGCGCCCCGGGCCGTGAGCCTGGCGCCGCCAGCCACCAGCGGCACCGTCAGCGCCTCGGGCAGCGGCGCGGTCCTCTCCCCCGCCAGCACCGCGAAGCCGGCATGGCCGGCCAGCAGGCCGAGCAGCAACTGCGCCAGCATGTCCGAGCCACCGGCCTCCAGCACCACCGCCGGCTCCGCCAGCCCGCCGATCCCCCGGCCGCAGATATGCCAGTGGCCCGCCCCGCGCTCCTCGACGGGCACGCCGAGCCGCCGCAGCGCCGCCGCCGCATCGCGCAGCGCCGGCGTCGAGGGAGCGTCGGACAGCACCGTCTCGCCCGTCGACAGGGCACCGAGCAGCATGGCCAGCAGCGCGTCCGCCTCCCCGTCCGGGGCGGGCGGCGTGGCCGGGTCGCGCAGCGCGGCGGCGGGTCCGGTGGGGTCTGGCACGGCGGGGCGTTTGACATGCGAGGGGGTGCGTGGCAATCGCGCGCCCCTCATCGCCCCCCTTAGTGGAAGGGCCGTGCCTGCCTGCGGAAACGATGTGCCGCGGGCGGGGCGTGACCCCGACCAGAGAGCAGGACCCGAACCCCCATGGCCAAACCAGAGCTCGGCCTGAAGCGGACCTGCGTGGCCTGCGGCACGAAGTTCTACGACCTCGCCCGCACGCCCGCCGTCTGCCCCAAATGCGGCACCGAGCAACCGGCCGAGCAGCCCCGCCTGCGCCGCCCCGCCGCCCCGGTGGACGACAAGCTGCGCAAGCGCGCCGCGGTCGGGGGCGCCCCCGAGGCCGACGACGTGGAGGTGGAGGACACCGAGACGGATGCCGGAGTCGAGGACGCCGAGGAGCTGGAGGAAGACGAGGATCTCGGCGAGGAGATCGGCGTCGAGAGCGAGGGCGACGAGGAGGGCTGAGGCCCTCCCCTGCCGGGGCGGCGGGCGGCCGGGTCTGCCGCCCGCCGACCGTCAGCCGCGCCTGGCCCTGCCCTCCCCCTTGAGGGGATCGTGGCCCCAGTTCATCAGGCTGTAGCGCCAGCGGCTGTGCCCGGCATCCTTGGCGGGCCCGCCCTGGGCCAGGTGGCGGTGCACGTAGCCGGTCACCTTGCGCATGTGCGCCAGCTCCGCCTCGCTCCATTCGTGTTTGGCGGGCCTGCGCAGGAGCTCCACGATCTTCCGGCCGGACTGGTGGCCCACCGCCTCCGTCTCGTCCTCGCGGGTGAAGCCGACCTCGCGGCTCTCGTCCGTCTCCAGCCAGTCCTCCAGCTGTTCGGGCGTCATGTTCACCGCCTCGCGGAAGCCGCGCACGACGGCGTCGGCGTCGTCATCCCCCGCGCTCATCGGGCCGCCCCGTGATGCCCATCGGGGCGACGGGACGCGGCGCGGTTCGCGGCCCGCGTCGCCGCGGCCTGCTTCGCCGCCGCCGAGCGCTGGGCCGCCGTCCGGCCGTCGCCCCTGGCCGCCGGCGTCGCGGCGCCCTTGCGCGCCCGTGACGCCTTCGCCGCGACATCCGCCGGCTGGGCGGAGAACTGGCGGCCCGCCTTCGTGTCCCGCCGCTTGCGCGCCGTGCTGCGGTCGTACGCCTCGTCGGACAAGGCCTCCCGCGCCTTGCGCGGCAGGTAGCGCTCGCCCGTCTCGCCGGACGGGCGGCCGGACCGGGTGCCCCAGTCCTCCTTCGTCCACGCCGCGAGGCTGTTGCCGGGGCTCTTCGCGCCCTCGTAGCCGCCGCCGGCCTTCTTGTACTCCGCGACCGCGAGCTGCGCCTTGCGCGCCGACCACTGCCCCGGCTCGCCGCCGCGGCCGCCGCGCGTGACCGCCGCCTTCACCCGCTCCCAGAGGGCCGGATCGCTCCGCCTCGCCCTGCCGTCCGTCGCCATGCCCTGCCTCCGCGCATCCCGGAACGCGCCCGGAACGGCGGCAGGCAGGCGGCGTTGCGCCGCGCGGCGCGGATGACCGGAAGGTGTTGCCGGCGGCGGTGGCTCAGCCGCCCCGCCAGGCCGCGATCAGCGGGAAGAGGCCGAAGACCAGCAGCAGCGCCACCAGCAGCGGGAAGATCAGCACGAAGGCCGCCAGCTGCCCCAGCGTCAGGCGCGAGAACCAGCCCACCACGCCGCGCGGCTCCGGCCCGCTCATGCCGGATCCTCCGGCGGCAGGACCTTGCCGGGGTTCATCAGCTCACCCGGGTCCAGAGCCGCCTTGATCCGGCGCATCGTCGCCAGCTCCGCGCCGCCGCGCCAGTCCCGCAGCATGCCCGTCTTCAGGCGTCCCACCCCGTGCTCGGCGGAGAAGGAGCCGTCCATCGCCCGCACCACCGCGTTCACCGCCTCCATCAGCCCGTAGCCCCGGGCAAGGAAATCGGCGCGCGCCATGCCCTCGGGCTGCTGCACGTTCATGTGGATGTTCCCGTCGCCCATATGGCCGAAGGCGATCACCCGCGCCTCCGGCATCAGGGCCAGCACCGCCGCGCGGCCCCGGCGCAGCATCTCCGGCACGCGGGAGATCGGGACGGAGACGTCGCTCTTCACGCTGGCGCCGGCGCGGGTCTGCGCCTCCGGCAGACCCTCGCGCAGGGCCCAGATGGCGGCACGCTGCGCCTCGCTCTCCGCCAGCACCGCATCCTCCACCTCGCCCGCCGCCAGCGCCTCCTCCAGCACGGCCTCGAGCAGGCCGCGCAGGCCGGCATCGGGGCGCGAGGTGGCGAGCTCCACCAGGACGTAGTGCGCGGCGGGGCGCGCCAACGGCAGGCTCGCCCCCAGGCCGTGCCGCAGCACCAGGTCCATGGCGGGCCCGGCCAGGTACTCGAAGGCGCGCACCGCCGTCTCGTCGCGGCCGCGCAGGCGGCGGAACAGGGCAAGCGCGGCGTCCTCATCCGCCACGGCGCAGAGCGCCACCTCCTCCGACACGCAGCGCGGCACGAGGCGCAGCACCGCCGCGGTGACGAAGCCCAGCGTCCCCTCCGCGCCGATGAAGAGCTGGCGCAGCGCATAGCCCGTGTTGTCCTTGCGCAGCCGGCGCAGCGCATGGATCACGGCACCGTCCGGCAGCACGACCTCCAGCCCCAGGCACAGCTCTCGCGCGTTGCCGTAGCGCACCGTGGTGTTGCCGCCGGCATTGGTGGAGAGGATGCCGCCGACCGTGGCCGACCCCTCCCCGCCGAAGGAGAGCGGGAAAAGGCAGCCGGCGGCCTCGGCATGCTCCTGCGCCGTGCGGACGATCATCCCCGCCTCGACCGTCATGGTCATGTCGACGGGGTCGAGGTCGCGCAGCCGGTTCATCCGGGCGAGGGAGACCAGCACCTGCCGTCCGCTCTCATCCGGGACGGCGCCGCCGACCATGCCCGTGTTGCCGCCCTGGGGCACCATCGGCACGCCGGCGGCGGCGCAGAGCCGCACCGCCCCGGCCAGCTCCTCCGTCGAGGCGGGGCGCAGCAGGCAGGGCGCCGCGCCGTGATAGAGGCCGCGCCAGTCGGTCAGGTGCGGCGCCATCGCCTCCGGCGCGGTGACCAGCCCCTGCTCGCCCAGGAGGGCGTGGAGGGTGGCGAGCAGATCCGTTCGGATGGCGGGGTCTCCCGGGCAGGCGGGCCTCGGACGGACCCTCCGGCTCTTCTCGCGAACCGCCTGGCCGGAGGCAAGGGCGGTCCCGCCACCCCCGGCCGTTGAGAGCGAAAATCAACTCCTGTATCCACCGGCGGCATGACCCAGCGGGGGGAGCCCATGGCCGTCGCCCGCGACCGAGGCCCATGAACGCCATGCCCACCGCCCAAGCCCTGGTGCCGCTGCCCGGGGCGGACCGGCACCTCGCCCCGCTCTGCGGGCATTTCGCGGAGCACGGCGCCGTCGTCACCCAGGACGCGGCAGGCTGGCACATCTCGCACGCGCTCGGCCGCGCCTCGCTCTCGGCCGGGCGCGACACGCTGCACCTGCGTGCCGAGGCGGGCGAGCTGGGCGACCTGCTCCAGCTTCGCGGCATCCTCGCCTGGCATGTCGAGCAACTGGAGGCCGGGACCGGCGGGGCGCCCGAGGTCCGCTGGACGGGCGATGGCTGCGACGACGACCGCCTGCCGAACCTGCGGGTGATGCGCGTCCTGGAGAACCGCGTGCTGACCCCGGCGATGCGGCGCGTGACGCTGGCGGGCGACGACCTCGCGCATTTCGCCGGCCGGCGGGCGATCCATGTCCGCCTGCTCCTGCCGCCGCCCGGCGTGCGCGATCCGGAATGGCCCCGGGCCGGTGCCAACGGCCTCCCCCGCTGGCCGAAGGGGCCGCGCGCCGCCGTGCCGCGGGTCTACACGCTGCGCCGGGTGGATGTGGCGGCGGGGCGGGTTGAGGTGGACATGGTGGTGCATGGCGACGAGGGGCCGGGCACCCGCTGGGCCCGCCGCGCCGCGCCGGGCGATCCGGTGGGCATGATCGGACCGGGCGGCGGCATGCCGTCGGCGGCCCCCTGGGTGCTGCTGGCCGGGGACGAGACCGCCCTGCCCGCCATCGCCCGCGCCGTCGAGGCCATGCCGCCCGGCGCGCGCGGCGAGGTGCTGATCGAGGTGGACGGGCCGGAGGAGGAACAGCCCCTCGCCGCCCCTCCAGGGGTGCGGCTGCGCTGGCTGCACCGGCACGGGGCCGCGCCGGGCACGGGCGACGGGCTGATCGAGGCGGTGGGCGCCGTGCCCTGGCCGGCGGAGGACGGGGCCCGGGCCTGGATCGCGGCGGAGGCGCGCACGGCCGAGGCGCTGCGCCGGCTGTTCCGCGAGGAGCGCGGGCTGCCGCGCGAGGCCGTCACCACAGCCGCCTACTGGCGCCTGGGCGCGGCGGGGTAGCCGTCCCCACCTTGCCCGCGGAGGCCCGGCGCTATCCGCGCGAGGGGTCCAGGCTGGTCCAGTAGGTGCCGTCGAAGGGCATGGCGGTGAAGCGGGCGTTGATCTCCGCGAGGGTAGCGGCGGGGTCGATGTCGGGGAAGAGCCCCGGGCGCAGCCAGCGGGCCACCGCCTCGACCGCGGTGATGTTGATCGCCGTGCCGTTGAAGGCGTTCCACAGGCCGTGGGCGCGGCCGTCGCGTATGGCCGGCAGATGGGCCAGTTCCGGCGCCCGCACCACCTCCGCCAGGCTCTGCCGCGCCGCGTCGGCCGGGGCGCCGGTACCCAGGCGCAGGCCCGCGGCCTCTTCGGGCCGGTACAGGCCGGTGCCGATATAGACCTCCGGCTGCAGCGTCAGCACCTGCTCCAGCCCGAGCTGCCCGCCGCGCGCCGTCGGCAGCAGGCCGGCGGCGACGTTCCGCCCCCCCGCCAGCTCCAGCATCTCGCCGCTGCCCTCCTGCCCCGCGACCCAGCAGCAGGGCCAGCGGCCGGGGAAGGCCTGCAGCAGCACCGCCGGCCCCGGCCCGGCCGTGACGACGCGGGACCGGATCCGCTACAGGCGCGCCTCGTAGAAGCGGGCATAGGCCTCGGCCGCCTCCTCCCGCCCCAGCGCCTGGCCCAGCAGGCGGATGGTGGGCAGGGTATGGGCGATCGGCTTCAGGAACAGGTCCACGAAGACCACCGGCACCCCCGCGGCGCCGAGAAGCTCCACCATGCGGCGCACCTCCTCCGAGGCCTGCTGCCACAGCGCCAGGATGACCAGGTCGGGCTGCAGCGACAGCGCCCGCTCGGTGGAGACGGTCTGGCCGACGCCGGCCGAGACCTCCGGCACCTGCTCCAGGCGCGGAAAGCGGCGGCCGAGCGCGGCGTGGCTGGCCGGATCGACGACGCGCAGGTCGCCGCCCATCCCGACCAGCAGCGACACCGGGTCCGGGTGCAGCAGCACCATGTTCAGCAGTTGCGAGCTCTCGCCCAGCAGGACGGCGCGCGGCTGCCGCGGGATCACCACCTCGCGCCCCGCCAGGTCCCTCACCCGGCGCGGCCAGCCAGGCTGAGACCGGGCCACGCGTGGGGCGGCGGGCAGCACGCCACCGGCCATGGCGGCTGCCACCCCCCGTCGGGACACCATGCGAGGGGGACGCCGGTCCATGCGGAGGTCCATCCGGGTTCTGCGAACCCGTCGCAATATCGGAGCGGACCGCAAGCCGGCAAGCCGGGGCCTGGGCAGCCATGCTGGTTGGGGCGCCAGGATTCGAACCTGGGAATGGCGGTACCAAAAACCGCTGCCTTACCGCTTGGCTACGCCCCAGCCGGCGCCCTGCCCCTTAATCCGCCCGGCGGTGGGTCGTAAAGCCCCGGCCCGCCCGCGAGGCCTCCGCCCCAGCGCCACCATCCGGCCGGCAGCCGCATCGCCGCGGCCTCCGCCTCGGCGGGAGAGGCAAAGAGCCCGAAGCAGGTCGCGCCGGACCCGCTCATCCGCGCCAGCAGGCAACCGGGCAGCGCCGCCAGGGCGGCCAGCACCTGCCCCACCTCGGGGCACAGCGAGATGGCGGCGGCCTCCAGGTCGTTGCGGCAGGCCCGCAACGTCTCCGCCAGCGCCGCCGCGCTGTCCCAGCCGGCCGGAAGGTCGGCGGGGGAGGAGAAGCCCGGCGCCCGGGCCCGGAAGACCGCCGGGGTGGAGAGCGGCCGGCGCGGATTGGCCAGGACCAGGCCGCAGGACGGCAGGGTCGGCGCGGGGGAGAGACGCTCCCCGATCCCGGCCATGCGCAGCGGGGCGGAGGCGAGGCAGGCGGGCACGTCCGCCCCCAGGGACAGCGCCAGCCCGCCGGAGGCGGGCGCCACGCCCCAGAACCGCGCCAGCAGGCGCAGCGCCGCCGCCGCGTCGGCCGAGCCGCCGCCGATGCCCGAGGCCACCGGCAGCCGCTTGTCCAGGTGCAAGGCCGCCGCCGGCGCGATCCCCGCCTCCCGCGCCAGGCTGCGCGCGGCGCGGAGGACGAGGTTGTCCGGCTCGGCCGCCAGGGCGCCGGCCTCCGGCCCGCCGAGGGTCAGTCCCAGCCCGTCCGCGGCCGTGGCCCGCAGGCGATCGCCGGCCGCGGCGAAGACGACGAGGCTGTCCAGCTCGTGATAGCCATCCGGCCGCTGGCCGGTGACGTGCAGGAACAGGTTGATCTTGGCCCAAGCCGGCTCCTCGCCGGACGCCCAAGCCGGCTCCTCGCCGGACGCCCAGGCCGGCTTGCCGCCACATGCCCGGGCCGCCGTCCTGCCGCCGGCGTCGCCCGGGCCGGCAGCCGGGGCCGCCGCCCAGCCCGCCACGCGTCAGCGCGCCGCGGAGGCCGAGACCGGGGCCGGCGTGCCGTCGTGCAGCTTCGCCTGGATGCGCGGCACCTCCACCGGGTCGGGGCCGAGGTCGAGCGCCCGGCTCCACTGGTAGCGCGCCTCCACCCGGCGGCCGAGCGCCCAGTAGGCATCGCCGAGGTGGTCGTTGACGGTGGCGTTGCGCGGCTCCAGCTCGGCCGCGCGCTCCAGTTCCTTCACCGCGCCGCGCAGGTCGCCGAGGCGGAACAGCACCCAGCCGTAGCTGTCGGCGATGTTGCCGTCCTGCGGCTGCCGCTGCGCCGCGCGCTCCAGCATGCGGCGCGCCTCGGGCAGCCGCTCGCCGCGATCGGCCCAGGTATAGGCGAGGTAGTTCAGCACATAGGGCTGCTCGGGCGAGAGCTTCAGCGCCTCCTGGAAGCGTCCCTCCGCCTCCGGCCAGCGCCCGCTGCGCTCCAGCGCGATGCCCGCGGCATAGAGCAGGGACCAGCTCGGCTGCCCGGCCCGGGAGGCGCGCGCCAGGGACTGGTCATAGGCCGCCGCCGCCTCGGCGAAGCGGCCGCGGGCGCGCAGGATGTCGCCCATCCGGGCGGGAGCCTGCGCGGCGTTCGGCTGTGCCTCGGCCAGCCGCGCCAGCACCGCCAGCCCTTCCGCCGTGCGGTCCGCGGAATCCAGCAGCAGGCCCCGGCGCAGCGCGGCCAGCGGCGCCAGCTCGTCATTCTCCGGCACCGCCGCCAGCAGCCGCAGCCCGGCCTCCGGGTGGCGGTCATCGGCCAGCGCCTCGGCCCCCAGCAGCAGGGCCGCGGTGAAGCCCGGCCGCAGCCGCAGCGACAGCCGGGCCAGGATCAGCGACAGCTCCGGCGATCCCTGCCCGCGCAGGGCCGCGCCCAGCGCCAGCTCCGCCTCCGCCATGCCCTCGACCGGGCTGGCCACCGCCCGCCCGGTCAGCGCGGCACGGCGCAGCGCCGGCGACGCGGCCAGGGCCACGTCGTCCTGCCCCTGCGCCATCACGTCGAACAGCCGGGCCCCGTCCGCCTCGCGCCCCGCCCGGGCCAGGATGCCGGCCGCGATCTGCACCAGCCGCAGGTTGGGGTCCGGTGCCTCGGTGATGGCGATGCGGATGAGCCGCTCGGCATCGCGCGGCCGCCCGGCCAGGTCGGCGATCATCGCCGCGTGCAGCGCCGCCAGGCCGCGCAGCCGTCCCTGCTCGACCCAGGGGCGCAAGGTGGTCAGCGCCGCATCCGTGGCACCCCGCCCGGCCTGCGCCCAGGCGATCAGCAGGGGCTGCAGGATCTGCGCCGCCCCCTGGCGCGGCAGCGAGCGCAGCCGCTGCTCCGCCCGGTCCCAGCGCCCCGCCTGGGCGTCCGCCCCGGCCAGCAACAGGCTGGCGAGCTGGTCCTGCGGCAGGCTGCGGGCGAGGCGCGTGGCCTCCGGCCGGCCATCCATCACCGCGGCGGTGAAGGCCCGGCGCAGGACCTCGGGCTGGCCCGGGTCGCGGCGCAGCGCCTCGGCCAGCTCCTCCGCGGCCACCGCGCTGTCGGACTCCCGCTCCGCCACCAGCCCGGCGAGGTAGGGCCCGAAGGAGCCGCGCGGCACCTCGGGCGCCGACGCCTCTCCCCGCGCCGCCATGGGGCCGGCCTCGCCGCCCGAGGCCATGAGGGATGGGCCGGGGGGCGCGCCGCCGGCGGCGCAGCCCGCGAGGAGGGCGGCCGCCAGGAGGGCCAGGCGGGGTCCCGGCCGGAAGGGAACGGGGATCATGCAATGCAGCGTAGGTCAGCCCGCGCGCCGCGCGGAAGGGGGGTTTTCGCGCCCCGACGCGGGAGAGGCAGGGCTGTGGCTTAACCGCCGGTCAGGCGGCGCAGAGCATGATCGGCGTCTTTCCGGGAGACGATCGAAATGTTACGCGATGCAACAAGACTCCGCTCCATGGGAGGATTCGCGATGCGCGCCGTCCTGGCCGCCCTCGTCCTGCTCCTGGCGGCCGCCACGGCGGCGCCGGCCCAGGCGCAGAACCGCTTCTGGCTGCAGAACAACAGCGGCCAGGCCATCCAGTCCGCCTATGTCTCGCCGTCCCGCCTCTCGAACTGGGGCCCGGACATCCTCGGCCAGGGCGTGCTGCCGAACGGCCAGCAGGTCTGGGTGACACCGAATTTCGGGGACTGCGTGCTGGACGTCCGCGTGCGCTACGCCAGCGGGCAGGAGGAGACGCGGATGGGCCTCAACGCCTGCAACATCTCCCGCATCGCCTTCGGCCGGGGCGGCGACGGCGGGGCGGGGGCTGCCATCGGCGGCGGCCCGGCGGGCGCGGCGAGCAGCCGCAACCCCTCCTTCTCCTTCATCAACCAGTCGGGGCAGACGATCCGCGAGCTCTATGTCTCCCTCTCCACCCAGTCGAGCTGGGGCCGGGACCGGCTCGGGAACAACGTCATCAATCCCGGGCAGTCGATCTGGGTCGACCTGCCGCAGGGCGGCACCTGCAACGTGGACATCCGCGTGGTCTACATGTCCGGAGCGGCCAGCGAGCGACGGAACTTCGCGACCTGCCACCTCGAGGGCGTCCGCTGGCGCTGACGCGGCGGGCGGCGATCCGCGGGCGACGATCCGTTCCCTTATTGTTCTTGACCGGAGGAGACCGCGCACCCCATAGTGCGGACGAACGAACCGGGAACGGCATCCCCCCTGCCGGCTCCCGGGGTACGGAGCGTCGCACCCATGCCCGATGGCAGCCTGGGCCGCCCCCTGGTCCAAACCCCCCGCCCTCTCCCCGGCACCCCCCTGCCGGGCCTGCGCAAGGGACGGGGAGCCCTGTCCAACCCCGCCAACCGCTATGAGCGGACGGCACAGGACCCCTTCGACGACGGCTGGGGCACGTTGGCGGAGGCGATGGCGGACCTGCCGCCGCTGGCCACGACGCTGACGCGGGATGCGGCGCGCAGCGCCCTGGCCTGGAACGACAGCCCCGACATCGGCTTCGACCGCAGCATCAACCCGTATCGCGGCTGCGAGCACGGCTGCATCTACTGCTACGCCCGCCCGACCCATGCCTGGCTGGGCCTGTCCCCCGGCCTGGATTTCGAGACCCGGCTGCTGTTCAAGCCGGAGGTCGCGGCGCTGCTGGAGAAGGAGCTGCGCAAGCCGGGCTACGTCCCGCGGCCGGTCGCGCTCGGCTCCAACACCGACCCGTACCAGCCGGTGGAGCGGACGCTGAAGCTGACGCGCTCGGTGCTGGAGATGCTGGAGCGCTTCGGCCATCCGGTGACCATCGTCACCAAGTCGGCCGGGGTCCTGCGCGACCTCGACATCCTGACCCGGATGGCGAAGCGCAACCTGGTCAATGTCTGCCTCTCCGTCACCACGCTGGACGACCGGCTGGCCCGGATCATGGAGCCGCGCGCGGCCGCGCCCGCCCGCCGGGTGGCGGCCATCCGGGCCCTGACGGAGGCCGGCATCCCCGCCGGGGTGCTGGCCGCGCCGATGATCCCGGGCGTGAACGATGCGGAGCTGGAGCGCATCCTGGAAGCCTGCCGCGGCGCCGGCGCGGTGCGCGCGGGCTATGTCCTGCTGCGCCTGCCGCTGGAGATCGCGGAGATGTTCGAGGCCTGGCTGCACGCGCACCTGCCGGATCGGGCCGCGCGGGTCCTCGCCCTGGTGCGGCAGACGCGGGGCGGGCGGATGTACGATTCCGGCTTCGGCACGCGGCAGGTCGGGGTGGGCCCCTATGCCGCCGCCCTGCAGCAGCGCTTCCGGCTGGCGGTGCGCCGCCTGGGCCTGGACGAGGCGGGACGGGGCGGCGGGCTGGATTGCGGCGCCTTCGCCGTCCCGCCCTCGGCGGAGGCGCCACGGCAGCTGGAGCTGCTGTAGCGCCTCGCGACCGGGTGTCCGGAAGGGACTACTGGTTCACCCGCACGTAGCGCAGCGGGAAGTAGTTGTCCGCCATCTGCTGCAGCTGGATGTTGTTGCGCGCCGCCCAGATCACGGTCTGCTGGTGCAGCGGGATGTGGCCGACCTGGTCGGCGTGGATGCGCATCGCCTGGTCGATCATCTGCTGGCGCTTCGCCTGGTCCGTCTCGACCGCGATCTGGTCGGTCAGGCGGTCGAACTCCGCGTTGGACCAGCCGCCGCTGTTGAAGATGCCCCGCGTGCCGTCGCGCGTGCCCATGACGCTGAAGAAGGCGTTGTGCGCGTCATAGGTCGCGGGGGTCCAGCCCAGCAGGTAGAAGCTGGTGTTGTAGCGGGGGTTGTTGATCTCGGCGAAGTAGCGGGCGCGGGTCTGCGCCACCAGCGTCACCTTGACGCCGATGCGGGCCAGCATGGGGACGATGGCGGTGCAGATCGCCTCGTCGTTCACATAGCGGTCGTTGGGGCAGTCCAGCGTCACCCCGAAGCCCTGGGGATAGCCCGCCTCGGCGAGCAGGCGCTTCGCCTCCTCGACATTGGGCCGCACGACGCGGTCGGCGGCCTCCGTCCAGCCGTTGACACCCGGGCCGATCATCAGCCCGGTCGGGCGCGACTGGCCGCGCATGACGGTGCGCTTGATCGCCTCCAGGTCGATGGCGAGCTGGAAGGCGCGGCGCACGCGCAGGTCCTGGAACGGGTTCTTGCCGCGCACGTCGGACTTCAGCAGCTCGGGCCGGTACTGGTCCATGCCGAGGAAGATGGTGCGCAGCTCCGCCTGCTCGTGCAGCCGCACGCCGTTGGTCCGGCGCAGCCGCTCCACGTCCTGCGGCGGGACGGTGTAGATCATGTCCACCTCCCCGGAGAGGAGGGCCGCCACGCGGGTGGAGGCGTTGGAGATGATGTTGAGCGTGACCTCGGTGAGGTTGTGCTCCGGCTTGTCCCACCAGTTCGGATTGTTGCGCAGCACGGTGCGCTGGTCCGGCGCGCGGGAGGCGAGGATGAAGGGCCCCGTCCCCATCGCGTTGCGGGTGGCGAAGTTCTCGTCGCGCGTCGTCAGGTCCATGGCGCGGGTGGCGTTGTTCGCCTCCGACCACTTGCGCGACATAATCGACCAGGTGGTGATCTCCTCGAGGAAGATCGGGTTCGGGTTGGTCGTCTCGAACTCCACCGTCAGCGGGTCGATCGCCCGCACGGCCTTCACCGAGGCGAGCACGTAGTTGAGCTGCGAGCCCGGGGCGCGCACCCGCTCGGCGGAGAAGACCACGTCGTCGGCGGTGAAGGGCGTGCCGTCGGAGAACTTCACCCCGTCGCGCAGCTTGAAGCGCCAGACGGTCGGCGAGGGCTGCTCCCAGGAGACGGCCAGCGCCGGCTCCACCTTCAGCTCGCGGTTCCGGCGGACCAGGGGCTCGTAGATGTTCGCGTTGAAGGAGAGGAGGAAGGTCTCGCTCCGCGTGTAGGGGTCCATCGAGTTGACGTCGCCGTCATTGGCCCAGCGGAAGTTCGCCGCTCCGGCGGGCGCCGCGGCGGAGAGGGCGGTGGCCGCCAGCAACGTGGCGGCCAGGGCGTATCGACGCATGACGGGTTCCTCTCGCATCGGTTCTGCCCGGCAGGCTAGAGCAGTTTGCACCGCCTCGGGAACGCCGCCCTGGGCGATAATCCATGCCGCCGGACAACCGCGCCGCATCGGGGGCCGGACATGAAGAAGGGGGCCGTGGCGCTGCCGCCACGGCCCCCTTCCCATCCCGGTCCGGCGGATTCAGGCCGCCCGCAGCGCCTTCGGCAGGTCCGCCACCGCCCGGTCCACCATGGCGGCGTCCGCCTGGGCATCCAGCCTGGTCGCGATGACCTCCTGCGCCGCCGCCGTGGCGATCTCCGCCGCGGCATGGCGCACCTCGGCCACGGCGCTCGCCTCGGCCGCGGCGATGCGGTCCATCGCCATCCGCTCGCGGCGCTTGGCGCTGGCCTCCGCCTCCGCCGCCGTCGCGTCGGCGAGTCGCTGGGCCTCCGCCTGGGCGCGGGTGATCAGCGCCTCGGCCTCGGCCGTGGCGGCGGCGCGCTCGGCCTCCGCCTGCCGGCGCATGGCCTCGGCCTCCTCGCGCAGGCGGGTGGCCTCGGCCAGCTCCGCCCGCACCGCGTCGGCGCGGGCGTCCAGCGCCGCCGTCGCCTTGCTCCACAGCGTCCGGCCGACCAGCAGCACGAAGATGACGAAGGAGACGGCAACCCAGAACTTCGGGTCGAGCCAGAAGTGCTCGTAGTGGTGCATCAGGCCCTCCCCCGCGCCGCCAGCTCGCGATCCACCGCCGAAGCGACGGCCGCCTGGTCGCGGATGCCGGACAGGCGCTCGACCAGCGCGCCGGCGGCATCGGTCGCGACCTCGCGCAGCGCGCCCATGGCGCTGTCGCGCGCGGCGGCGATGCGGCTCTCCGCCGCGGCGATCTGCTCGTTCAGCCGGGCGTTGAGCGCCTCGGCCTTGCCCGTCGCCTCGGCATTGGCGGCCTGGACCGCGGCGTTGATGGCGGCCTGCGCCTCGGCCCGCGCCTTCGCGCTGGCGTCGCGGTGCGCCGCCTCCGCGGCATCGGCCTCGGCCTTGGCCGCCCGCGCGGCCTCCAGGTCGGAGCTGATGCGGCGCCGGCGGTCCTCCAGCACCTCCGCCACCGGCGGCAGCAGGAAGTAGGCGCAGAGGAAGACGAAGGCGCCGAACAGGATCAGCAGCCAGACGATCTGGCTGATCATCAGCGGGTTGCTGAAGTCCAGCTGCGGCATGCCGCCGGTGTCGCGCGCTTCGGCGGCGGCCACGGCATGGTCGTGCGCGCTGAGCTCCTGGGCGCGGATGGCCGCGGCCCGGTCGGCATCGGGGATGACGGGGGTCACCGGACCGCCCGGCGTCAGCTGCTCGGTCCGCTGGGCCAGAGCGGGGGTGGCAGCGGGCCCGGCAAGGACCGCGATGGCCAGGACGAACGCGGCCAGGAACATCGCGGAGGGGGTGCGGCGGATCACTCGCGTCTCCGTAACGGCGGCTGGCCGGGCCCGCGCACGGGACCCGGCCGCCGCGCGGCTCAGGCGAAGAGGATGAGGAAGGCGATCAGCAGGGCGAAGAGCGCCACCGCCTCCGTCAGGGCGAAGCCCAGGATGCCGATCGGGAACACGGCGTCGCGGGCGGAGGGGTTGCGGGCCACGCTGTTGATCAGCGACGAGAAGATGTTGCCGATGCCCAGGCCGACGCCGAACAGGGCGATCACGGCGAGGCCGGCGCCGAGCGCCTTGTAGGCACCGAGGAAGGCGGCAGCGTCATTCATCGGGAAGTCTCTTTCCTTGTTGGCAGGTGAAGGGTTGCGCCGGCGCTCAGTGCAGGTGCACCGCGTCGTGCAGGTAGATGCTGGTCAGGATCGCGAAGACGTAGGCCTGGAGGAAGGCCACCAGGATCTCGAACCCGACCAGGGCGACGTTGACCGCCAGCGGCAGCGCCGCGCCGAGGAAGCCCACCGCGCCCAGGCTGCCGATCAGCACGACGAAGGTGGCGAAGACCTTCAGCATGACGTGGCCGGCGACCATGTTGGCGAAGAGGCGGATGGAGAGGCTGACCGGGCGCGACAGGTAGGAGACGATCTCGACCGGGATGATGATGGGCGCGAGCCAGACCGGCGCGCCCTCGGGGAAGAAGTACCCGAAGAACTTCTTCCCGTGGATGGCGATGGCCACGATGGTGGTGACCAGGAAGACCAGCACCGCCAGGCCCGCGGTCACCGCGATGTGGCTGGTGTAGGTGAAGGCATAGGGCAGCAGGCCCAGCATGTTGCCGAACAGCACGAACATGAACAGCGCGAAGACGAACGGGAAGTAGCGCCGCCCCTCGTGCCCGACCTGCCCGATCAGGATGCCTTCGACGAACTCGTAGAACATCTCGGCCGCGGCCTGCAGCCGGCCCGGCACCACCGCGCGGCGGCGCATGCCGTACACCATCAGCGCGGTCACCAGCCCGATGGCCAGCAGCATGTGGGCGTTGGACTGGGAGAAGCCGACGGCACGGCCGATGGGACCCAGGACCGGAACCAGCTCGAACTGGCTCAGCGCGTCGATCGTCTTGCCTTCGGTGGCCAAGAGCCCATCCCCGGTCGAGTGGTCAGCGAAGGCGCCGCGGGGCGATCAGACGGTACAGGTTCAGTACCCCGGCGGCACCGCCCACCACGAAGAACACCAGGAGGAGCCAGGGGCCGGTGCCGAGCCATCGGTCCAGCAGCCAGCCGAGCGCCGCCCCGGCGATCAGCGCCGAGACGATCTCGACGCCAGCGCGGAGCCCGATCCCCCACGACCCCTGCGGCAAGCTCCCGCTTCCGTCCCCGTTTCCGGAGCCGGGAGCGGGATCGAGGCCCTGCCGGGCTCTCGCATTCCGCAAACGGGCGTCGAAGCCGTCTCGCTGTGTCACCCCTTGCTCCTCGCGGGAACTCTCCCCGGAAGGCACGCGGCTCGTAAGGTGCGCCCCCCGGCCTGTCAAGCAAGCGGGGCGCCCGGAGTTGCCGCGCGCGATGCCGGGCCGGCGTTCCGGCGCGGGGAAGCGGCCGGCCCGGCGGCGGCGGCGCGGCCGGGAACGGCGCCGCCCACGCCGCCTCAGGCGGAGACGAAGCCGCCCGACTGCCGCTCCCACAGGCGCGCATAGGCGCCGCCGCGCGCCAGGAGCTGGGCATGCGTCCCCTGCTCCACGATCCGCCCCCGCTCCAGCACCATCAGCCGGTCGAGCCGGGCGATGGTGGACAGGCGATGGGCGATGGCGATCACCGTCTTGCCCCGCATCAGCCCCTCCAGCTGCTCCTGGATGGCGGCCTCCACCTCCGAATCCAGGGCGCTGGTGGCCTCGTCCAGCACCAGGATCGGCGCGTCCTTCAGCAGCACCCGGGCGATGGCGATGCGCTGGCGCTGCCCGCCGGAGAGCTTCACTCCGCGCTCCCCGACATGGGCGTCGAAGCCGGTGCGGCCGCGCCAGTCGTGCAGGCTGTCGATGAAGGCCCCCGCCTGGGCGCGCCGGGCGGCCTCCCGCACCTCCTCCTCCCCCGCCCCGGGCCGGCCGTAGCGGATGTTGTCGCGGATCGAGCGGTGCAGCAGCGCCGTGTCCTGGGTGACGACGCCGACGGCGCCGCGCAGCGATTCCGCCGTCACCCCGGCGACGTCCTGGCCATCGACCAGGATCCGGCCGGAATCGGGGGTGAAGAAGCGCAGCAGCAGGTTGACCGCCGTGGTCTTGCCCGCCCCGGAATGGCCGACCAGCCCGACCCGCTCCCCCGGGGCGATCGCCAGGTCCAGCCCGTCCAGCACCGCAACCCCTTCCCGCCCGTAGCCGAAGCGCACCTGCTCGAAGCGCACCTCGCCGCGCGTGACCCGCAGCGGCCGCGCGCCCGGTGGGTCCGGGGCGGTGGGGGGCACGGCGATAGAGTTCATCGCCTCCTGCACCACGCCGATGTTCTCGAAGATGCCGCTGACGTTGAAGGCGACCCAGCCGGAGATGTTGGCGATCTGCCAGGCCATGGGCAGGGCCGCGGCCACCGTCGCCAACCCGATCTCGCCCTGGCCGTAGAGCCAGAGCGCCGTCGTCCCCATGGCGACCAGCATGGCCGCGTTCAGGGTGGAGAGCAGCAGGGCGTTCAGCGTCACCAGCCGGGTCTGGCGCCCGAAGTCGCGGTTCAGCGCCTCCAGCCCCTCGCGCACGAAGGCGTCCTCGTCCGCCGCCCGGGCGAAGAGCTTCACGGTCAGGATGTTGGTGTAGCTGTCCACCACCCGGCCGGTCAGCAGGCTGCGCGATTCGGACGCCTTGCGCGCCCGGTCGCGCAGGCGCGGCACGATGAGGCGCAGCAGCCCCGCGTAGAGGCCGAACCAGACCAGGATCGGCAGCGCCAGCCGGAGATCGGCCGAAGCCAGCCAGACCACCGCCCCGGTGCCATAGACCAGGATGTACCAGACGGCGTTGACCGACTGCACCACGCTCTCGCGCAGGGCCGGCCCCGCCTGCATCACCCGGTTGGCGATGCGGCCGGAGAAGTCCTCCTGGAAGAAGGCCCAGCCCTGGCGCACCACCTGCCAGTGCGCCTGCCAGCGGATCAGGCTGGTGAAGGCGGGGACGATGGCCTGCTGCGAGACCAGGTTCTGGAAGGTGATCGCCAGCGGCCGCCCCAGCAGCAGCACCGCCGCCATGCCCAGCAGCATCGGCCAGGCCTCCGCCAGCAGCCGCTCCGCCGGATGCTCGGACAGCAGCGCCACGACGCGGCCGATGAAGATCGGGATCAGCGCGTCCAGCCCCGCGACCAGCATCCCGGCGCCGAACAGCACGGCGAAGAGCACCTTCGCCTGCCGCCCGTAATGCCAGTAGAAGCCCCAGAGGCTGCGGGGCGGCGGCCCGTCCGGGACCGGCACCCCGAACAGGCGCGCCGCCTTCTCCCCCGGCGGCGCGACGGGGTTCACCAGAGTCTCGAAGAAGCGGAACATCCACCCAACCAACGCCCGGCCGGGGGGCCGGTCAACGCAGGAAGCCGCGACCGCCGGCGCCGGTCAGCGGGCCTCCCCCTCCTCCTCGGGCCCCTCCGGCCGGGTTTCGGGCATCGCCAGCCAGATCATGGCGACCGAGAGCAGGCCGGCGCCGGCCAGCAGGCCGAAGGCGGCCTCCGGCCCGAACCAGTCGGAGGCGAGGCCGGCCAGCGTGGTGCTGAGCGTGCCGCCGATCCCGATGGCCAGGCCGAAGAGGCCGATGCACAGGTTGAAGCGGTTGGTCCCGCGGGTGAGGTCGGCGGCCAGCAGCGGCAGCAGCACCCCGAGGGCGGCGGCGCTGAGGCCGTCCAGCGCCTGGACCAGGATCAGCCAGGCCGGCGCCTCCACCAGCGCCAGCAGCAGCCCGCGCACCGGCAGGGCGGCGAAGCCCAGCAGCAGGGCGATGCGCCGTCCGCGCCGTTCCGCCAGCCGCCCGATCCACGGGGCGATCGCCGCCATGACGAATTGCGGCGCGATGATGCAGGCGGCGATGATCAGGTTCGCCTCGTCGCCCGCGTTGCGCGTCACCTGCGACCCGGCGAGGGGCAGCATCGCCGCGTTGGACAGGGTGAACAGGCCGCAGCACAGCGCGAAGACCAGCACCCCGCGGTGGCGCAGCAGGCCGCGGACATGGCCGACGAAGCCTTCCTGCCGTTCCTCCCCGCTCGGCTCCGGCGGATGCAGCTCGTCCCGGCGGATGGTGGCGAGGGCGATCAGGGCGGGCACGCAGAAGGCGGCGCTCAGCCAGAAGACCGAGGCGCCCGACAGCCAGGTCCCCGCCGCCCCCAGCAACCCGGCGGCCACGCCGCTGCCCACGGCGGCGTAGCGGGCATTGCGGCCCAGCCGCTCGCCCAGCTGCCGCCGCCCGACCAGGGCGAGGCTGATGGCGGCGATGGCCGGGCCGAGCACGCAGGAAGCGAAGCCGTGCAGCACCTCCGACACCATCACCGGAAGGGTGGCGGGAAACAGGGCCAGCAGCAGGGCCGAGATCGCGATGGCCACCAGCGCCGCGGCGGCGGCGAGGCGCTTGTTCGGGGTGGCATCCACCAGCGCCCCGGCCGGGACCTGCAGCGCCATGGCGGTGAAGGTACCGATGCTCAGCGCCAGGCCGATCTCCAGGTCGGTCCAGGCCTGCGCCGTCAGGTACACGGACACGAACGGGCCGAAACCCGTCTGGACGTTGGCCATGAAGAAGTTCAGCCAGTCGAGCCCGCGCCCGCTGCGCCCTGTCATCGGCGGAATCGGGCCCGTCAGTGCGCGGCGGGATTCGGCGCGGCCGGCACCGCGGCGCCGGGTCCGCCAGGAGCGGGGCCCTCGGGGGCCGTGCCATCGGAGGCCGGGCCGCCGGGGCTCTGGGCGGCGGGCGCCGGGGGAGAGGGCGCGGCCGGATCGGCAACGGCCGGCGGGGTCGTGCCGGAGGGAGCCGGTGCGGGCGGGGCCGGGGCAGGCTGGGCCGATGGCGCGACCTGGGGCGCCTGCTGGGTGGCGGGCGGGGCCGGCGCAGGCTGAGCCGGGGCACCGGGATCGCCGGCCGGCGGCGGGGCGGCGGCCGGCTCGGGCTGGCCCGGCTTCGGCTCCGGCGGCGCCTCCGCCGGCGGCGCGGCCACCACGACCGACTCGCCCTCCTTGTAGTCGGGGAAGGCGCGCATCTGGTCGCGGGTGAGGGCCAGCTTCACCACCTCCGGCGAGAAGGTCAGGCTGCGCCAGGCCACGGCGACCCGGCGCCGGCCGACGCCAAGGAACCCGCCATAGTCGAGCACGGCCGCGCGGGGCTGCCCGGCATCGTCCATCAGCACGTTGACGATCCGGCCGACCGTATCGCCCGAGGGCCCGGTGACCTCCCGCCCGATCACGCGCTGCGAGGCGACCCGGGGCAGTTCCTCACGCGCAGCCGGGGGCGGGGGGCGCGCCGGGGCAGCCGCCGCGGGTGGGGACGGCGCCGCCTGGCTCTCGGCGGCGGCGGGCGGCGGCTCGGCCGTGGCGGGCGGGTCGGCGGGCGCCGTGCGGTCCTGCGCCAGGGCCGGCCCGGCGGCCAGGGTCGCGGTCATCAGCAGGACGAGCGGCCGCCCGCGACGTGTCGTCCAGGACGTCATGGGCAGAAGCCTAGACCAACTCCCGCAGGGGGAAAATGTGGTGGGGAAAATGCGGAGGGGACAAGGCGGCGGGACATCCGGCCCGGCCGGCCGGCGACGGACCGCCCCTCACCCCGCCGCCTCCACCCCGGCCAGCTCCACCGCGCGGCCGAGATCGACGCTCAGCAGCCGCGACACCCCGCGCTCCTGCATGGTCACGCCGTAGAGCCGGTCCATCCGCCCCATGGTCAGCGGGTGGTGGGTGACGACGAGGAAGCGCGTCCCCCCCGCCGCCATGGTCTGCAGCAGCCCGCAGAGGCGTTCCACGTTCGCGTCGTCCAGCGGCGCGTCCACCTCGTCCAGCACGCAGACCGGGGCGGGGTGGCAGCGGAAGACGGCGAAGACCAGGGAGAGCGCGGTCAGCGCCTGCTCGCCGCCCGAAAGCAGGGAGAGCGAGGACAGCTTCTTCCCCGGCGGCTCCGCATACAGCTCCAGCCCCGCCTCCAGCGGATCGTCGGAACCCACGAGGGCCAGATGCGCCCGGCCGCCGCCGAAGAGCTGGGTGAACAGCGCGCGGAACTCCGCATCCACCCGGTCGAAGACGGCGCGCAGCCGCTCCCGTGCCTCGCGGTTCAGGTGGCCGACCGAGCCGCGCAGCTTGGCGATCGCCTGCGCGATGCTGTCGCGCTCCGCATCCAGCCCGTTGAGGCGCGCCTCCACCTCCTCCAGCTCCACCTCGGCGCGCAGGTTCACCGGGCCCATGGATTCGCGCTCGCGCACCAGCCGCTCCGCCTTGCGCCGGGCGCGCTCCTCCGCCTCCTCGGACAGGTCCTCGGGCGTCTCCGGCAGCTCCGGCGCCTCGCCCAGCCGCTCCTGGATGCGGGTCACGACGGCGCGGGCCGCATCCTCGGCGCGGCGCGTCTCCGCATCGGCGGACAGCCGGCCCTCGCGCGCGGCGGCCAGGGCGGCATCGGCCGCCCGGCGGGCCTCGGCGGCGTCGCGCGCGGCGGTCTCGGCGGCGTCGAGGGCACGCGCCGCGTCCCGGTGCGCCGCCTCGGCCTCGGCCAGGATGCGGCCGACCCCCTGGCGCTTCGCGGCGGCGTCCTCGGGCGCCTCGGCGGCGGCGGCGCGGCCCTGGGCGGCGGCCTCGGCGCGGGATTCCAGCTCGGCCAGTCGCGCGGCCGCCTCATCGGCCCGGCTGTCCCAGAGCGGGCGCTCCGTCGCCAGCGCGGCGCGGCGGCCCTCCAGCCGCGCGGCGGCGGCCGACAGCGCCTCCGCCTCGGCGCGGGCCTTCCCCTCCCCCAGCCGCGCGGCGGCCAGGGCGGCGCGGGCGCCGTCCAGCGCCTGCCGCGCCGCCTCAGGGTCGGGGGCCTCGCCCGCCGCCTCGGCGGCCAGGGCGGCCTCCGCCTCCTCACGCTCGGCGGTCAGGCGCTCGATCTCCGGGCGTAGCGCGGCGAGGCGGCTCTCCACCCGCGCCGCCCCGGCGGCCAGCCGGTCGCGCTCCGTCCGTGCCGCCTCCAGCCGGGCGGCGGCGGCGCGGCGCGCCTCGCGAGCCTCGCGCTCGGCGGCCAGGGCGGCCGCCTCCGCCTGGCGCGCAGCCTCACGGGCGGCATTCGCCTCGGCCGGGTCCGGCAAGGCGGCGAAGGCGGCCTCGGCGGCGGCCAGGGCCTTCGAGGCTTCCTCCCGCGCCGCGGCGGCGGCTCCCAGCCGTGGCGCCAGCGCCGCCTCGCGCCCGGCGGCGGCGGCGGCCTCGGCCGAGAGGCGCGACGCCTCGGCGCGGGCACGCGCCAGCCGCGCCTCGGCCTGCCGGCGGGATTCGCGCAGCTGCGCCTCGCGGCCGGTCGCCTCCCGCTCCGCGGCCTCGGCGGCGGTCCGGTCGGCGCGGGCCCTGGCGACGGCGGCCTCCGCCTCGGCCAGCTCGGCGCCCAGGGCGCGCAACCGGTTGCGCCGTTGCAACCGCACGGCGCCGGCGCTGGGCGCCCCGGGGCGGACGGTATGCCCGTCCCAGCGCCACAGCCCGCCCTCGGGCGAGACCAGCGCCTGCCCCGGGGCCAGCCCGGCCTGCATCGGCCCCCCATCCACCCCCGGCGCCAGCAGCCCGATCTGCGACAGGGCGCGCGAGAGCGCCGGGGGGGCCGCGACCAGCGCGGCCAGGGGCGTCGCGCCTTCCGGCAGCGCGGCGGGCGCCTCCAGCGGCGGCAGGGCGCGCCAGTGGCGGGGGGAGCGGGTGTCCTCCGGATTCTCCAGCGCCTCGCCCAGCGCGGCGCCGAGCGCGGTCTCCAGCCCGGCGGGGACCTCGGCCGCTTCCAGCAGCGGGGTCGCGGCGTCGCGCGCCTCGCCGCCGCGCAGCATGGCCTGCAACCCCTGGGCCTCGGCGGTCAGGCGGGCGGTGCGGGACTCGGCGTCCGAGGCGGCGGCGCGGGCGGCGGCCAGGGTGGCACGGGCAGCCTCGCGCGCGGCCTCCGCCTCGCGCAGCGCCTCGGCGGCGGCGGTCAGCGCGCCCTCGGCGGCCCCGGCCTCGGCATTGGCGCGCTCCAGCACCTCCGGGCGCGGGCGGGCGGCCTCGGCGCGGGCCTGTTCGGCCGCGACCGCCTCCGCCTCGCGCCGGGCGCGCTCGGCGCGGGAGGCGGCGGCGTCGCGCTCCGACCGCGCGCGGGACAGCGTGCCGGCGGCGGCCTCGGCGGCGAGGCGGGCGCCGGCATGGGCCTGCTGCGCCCCGGCCCGGGCGGCCTCGGCGGCATCCAGCGCGGCGGCGGCCTCGGCGGCGGCGCGCTCCGCCTCGGTCAGCGCGGTGGCGGCGGTCTCCAGCGCCTCCGGCGGCAGGGTGGCGGCCTCGGCCTCCGCCCGCTCGGCCAGGAGGCGATCCAGCGCGGTCGCGGCCCGGCGCAGGCGGGACTCGGCGGCCTCGCGCGCGGCGCGGCGGCGGGCGGCCTCGGCGCTGGCCTGGGCGGCGGCCTCGGCAGCGGCATCGGCCGCACGCTCGGCGGCGGCCAGCAGGTCCCTCGCCTCCACCCGCATCGACTCGGCCGCGGCCAGCCGTTCCGGCAGGCCGGCGGCCTCGCCCTCCAGCGCTGTCGCCTCGGCGGCCAGGGCCTCAGCCGTGCGCCGGGACTCCGCGGCCTGACGGCGGGCGTGATCGAGATCCTGCGCCGCCTGGGCCAGCCGCGCCTCGGCGGCGGCCAGGGCATCCAGGGCGCGGGCCTCCTCGGCCGAGACCCCCTCCGCCTCCACCCGGCGGCGTTCCAGCAGGGTCCGGGCCTGGGCCTCGGCGGCGCGCGGCCCGGGCAGCACCGTGGCGGTGGCATGGGCGGCGATGGCGGCGCGCTCCGCCTCCCCCGCCGCGGCGTCCAGCCGGGACTGCGCGGCACGCTGCGCCTCCCGCGCGGCGAGCAGCGCCGCCTCGGCGCGGCCGGCCTGGATGGCGAGCCATTCCGCCTCCGCCGCGCGGGTCAGGCCGGAGAGGTTGCGGTAGCGCGCCGCCTGCCGCGCCTGCTTCCGCAGGCTCTCGCGCTGGGTCTCGAGCTGGGCGCGCAGGTCCTCGGCGCGGGTTAGGTTCTGCTCCGCCTGGCGCAGCTTCAGCTCCGCCTCGTGCCGGCGGGCGCGCAGCCCGGCGATGCCGGCCGCCTCCTCCAGCACCTGCCGGCGCTCCTCCGGCTTGGCCTGGATCAGCGCCGCGACCTTGCCCTGGCTGACCATGGCGGAGGAGCGCGCGCCGGAGCCGATATCGGCGAAGAGCGTGCCGACGTCGCGCCCGCGCGCCTCCCGCCCGTTGATGCGGTAGCCGGTGCCCTCGCCGCGCGCGATGCGGCGGATGATCTCCAGCTCCGCCGCCTCCGCGTTCGGGGGCGGGGCGAGGCCGGCCGCGTCCTCCAGGCTCAGCGACACCTCCGCGTGGTTGCGCGCGGGGCGGGTCGAGGTGCCGGCGAAGATCACGTCGTCCATGCCGTCGCCGCGCATGGTGCGGGCGTTGCTCTCGCCCATCGCCCAGCGCAGCGCCTCGACCACGTTCGACTTGCCGCAGCCGTTCGGCCCGACGATGCCGGTCAGCCCCGGCATCACCTCCACGATCGCCGGCTCGGCGAAGGACTTGAAGCCCGCGATGCGCAGCCGGGTGAGGGTGGCGCTGCGCGGCGGTCGCGCCGCGCCACCCTCATCCGGGCCGGAGGAGAAACCCTCCTCCGGGACGGGAGGATCGGGCGGCAGGGAGTCCATCAGCCCTCTCGGTCCCTCAGCCGGGGGCGGCCTGGCGGACCTGCTCGGCGAAGCGGTCGAAGGACAGCGCGCCCGGCACCGGCTTGCGGCCGAACACGAAGGTCGGGGTGCTGTTCACCTGGAACTCCTGCTCCGCCTTCATGCGGCCCTCCAGGATGGCGCGCTGCAGCCCCTGGTCGGCGATGGCGGCGTCGAACTGGGCGCGGGTCATGCCGGTCAGCGCCGCGATCTTCGCGATCTCGTCCAGGTTGTTGATGCCGCGGGCGAAGGCCCAGCGGTCCTGGCTGCCGAGCAGGGCGGAGATGAAGGCCTCGTAGTGCTGCGGCGGCAGGGAGCGGGCGACGGTGGCCGCGGCCAGGGCGAGCTGGTCGAGCGGGAAGTCGCGCCAGACCATGCGGATCTTGCCGGTCTCCACCAGCTCGCTCCGCACCTTCGGCCAGGTCTCCTTGTGGAAGGCGGCGCAGTGGGAACAGGTGAGCGAGAAGTACTCGATCACCGTCACGGGCGCGTCCGCCTTGCCGGCGGCGCGCTCGGCGAGGCGCGGGTCGCCCGCGGCCGGGGCGGCGGGCGCGCTGCCCTGCGCCCGGGCGTCGAGCGAGAGCAGCGCCGGCGCGCCCAGGGCGGCAGCCAGCAGCACGGCACGGCGGGGGGTGGTCATGGGGTGTGAAGCTCCTGCCTCATGGTCAGCGCCTCCGATAGACGCCTCGGCCCAGCCTTTCCAGCGCCCCCCGCAGCGCGGGGTCCGCGATATCGGCCAGACGTTCCGCCACCGGCCCGGGCAGCGGGGCGGCCTGCCCGGGGCGGA
The DNA here is from genome assembly GCF_020991085.1 of Roseomonas sp. OT10. NCBI lineage: Bacteria > Pseudomonadati > Pseudomonadota > Alphaproteobacteria > Acetobacterales > Roseomonadaceae > Roseomonas > Roseomonas cutis. The sequence continues at coordinate 2,605,427 of NZ_CP087719.1, forward strand.
GGACGGGGCGCGGGCCCGGGCGGGCGGGGGCCTGCTGCACGAAGCGCAGCGCCTCCACCGCGACGGCGCCCAGGGCGGAATTGATCCGCTGCATCAGCTGCGGCCCCAGATGCTGGAGTTCCATGGCCATCGGGCCGGAGCAGGCGATGGTCAGGGTTCCGCGGTTCAGCCGCAGCGGCACCGTCACCGCCGCCAGGGCCGGTCCGACCAGGGCGGGCCAGTCGGCCATCAGCGCGGCCCCGGCCGGGCTGCGGCGGCGGAAGGCCGGGCGTGTCAGGCGCGGGACCAGGCTGCCCACCGGGCGCAGCTCCAGATCGGGCCGTCGCGGGGAGTCGGGCAAGGCGGCCCGGCCGGACGGGGGGGACCCGCCCTCCCCACCCCGGGCCGGGCCGGGCGCGCGCGGCGCGGCGGCCGCCCCGGGCGCGGCCTCCTGGCCGGCGGCGCGGCGGCGTGGCCGGGGCGGGCTTGATCCCGCGGGCGTCGTGCCCTCCTTGGCAGCCATATGCACCCCTCCGCCTCTGCCCTGCTCGCCTGGTACGACCGGCACCGGCGCGACCTCCCCTGGCGCATGCCGCCCGGCGGCGGAAGCCCGGACCCATACCGCATCTGGCTGTCGGAGGTGATGCTGCAGCAGACCACGGTGGCGGCGGTGGGGCCGCGCTATGCGCGCTTCCTGGCGCGCTTCCCGACGGTGGAGGCGCTGGCGGCGGCGCCGTGGGAGGCGGTGGCGGCGGAATGGGCCGGGCTCGGCTACTACGCCCGCGCCCGCAACCTGCACGCGGCGGCGAAGGCGGTGGCGGCGCGCGGCGGCTTCCCGGAGAGCGAGGCGGGGCTGCGCGCCCTGCCCGGCATCGGCGCCTATACCGCCGCCGCCGTGGCCGCGATCGGCTTCGGCCTGCCCGCCGTGCCGGTGGACGGCAACGTGGAACGGGTGGTGGCGCGCCTCTTCGCCATCCGCGATCCCCTGCCCGGCGCCCGGCCGAAGCTGGCGCTGCTGGCGCGCGGCTTCCTCGACCAGGCGGAGGTGGTGGCGCGGCCGGGGGATTTCGCCCAGGCGCTGTTCGACCTCGGCGCCACGCTCTGCACCCCGCGCCGACCCGCCTGCGCCCTGTGCCCCTGGCGCGAGCCCTGCGCGGCGCGGGCGGCCGGGGTGCAGGACGGCCTGCCGGTCAAGGCGCCGAAAGCGGCGCGGGGGCTGCGGTACGGCACCCATTTCCTGGCGCGCGACCCGGCGGGGCGGCTGCTGTTGCGCCACCGCCCGCCCGAGGGGCTGCTGGGCGGCATGGCGGAGATCCCCGGCACGCCCTGGCGCGAATCCGGGCCTTGGGAGGCGGCGGAGGCGCTGCCGCACGCCCCGCTGCCGGCGGCGTGGCGGGAGGCGCCGGGAACCGCACGACACGGCTTCACCCATATGGACGTGGAGATGCGGCTGCTGACGGCACGGGTGGACACCCCTGCCCCGCCGGGCCTGTTCTGGCTGCCCGAGGCCGAGGCCCGCGCCGCACTGCCCACGCTGATGCGCCGGCTGCTGGCGCTGGACGAGGCCGCCGCGGGCGTGGCACCTGCGCCCCGCCCCACACGGAGACGCCTGTGACCACCAGCCTGACCCCCGCCCTCGCCCGGCCGCGCGGCGCCCTGCGCTTCCTGGGCCTTGCCCTGCTCGGCTCCGGCGTGCTCGCCGCCTCGGCGCAGGTGGCCGTGCCCTTCTGGCCGGTGCCCGCCACGCTGCAGACCCTGGCCGTGCTGCTGCTCGGCGCGCTGGGCGGCTCCCGGCTCGGCGCCGCCGCGGTCGCGCTCACCCTCGCCCAGGGCGCGCTGGGCCTGCCGGTCTTCGCCGGCGGCACCGCCGGGCCGGCCGTGCTGATGGGCCCGACCGCGGGCTACCTGCTGGGCTTCCTGCCCGCCGCCTGGGTCGCGGGCCAAGCGCGCGGCGGCTGGCTGCGGACGGGCGCGACGCTGCTGGCGGCGCACCTGCTGGTCTTCCTGCCGGGCGTGGCCTGGCTGGCCGGCTTCGTCGGGATGGAGAAGGCGCTGCTGGCGGGCTTCGTGCTGTTCATCCCCGGCACGCTGGTCAAGACCGGGCTGGCGCTGGCGGGCGTGGCGCTGGCGCGGCGGGGCTGACGCGACGGGTCCGGGGGGCGGCCCTCAGCCCCCCGCGACCTCCGCGCGGTACTCGTCCAGCACGCGCAGCGAGCCGTCGCGGCGCTCGACGTGCCAGAAGGTCCAGCCATTGCAGGTCGGCGCCTCCTGCACCTCCGCGCCGACCTTGTGGATCGAGCCGGTGACGCGGCCGCAGCGCAGCGTCCCGTCCGCGCCCACCTCCGCCTTCCAGCGCCGGTGCCGGTCGGTCAGCTTCGATCCCGCCGGGACCAGCCCGCGCTCGACCAGCGTGCCGAAGGGGATGCGCGGCTGCTCGCGCTTCGCCGGCAGGGCGAGGGCGAGGCTTTCCGGCAGCGGCTCGATCGCGTCCAGCCGGGCCTGGGCGGCGGCGGCGTAGTCCGGGTCGCGCTCGATGCCGACGAAGCGGCGGCCGAGCCGCTTCGCCACCGCCGCCGTCGTGCCGCTGCCCAGAAAGGGGTCCAGCACCACCTCGCCGGGCGAGGTGCAGGACAGGATCACCCGGTGCAGCAGCGCCTCCGGCTTCTGCGTCGGATGCACCTTGCGCCCCGCCGCGTCGCGCAGCCGTTCGCCGCCGGTGCAGAGCGGGATCAGCCAGTCGCTGCGCATCTGCAGGTCGTCGTTCAGCGCCTTCATGGCGGCGTAGTTGAACCGGTAGCGGCTCTCGGGACCGCGCGAGGCCCAGATCAGCGTCTCGTGCGCGTTGGTGAAGCGGCGGCCGCGGAAGTTCGGCATGGGGTTCGACTTGCGCCAGATCACGTCGTTCAGGATCCAGTAGCCGAGGTCCTGCAACGCCGTGCCGAGGCGGAAGACGTTGTGGTAGGCGCCGATCACCCAGATCGTGCCGTCCTTGCGCAGCACGCGGCGACACTCGGTCAGCCAGGCGCGGGTGAAGGCGTCATAGGCGGGGAAGCTGTCGAAGCGGTCCCAGGCGTCGTCCACCCCGTCCACCATGCCGCCCTCGGGGCGCTTCAGGTCGCCCTTGAGCTGCAGGTTGTAGGGCGGGTCCGCGAAGATCGCATGCACCGAGGCCGGCGGCAGGGACCGGAGCATGTCGAGGCAATCGCCGACCAGAATCTGGTCCAGCGTCAGGTCGATTCCGGTCCCCAAGCGTCGCAACTCCCCCTCGTGCCCCCGGGGGGCGTCCCCCGAGTCGGCAAGTTGCGCGAGGGCGACTCGCGGCGTCAAGCGGGCCTCGGGAACCCCAGCAAATCCAGGGATTCCACGGGCATGGCGGGTGAGTCGGCGGGGTGCGACGCGGCGACGCGGGCGGGCGACGCGGCGGACAGGCCATTCCTCGCGGCACTTGCCGCGACGTCGTCCCGCGCGGCACTTGCCGCGACGTCGTCCCGCGCGGCACTTGCCGCGACGCGCGCCCACGCCGCCTCCACGGGCGCGAAGCCGCGCCGGTGCTGCGGACAGGGGCCGAGCCGCTCCAGCGCAGCGCGATGCGCGGGCGTCGGGTACCCGGCGTGCAGCGCGAAGCCATAGCCGGGATGACGCGCATCGAAGCGCACCATGGCACGGTCGCGCAGCACCTTCGCCACGATGGAGGCGGCGGCGATGGACAGCGAGAGGCCGTCGCCCTTCACCACGCAGCGCACGGCGCAGGGCAGGTGGTGCGGCGGCCGCGGCGCCATGTTGCCGTCCACCAGGGCAAGATCGGGCGGCAGGCCCAGCCGGGCCACCGCGCGGCGCATGGCGAGATGCGTGGCGCGCAGGATGTTGAGCGCGCCGATCTCGGCGGCCGTGGCGGCGCCCCAGCCGATCCGCGCCTCGCCTGCACGGGCGGCGGCGCGCAGCGCGGCGAAGGCGGCTTCGCGCCGGCGGGCATCGAGGCGCTTGCTGTCGTCCAGCAGCGCGGCCAGCGCGCCCGGGGGGGCGCGGCGGAACACCACGGCGCCCGCCAGGACCGGGCCGGCGAGCGGTCCGCGGCCCGCCTCGTCCACCCCGGCGACGAGCCCGCCGGCAGCGCTTTCCAAGGTGAAGTCGGGCATGCGGGCCTCGTCTCGCCGCTCTGACGCGCCTCCCCGCCAGCGGCGGTCGCGCGCCGTTTGAGCCGATGCGGCCGCGCGTCGCAAGACGGCCCGGGGGGGGTGGACAGGCATGGCCGCCTGCCCGCCGGTTCATCCACCCCGGTGGCGGATGGCCCCGCCTGCGGACCCCCCCCCTGCCGTCCCGGCGGCGCGGGGCGCGCCGTCAGAGCCCGCGCGTCAGCAGCTCGTCCCCCGGGCGCAGCAGCCCCGCCCCGGCGGCGCGGAGGAAACGGATCGCCCTCGCATCGCCCTCCAGCGTGGCGCGCAGGAAGGCGACCGTCAGCCCGGCGGCGCGCTCGTGATAGGTCGGGTCGGACCAGCGGGCGCCGGCCGCCGGCTCGTCCGCGAAGGAGGCATGCACCGCGCCGTCCAGCACCGCCAGCGCGCCAGGCACCTCCGACTGCTCGAAGGGCTCGCGGCGCTGCACGGCCCGCACGCCCTCCAGCCAGCCGTCATCGGCCGTCCCGGTGACGAACAGCATCGGCGCGGCATAGCCGCCATAGGCCAGCCGGGGCGGCAGCCCGCGGGCCACGATGGGGGAGAGCGCGACACCCGCCTTCAGGCGGCGCTCCGGCAGGGGCAGGCCGCGCGCCCCACCGGGGATGCGCTGGCCCAGCATGTGCTGCACCACCCAGGCGCCGTAGGAATGCCCGGCGATGGACAGGCGCTGCGGGTCGGCGCGCGGCGGCAGCCGGTCCAGCGCGAAGAGCACGTCCTGCAGCCGGTCCACGGCGCGGCCGACATCCAGCGCGGCCGCCGCGAAGGCCGTGCGGTCCCCCGCGCGCCACAGGCTGTCGTCGGTGCCCGGATGCTGGAGATGGATGGCCAGGAAGCCCGCCTCGGCCAGCGCCCGGCCGAGGTAGCCGAGCCCGTCGCGTGAACCGCCCAGCCCATGGCTGATCAGCACCGTGGGGGCCGGGCCGTCGCCCGCGGGCTCGCGGATCAGCACGGGGATGTCGCGCGCACGCCGCGCATCGTGCCAGACGGCACGGGCCTCGGGCGCCGCGGCAGCGGCGGCGGCCAGCAGCAGGCCGGGCGTGGCCCCCAGCGCCGCGCGCCGGGTCAGCCCTGCGCCGGTGGCATGTCGTACATTCGCCATGCGGTCAGCTTCGCGGTGCGGTCGTAGACCGCCCGCGCCCTCGAATTGTCCTCGGCCGTGATCCAGCGGACCACCGACCAGCCGCGGGTCCGTGCCTCGGCAGCCAGCGCCGCGAGAAGCGCGTCGGCCACGCCCTTCCCCCGCATCTGGGGATCGACGAAGAGATCGTCCAGGAAACCGCCGGTCGTGGCGGAGAGCGGCCGGGCGAAGGCGCGGAAATGCGCGAGGCCGACGGCGCGGCCCGCCGCGTCCTCGGCGATCAGCGCCTCCGTCTCATGCGCCGGGTCCAGGATCCAGGCCCAGACGCGCGCGCGCATCTCCGGGGTCTGGGCCACGCGGTAGAATTCGGCGTAGCCCGCATAGAGCCGCTCCCAGTCGGCGCGGTGGCGCGGCTCCAGCGGGACGATGCGGATCTCGCTCATGGTGTTTCTTCCTTGACGGTCAGCCATCCCAGCCGGCGCGCGGCCAGCAGCAGGGCGGAGACATGCATGGCCTGGGGCAGCAGCCCCTCGTGCAGGCGGTCCAGCACCTCCCGCCAGGGATGCAGCTCCACGGCGATGTCCTCGCCCGGTCCCGGCGCCGGCTCGGCGACCCGGCGGCAGCCCAGGGCGAGGAGGCTGTGGCAGCGGTTGCGGTGCGTCGCCGTGTTGGGCGAGAGGGTGGCGACGTGCCGCCACTCCACGGCCTGGTGGCCCGTCTCCTCCATCAGCTCGCGCGCGCCGGCCGCCAAGGGCTCCTCGTCGCCGTCGACGCCGCCCGCCGGCAGCTCCAGCGAGGGGCCGCGCAGCCCGTGGCGGTACTGGCGGACGAGCACCAGCCGGTCGTCCGCGGTCAGCGCCACCACCTGCACCCAGTCGGGATAGGCGAGGGTATAGAAGGGATCCAGGCGATGGCCACGCGCATCCTCCACCGCGTCCGCGGTGACGTCGATCCAGCGGTCGCGCAGCGCGGTGCGGCTGTGCAGCAGGGTCCAGGGTCGCAAGCGCGGGGGTTCCCAGGGGGGCGGCGACAGCAGGCCGCGCGCGGCCGGGCGCGTCAAGCAGCCCCCCCCGGTCCGGCAGCCACGCGGTCCGGCAGTCGCCCGGTCAGCCGGCCGCCCGGTCCGGCGGCATCCGGTCCGGCGGCACCCGGGGCCCCCGGGCCCGGCGGCCGGGCGGTGGCGGCGTCCCCGCCCCTGCGCCCGGGGCGGCACCCCGCGGCGATACCGCCCGCGCAACGGTTCCGCCCCGGCGTGCTGCGCGCCCTTGTCGGGCGCGCGGCGGGTTTGGTAGGCACCGCAGCGTGCTGCAACGTCGACGCATCTTCCGGCCCGCCCCCCAACCACGCCGCTGGCGGGGCCTGTTCCTCGTCGCCGCGGCGGTCGTGGTGGTCGCGCTGTTCTCCGGGGTGGGGATCCCCACCAACCTGCTCGGCTCCGCGCCCAGCGAGCAGCGCCTGACGGTGACGCCGGGCGAGGTGCGCGTGGTGGACGGGGAGACGCTTCGCCTGGGCGACCGCGTCGTGCGGCTCGAGGGGGTGGAGGCGCCCGTGCGCGGCCAGTCCTGCTCCGACCCGGCGGGCCGCAGCTTCGATTGCGGCGCCCGCGCGGCCGAGCGGCTGGCGGAGATGGTGGCGGAACGGCCGCTGACCTGCCGGGTGGAGCGGCACGATGCCTTCCGCCGGGCCTACGGCCTTTGCGAGGCCGGCGGGACGGCGATCAACCGGGTGCTGGTCGCCGAAGGCTGGGCCCTCGCCTCCTCCGACGATTTCGAGGAGCAGGAGACGGCCGCGAGGACGTCCGGGCGTGGCCTCTGGGCCCGGGGCGGCCGCCTGCCGCAGGGGTGGCACGGGCGCTGAGCGCCGCGCGACCCTGCGGGGACGGACCGCACCGGTCCGGATGGACAAGCCCCGGCACCGGGGCATATTTGCACTGCAACATCCCGGGGACGCCCCCCGTCCAGGCGGGGCTGGCCGAACCCAGTCCGAGGAATCAGGCCATGAGCACCAATGCCAACGGGTCCGTCACGATCACGGTCGACGGATCGAACCGCAGCAGTTCGGCTCCCCTGATCCAGGGCTCGATCGGTCCGGCGGTCGCGGACATCCGCAAGATCTACGCCGACCTCGGCATCTTCACCTTCGATCCGGGCTTCGGCATGACCGCGGCCTGCGACAGCAAGATCACCTACATCGACGGCGACCAGGGCGTGCTGCTCTACCGCGGCTATCCGATCGAGCAGCTCGCGGAGAAGTCCGACTTCGTCGAGGTCTCCTACCTCCTGCTCTATGGCGAGCTGCCCACCAAGGAGGAGCTGGAGAAGTTCCGCCGCGGCGTGACGATGCACACGATGGTGCACGAGCAGCTGCGCCGCTTCTTCGACGGCTTCCGCCGCGACGCGCACCCGATGGCCATCCTGTGCGGCGTGGTCGGCGCCCTCTCCGCCTTCTATCACGACAGCCTGGACATCAACGACCCGCAGCAGCGCGAGATCGCGGCCTTCCGCCTGATCGCCAAGGTGCCGACGATCGCGGCCTGGGCCTACAAGTACTCGATCGGCCAGCCCTTCGTGTATCCGCGCAACGACCTGAGCTACGCCGAGAACTTCCTGTACATGCTCAACGCCGTGCCGGCGGAGGAATACAAGGTCAGCCCGGTCCTGGCCCGCGCCATGGACCGCATCCTGGTCCTGCACGCCGACCACGAGCAGAACGCCTCCACCTCGACGGTGCGGCTGGCGGGCTCGACCGGCGCCAACCCCTTCGCCTGCATCGCCGCCGGCATCGCCGCGCTGTGGGGCCCCGCCCATGGCGGCGCCAACGAGGCGGTGCTGAAGATGCTGACCGAGATCGGCAGCCCGGAGAACATCCCGGCCTTCATCGAGAAGGTGAAGGACAAGCACTCGGGCGTGAAGCTGATGGGCTTCGGCCACCGGGTCTACAAGAACTTCGACCCGCGCGCGAAGATCATGCAGGCGACCTGCCACGAGGTGCTGGCGGAGCTGGGCATCAAGGACGAGCCGCTGCTCGACATGGCGGTGGAGATGGAGCGGATCGCCCTGTCGGACGAATACTTCATCAGCCGCAAGCTGTACCCGAACGTGGACTTCTATTCCGGCATCATCCTCAAGGCGATGGGCATCCCCACCCACATGTTCACCGTGCTCTTCGCCGTGGCCCGCACCGTGGGCTGGGTGAGCCAGTGGAAGGAGATGATCGAGGATCCGGCGCAGCGCATCGGCCGCCCGCGGCAGGTCTATACCGGCGCCACCACGCGTGATTTCGTCAGCCTCGACCAGCGCGGCTGATCCAGGGGGGTCGGGCGGCAGCGCCCGACTCGCTTCCAGCGGCCTTTCCGGCCTGCAAGCCCGTCGCTTGGTGCGGCGGGCTTTTTTGTTGCGCGAACGAGATTCTGCCGTGGTGCCACAACAACGACGGCCAAGCACCTGATTAAGGGAAGATCACGGCAAAAATCGCCGAACGGATATTCAAGTCACGATCAAGTTATCACGAAAATGTGATTTCAACCTTTGCGAGCATGGTTAATCGAACAACTCCTTATGCTTGTCTTTTGTCAATTTTTTGGCATTTTGTTCCTCTATAAGTTGAGTTCCGGGGGATAATTCTCGTGGCGGATGGGGAAATTTGTTACGATTCCAGACATATATCGCTGGATGACCTGGTACGCCGCCGACTCCAGCAATGGCCGCAACGGCCGCCGGGCGCGGCCACGACCTTCAAGCAACCGGGCACCTGGCTGCGCGGCCGCCCCGGCGACCCGGCGACGGCCGGCCAGCCCTTCCTCAAGCTGCCTGGCGCCAGCCGCCTCAGGACACTGCCGGACGGGCTGTGGCTGCATGTCTCCCCCGACCCGGCCGATCCCTATGTCGACATCCTGTGCATCGAGGCCTGCTCCTCGCTGCAGAACCTGCTGGACAAGCGCTCCCGCTTCGCGCCCTCCACGACCTCGCTGCTGGTGGTCTGCCCCGTGGGCTGGCTGCTGGCGCCGGTCCAGCCCGGCGACCCGACCCCGCGCTGGAAGCTGATGCGGCTGCTTCGGCAGGAACCCACGGAGAACCTCACCCTGCCGGTGCGGGACGTCCGGGTCCTGTTCGGCCTGAAGTCGCGCCATTACGAAGGCTTTGCCCTGCACCAGACGCCGCAGGCCCACGAATACTTCTGCCCGATGGACGCCCTGACGGCCGAGGACGGGCAGCACAACCCGGCGATGCAGGCGCTGATCGCCCGTGCCAGCGCCAGCGCCAACTTCATGCACCTGCCGCATTCGGGCCCGGGGAAGGCCAAGCCGCCGGTGGACCACGCCGCCATCGTGGCGTCGCCCCTCCTCGTCGCGCATGCCCTGGCCGCACCGGCCGCCGCTGACCCGGCTGCCCCCCCGGCCTGCCCCGCCCTGCCCCTCCCAGCCATCCCGCAGCGCGGCGCGCGGCTGCCCCCGGCCACCGCCTGACGCGGCGGGAGCGCCACGGCGCGGTCAGGCGTCACGCAGTCTTCATCGAACCCCTCTTCCCAGCCCCTTCGCCGGGCGCCATCACACCGCGCCAGCCAACCGGGAACGGGACCACGATGATGCGCCGCGCCATGCTGCTGGGAGCCGCCGCCTGCCTCGCCGCGGCCACCCTCCCTGCCGCCTCCCATGCGCAGGGAAGCGGGAGCCCGGCCGCGGGGGCGGCGCCGCTCTCCGGGACGCTGACCCTCTACACCAGCCAGCTCGAGCCCGATGCGGCGCAGACGGCCGAGGCGTTCCGCAAGCTGCATCCCGGCGTGCAGGTGGAATGGATCCGCGGCGGCACCAACCAGATCCTGCCGCGGCTGCGGGCCGAGATCGCGGCCGGCACCCCGCGCGCCGACGTGCTGCTGCTGGCCGATGCGCTGACCTTCGAGGGGCTGGCGGCCGAGGGCCGCCTGCGCGAGAGCCCGGAGGTGGCGATCGGCCGCATCCCCGCCGAGCGCCACGACCGGCGGCGGCGCTACTTCGCGACCAAGCTCATCACCACCGGCATCGCGGTGAACGCCCGCGCCCCCTTCGTCCCCGCCCGCTGGGCCGACCTGCTGCGGCCCGAGGCGAAGAACCTCGTCGCCATGCCCTCGCCCAGCGTCTCCGGCGCGGCGGCGATCCATGTCCAGTCCCTCGCGGCCGCGCCGGGGCTGGGCTGGGACTACATCGCGGCGCTGGTGAAGAACGGGCTGCAGCCGCGCGGCGGCAACGGCCAGGTGCTGCAGGCGGTGCAGACGGGCGAGCGCGCCTTCGGCATCGCCGTGGACTACCTGACCATCCGCGAGGCGGCGCGCGGCGCCCCGATCCGCTGGGTGGCGCCGGAGGAAGGGGTGAGCGCGGTGACGGAGCCGGCCGCGATCCTGTCCACCACCCGGAACGCCCCTGCCGCGATCGCCTTCGTCTCCTTCCTGCTCTCGCCCGAGGGCCAGGCGCTGGCGGCGAAGCAGGGCTTCCTGCCCGCCGATCCAGAGGTCGCGCCGCCCCCCGGCTTCCCGCCCACGGCCTCCCTCCGCATCCTGCCGCTTGACGCGGCCGCCGCCGCGGCGGAGAGCGAGGCGGCGCTGCGCCGCTTCAACACGCTGGTGGAGCCGTAACGGCAGGGGATCCGACGGGAGTTCGATGACGGCAGGAACAGCCGCCCGGCGGGTGTCGGGTGCGGCGGCGCCGGGGCCGCGTCACTTCCCGTCCCCTTCGGTCTCCGGCGCGCTGCCGGGGCTGGCGCTGGGGGCCCTGGCCTGGCTCCTGGTGGTCGGCGCCGCCCCTCTGCTGCGCCTGCTGGCCGAGGCGTCGGGTCCCGCCCTGGCCCTGCTGCCCGCGGATGGCGCCGTCTGGCGCGCCGCCTGGCGCAGCCTGGTGGTGGCCACGGGCTCGACCCTGCTGGCCACAGCCCTGGGCGGGGCGCTCGCCTCCCTGCTGCTGCTGCGGGCGCCGCCCGCGCGGCGGGTCCTGCTCTTCCTCGCCATCCTGCCGGTGCTGGTGCCGCCGCAGGTGCTGGCGCTGGGCTTCTCCCAGGCGCTGGGCCCCTCCTCCCCCGTGCTGCTGGCCGTCGGCGTCGCGCCGCCGCTCGGCACGCCCAATCCGCTGCACGGGCCCGGGGGGATCATCCTGCTGCTGGGGCTGCAAGGGGCGCCATTGGTGCTGCTGGCCGTGGCCGCGCTGCTGCGCCGCGTTCCGGGCGAGCTGCTGACCGCCGCGCGCGGCCTCGGGGCCTCCGGGCCGGAAGCGCTGCGGCGGGCGGTCTGGCCGCTGCTCTGGCCGGGGCTGCTGGCTGGCGCGGGGCTGGCCTGGGTCGCGGCGCTCGGCAATTTCGGCATCGCCGCCCTGCTGGGCATCCCGGCGCGCTACCCCACCCTGCCGGTGCTGATCTGGCAGCGCCTGTCGGGCACCGGCGTCGGGGCGCTGGGGCAGGCGGCGGCGCTGTCGCTGCTGCTGGCCGCCCTCGCCCTGCCGGGCCTGCTGGCGCAGCGCCTCGCCACGGGGCGCGAGGGACTGCCCTCCGGCCGGCCCTTCGAGCCGCTTCCCGCCGGGCGCGGCGCGCGGCTGGGGGCGGGGCTGCTCTGGTTGGGCCTGGCCGTGGTGCTGCTGCTGCCGCTGCTGTCCCTGGCGGCGGCCTCCGCCGTCCCGGCCCTCGGGGTACCGCTGGCCGTCACCACCGTGACGCTGCGGCACTGGTCCGCCGCCTTCGCCCCCGGCTCGCAGACGCTGTCCGCCCTCGGCCACTCGCTGCTGCTGGCGGGGACGGCGGCGCTGCTGCTCGCCGTCGCCTCGCTGCCGGTGGCGCTGAGCCTGCGGGCCCGCGCCGTGCGGATCGGGGCGGTCGCCGCCGACATGGCCTATGCCCTGCCCGGCGGCTGTACCGCCATCTCCGCCCTGCTGCTGGCGCTGGGCGTGCCGGGCGGCGGCTGGACCTACGGGACGCTGTGGCTGATCCTCTTCGCCTACCTCGCCCGCTTCCAGGCGCTCGCGCTGCGCCCCGTCGCCGCGGCGGCCACGCGGCTGGACCCCCGGCTGGACGAGGCCGCCCGCGGCCTGGGCGCCGGGACCTGGCTGCGGTTGACCGCCATCCACCTGCCGCCCCTCGCGCCCGCCCTGGCGGCAGGCGGGATCATGGTGGCGCTGCTGGCGGTGAACGAGGTGACGATCTCCGTGCTCCTGCACGGGCCGGGGTCGCAGACCCTCGGGGTGCTGGTGTTCAACCTGCAGGATGGCGGGCAGGGTCCGCAGGCTGCGGCGGTGTCGCTGGTGGCGCTGCTGCTGGTGGCGGGGCTGATGGGCCTGGCAACGCTCTCGGCCCGTCACCTGCCGGCGGGCACCCTGCCCTGGCGGCCCTGATACGGATGGCAGGATGCCTTGAGCCATGCCGGCGTGGCACCCGTGGCCCGGGGGCAAGGCTCTGCCTCGCCCCCGATACCCCCACTCCGCCAGGAGCAGAGCCCCTGGACCCGAGGAGCGCTGCCGCGCGGATGGCCGCGACGGGATCGAGGCGCCGAGGAGCATGGCTCCTCGGCGGGTACGGCCGCAGCGTGCGCTGACGCCTTCTGAGCTTTTTCAGAGTCCCGCCTGTCCGCGCTCTCCCTGGAATCAGCCCGGAGGCTGACGCCCACCACCCCGAGCCAACTCCCAGCGGGGACCGGGGCCCGCTTGTGGCCCCGGCAGGGGAGGGTCTGGGAGGGGACGGCGTCCCCTCCCGGTCCACCGCCGGAACACGGCAGCACGACGGGTCAGGTCCTCCCACCGTCGGTTGAGATGACGCCACCGCACGGGGCATCGCGCCCCACAGCAATGGGGTGGCCGGCGCCCGGCCTCCCCGGCCCGGCGGGCCGGCGGGGCTCAGCCCCCGCCGGACGGAGACGCGGGCGGGGGCGGGGATGCGCCCCAGGGGCTGGGACGGCGCGGCGGCAGGGTGGCGTCGGCATCGACGGCCCCGTGCGGATCGCCGGCCAGCGGCCCCCAGACTCCCCCCATGGCCCCGGGAAGCGGGCCCCAGGGTGAGGGCGTGGCCCCCGGCTGCTCCGCCCCTGCCGGTGCGGGCGGGGCGGCCGGTTCCGGCAGCGGCCCGGGGTCATGACCGCCGGCATAGCGCACCAGCGCGGCGATGCGGTCCTCCAGCGGGGGATGGGTCGCCTCCCACCAGCGTGGCGAGACCCCCTTCTCGTCGTCGAGGAACATGGCCCGCACCTGCGCGGGCACGCCGGGCATGTCCGAATGTCCCGACACCTTGCGCAGCGCGGTGATCATCGCGTCCGCATCCTGGGTCAGCTCCACCGAGCCGGCATCGGCCAGGAACTCGCGGTTGCGCGACAGGGCGAGGCGCAGCGCCCCGGCCAGCCCCCAGGCCAGCGCCGCGATCAGCAGCGCGAGCAGCGCCAGCCAGCCGGCACCGCCGCTGCCGCCGTTGCGCCGGGAGGAGGAGCCGAAGCGCACGCCGCGCAGCAGAAGCTCGGCGGTCAGGCTGATGATGCCGGCGAAGACGGCGGCGACGACCGCCAGCCGCGCGTCGCCGTTTCGGATATGCGTCAGCTCGTGCGCCAGCACGGCCGCCAGTTCGCGGTCGTCCAGCGCGTCGGCCAGCCCACGCGTGACGGTCACCGCGCCCCGGTCGCGGCGCAGCCCACTGGCAAAGGCGTTGCGCGCCTCCGTCTCGATCACGGCGAGGCGCGGCATCGGCAGGCCGCGCGCGATGCACAGGTTCTCCAGCGTGTTCCACAGCCGCGGCTCATCCTGCCGCGTGACCGGATGCGCGCCGGTCACGAGGTCCAGGATCTTCTGGTTCGCCCACCACGCGACGAGGAACCAGAGGCCCGCGACGACGAGGCCGAAGGCGAGGTAGCCCGGCCAGGCCGCCAGGGCCGCGCGGAAGCCGTGCGCGACGCCGCGGCGATCGTCGGCCGCGCCCATCAGCGCGACCGCGAAGGCCAGCATGGCCAGCAGGAAGGGAAAGCCCGCGAGCAGCAGGATCGACCGGAGACCGTTGTTCCAGATGTAGGTCTTCAGGCCGACCGCGCGCATGGGATCAGAACTTCACCGCCGGCGCCGCCTGCACCGCGGCCATCTCCGCCTCGGGCAGCTCGAAGAAGCCGCGCGGCTGGAAGCCCATCGCGCCGGCGAAGAAGGCCGCCGGGATCTGCTGGATCGCGGAGTTGTACTCGGCGACGCTGTTGTTGAAGAAGCGCCGGGCGGCGGCGATCTTGTTCTCGATGTCCGACAGCTCCGCCTGGAGCTGGAGGAAGTTCTGGTTGGCCTTCAGGTCCGGATAGGCTTCCGACAGCGCGAAGAGCTGACGCAGCGCGCCCTGGAGCTGGCCCTCGGCCGCGGCGGCGGATTGCGGGTCCCCCTGCGCGCGCAGCGCGGCGTTGCGGGCCTGGACCACCGCCTCCAGCGTGCCGCGCTCGTGCGCGGCATAGCCCTTCACCGTCTCGACCAGGTTCGGGATGAGGTCGTTGCGCTGCTTGAGCTGGACGGTGACGTCGCTCCAGGCCTGCCCCGTGGCCTGGCGCAGCGCGACCATCCGGTTGTAGCTGGCCATCAGCCAGAGCAGCAGCAGGACGATCAGGCCAAGGACGATGATGGTGGTCCAGCTCATGGGGCGGGCATCCGGAAAGCGGCGTGGGCGGAAGTCGGGCGGATGATAGGCCGCGGCGCAGGAGGCCGCTTCATCCGAATGAGGGGCGGCCGGCCGCCGCGCTGCGGCGCCCGCCCCCGCGGCGTCGGGAACGCCGGGGCCGTCGTCACTCCGCCGCGGAGAGCAGCGCCGCCGCGCCCCGCTGCCAGGCCTCCCACGCCGCATCCGCCGCGGCCCCCGCGCGGTCGGCCTGCACGGAGGCGCGGTTCAGTGCCTGGCGCGCCTTCTCCCGGGCCGGGCCGGTGCGGTCCTCCACCGCGGCGCGGGCGCGGGTCAGCGCCGCCTCCGACGTCGCCGCCGTGCGCGCGGCGGCGCGGAAGGCCTCCAGCAGGCCGCGCTGCGCGGCCAGGCGGTCGGCGATCCGCGCCAGCCCCTCCCGGCCGGGTGCGTCCGGCGCCATGCGCTCCAGCGTGGCGCGGAGGGATTCCAGCGTGGCCGGCCCGCCCGGCAGGCGGCGCAGCTCCCGCTCCACGTCGATGCGCCGCCAGGAGAGCAGCAGCGGATCCCCCAGCCCCGGATCCCAGAGCGGCACCTCCTGGCGCTGGGCCCGCTCGAAGGGCAGGCGCAGGGTGGTCGGCCCCTCCACCACCGCCTCGTGGCGCAGTCCGAAATCCCCCTCCGCCGCCACGGCGAAGCGCGGCGTCGCGCCGGGCCGGCGCGGCAGATCGACAATCAGCCGGCCGCGCGCGCCGCGCGGATCGACGGCCAGCGCGACCTCCTCCACCCGCAGCAGGTGGACCACCACCCGGCCCGGCTGCAGTTCCGCCCGCACCGGCCGGTCCGTCGCGCCGCCGCCCGCCGTCAGCAGCACGTCGCGGTCGCGGGCGAAGGCCAGCAGGCGGGTGGCCCCCGGCGGCATGGCGCGGATCTCGGCATCGCCCAGGAAGCCGCCGGCCTCGGCACCCGAGACGCCGTAGACCGTGGCGATGCCGTCCGGCAGCGTCGAATCGCCGGCATTGGTGACGCGCACCGCCTGGAGCGGATGGCGGGCGGCAAGGTCCTGCACCCACCAGACCCGCTCGGCCGGCAGGCCGGCGTCCAGGAAGGGCAGGTTCGCCGTCTCCCCGCTGCGCAGCGTCACCGTCTCCGGCAGGGCGAAGGCGATCCGGCCGGCCGAGGCGGCGGCCAGGGCCGGGGCGGCGGCCATGGCGGGCGGGGCGGCCCCGAGGCGGTCGCGGCGCGCCTCCGCGGCGAAGGCGGGGGCCGGGGCGGGCGGCGGCGGCGGGGCCGGGCGCGCGCCGGTATCCGCCTCGACCTGCACCGCCTCCGCGACCCGGACGGGCAGTTCCGGGCGCTCGACCAGCAGGGGCGTATAGAGCGACTGGCGGTAGGCCGCGGCCTCCCCCGCCACCAGCGTCAGCCGGACGCCATCCCAGTCCGTCCCGGACCGGTTCTCCACCACCGCCCAGCCCTGCAGCCGGGCCCTGGCCTCGGCTTGGCCCATCTCCGGCACCAGCAGCCGCCACGAGGGCTTCCACAGCGGCGCGCCGGTGACGGTCGTGACGCTGACCGTGCGCACGCGGTCGGCGCGGAGCCGGATCTCCACGCGCCGCTCGCTCTCCGACTGGGCCGCGGCCAGCGCCTCGGCGGCGCGGGCGATGCGAGCGGCCAGCGCGGCATCGGCCAGCCGGGCCTCCGCCCCCTCCTCCAGCACCACGGCCGTCAGCCCGGTGGGCGTCAGCAGGGTGAGGCGCAGGCCGCCGCCCGTGGCCAGGCCCGGCACCCGGGGCAGTTCCGCCGCCTCGGCGATCCGGCCGGTGACGCCGGCGGCCGTGACCTCCTGCCCGCGCAGCGCGCCGAAGAGGCGGACGCGGTCAGCGAAATCCTCCTGGCGCAGCGGAAGCCCGCGGAAGGCCTCGGCCGCCAGGTCGCGGGCGGGCAGGCGCAGGCCGGCGACGGGTCCGGCGGGATCGGCCACCACCAGGCTCTTCAGCAGGTCGTCCACATCCTCGGCCGGGACGCGCAGGGTGTCTGCGCGAGCCCCGCGGAGGAGAGGGTCACCGCCCGCACCGGTAGCTCCGCGGCCACGGCCGGCCCGGCCAGCAGGAGGAGCAGCGGCAGCATGGGACGCATGGCGGGGCCCTCTCGGTTCAGGGCCGGCCGCTGCGGGCCGGGTCGTCCGGGCGCGCGATCCTCCCCTGCTATGGCATTCGGCCGGAGCGGCGCCCTTGGCCCCCGGGGGCCGGACACGCCCTGGCGACGGGAGGGTAGAGCCGCCGGGACGGCAAGGGCCAGCCACCGGAGCGGCAGATCCCTTCGGTGCCGGGGACGTGCCGCCATCCGCGACGGTGCCGGCGCCGGCGCCACCGGACCCCGCACAGGAACTATATTGACCGTATACTGATTAATTGTCTACGTTCCATCTGGTCGCGCAATGACGACCTCCGTGGCCAACGCGGGCGGCCAGGGACGGCCAGCGCACCGCGCGCGGATCGAGCAACACCATGGGAGGGAGGGGACGTGCAGTTCTACCTTGATGGCTACCGGCCGGGCGATCCCGACCTGCATCCGGCCGCCCCCGGCGCCGAGGCCCGCCCGGCCGCGCTGCCGGAGACCACGGATGTCCTGATCGTCGGCACCGGCCCGGCGGGAATGTTGCTGGCCGCGCAGCTCTCGGCCTTCCCCGGCATCGCCACGCGGATCGTCGAACGGCGCGAGGGTCCGTTGCAGGTGGGCCAGGCGGACGGCGTCGCCTGCCGCACCGTCGAGACCTTCGACACCTTCGGGCTGAGCGGGAAGCTCATCCGCGAAGCCTACTGGGTGAACGAGACGGTCTTCTGGCGCCCTTCCCCCGGTGACCGCTCGCGGATCGTCCGCACCGGCCGCGTGCAGGACACGGCCGACGGCCTGTCCGAATTTCCCCATGTCATCGTCAACCAGGCGCGGCTGCTGGGACACCTGGAAGAGTACATGGGCAAGTCGCCGACGCGGCTGGTCCCCGACTACGGCTGGGAGTTCGTCACCCTGGCGGTGGAGGCCACGGCCGAGCACCCGGTGACCGTCACGTTGCGGAACACGCGCACGGAGGAGGTCAAGCAGGTCCGCGCGCGCTACGTCGTGGGCTGCGACGGCGCGCGCAGCCGCGTGCGGGACGCCATCGGCGCCGAGCTGCGGGGCGACTTCGCCAACCATGCCTGGGGCGTCGTGGACATGCTCGCCGTCACCGACTTCCCCGACATCCGCCTGAAGGCGGCGATCCAGTCGGCGGAGGAGGGCAACATCCTGCTCATCCCGCGCGAGGGCGGCTACCTCGTGCGGCTCTACGTCGATCTCGGCGAGGTGGACCCCGCGCATCGCGACGCCGTCCGCCGGATCACCCAGGAGCAGGTCATCGAGACCGCCCGGCGTGTCCTCCGCCCCTATACGCTCGACGTGAAGAGCGTGGCGTGGTTCGCCGTCTACCAGGTCGGCCAGCGCGTCGCCGACCGCTTCGACGACGTGCCGGCGGAGGAAGCGGGGTCGCGCCTGCCGCGCGTGTTCATCGCGGGCGATGCGTGCCACACGCACAGCGCCAAGGCCGGCCAGGGCATGAACGTCTCCCTGCAGGACACCTTCAACCTCGGCTGGAAGCTGGCCTCCGTTCTCCTCGGACGCGCCAGGCCCGAGCTGCTGCGCACCTACACGATCGAGCGGCACGCGGTGGCGCAGCGCCTCATCGACTTCGACCGGGAATGGTCCAGGATCATGGCATCGCCGCCGGTCGATCCGGAGCACCCCGAACTGGGCGGCGTCGATCCCGCCGAGCTGCAGGCCTATTTCGTGATGTCGGGCCGCTACACAGCCGGGGTCGCGACCCATTACCCGCCGGCCACCGGCCTGACCGCCGAGGCGACGCACCAGGCCCTGGCCAGCGGCTTCACCATCGGCATGCGCTTCCACTCGGCGCCGGTCATCCGCCTGGCCGATGCCAAGCCGGTGCAGCTCGGCCACGTGGCGCGGGCGGATGCGGCATGGCGCCTCTACGCCTTCGCCGACGCGGACGGCGAGAGGCTGCGTGCGCTGATGGATCGCCTCGCGCATTCGCCGCGATCGCCGGTGCTGCGCTTCACGCCGGAGGGCGCGGACATCGACAGCGTCATCGACGTCCGCGCCGTCGTCCAGCAGGGACATCGCGACCTCCGCGTCGAGGAGCTTCCGCCGATGCTCCTGCCGCGCAAGGGCCCGTTCGGCCTGATCGACTACGAGAAGGCCTTCACCCCGGATCTGAAGGCGGGGCCGGACATCTTCGACCTGCGCGGCATCGACCGGGCAAGGGGCGCGCTGGTGGTCGTCCGTCCGGACCAGTACGTGGCGAACGTGCTGCCGCTGGAGGCGGATGACGAGCTCGCCGGGTTCCTCGGACGCTTTCTGATCGACCAGCGCCGGGGGTAGTGCCGGCGCCCGGCGGCGTCATGGCCCGGCAGCGCCGTCGCGCGGCAGCGTCATCGCGCCGGGGCGGCACCGCCGGGCGCCCGAGCCCTCGCTCCGGTCCGAGGGCCGGCGCATGTCCG
This sequence comes from Roseomonas sp. OT10, assembly GCF_020991085.1. Classification (NCBI taxonomy): domain Bacteria; kingdom Pseudomonadati; phylum Pseudomonadota; class Alphaproteobacteria; order Acetobacterales; family Roseomonadaceae; genus Roseomonas; species Roseomonas cutis. The sequence goes on from NZ_CP087719.1 coordinate 2,624,784, forward strand.
GTGCCGGCGCACCGGCCGGAACGCCCTCAGGCCAGCCGCTCCGCCGCCGGCACGATCCCCTGTGCCAGCAGCCCGTGCAGGGCGGCGGTGTGTTCCGGGGCGCGCGGGCCGGTGGGATCGGAGGTCATCACCACCGTCAGCGCCAGCTCGGGCACGATGTAGAGCATCTGCCCGCCATAGCCCCAGGCGAAGAAGACCGGATGCGTCCCGCTTTCGCCCCGCGCCTGTCCGATCCACCAGCCGAGCCCGTAGAGTTGCCCGCTCCAGGGCGAGCGTGCCTGGGGCGACCAGCTCGCCCGGATCCAGTCCTGTGACACCACCGTCCGGCCGCGCCACCGCCCGCCGAGGCGAAGCATCTCGCCGAAGCGCAGCAGGGCGCGGGGCGAGAGCAGCATGTCGTTGCCGCCGAAGTAGATGCCCTGCGGGTCGCGCGGCCAGGGCGGGATGGCGATGTCCAGCGGCCCGCCCAGCCAGTCCCGCGCCAGATCCAGCGTGGAGCGCCCGGAGGCGCGGGTCAGCGCCGCCGAGAGCAGGTGCGTGCTGCCGGTGGAATAGAGCATCGGCCCGCCCGGCTCCGCGGCCATGGGGCGGGACAGGATGAAGCGCACCCAGTCGCGGCTGTTCGCGAAGGCGCCGTAATTCTCCCCGGAGGTCCGCTCCAGCCCGGCCCGCATCGAGAGCAGATGCGCGATGGTGATGTCGCGCACGCGCGGGTCGGCCTCGGGCGGCACGCGGTTGCCCAGCACGGAAACGAGCGGCTGGTCGGGCCCCTGGAGCACCCCGCGCTCGATGGCGATTCCCACCAGGATCGCGAGCACGGATTTCGACGCCGACTTGATGTTCACCGCCCGGTCCGGCGGCGCCCCGCGGAAGGTCCGCTCGGCCAGGATCTCCCCGTCGCGCAGGACGATCAGCGTATGCAGCCGCGTCAGCGCGGCCGCCTGCTGCAACACCTCGGCCAGCGGCGCAGCCGCGGGCTGCGCGCGCGACGGGTATGGCGCCAGCGCCGCCGCCGCGGGTGCGAGCAGGGCTGCGCCGACACGGCGACGGGACAGGATCGGGACCACGCCGCTCATCTGGCTTCGTGGCGCCGGGGCTCCAGCACCATCCGCTCCCGACCCGCCGGCGATGTGGCCCCCGGCGGTCAGGTCGCGGTGATGCCGGCGTCTCGCATCCCTCGCCGCCGCGCCCGGCCTAGGTGGCGCCACGCTGTGCGGCCGTGACCTGCTGGTCCAGATGCGCGACCAGCCCCTCGGGCAGCTTCAGCCGATGCGCCAGCGCCTCCAGATAGGCGCGCTCCGCCGGTTCGTCCGGATCCACCGCCAGGCGCGACACGAGGTACAGCTCGGACGCCTGCTCGGGCGTGCGGGCCGAGGCCGCGACCTCGGCCACGCCCATGGGCTTCGCCAGCGCGTCGAAGACGAAGCCCTTGGCCTCGGCATCCAGCCCCATGGCCTCCACCTTGGCGAAGATCGCCCGCTGCTCCTCGGCGTCGATGTGGCCGTCCGCCTTGGCGGCACCGATCATCGCGCGCACCAGCGCCAGCTCGAACGGCTGGCCGTCGGCGGCCGGCGCGGCCTCCGGCAGGTAGCGGGGCTCGACCTGCGCGACCTCCTGCGGGGCCGGCGGGGCGGATTGGGCAGGGGTCTGGCCCTGCTGCCAGTTCTGGTAGGCGCGATGCGCCAGGGCCCCCAGCAGCGCGGCGCCGCCATGGCTCAGCACGCCGCCGCCCATCTTGCGGAATTTCTTGCCGCCCAGCACGGCCCCCAGCAGCCCGCCCGCGGCCGCGCCGCCGGCGAAGCCGCCCATGCCACCCCGGGTGGCCTGGCCGAGAACCTGCTTCGCCGTCTCCGCCAGCCCGCCGACGGACAGGGTGGAGCCCGCGGCGGCGGCCGGGTTGGTCCAGGGGCTGCCGCCCTGCCCGCCCGCCTGCGCGGGGACGGGCGGCGCGTCGGGGCGGGACCAGGGGCCGGTCGCCGGCACTCCGCCGGACTGGCCGCTGGCCGCCCCCGCCCGGTTGCCGAGGAAGCTGTCGAGAAGGGCCTTGGCGTCGATCATGAACGCCATGTCATGTCGCGCCGGCCCCTCTGCAAGCGGCAGGGCCCGCGATCAGCGTCCCCAGCGCAGCGCCATGACGTCCAGCCGGCGACCCAGCTCGATCAGCCCGGCCCGGGCGGCCGGGTGCAGCGGCCGCAGCGGCGCCCGGGGCGCGTCGCAGGCGATCACCCCGCCCTCCCGCATCAGCGCCTTGGCGGCGAGCAGGCCGCATTGCCGGTTCTCGTGGTTGATCAGCGGCAGCCAGCGGCCGTAGGCGGCCATGGCACCCTCGCGGTCGCCCGCCTGGAAGGGGCGGATGATCTGCTGGATGCCGTCGGGATAGCCGCCGCCGGTCATGGCCCCGGTCGCGCCCGCATCGAGGTCGGCCATCAGCGTGATCGCCTCCTCCCCGTCCCAGGGGCCCTCGATCGCCTCCCCGCCCAGGGTGATCAGCTCGCGCAGCTTGGCGGCGGCGAAGGGGGTCTCGATCTTGAAGTAGGAGACCTGCTCGATCTCCGTCGCCATGCGCGCCAGGAAGGGCGCGGTCAGGGTGGTGCCGCTGACCGGCGCGTCCTGGATCATGATGGGGATGGAGATCGCGTCGGACACGGCGCGGAAGAACTCGAAGATCCCGGCTTCGGGCAGGCGGATGGTGGCGCCGTGATAGGGCGGCATGACCATCACCATCGCCGCACCCGCCGCCTGGGCCCGCGCGGAGCGCTCGGCGCAGACGCGGGAGGAGAAGTGCGTGGTGGTGACGATCACCGGCACGCGGCCCGCGACGTGCTCCAGGATGTCCGTGGTCAGCACCTCGCGCTCCTCGTCCGAGAGCACGAACTGCTCGGAGAAGTTCGCGAGGATGCACAGGCCGTCGGACCCTGCGTCGATCATGAAGTCCACGCAGCGCCTCTGGCCCTCCCGGTCGAGGCCGCCCCGCTCGTCGAAGATGGTGGGCACCACGGGAAAGACGCCCTGGTAGCGGGGCACGGCACGCGTCTGGCTCATCGGTTTCCTCCGGGGCATGGCGCTGTCGGGACGGCCGCCGGGCGGGGCGGGGCCGCGCTGCCGGTGGTGCACACCGATCCTGGCCCTGGCCGCGGATCGTGCGCGCGGGCGTATCCCGTGACCATCCGCCACCTCCCCCCTGGACGAATCAGGCCAAGCCCGCCGCCGTTCGAGGGGACGATAGGCCCACCCCCCTTCCGCGGGAAACACCCGGCTCCGCAGGAAACAGGCGTCGCCGGGGACGATGGGGCGGGAGGGTCAGCGTCCGGGGCGCAGGCAGACCATGCGGGGCCGGTTGTTCGTTCGCGGCAGCGGCAAGGGACGCGCGGCGCGGGCCGCACCGGGCTGCAGGAAGCGGCGTGCCTCCCGCGCCCCGCCGAAGAGCAGGGCCGGCCGCAGCCCGGCCGCGCAGAGCCCCGCCCCGGCCAGCCCCGGCAGGGGCACCGTCCCACCCCGGTTCCAGGCCACGCCGAGCTGCGCCAGGGCCACCCGGCGGCTGTAGTCGGCGCCCCGCTCCGCCTCGCCGGAATGATAGCGGCCGATCGCCTCGCCCCAGTCCTGGCTGCGGGCGCGGAGCTGCAGCAGGAAGCGGATGGCGTAGCGGATGTTGGCCACCGGGTCGAAGGCCTGCTCCAGGCCCGGGAAGGCGTCCGGATGATGCAGCAGGTTGACCTGCATGCAGCCGACGTCGACCGAACGGGTCCCGGCCGCCGCCAGCGCCGCCACGGCCGCGACCGCCGCGGCCTTGGTCGGGGCGGCATGGCCGGTGCCGCTGGCATTGTAGGACCAGGGCCAGGGCTCGGGGCGCCCCGTCGCAGGGTCCTGCCGCCCGCTTTCCACCAGCCCGATGGCGCCCAGCAGCCCAGGCGGCACGCCGGACCCCGGTTCCAGCGCGGCGATGGTGCGGCGGCACAGGGTCCAGTCCGCCGAGGCTCCCGTCGAGGCTCCCTGAGCCCGGCCCGTCCCGGGGCTCAGCAGGGCCGCCAGCAGGAGCACGGCGAGGAAACGCGGCATGGCCCGTCCATCCCCCGAAGCGGATGGACGGTCAACGCCGCGTGCCGCGCATCACCGATGTGTCCGGTCAAGCCGGCCGGAGGGCCACCCGGACGGCCGCCCTCCCGGGCGGCTCGCCGGGCAATGGCCGCTCAGTACCGGTCGGCGGAGACGCGGCCCACCACGAAGGCCACCACGGCCACGGCGGCCAGAGCCAGGAAGGGCTGCTGCTTCACCTTGGAGGTCGCGTAGTCGGCGCCCTCGGAGATCCGGTCCTTCGCCTGGTGGGCATACTCCCCCGCCACGGCCGCGGCGTCGGAGATGGCGGGCTTCACGCGGTCGCGGAGCAGGTCCTCGACCTGGGCCTTCAGCCGCGCCAGTTCGGACTGGGCGTCGTGGCTCAGCTCGGACGCCTTGTCCTTGGCGTCCTCATAGACTTCGGACGCCTTTTCCTTGGCATCGCCCAGGGCCTGCTGCGCCTTGCCGGACAGCTCCCGCGCCTTCCCCTCCACCTCGGTCTTGGCATCGCCCACGGCGCCGCCGACCGCACCCTGTGCCTTGCCGGCGAACTCCTTGGCGGTGCCCTCGACCTTGTCCTCGTTCATCATGCGTCTCCTGTTCGATCTCTGGTTCGCGGCAGCGACGGCGTGCCGTCGGCGCGCTCCGTGGCCTCATCGCCCGATGGCGGGGCAGGGTTTCCCGGCGGGCTCAGATGGCCCGTCGGCCAGCGACCGCATGGTAGACCAGCAGCACCACCACGGCACCGATCACCGCGACTAGCATGCTCCAGATGTTGAAGCCGGTGACGCCCGCCGCGCCGAAGGTCGTGAAGAGCCAGCCACCCACGATGGCGCCAATGATGCCCAGCACGATATCCAGCACCATGCCCGATCCGGTCTTGTTGACGATCCTGCTGGCGATGAAGCCAGCGATCAGCCCGAGAACCAGCCACGCCAGAATCGACATTCCGTCGCCCTTCCTGTCCACGCCGGATGCCGCCCCTGCGGCCCCGCGTGCAGCCACAACGCGTCGGCGCACGAAACGTTGAGCGGCATCCGCGATCGGCCTGTCCGGGGAGGCTCATACCCACGGCGGGATAATCTGAGCCGTCGTGTTGTTGCGTTCCGGCGGAGGACCGGGAGGGGGACGCCAGCCTGCGGCATCGACGCCGTGCGTCGATCCCCGTCCCGGACCCTTCCCTGCCGGGGCCACAAGCGGGCCCCGGTCCCCGCTGGGAGTCTGGTGCTTCCGGTAGATGTCCGCCTGCGGGCTGAACCCTGACGGCGCGCGGACAGGCGGGACTCTGAAAAAGCTTCAGAAGGCGTCAGCGAGGGCTGAGGCCGTACCCGCCGAGGAGCATGGCTCCTCGGCGCCTCGACCCCGTATCAGGCTGTCCCGCGGCAGCGCCGATCGGGTCCAGGGCCCGCAGGGTCCTGGCGGAGTGGGGGTACGGGGGCGAGGCAGCGCCTTGCCCCCGGGCCACGGGCGCACCCCACGCCGGCAGGCGTCAACGCGTCACGCCGCGCGGATCAGCGCAACAGCGCAGGCAACAGCGCGTCGAGGCGCAGGCGGCCTTCGGAGGTGGCCAGCAGGCGGCCATCCGGGGTCCAGGCCAGGTAGCCTTCCTCCAGGCACGCCTCCAGCACGGCCGGCTCCACCGTCTCGGCGAAGGGCAGGCCGCTGCGCGCGGCGACGCGGCCGGGGTCGATCCCCTCGCGGAGGCGCAGCCCCATCAGCAGCGCCTCGCGCGCCCGGTCCGCCGGGGCCAGCGCCTCCTCCTCGACGCGGCCATGGCCATCGCGCTCGACCCGCTCCAGCCAGGCCTCCGGACCGCGGTGGCGCCGCGCGGCGAGCAGCTCCCCGTCCAGCCCCAGCCGCTGGTGCGCCCCCGGGCCGAGGCCGAGATAGTCGCCATAGCGCCAGTAGGTGAGGTTGTGCCGGCTCTCCGCCCCGGCCCTGGCGTAGTTGGAGACCTCGTAGGGCTCCAGCCCGAAGCCCGCCGCCTCCTCCGCCGTGGCGCGGTACATGGAGGCCGCCGCCTCGTCCTCCGGCAGGGCGAAGGCGCCGCGGGCATGTTCGGTGGCGAAACGCGTGCCCGGCTCGATGGTGAGCTGGTAGAGGGAGAGGTGATCGGCGGCCAGCGCCAGGGCCCGCCGCAGCTCCGCGCGCCAGGCGGCCTCCTCCTGGCCGGGGCGGGCATAGATCAGGTCGAAGGACAGGCGCGGGAAGGTCGCGCGGGCGTGCTCCAGCGCCGCGATCGCCTCCGCCGCCGAGTGCCGCCGGCCGAGGAAGGCCAGCGCCGCCTCGTCCAGCGACTGCACGCCCAGGCTCAGCCGGTTCACCCCCGCCGCCCGGAAGGCGCGCAGCTTCGCCGCCTCCACCGAGGTCGGGTTGGCCTCCAGCGTGACCTCCAGCCCGGGCGGGGCGTCGAACAGGCGGCGCGCATCCGCCAGCAGGTCCGCCACCACCTCGGGCGGCATCAGCGAGGGCGTGCCGCCGCCGAAGAAGACCGAGGCCAGCCGGCGCCGCCCGGTGCGCGCCGCCTCCCCCGCCAGCTCCGCCCGCAGCGCCCGGCCGAAGCGGGCCGCGTCCACGCGCTCCCGCACATGCGAGTTGAAGTCGCAGTACGGGCACTTCGAGGCGCAGAAGGGCCAGTGGACGTAGAGGGCGAGGGGCTCGTCGGGCACGGATCGGTCCTGCCGCGGGCGGGATGCCCACCCCGGCTGCAAGAGGTCCGGCCCATATGGCGCGGCCGGGCGGCGCGGCAAAGCGCGGGGTCAGAAGCCCAGGCAGGCGGGCCGCACCACCCGCAGGACCGCCTCCTGCCGGAAGCGGGTGCGGTAGGCCTCCGCCAGCGGCGCGAGCCGGGCGGCGGCCTGGGCGGCGTCCGCGCCCGGCAGGGCGATGACCAGCAGCCTGGAGCGTTCGCGCAGCACCCCGCCATCGGCGCCGCGCCACTGCCCCGCGGCGTCCAGCACGGTGAGCCCGTCCGGGAAGCGCGGCGTCGCCTCCTCGGCCAGGAAGGCGGCCAACTCCGCCTCGCTCACCTCCGGGGCGCCGGCGCGGTCGCGGCCGAGGAAGGCCTCGGCCACCATCCCCGGCGCCAGCCCGGCCGGGCAGCCGCCCGGTGCCGGCTGGGCCATGCAGGCGGCGAGCAGCGGCAGCGCCGCCAGCGCCGCCCCGCGCATCAGGCGGTCGCCAGCAGGATGACCCCGGCGCCGATCAGCCCGATCGCCGCGACCTTCTGCGTCCCCAGCGCCTCGCCGAAGGCGAAGTGGCCGATCAGCGCGATCAGGATGTAGGAGGCGGCGGTGCAGGGCAGGGCCACGCTCATCGGGATCTTCCGCAGCGCGACGATGTAGAGCAGCGCGGCCCCGCCATAGGCGCCCAGGCCGATGATGGTCTGCCAGCGGAAGAGCTGGGTGAGGAAGCCCCCCTCCCCCAGCGTGCCCGCCTTCAGCAGCACTTGGCCGGCGAGCGAGGTGCAGATCGCCGCCGCCAGGGACAGCCAGTGGATCATCATGGATGCGACGGGCTCACGGGCGGGCGGACAGGCCGGCGGGCTCGGCACGGGGCGGGTATTCGCGCGCGGCATGTCCGGCCGTGCCGCGCACCACGTCGCGCACCACCCCCTGCGGCTTGCCGTTCGCGGAGAGGAAGGCGCGGCCGACATATTCGCCCAGCACGCCCAGGATGACGAACTGCACGCCGGCGATCAGCAGCGTCACCACCATCAGCGAGGCCCAGCCGGAGGGCGGGTGGCCCATCACCGCCTCCAGCACCACCAGCAGCGCGGCGAGCAGGCCCAGCGCGCCCATGGCGATGCCGGCGAAGGCGGCGAAGCGCAGCGGCACGACGGAGAAGGAGGTGGCGAGGTTCAGCCACAGCCGCACCAGCCGGCGCAGCGTGTAGTTGGAGCGCCCGTCCATCCGGGCCAGGTGGCGCACCTCGATGGAATCGATGCGCTGCGTCACCTGCATGATCAGCCCGTCGATGTAGGGATAGGGCCCGGCGTAGCGCGTCACCTCCCGCACCACCAGGGCGGACATGCAGCGGAAGGAGGAGAGGTAGAGGCCGCGCGGCTTGTCCAGCAGGCTGTCCGCCACGGCATTGGCGAAGCGGCTGCCCAGGTTGCGCCAGGCCTCGTGCTTCTTCTCGGCATAGCGGGTGTAGACCACGTCGCAGCCGTTGAGGCGCGCATGGTCGTAGAGGCGGACGACCTCCTCCGGCGGGTTCTGCAGATCGTCGTCCATGGTGATGACGTAGCTGCCGCGGGCATGGCGCAGCCCGGTCATGACCGCGTTGTGCTCGCCGAAGTTGCGGGCGTGCTCGACATAGGTCAGCGGCACCGTCGCGGTCTCGGCCAGGCGGCGGCAGACCTCGCCGGAGTTGTCGGGGCTGCCGTCGTTGACCAGGACGATCTCGATCCCGCCTTCCGGCTCCAGGGCGGAGAGGGCCTCGACCAGGCGGCCGATGGTGGCGGCGCCCCGGTAGACGGGCACGACGATGGACAGGCCGCGGAAGGGCGGCAGCTCGGTCAGGGCAGGCATGTCTCGCATTGTCTCAGGGCTTCGTGGCCAGGGCCAGCACGGACCCGCCGGCCGGGAAGCGCGCCCCCAGCGCCGCGAGGCGCCGCTCGGCGGCGTCCACGGCGGCGAGGGCCGCATCCAGCCAGGGGGGGAAGGGGGCGACGTCGCTGGCCGCATCCTCGCGGGCGGCCAGCACCTTGCGCTGCACGACCATCAGCGGCAGCAGCAGGGAATTCCAGTAGCGCGTCTCGATGCCGGCGAAGCCCGCCGCCGCCAGCAGCCCGCGCGCGCCCCGGGCGGTGTAGCGGCGGGCGTTGTGGACGCGGGTGTCGTGCGCCGAGCGCAGCCACTCGAAGGCGGGCAGGTTCAGCACCAGCAGCCCGCCCGGGGCCAGGACGCGGCGCAGCTCCGCCAGGGCCTCCGCCTCGGAGACGCCGCGGTGGCAGAGCACGTCCACCGAGACGACGGCGGCGAAGGCCCCGTCGGCGAAGGGCAGGCGGTTCACGTCGCCCCCCGCCACCGGCCGGCCGGACTTGGCGGCGGCCCGGGCGGCGGCGGCGGCATCGTATTCCAGCCCGACCAGCTCGACCCCCGGCAGGGCGGCGGCCAGCGCCCGCATCCCGCCGCCGGTGCCGCAGCCGGCATCCAGCACCCGCCCTGGCCGCGGGCGGGCGGCCAGGGTGGCGGCGAGGCGGGCGTGGACGGCGCGGTACCACCACATGCCGTCCTCGGCCGCGTCCATCAGGGCGTATTCGGCGGGTTCCACGGCTGGGGTGGTTACGGCCCGGTCACGGCGGCCGCAAGGCTGCGGAAAGGCGCCGGAAAGGCGGACTCGCCTAGTCTCCGCCGCATTCCTCTGGCAATCACACCATTCGCTCCGCCCTGCCTCCCGCGGCGGGCACGCCCCACCGGACGATGAACGCCCCTACCCCCCCGCCGACCGCCGCCCCGTCGCTGACCATGTCCCGCCCCGCCCTGCCCTCGCTGCGGGTCCGGCTGCTGCGGATCGCCGTCTGGCTGCCCGCTTTGATGTTCCTGGCGACGGTGCTCTCGCCGCCGCTGAACCATGACGTCGCGGCGGTGCTGAACTTCTCGCAGCGCTGGCTGGCCGGGGAGCGTCTCTACTCCGACCTGATCGACGTCAACCCGCCGCTGATCTTCGTCCTCAACCTGGTGCCCGCGGCCATCGCCGAATGGACGCCGCTGGACGGGGTGCAGTCGCTGCAGCTCTGCCTGCTGCTGGTGGCCGCCACTTCCTGGTGGCTCTGCCACCGGCTGCGGCGCGACCGGGCGGAGGGCGAGGTCGAGCGGGCGGTGCTGAACGTGCTGATCCCGCTGGCCCTGGTGATCACCGGCTACGATTTCGGCCAGCGCGAGGTGATCATGGCCACCTGTGCCCTGCCCTACTGCGTCCTGGCGGCGCGGCGGATGGAGGGGCAGCGCACCGGCCCGGGGCTGCGACTCGGCACCACCATCCTGGCGGCGGTGGGCTTCGCGCTGAAGCCGCATTTCCTGGCCGTGCCGGCGCTGGTGGAGCTGGCCGTGCTGGTCCGACGCGGCCCGCGGCGGGCGCTGCGCGATGCCGCGCCCTGGCTGATGGCGGCGGTCTGGGTGCTCTACCTGGCGGCGATCCCGACCCTCTTCCCCGACTACTTCGGCCATGTCGTGCCGCTGGTCTGGCAATACTACCTGGACCTGGGCGGGCAGAGCGCCTGGCACGTCCTCGTCACCGAGGACATGGGCGCGGCGACCTTGTTCCTGCTGGTGCTGCTGCCGGCGGCGCTGCGCCGCGGCGCCGGCACGCTCGCCGTGGCGCTGGCCATGGCGGCCTGCGGCGCCTTCGCCTCCGCCTGGGTGCAGCACAAGGGCTGGACCTACCACGTCGCCCCGATCCTGATGCTCGGCGGCGTCCTGGCCGGCCTGCTGGCGGCGCGCTGGGCCGACGCGGCCCTGCCTCCGGGCCGGGCGCACCGCTCCGCCCCCGCGCTGGCGCTGCTGGCGGCGCTGGGGCTGACCCTCTTCGCCGTCCGCGGCGGCGAGGCGCCCTTCCGCGAGCTGCAGTTCGAGGGCACCAAGGCCGGCCGGCTGACCGCCTGGCTGAAGCGGGAGGCCTTCGGCGAGCGGCTGCTGATCATCACGCCCGACATCTTCCCGGTCTATCCGGCGCTGAACTACGCCCAGGCGCAGTCGACGCTGCGGACCATGAACATGTGGCTGCTGCAGGGCGTGTACCGCGAATGCCCCGCCGGCGGCGCGCGCTACCGCGAGCCCTGGGAGATGAGCCGGGCGGAGTTCTTCGTCTACCGCACCGTGGCGGAGGACTTCGCCCGCGCCCCGCCGGCGGCGGTGCTGATCACGCGCCACCCGGGCATCCCCTGGTGCAACGGCGAGTTCGACTTCATCGAATACTTCTCCCGCCACCCCCTCTTCGCCGCGACCTGGGCGCACTACCACCAGGAAGGCGAGATCGAGGGCTACAAGCTGTACGTCCGGGAGGATTGATGCGTCGCCCCAGGGACACGCGCCGGCCGAAAGACGCCGGGCGTGGCTGACCGAGAACGGGGCGCCCCGCCGGGGCCTTCCGCCGCACCGCCGCCAGGTCCCGCCGGGCGGGCCGCCACCCCGGCAGCTCCCGCCTCGGCAGGCCCCACCCTGCCAGCCGAGGACACGCTGCGCGGCATCGGCCTGATCGCCTTCGCCTATTTCGTCACCTCCTGTTCCGACGCCGCGATGAAGTGGGCCCTCCCCGAGATCGGGGAGGCGATGGCGATGGCGTGGCGCGGGCTGTTCGGCGCCCTCTCCGTGGCCGCTGCCGCCCGGCTGGCGCGGCGCAGCCGGGCGGGGAAGCTGCGGCTGCGCCCGGTGAACGCGCCGCTGGTCTTCTGGCGCAGCGGGCTGAACTGCCTCGTCACGCTGGGCTTCTACATCGCCTGGCACCGCGGCATGGCGCTCGCCGACACCTATGCCGTCTCCTCCACCACGCCGCTGGTGATGACGCTGCTGGCCATCCCCCTGCTGGGCGAGCAGGTGGGGTGGCGGCGCTGGACCAGCACCGGCATCGGCTTCCTGGGCGTGCTGTTCATGCTCCAGCCGGGCGGCGCGCTCTGGCGCTGGGAGGTGGCGATGGTGCTGGGCACCATCGGCATCCTGGCGCTGACCCGGATCTGGACCCGGACCCTCGCGCGCACCGATTCCGCCGCCACCGTCGCGTTCTGGGTGATGGCGGCGCAGGTCCCGGGCGGGTTGCTGATGCTGCCCTTCTTCCCGCCCGCGCACGCGCTGCCGGCGCCCGGCACGATGCTCGTGCTGGTGCTGCTGGGCAGCGCGCACGGCATGGCGCACCTGCTCTTCTCGCGCGCCTTCGCCCTGGCGCCGGTCAGCGTGCTGGCCCCGTTCGAGTACACCCCGCTGCTCTGGGGCGTGCTGCTGGGGCTGCTGATCTGGGGCGACCGCCCGGCCGCCACGACCCTGGCCGGGGCGGCGGTCGTGGCGGCGGCCGGGCTGTACAACCTGCACCGCGAACGGCTGCGCGCCCGCGAGCGGATGCGCGCCTCGGCCGCCCGGGCGGTGGAGACGCCGCCATGACCGACCCCCCGCCCCGTCCCGCCATGCGGCACGACATCCGGCGCGGCGCGCTGCTGATGCTCGGGGCCACGCTGACGCTGACGCTGATGGGGGCGCTGGTGAAGCTGCTTTCCGCCCGTATCCCCTTCCTGGAGCTGATGGTCTTCCGCAACATGCTGGCCCTGCCGGTGGTGCTGGCGATCGCCGCCACCCGGCCCGGGGGGGTGAGGCTGCGGACGAAGCGGCCGCTCGGGCATCTGGTGCGGGCGCTGACCGGCCTGTGCGGGATGGGGCTGTCCTTCTACACCCTCACCCTGCTGCCGCTGGCCGACCAGACGGTGCTCTCCTACACCCAGCCGCTCTTCGTCATCCTGCTCGCCATCCCCTTCCTGGGGGAGCGGCCGGGGCCACGCCGCTGGGTGGCGGTGCTGACGGGCTTCGCGGGGGTCATGGTGGTGGCGCTCGGCCAGGGCGCCCTCGGCGGCGGGTCGGCGCCGGCCTGGGCCTATTTCCTCGCCGCGGCGCAGGGGGCGGTGGCGGCGACGACCGTGCTGATGGTCCGCCAGCTCTCCGGCACGGAGACCAGCACGACCATCGTGCTGTGGCAGTCCATGCTGATGACCGCGATCACGGCCACCATGCTGCCCTTCGTCTGGGTCCCCCCGACCGGCCAGGAATGGCTGCTGCTGCTGATCATGGGCCTGCTGGGCGGGCTGGGCCAGGTGCTGCTGACGGAGGCCTTCGCCTCCGCGCTGGTCTCGGCGCTCGGCGCCTATTCCTACAGCGGGCTGATCTGGGCGATGCTGATCGGGCTGCTCGTCTTCGGCGACGCGCCGGGGCTGGCGATGCTGGGTGGCGCGGCGCTGATCGTGGCGGCCGGGCTGGTGGTGCTGCGTGGCGAGGGGCGGAAGCAGGCATGAGCGGCGGTTCCCCCTTCCCCGTCGGGCCCATCCCCTTCCGGCGCGACGACCCGCTGCCCCCCGGCCAGGCGGTGGAGGTCGCGCCGGGCGTGCGCCGCCTGCTCTGCGACAACCCCGGTCCCTTCACCTTCCGCGGCACCAACAGCTGGATCGTCGGACGCGGCCGGGTGGCGGTGATCGACCCCGGCCCCGCCGACCCGCGGCAGACCGAGGCCATCCTGCGCGCCACGGCGGGCGAGCGGATCGTGCGGATCGTGATCACCCACACGCACCGGGACCACTCCCCCGGCGCCGCGGCGCTGTCGCGGGCGACCGGCGCGCCGACCGCGGGCTTCGGCCCGCATCTCACCCCGGCCGAGGCCGGGGGCGAGGGCGGCGACCACGGCTTCACCCCGGACGAGCGCCTGCCCGACGGCGCCGGCATCGAGGGGGATGACTGGCGGCTGACCGCCCTGCACACGCCCGGGCATTGCGCCAACCACCTCTGCCTGGCGCTGGAGGGGAGCGGCCTGCTGTTCAGCGGCGATCACGTGATGGGCTGGTCCACCAGCGTGGTCTCGCCCCCCGATGGCGACATGGCGGACTACATGGCCTCGCTCGGCCGGCTGGCGGGGCGGGACGACCGCGTCCTGCTCCCCGGCCATGGCCCGACCGTGGAGGAGCCCGCGCCCTTCCTCGCCGCCCTGGCCGCGCATCGGCGCGAGCGGGAGGAGCGGGTGCTGGAGGCGTTGCGGGCGGCACGGCTGGCGACGGCGGCCTCCCTGGTCCCGGCGGTCTATGGCCCGGAACTCGACCCGCGGCTGGTGGGCGGGGCGGCCCGCAGCCTGCTCGCCCACCTGATCAAGCTGGAGCGCGAGGGGGCGGCCCGGCGCGAGGGCGAGGGCTTCTCCGCCGCCTGACGGCGGCCGGATTGCCCCGAATCCCGCCAGCGGCTACCCGCATGGCCCATGCAGGCCTCCACACCGCGCGATCCCACCGAAGCCCTGCGGCCGCAGCGCAAGGGGCGTGGCATGCCGCTGCGCTTCCGCACCGCCCTGCCCGGCGTCGCCTTCCGCGACGTGCTGGGTCCCCGGGCGCTGGGCGGGCGGCTCCGGGCGGTGCGCCGGCTGACCCTCTGCGTGCTCTGGACCCTGGTGGCCATCCCCGTCCAGGCGGTGCTGCTGCTGCTGCCCGGCCGCGCCAAGATCCGCTTCGCGCGGCTCTACTGGCGCGGGATGCAGATCCTGTTCGGGCTGCGGGTCAGCGTGGTCGGCGCCGCGCCGGCCGGGCCGCGCAGCCTCTACCTCGCCAACCATTCCTCCTGGCTCGACATCCTCGTCCTGGGCGGGACGCTGGAAGCCTGCTTCGTGGCCAAGGCCGAGGTCGGGCGCTGGCCGATGATCGGGATCGTCGCCAAGCTGGGGCGGACGGTTTTCGTCAGCCGCGCGCGTGGCCGCACCGGCAGCGAGGCGGTGGAGATGCGCGAACGGCTGGAGGCCGGCGACAGCCTGATCCTCTTCCCGGAGGGGACCAGCAGCGACGGCACGCGCGTCCTGCCGTTCCGCTCCTCCTTCCTCGCCGTGGCGAACGCCGCCGCGATGGTGCAGCCCATCTCCGTCGGCTACGACCAGCTCGGCTACCTGCCGACCGGGCGGCGGGAGCGGCCGCTCTTCGCCTGGTATGGCGACATGGATATCGGCAGCCACGCATGGCGCCTGGCGCGCCATGCCGGCGCCCACGTGACCGTCGTGGTGCACGAGGCGGTCAGCCCGGCCGAGGTCCCCGACCGCAAGACACTCTCCGCCGCCGCGCAGACGGTGGTGGCGACCGGGGCCGCCACCCTGCGTCAGAACCGCAGGCCAGAGGCGCTGGCGCTGCGGCTGCCGACGGGGCGGGCGCGGCCGCAGCGCGGGGCGGATTCGCCGGCCGACTGATACGGACGGCGGGATGACCTGAACCTCGTGGTGCTGTGGTGTTCCGGCGGCGGACCGGGAGGGGACGCCGTCCCCTCCCAGACCCTCCCCTGCCGGGGCCACAAGCGGGCCCCGGTCCCCGCTGGGAGTCGGTTCTGTGCGGTGGGCGCCAGCCTGCGGGCTGATCCCTGACGGCACGCGGACAGGCGGGACTCCGAAGAAAGCTTTCAGAGGGCTTCAGCGAATGCTGCGGCCGTACCCGCCGAGGAGCATGGCTCCTCGGCGCTGTGACCCCGTCGCAGGCTGTCCCGCGGCAGCGCCCACCGGGTCCAGGGCCCGCAGGGTCCTGGCGGAGTGGGGGTACGGGGGCGAGGCAGAGTCTTGCCCCCGGGCCACGGGCACCAGTCCGCCAGACGTCAACCCATCACGCCACGCCTATGAGGGCAGCGCGTCTCTGGGGCGGGGTGCGTGCCGGCGGCCGTCAGGCGACCGGGGCGGGGTGGACCGTGGCCTTGAGTTCGCCGAGGCGCTGCATCATGCGCTCACGCAGTTCGCGCCGCACCGGCTCGGCGCTCAGCTGCGATGGCGAGCGGGCCAGCGCCTGCAACGCCTCGGCGGTGCGGCCCGGGCTGCAGCCCAGAAGCGGGCGGATCAGTGGAGAGCGCTTGATCACGCCCTTCAGCCGCGTCACCAGCGTGACCGGATCGTCTCCCGTCCGCTGATCGAAATGCGCCATGGCGTCATCGGCGCCGAAGCGCACGGTGCGGCCGAAGGGCGCGACCGGGCGCCCGAAGGCCAGGAGCGGCCCGGCATCGGGCGGCGGCACCAGGGTCAGCTCGAAGTCGGAGCCGAGCGAGAGCGTCCAGTCCACCCACTTGGTGACGGCGAAGTTCTTCGAAGTCGCGAAGGCGATCCAGGGGATGCCGTAGACATCGGCGAGGATCGCGCCGTGCAGCGATTCCGTCAGCACCAGCCTCGCGCCCGCGATCTTCGCGACGACGTCCTGCGGCGTGCCGCGCGGGTCGAGCAGGTCGTAGCCGGCGAGCTTCGTGGCCTCGGGCCAGCCCGGATGGTCCAGCGTCTCGAAATGCGGCACCACGAGCGTGCCGCCGCTGCCGGTGGCCGCCTTGGGGAAGCCCTCGACCAGCGGCGTCAGGATCGCGCCATCCGTGATCGCGCGATCCGCCTCCAGCCCGAGCAGCCGCGCGGAGATCGGACCGCGCACGCACCAGTACCGGACGTCCTTGTCGCTCCAGCCGGTGGGGCGGTCGTTGCCGACGCCGGAGGAGAAGACGTGCAGCCGCTTGGGTTCGCAGGGCATGCCGATGATCGTGCCGATGCCCACGAAGCCATCCTCGGGCTCCACGTCTCCGTCGAACAGTTGCGGCGCCAGTGCGGGCCAGAGCGCCGGATTCAGGTCGTCGCCGAAATTGGGCACGTGCTTGCGGTAGTAGACGAGTTTCATAAACAGCCCTCGCAGGTGCCGGAGCCCGCCTGGGGCTCCCTGGTCTCGGTGCCGGGGCGCCCCGATGCGGGCAACCCGGTAGGGAGGCCGCCGGTGCGGCGTCGCGCGCCGGACCGGAGCAAACCGGGCGGGACCCCATGGTCCTGACCGGCCGCAGAGGGCCCGTGCAGGGGCCTCGACGGGCTCAGTGCGGAAGCGCGAATTCCTCCCGGCGCTCTTCTGTCATTCCAGCCTGCCGGGCGATGTGGTCGCCAGCCCGCAGGGAGAGCGCGATGATGGTCAGGGCCGTGTTCACGGCCCCGGCGGAAGGTAGGGTGGAGGCGTCGAGGACGTAAAGCCCCTGGATGTCGTGCACCTGGCAGTTGGGATCGAGGACGGAGGTGCCGGGATCGGTGCCGAAGCGGACCGTGCCGACCTCGTGCCACAGGTAGGGCGGGCGTTTCCGGGCCAGGGAGCGGTATCCGGCACGACGGAATGCCTCCACCGCCATCTCGCGCAGCCTGGCGAAGGTCTCGAGGTTGTGTACGGGATCGACCCGCCCGGCGATGGCGTCGCCGTCGAAGCGCAGGCCGGATTCACGGGTCGGCAGGGCCTCGCCCATGTAGAAGCACATGAGGCTGTGCGTGCCGATCAGCTTGGCGATCGGCCGGATCGGCCGCGACGCCTCGTTCCAGAAGGGCATCTGCCCGGCGACCTGCACGACACCGAGCGGATACTTCCAGCCCGGCGCGCCATCGTAGAACGCGTTGATCGCGAAGGTCTTCGTATAGAAGGACGGCACCGTCTTGAGCGCGCTGACGAAGGGGAAGATCATCCCGACCGAATGGCCGCCGAGATAGCGGCCGAGCGCGCCGCCGGCATTGCCCAGCCCCTCCGGGTGCCGGTCCGTGCGGGACCGGCGCAGCAGCAGGGCGGAGCCGGGCAGGCCGCCGCAGACGGCGACCACCTCGGCCTGCACCCGGTGTTCCACGCCGTCACGCCGCAGCAGCACGCCGGTGGTCCGGCGGCCATCGCTGTCCGTCAGCAGCCGCAGCGCTTCCGTGCGGGTGGAGAGGAAGACGTTGCCGGTGGCCAGGGCGGGGCGCATCGACGCGACCTCCGCATCCATCTTCGCATCGAGCGTGCAGAGATGCGCGTCGCAGGTCGGGCACAGCACGCATTTGCCGCCGGGCCCGTAGTCCAGGCCGCTCGGCACCGGGGCCGCCGGCGTGCCGGTGCCGTTCAGCCGCTCCACCATCTTCGCCACCACGGGGCCGTGCGGCAGCGGCGGATAGGGGTAGGGGTTGGCCCGCGGCGGCTCCGTCGGGTCGCCGTCCGGCGCGCCGTGCACGCGATAGAGATGCTCCGCCTGCTCGTAGTAGGGCTCGAGCTCGGCATAGCTGATCGGCCAGGCGGGCGAGATGCCGCCCTCATGCTCCACCTCGCGGAAGTCGCTCTCGCGCATCCGGTAGAGGGCCGCGCCGTAGAACTTGGTGCGTCCGCCGACGACGCTGAGCGGCGCGTCGCGGCTTCCCATCACCTCGGCGATGAACTTGCCGACCGGCTTGTCGTCGCCGCCACGGGGGACGTGCAGGAAGTCGCCGTACTCGACCACGAGGACGCGAAGCCCGCGCTGGCCGAGGCGAAGTGCCAGCGGGGCGCCGCCGGCACCGCTGCCGATAATGACGGCGTCATAGCGGCGAGACAGATCGGTCTCACGCCACGCACTATCGTCCTGCATCGTCCGACCCCTCCTGGCGCCCATCGGCAGGCATTGCCTGGTCACGATTACGCGCGTTACGAAACTTCACAGGGGTCGACAAGCGCTTTGATGCTGCGCCGTCAAAGTGATCCGCGCCGGCCGCTTCAGCTTTGCGAAAGCATCGCTGTTTCTCTCATTTGGCGAATATCGTGTCCCGTCATGGCACGGCGTCGCCGACGCCTCGGCGTCCGGCGCGATCACTGAGCCTGGTCAGGCACGCCACAGTCATGTGGTCATTCACATGACTTCTTATCATCGGTCTGTTTACGTGGCGGGGCATTCGCCGGGCGTCTCTGTTCTTGCCCGATACGTCGCGGAGGTCGGGCAGCGTTGTCCGGGAGCGGGAACGTCGCCCGCATTCCCCCATGCGACGGGCGGCGCCGTCGGGGCGCCGCGCTCCCCCCACGCCACGCGGACCTGCGGGCGTGGCGGCCCGGGCCCGCGTCACGGGGGGAAGAAGCGGTTCGCCGGACGCGGCAGGCCGAGATTCTCGCGCAGGGTGCGGCCCGCGTACTCGCGGCGGAAGATGCCGCGCCGCTGGAGTTCCGGGACCACGCGGTCCACGAACTCATCCAGCCCCTGCGGCAGGTAGGGGAACATGATGTTGAACCCGTCCGAGCCCTCCTCCTCCAGCCATTGCTGCATGCCGTCGGCGATGTGTTCCGGCGTGCCGACGAAGCTGAGCCCGGCATAGCCGCCCAGGCGCTGGGCGAGCTGGCGGACGGTGAGGTTCTCGCGCCGGGCGAGCGCGATCGCCCGCTCGCGGCCGCTCTTGCTGGCGTTGGTCTCCGGGACCTCCGGCAGCGGCCCGTCCGGGTCGAAGCGGGAGGCGTCGTGGCCCAGCGCGATGGAGAGCGAGGCGATGGCGCTCTCCGCATGCACGCGGCTGTCCAGCAGGGCGCGCTTCTCGCGGGCGGAGGCCATCGTGTCGCCGACGACGACCAGCGCGCCGGGCAGGATCTTCAGGTGGTCCGGGTTGCGGCCGATGGCACGCATGCGTCCCTTCACGTCGGCGTAGAAGCGCTTCGCCTCCTCCAGCGTCGAGCCGGCGGCGAAGACCAGCTCCGCCGTCTCGGCCGCCAGTTGCCGGCCGGGTTCGGAGGCGCCGGCCTGCACGATCACCGGCCAGCCCTGCACCGGGCGCGCGATGTTCAGCGGGCCGCGGACGGAGAGGAACTCGCCCTTGTGGCCGAGCACGTGCATGCGCGTGGGGTCGAGGAAGGTTCCCGTCGCCACGTCGCGCGGGAAGGCGTCCTCGGCGAAGCTGTCCCACAGGCCGGTGACGACATCGTAGAACTCGCGGGCGCGGCGATAGCGCTCGCCATGCTCCATCTGGTCCTCGCGCCCGAAGTTCAGCGCCGCGTCCGGGTTGGCGGTGGTGACGATGTTCCAGCCCGCGCGCCCGCCGCTGATGTGGTCCAGCGAGGCGAAGCGGCGGGCGATGTGGAAGGGCTCATCGAAGGTGGTCGAGGCGGTGGCCACCAGCCCGATCCGCTCCGTCACCATGGCCAGCGCCGAGAGCAGGGTGAAGGGCTCGAAGGAGGTGACGGTGTGGCTGCGGCGCAGCGCCTCGGCCGGCATGTTCAGCACCGCCAGGTGGTCCGCCATGAAGAAGGCGTCGAACTTCCCGCGCTCCAGCTTGCGGATGAATTCCACCATGTGGCCGAGGTTGAAGTTCGCGTCCGGATAGGCGCCGGGGTAGCGCCAGGCGCCGGTATGGATGCTGGCCGGGCGCATGAAGGCGCCGAGGTGAAGCTGCCTTTGCGTGCTGATGGTCGCCTCCATGCGCCGGAGCGGCCTGGCCGCCGGCCTTGCGGGAGCGCGGCGGCCACCCGGACGGTCCGGGGCCCGCGACGCGGTTCGGCAGGGGATGCGTGGCGGGCTGTCACGCCCGGCCGCGCCGTCCCCTTCCCTGCCTGGAATGGGAAGGCGGGGTGGCAGCGTCCAGCCTTGCCGCCCGCCGGGCGGCGCGGGGCGGACCCGCATGCCGGCGGCTTGTCAGGCGCGACCGGGCATGCGACATCGCCGTATATCACTATTCACTATTGTAGATAGTTTTAATGACGACAAGGAGGTTGGGCGTCTTGTCTATTGTCCGCGCGCTGCGATCCGGGATAGCCCTCCGCCCCAGCCGGCCGCCCCAGGAGACTCCACAGGGGACAAGGCCGGCACCAGGGGGAAATGGCATGCTTTCACGGCGGCAACTGGCCGGCGCTGTCCTGCTCGCTTCGGCCATGGCCGGTCCGGCCCATGCCCAGGCCTATCCCGATCGTCCGGTCACGCTCGTCGTCCCCTGGGGCCCCGGCGGCTCCACCGACGTCATCGGCCGCCTCCTGGCGCAGCGCCTGGCGCCGGAGCTGGGCCAGCCCGTGGTGGTGGAGAATCGCGCGGGCGCCAACGGCACCATCGGCACCGCCTCCGTCGTCCGCGCCCGGCCGGACGGGCACACGCTGCTGCTTGGCACCAGCAGCACCTACGCCATGGCGCCGCACCTGATGGACCTGCCCTACGACAACGACACGGCCTTGGCGCCGGTCGGGCGGGTGGTCTCCGTGCCGATGATGATCCTGGTCAACGCCGCCTCCCCCGCGAAGGACCTGGCGGAGTTCGTCGCCCGGACGAAGGCGGCGCGGCCGCCGATGACCTACGCCTCCTCCGGCACGGGCAGCTCCACCTTCCTCGCCACCGAGATGTTCCTCCAGGAGGCGGGGGTGGAGATGCTGGAGGTCGCCTACCGCACCGGCCCCGCCACCACGGCCAGCGTGCTGTCGGGCGAGAACCCGATGCTGTTCATGTCCACCACCAACGGCCTGGCCCTGGTGCGGTCCGGCCAGCTCCGCGCGCTCGCCATCGCGACGCCGCAGCGCAGCCCGGTTGCGCCGGAAATCCCGACCTTCGCCGAGCAGGGCTATCCCGGCTTCGAGGCCTATGACGACCTTGCCCTCTTCGCCCCGGCCGGCACGCCGGAGCCGATCCTGGACCGGCTGAACGCCATGCTGGCCAAGGCGCTCGCCTCGCCCGAGATCGGCGAGAAGCTGAGCGGCCTCGGCCTGATCAGCATGGGCGGGCCGCGCGCGGAGTTCCCGGCTTATTTCGCCCGCGAGAACGCGCGCTGGCGACAGGTCATCCGCAGCCGGAACATCCGGATCCAGTAGCCGCGTGGCAGGAAGCGAAACCCGAGCATGACACCCTCCCTCTCCCGCCGCGCCGCCCTGGCCGCCGGCGCCGGCCTGCTCGCCGCCGCGCGGCCGGCGCGGGCCGCCGGCTTCCCGTCCGGCCCGGTCACCTACATCATCGGCTATGCCCCGGGCGGGCTGAGCGACGTGATCGCGCGGCTGATCGGCGACGAGATCACCCGCGAGCACCACCAGCAGGTGCTGCTGGACTACCGCCCCGGCGCCGGCGGCGGGCTGGCGGCGGACGTGCTGGCGCGGACGAAGCCGGACGGCCACACGCTGATGGCGGCGACCAACAGCCACTTCGCGATCATCCCGCTGCTCAACAGCGTGCGCTACGAGCCCATCGCCGACCTGCTCCCGGCCGCGCTGGTGGGCGACGCCTACATGGCGATCGTCGTGAACCCCTCCGTGCCGGCGCGGACGCTGCCGGAGCTGATCGCCTATGCGAAGGCCAATCCGGGCAAGCTGAACTTCGGCTCCGCCGGCCAGGGCACGGTCGGCCACCTGTCGGGCGAGTACCTGAAGAAGCGCACGGGCATCGACATCCAGCACGTCCCCTATCGCGGCAGCCCGCCCGCGGTGCAGGCCTGCCTCGCCAACGAGGTGCAGGTGATCTTCGGGCCGGAGGGCGCGGATGCGCACCTGGCCGGGGACCTGCGCGCCATCGCCATCCTGGGGCAGGACCGCTGGAGCAAGCTGCCGGAGGTGCCGACGACCGAGGAATCCGGGCTGCCGGGCTGGGCGCTGCGGAGCTGGCACACGGTGGGCATCCATGGCCGCACCCCGCCGGCGCTGCTGGAGGAGGTGCATGACGTCCTGGCCGGCATCATCGCCCAGCCGAAGCTGCAGCAGCGCTTCGAGCAGATGGGGCTGAAGACCGGCCGGCTCTCCCTGGCCGAGCTGCGGCAGCGCGCGGAGGAGGATGCGCAGCTCTTCGGCACGCTGATCCGCGAGGTCGGGCTGGGCCGCGGCTGAGGCCCGTTGACGCACGGGCGACGCCGTCGCAATCGGATGGCGACGGGACGGCGAAGCCGCGGGACGCAACGGGGGAAGACCAGGGCATGGCAACACGGATTCACCCGCCTCGCGAGGCTGTCCCGCCGCGGGCATCACGCCTCCGGCCCCGGCGCCGGGCCCTGCTGGGCGGCGCCGCGACCCTGCTGCTCGCGTGCCCCGGACGGGCGGAGACCTACCCCAGCCGCGGCATCTCCTACGTTGTCCCCTTCGCGCCCGGCGGGCTGACCGACCTGCTGGCGCGCCTGGTCGCGGAGCGGCTGGCGCGCGAGACCGGGCAGACCGTGGTGATCGACAACAAGCCGGGCGGCGGCGGCATCCTGGGCACGGAGTTCGTCGCCCGTGCCGCGCCGGACGGCTACACGCTGCTGGCGGCGACCAACGCGCCCTTCGCCTCGCTGCCGCACCTGAACCCGGTGCGCTACGACCCGCTGCGCGACATCGTGCCCGTGGCGCTGCTCGCCGACGTCTACATGCCGATCTTCGTGCACCCGTCCGTGCCGGCGCGCGACCTGGCCGGGCTCGTGGCGCATGCGAAGGCCCATCCCGGCACGCTGAACTTCGGCTCGGGCGGCGCCGGAACGGTGGGCCACCTGTCCGGCGAGTACCTGAAGGCGCGGGCCGGGATCGCGATGCAGCACGTGCCCTACCGCAGCAGCGCGCAATCCTTGCAGGCCTGCCTGACGAACGAGGTGCAGGTGCTGTTCGGCCCCGAGGGGACGGAGAGCGCGCTGGAGAGCAAGCTGACCGCCATCGCCATCATGGGGCCGGCGCGCTGGCCGAAGCTGCCGGGCGTGCAGACCACGACGGAGGCCGGCTACCCCGACTGGGCGCTGCGCAGCTGGCAGTCGGTCGCCGTGCCGGGGCAGACGCCGCGCGCGATCCAGGAACGGCTGAACGCCCTGGTCATCCGCATCCTGGCGGAGCCGGAGCTGCGCAGCCGCATCGAGGCGATGGGCTGCCGCATCCTGCCGCTTTCGCCGGAGGAGCTGGCGCAGCGGGCCCGTGCCGACCACGCTGCCTTCGGCGAGGTCATCCGCGCCGCCGGCATCACCACCACGGGCTGAGCGGCCCGCCCCCTCCGCGCGGAGGGGGCCGATGACCCTATGGACGACCCCACGACGGAAGGAAGCGCACCATGCGCGTCGTAGCCTGCGGCGATGCCCTGTTCTCCAGCGGCAACCTGGCGAAGCGTCTCGACCCGAAGCTGGTCTCCCTGCTCTCCGAGGCGGAGGCCAGCTTCGCCAATGCGGAGTTCATCTGCCCGAAGCGCGACACCCCGCCCGCCCCGCGCCGCTTCATCACCGCAGTCGGGGAGGAGGCGATCGACGAGCTGGCCTCGATCGGCATCAACCTGCTCTCCTTCGCCAACAACCACACGGGCGATTTCGGGCCGCAGGGCGTGATCGACACGTTGGAGGCAGCGGAGGCGCGCGGCATGCTGGTCAGCGGCATCGGCCGCAGCCTGGCGGAGGCGCGCATGCCTACCTTCCTCGACACCGCCAAGGGACGCATCGCGCTGATCTCGGCCGGCACCACCCGCTCGGCCGAGTTCGCGGCCAGCGCCCCGGGCAACGGCATCCGGCCGCGCGCCGGGCTGAACCCGCTGCGCTGGGGCCGCGCCTATGTCCTGCCGGAGGCGGAGTTCCGGCAGATGGAGCGGATCGACGAGTTGCTGAAGACCGCCGCCAGCCGGCGCGAGGTGGCGCGGGTGGAGGTGGTGCCCCCGCCCCCGCCCGGCCGCTTCGCCTTCGGCTCCTTCTTCGAGGGCTCGCTGCAGATCGAGCTGGGCGAGACGGCGCATGTCCGCACCTTCGCCAACGAGCGCGACGCCAAGGCCATCCTGGCCAGCATCCGCGACGCGGCGGACCGCGCGGACATCGTGCTGCTCAGCCTGCACACGCATGAGGGCACGGACGACAACTGGTACTCGCCGCGCCCGGCCGCCTTCGTCGAGGAATTCGCCCGGCAGGCCATCGATGCCGGCGCCTCGGCCATCCTGGGCCACGGGCCGCACATGCTGCGCGGGGTGGAGATCTACAAAGGCAGGCCGATCTTCTACTCGCTGAACTCGCTCTTCATGGAGTTCGAGGCGGGGATGCAGCGCATGACGCCGGAGATGTACGAGGCCTACGGCTTCCCGGCGGATGCCCTGCCCTCCCACCTGCACAAGTCACGGGTCGAGGATGCCGAGGGCAAGCGGATCGGCTTCTATGGCGACCCGCGCTTCTCGCGCGGCTGCGTTGCGGTCTGCGACATCGAGGGCGGGGAGATCGCCGTGAAGCTGGTGCCCCTCGACCTCGACCTGAACCGGCCGAAGCCGCACGAGCGCGGCCTGCCGGCGCTGGCCGGCGCGGAGCTGGGACAGGCCATCGCCGACGACATCGCCGCGATGAGCCGCGTCTACGGCACGAAGATCCAGTACGACACGGCGGATGGCAGCATCCGCGTCTCGGCGGGCTGACGCGAAGGGCGCCGGCCAGGCACCGGCGCCGTCACCTGGCCGGCCCGGCGCCTTCGCCGGACCTTCGGGGAGGTTTCAGGGAAGCGCGCGTCCGGCCCGGCGGGCGTCCACGGGAAGGCCGCCGCGGGAAGCCGGCGCCTTCCTGCCGGCATGGTCCGCCGGGATCAGGCCCGGAGGCCCTGGTACGGCGTGCCCGCGGCCTCGCCCGGGACCGGGCCGCGATCCGCCGCGCCCATCCTGGCGCGGGCAACGGCGAGGCTGGCCATGCGCGCCACCTCGGCGGCGCTGGAGAAGGCGCTCCCCGTCAGGTCCCCGACCGCGGGATCGGTGGCCACAAAGGACCATCCCTGCTCGCCGGCGACGGCGACGCCGACGAAGCGGCCGGAAACATCTATGGGTCGGGACCGGATCATGAAACATACCTCGGGACCGGCAGCGCAGTGGCCGGTCGGCAATAGCGGCAATGGATGGGGTGAAGGGGCGTATCGGCAGATGGCGTCGGCCGTCGCGAAGACCAGCCTCGCAGGACAGCCATGCGCCCTGCCCGGGCGTCAGTCCCGACGGCGATGGCAGTGAAAGAGGAAGGAGCGCCCCGGCGAAAGCCGGGTGGACGGCGCAGCCGTCTTGATCATGACAGAACCCCTATGCCGTCCCTCGAAGCCAGCCCGGCGGGCATGGAAAGACACCGCCGGGCCCGGTCCTGTCAAAGCACGAACTGATGATAGATTTGTTTAATTTTCGAACCAAATCTCCCGCGCTGTGCTTCGGGTGACATCACAGGATCGGGAGGCCCCGACGCCCCCGGGCGACGGCGCCCGGGCGGCATCGGAGACCCCCTGGAGGCTCAGGCGGTCAGGTCGGGCATGGGTGGCAGGGTGCCGATCGGGGCGCCGAACCACTTCTCCCAGGAGGCAGCCAGCGCGCCGCTTTCCACCGCCTTGGCGATGAAGCCGTTCGCCCAGTCGCGCAGCTCCGTATCCGCCTTGCGGAAGGCCATGCCGTTGGCCTGGCGACGCAGGGTGATCTTGGGCTCCAGGTTCAGCTGCGGCTGGGTGCGGGTCAGCTGGGCGAGCACGACGTTGTTCGCGCCCAGGATCTGCACCTGGCCGGAGATGATGGACTGCACCGCCGTCGCGTCGTCGTCGAAGCGCATGATGCGGGCGTCGCGCGGCGCCATGGCGGTGATGGCCGTGTCCTGGGTGCTGGCCCGGGCCACGCCGATGCGCATGCCCTTCAGGTCGTCCGGGCCCTTGATGTTCATGGTCTTCGGCGCCAGCAGGTAGATGTCCAGGGCGCTGTAGGGGTTGGAGAACAGCACCTGCTTCGCGCGGTCGGCGGTGATGCCGAAGGTCGCGACCAGGGCGTCCACCTTGTTGGTCAGCAGGTAGGGAATGCGGTTCGGCCCGGTGACGGAGACCAGCTCCAGCTCGACGCCCAGCTCCTTCGCCATCATCGCCGCCACGTCCGCGTCGTAGCCGACCACCTTCTGGTTGCTGTCCAGGCTGCCGAAGGGCGGCAGGTCGGTCAGGATGCCGACGATCAGCTTGCCGCGGCTCTTGATCTCGGCCGGGGTGGCCGCCCGGGCGACGCGCCCGCCGGCCAGCAGGGCGGCCGCGCCCAGGCCCAGGGCCAAGCCGCCGCGCCGGGTGATGGAGAAGGTCATGCTTTCGTCTCCTGCCGTGGGGCCGGATGCGGCCCGGTGTTGGCGAGCCCCCGGGGGGTGGGGGCGGTCGCCGGTTGAAGGGGAAAGGGCCGTCTCAGCGCGCGGCCACCAGCAGCTTGCGCTCCATGCGCTTGCTGTAGGCGGAGAGCGGCCAACAGATGACGAAGTACACCAGCGCCACCAGCCCGAAGATGGCGAAAGGCTGGAAGGTGGCGTTGTTGGTGATCTGCGCCGCCCGCGTCAGCTCGACGAAGCCGATGATCGAGGCCAGCGAGGTCGCCTTGATCAGCTGCACCAGGAAGCCGACCGTGGGCGGGACGGAGATGCGCACCGCCTGCGGCAGGATCACCTTCAGCATCATGGCCGGGTAGCGCAGGCCCAGCGCGGCCGAGGCCTCCCACTGGCCGCGCGGCACCACCTCGATGCAGCCGCGCCAGATCTCGCCCAGGAAGGCGGAGGCATGCAGGGACAGGCCCAGCGCCGCCGCCGCCCAGGGATCGACGTTCCAGCCGAACAAGCCGGGCACGAAGAAGGCCAGGAAGAGCTGCATCAGCAGCGGCGTGCCCTGGAAGACGGTGATGTAGCCGGCCGCCAGCTTGCGCAGCCAGCCGGCCGTGCTCGTGCGGGCCAGGGCCAGCAGCAGCCCGCCCACCGCGCCGCCGGCGAAGGCGACGAGGGAGAGCAGGATCGTCCAGCGCACCGCGCCGACGATGAAGAGGACGTCGCCCAGTCCGAATTCGCGCATCGTGTCGCTCCCCTCTCAGCGCGAGGCAGGCTTGGCGAGGAACGTCCGCTCTATCAGGGCGAAGAGGCCCCAGAAGAGCAGCGACACGCCGAAATAGATGAGCGTGACGACGAAGTAGACCTCGAAGCTGCGGAAGGTGCGCGACTGGATGTCGTTGGCCGCCGCCGTCAGCTCGGTCGCGGCGATCGCGGAGCAGACGCTGGTGTTGAGCATCAGCAGGATGAACTGGCTGGTCAGCGCCGGGTAGATCGCCTGCAGCGCGGGCTTGAGGATGACGTGGCGGAAGATCTGCAGCTTGTGCAGCCCCAGCGCCTTGCCCGCCTCGATCTGGCCCTTGCCGATGCTCTCGATGCCCGCGCGCATGATCTCGATGCCGTAGGCGCCGACGTTGATGACGAGCGCGAGCAGCGCCGCCTCGTCCGCGTCCAGCCGGAAGCCCACCAGCGGCAGGCCGAAGAAGACCATGAAGATCTGGATCAGGAAGGGCGTGTTGCGGATCACCTCGATATAGGCGTCGATGATCCAGACCAGCCAGCGCGGGCCGGAGGTCTTGCCCAGCGCGCCGAGGATGGAGACGACCAACCCGATGGCCATCGCCAGCAGCGACAGCCACAGGGTGTTCATCAGGCCCCAGGCCAGCTCGTCCCAGGCGGCGAAGACCTCGCCGAATTCGAAGGTGTAGGTCATGCCAGGCGATCGGTTCCGCAGGATGGGAACGGGAGGCGGCGATGCGCGGCCCATGCCGCAGGCCCGGGCCGGCGGGCGGTCTGGCCAATGGGTGTCGCGGGCACGGTCGCTCCTTGATCCGTTTCCTCCCGGACGCTGCCCTGTCCGGGTTCCTCCCCTCCGGGAGCACCCGGCCACGGGCGCGGCGCCCGTCCCTCCCCGGTCCGGCACGGCGCAGCCGCCATTCCTTGCGGGGCGGGCGGACGCTAACTTGGATCGATCCAAGATGGAATACACAAAAGACACAAGACTTGCCCAGGTTGCCCGCCCGCTGCGCCCGCCTGCCTGCCCAGACGGCGTATCGCCTTCCGATTGACGGGGCGGGGCACCAGTTCTAAACATCTATCTGTTAGATCGATCCAGTCGGCTGGGCCGCCATGGCCGGAACGTCCGCATCGACCGACAGGGAACGTCGCAGGCATGCCGCCAAGCCGAACCGGCTTCGCCTCTCCGCGCCTCTCGCCTCCCGGCCGCCCGCCCGGCGCCCACCGCCGATGACGGAGCCCGGCGCCCGCCTGACGCTGAACGAGGTGGCGCGCCATGCCGGCGTCTCCCGCGCCACGGCCTCGCTGGTGTTGCGCGGCAGCCCGCTGGTGGCACCGGAGACGCGCGCGCGCGTCACCGCCGCGGTCTCCGCGCTGGGCTATGTCTACAACCGCGACGCCGCGACGCTGCGCAGCCGGCGCACCAAGACGGTCGGGCTCCTGGTCACCGAGATCCCCAACCCGTTCTTCGGCGAGCTGGCGCTGGGCGTGGATGCGGTCATGGATGCGGCCGACTATGTCGTCTTCCTCGCCAGCGTCGGCGAATCGGTCGAGCGCCAGGACCGCTTCCTGCG
The DNA here is from genome assembly GCF_020991085.1 of Roseomonas sp. OT10. Taxonomy (NCBI): domain Bacteria; kingdom Pseudomonadati; phylum Pseudomonadota; class Alphaproteobacteria; order Acetobacterales; family Roseomonadaceae; genus Roseomonas; species Roseomonas cutis. The sequence continues at coordinate 2,653,559 of NZ_CP087719.1, forward strand.
CCGCATGCGGGAGCAGAAGGTGGACGGCATGCTGATCTGCCCCGCCGCCGGCACGCCGCCGGATCTGGTGGCGCGGCTGCGCGAATGGCGGATGCCCTGCGTGCAGACCCAGCGCTTCGTCTCCCCCCAGGATGGCGACTATGCCGGCCCCGACTACGACCTGGGCATCCAGCAGGCGGCGGAGCATCTGATCCGCCTCGGCCACCGCCGGATCGCCTTCGTGGGCGGGGAGCTGTCCCATTCCGCCAGCCGGGCACGCTGGACCGGCTTCGCCGCCGCCCTGCGCCGGCACGGCCTGCCGACCGACCTGGTGCTGAAGGTGCCGCCGACCCGGCGCAGCGGGCTGGAGGCGGTGCCGTTCCTGCTCGGCCGCGCGGATGCGCCGACGGCGGCGCTGTGCTTCAACGACCTCGTGGCCTTCGGCATGATGGCGGCGCTGCGCCGGCACGGGCTGCGCCCCGGGCGGGACTTCGCCATCGTCGGCGTGGACGACATCCCGGAGGCGGAGCTGAGCGAGCCGGCCCTGACCACGGTCGCCACCCTGCCGCGCCAGGTCGGGGAGGAAGCGGCCAGGCTGCTGCTGCGGCGCATCGCCGATCCTGCCGGTGCGCAGGAGCGTATCATCATGCCCGCGCGGCTGATCGTGCGGGAATCCTGCGGCGCACGCTTCGCGCGCGAAGCCGCCAGGCCGGAATTCGAGGAGGCACCGTGAGCCTGGATCCCGCCGCCCGCAGCCGCGTGGCCTGCCTGGGCGAATGCATGGTCGAGCTGCGCGAGCGATCCGATGGCCTGCTGTCGCGGGGCTTCGGCGGCGACACGCTGAACACGGCCGTCTACATGGCCCGGCTGGGCATGTCCGTGGACTACGTCACCGCCCTGGGCGACGACCCGTTCAGCGCCGAGATGCTGGCGGGGTGGGAGGCGGAAGGCGTCGGCACCGGACTCATCCCGCGCGTGCCCGGGCGGGTGCCGGGCCTGTACCTGATCCAGACCGATGCGAAGGGCGAGCGGCGCTTCTCCTACTGGCGCGACAGCGCGCCGGTGCGGCAGCTCTTCACCCTCGACGAGACGCCGCGCGTGGTGGCGGGGCTGGCGCGCTTCGGGCTGGTCTACCTCTCCGGCATCACCCTCTCCCTGTTCCGCGGCGAATCGAGCGGGGCGCTCTTCGCCGCGCTGGAGGGGGTGCGCGCGGCCGGCGGGCGGATCGCCTTCGACACCAACTTCCGCCCGCGCGGCTGGCCGGACCGGGAGGAGGCCGTCGCGACCTATGATCGCATGGCGCGGCTGTCGGACATCGTCCTCGCCGGCAGCGAGGATCACGGCCTGCTGACCGGGACCGAACCCGACATGGGCGCGGTCGAGCGATGGCTGCGCGCGGCCGGCGTGACGGAGATGGTGATCAAGTCCACCCAGCCGGGCTGCCAGGTCATCCATCCCGGCGGCATGAGGCTGGTGCGCACGAAGGCGGTGCAGCCGGTCGACACCACCGCGGCCGGCGACAGCTTCGCCGCCGCCTACCTCGCCGCCCGCGAGGCGGGGCTCGACCCCGTGCAGGCCGCCCGCGCCGGCCACCGCCTCGCCGGGGAGGTGATCCTGCATCCCGGCGCCATCATCCCGCGCGAGGCCATGCCGGCCGACGTGCTCCACCCTTCCCCCAACGCCGATGCGGAGGCTCCATGACCACCTCCATTGCCGACCTGCTGCGCGAGGCGAAGCTGATCCCCGTGCTGACCATCGCCTCGGTGGAGCAGGCCATCCCCCTCGCCCGCGCCCTGGTGGCCGGCGGCGTACGCCACCTCGAGATCACGTTGCGCACCCCCGCCGGCGCCGCCGCCGCGGAGGCCATCCAGGCGGAGGTGCCGGAGGCCGTGGTCGGCCTCGGCACCGTCCTGACCCGCAAGGATCTGGAGCTGACGGTACGGCTCGGCCTGCCCTTCGCCTTCAGCCCCGGCGCCACGCCCGCCCTGCTGGACGCGGCGCGCGCGCTGGATGCGCCCTTCGTCCCCGGCGTCGCCAACGCCTCCGAGCTGATGGCGTGCATGGAGCGGGGCTTCTCGACGGTGAAGCTCTTCCCCGCCGAGCAGGTGGGCGGCACCGCGATGCTGCGCTCCCTCGGCGGCCCCTTCCCCGAGGCGCGCTTCTGCCCCACCGGCGGCATCGCCCAGTCCCAGGTCGCGAGCTACCTCGCCCTGCCCAACGTCGTGGCCGTGGGGGGCTCCTGGCTCGCCCCCGCGGCCGAGGTGGAGCGCGGCGACTGGGAGGCGATCACCGCCCGCGCCAGGACCGCCATGGAGAACCTGTCCCGATGACCGATGCCCGTATCGCCGCCCGGGCCCTGATCGAGGCCCGGCGCACCCGCGCCTGGCTCGCCGCCCTGCCCGAGGCCAGCCGCCCGCGCGACGCCGCCGAGGCCTATGCCATCCAGACCCTGGTCGCCGAGCAGGCGGGGCCGGTGGCGGGCTGGAAGGTCGGTGCCGCGACGGCCGAGGCCGAGCCCTTCGCCGCTCCGCTGCATGCCTCCACCGTCTTCTTCGGCACGGAGCCGCTGCGCGCCGCCGACTACCAGGTGATCGGGGCGGAGGCGGAGATCGCCTATCGCCTCGGCCGCGACCTGCCGCCCCGCGCCACGCCCTATTCGCGCGAGGAGGTGCTGGACGCGGTGGCCAGCCTGCACCCGGCGATCGAGATCGCCGACACCCGCTTCAGGGGGCTGGGCTCGACCGATCCGCTCAGCCACCTCGCCGACCAGCAGAGCCACGGCGCGCTGGTCGTCGGCCCGGCGCTGACCGACTTCCGCGCCATCGTGCCGGTGGAGCAGCCCTTCGCCCTGCGCCTCGACGGGCGGGTGGTGCGCGAGGGCGTGGGCGGCAACACCGCCGGCGATCCCGTGCGGATGCTGGCCTGGCTGGCGCAACACGCCGTCCGGCTGGGCGGGCTGCGCGCCGGCATGGTCATCACCACCGGCTCCGTCATGGGCTGCCTGCCCGTGCCGGCCGGCACCCGCGTCCAGGCGGAGTTCCCCGGGCTGGGGACCGTCGAGACCGCGATCCTCTGAGCCCCACCCGCGACGCCCGCACAAGGAAGCGACGATGAAGCCCGAGATCCTGCTGATCGAGCCGATGATGGACCGCGTGATGAACGCGCTCGACGACGCCTATACCGTCCACCGGCTCTGGCAGGCGCCCGACAGGGACGCGCTGCTGCGCGAGGCGGGGCCGCGCATCCGCGGCATCGCCACCGGCGGCGGCACCGGCGCCTCCAACGCCATCGTGGATGCCCTGCCGAAGCTGGAGATCATCGCGATCAACGGTATCGGCACCGATGCGGTGGACCTGGTCCACGCCAAGGAGCGCGGCATCCGCGTCACCACCACGCCGAACGTGCTGACGGACGACGTGGCCGATCTCGGCATGGCGCTGCTGCTCGCCGCCTGCCGCGGGATCTGCACCGGCGACCGCTACGTGCGCGCCGGCAAGTGGGGCAAGGAGGGGCTGCCGCTGGCGCGCAAGGCGACCGGCAAGACGCTCGGCATCCTCGGGCTGGGCCGCATCGGGCGCGCCATCGCCAAGCGCGCCGCGGCCTTCGACATGCCCATCGCCTATCACGACATCCGCGCCTTCGACGACGTGCCCTACACCTATGTCGACAGCCTCGCCGGGCTGGCGAAGCACTCGGACATCCTGATGGTCGCGGCCTCCGGCGGCGCCGGCTCGCGCGGGATCGTCAATGCCGAGGTGCTGGACGCGCTCGGCCCGGACGGCATCCTGGTCAACATCGCCCGCGGCTCCGTGGTGGACGAGGACGCGCTGGTGCAGGCCTTGCAGGAGAAGCGGATCGCGGGCGCCGGCCTCGACGTCTTCGTGGACGAGCCGCGCACGCCGGAGGCGCTGTGGTCGATGGAGAACGTCGTCTTGCAGCCGCACCGCGCCAGCGCGACGACGGAGACGCGCATCGCCATGGGCGACCTCGTGCTCGCCAACCTCGCGGCGCAGTTCGCCGGCAAGGCGCTGCCGACCCCCGTCGTCTGACGGCGCCGGCGCCGCGGCGGCTCAGCCGCCGCGCGCCACCGCCCGGTAGAGCGCGGCGTAGCGGCGCGCCGGCCGGGTCCAGGAGACATCCGTGGCCATGCCGTTGCGCTGCATCGCCTCCCAGGCCGGGCGGTCCTCCCAGAGCGTTGCCAGCCGGGCGAGCGCGCCCTCCAGCGCCTCGCGCGACGGCGGCGCGAATTGCAGGCCGGTGGCCACGCCGGCCCCCAGCGCCATCTCGTTCGCGTCGATCACCGTATCGGCCAGCCCGCCCACCCGCGCCACCACCGGCAGGGCGCCGTAGCGCAAGGCGCAGAGCTGGGTGAGGCCGCAGGGCTCGAAGCGCGAGGGCACCAGCAGCGCGTCGCACCCCGCTTGGATCAGCCGGGCTAGCCCCTCGTCATAGCCGAGCTGCACGCCGATGCGGCCGGGATGCGACCCGGCCGCATCGGCGAAGCCGGCTTCCAGCGCCCGGTCGCCCGCGCCCAGCAGGGCGAGGCGCATGCCATGCCCCAGCAGCGCCGGCAGCGCCGCCTGAATCAGGTCGATCCCCTTCTGCCAGGAGAGGCGGCTGACCACGCCGAGCACCAGGGCGGCGGGGTCATCCTCCAGCCCCATCCGCGCCCGCAGCGCCGCGCGGCTGGCCTGCCGCGCCTCCAGCCGCGCGGCGTCGTAGGGTTGCGGCAGGCGCGGGTCCGTCGCCGGATCCCATTCCGCCGTGTCGATGCCGTTGAGGATGCCGGAGAGGTCGGCGCCGCGGCTGCGCAGCAGCCCGTCCAGGCCCATGCCGCCCTCCGGCGTGCGGATTTCCGCGGCATAGCTGGGCGAGACGGTGGTGACGCGGTCCGACAGGCGCAGCCCCGCCTTGAGGAAGCCGATGGCGCCGTAATACTCCACCCCGTCGATCGACCAGGCTTCGGGCGGCAGGCCCAGCTCCGCCAGCAGCGTGGCGGGGAACTGGCCCTGGAAAGCCAGGTTGTGCACGGTCGTCACCGTGCCGGGGCGCGGGCCGGCGGCGTAGTGCAGGTAGGCCGCCGTGAGCCCCGCCTGCCAGTCATGGGCATGCACCACCTGCGGCAGGAAGCCCGGCAGCAGCCCCTGCCCGATGGCCGCAGCCGCGCGGGCCAGGGCGGCGAAGCGCTGGGCGTTGTCCGGCCAGTCCCAGCCCCCGGGCCCGGCATAGGGGTTTCCCTCCCGCCCGTAGAGATGCGGCGCGTCCAGCACGAACAGCGCGAGCCCGCCCGCGCGTCCGTCCAGCAGCCGGGCGGGGCCGCCGAAGACCGGCCCCAGCTCCGCCGCGACCTGCGCGCCCTCCAGCCTGCGGAGCACGGCGGGGTAGCCGGGCAGCAGCGTGCGGGTCTCGATCCCCTCGCCGGCCAGGGCCGCGGGCAGGGCGCCGACCACATCCGCCAGGCCGCCGGTCTTCACCAGCGGGAAAGCCTCCGAGGCGACGGACAGGGCGCGCAGGGCGCTCACCGGCCGAGCGCGTCGATCATCGGCTGGGTGATGAGGCAGATGCCCTTCTCGCTGCGGCGGAAGCGCTGCGCGTCCAGCACCGGGTCCTCGCCGACCACCAGCCCTTCGGGGATGCGCACGCCGCTGTCGATGACCACGTTCTTCAGATGGCAGTGGCGGGCGATGCTGACCCCCGGCAGCACCACCGCGCCATGGACATTGGCATAGGAATGCACGCGGACATTGGTGAAGAGCAGGGAGCGCCGCACGCAGGCGCCGGAGACGATGCAGCCGCCGGAGACCAGGGAGTCCAGCCCCTGGCCGCGCCGGCCGTCATCGTCGAGCACGAACTTCGCGGGCGGCGTCACCTCGCTGTAGGTCCAGATCGGCCAGTCGCGGTCGTAGAGGTCGAGCGAGGGCACCACGTCCGTCAGGTCGATATTGGCCTGCCAGTAGGCGTCCACCGTGCCGACGTCGCGCCAGTAGGCCTCCGCCTCGTCGCCGGAGGTGACGCAGGAATCGGTGAAGCGGTGCGCCTGGGCCTTGCCGGCCTTCACGATGGCCGGGATCAGGTCCTTGCCGAAATCGTGCTCCGAATGCGGGTCCGCCGCGTCCTCGCGCAGCAGGCGGGAGAGGTAGCCCATCTCGAAGACGTAGATGCCCATGCTGGCCAGGGCCATGTCCGGCTTGTCCGGCATGCCCGGCGGGTCCTTCGGCTTCTCCAGGAAGGAGACGATGCGGTCCTTCTCGTCCACGTGCATCACGCCGAAGCCGCTGGCCTCCAGGCGGGGGACCTCGATGCAGCCCACCGTCACGTCCGCGCCGGATTCGACGTGCTGATGCAGCATCACCTCGTAGTCCATCTTGTAGACGTGGTCCCCCGCCAGGATGACCATGTGCCGCGGCCCATAGGCCTCGATGATGTCGAGGTTCTGGTACACGGCGTCCGCCGTGCCCGCGTACCACTGCGTCTCCGAGACGCGCTGGCTGGCGGGCAGGATGTCGAAGGTCTCGTTGCGCTCGGGGCGGAGGAAGTTCCAGCCGCGCTGCAGGTGGCGGATCAGGCTGTGCGCCTTGTACTGCGTGGCGACGCCGATGCGCCGGATGCCCGAGTTCAGCGCGTTGGACAGCGCGAAGTCGATGATGCGCGACTTGGCGCCGAAGAAGACGGCGGGCTTGGCCCGCCGGTCGGTCAGTTCCATCAGCCGGCTGCCTCGCCCGCCCGCGAGGACATAGGCCATGGCGGAGCGGGCCAGGGGGATATGCTGGTGCGGCCTACGGACCATCGGGCGGCTCCTCCTCCGGCACGTTCCGTCCGGGGGATTCCCGGACCGGCGTGCCGCCCTCCAGCTTACGTGGAGCCCTGGCCGCCACATAGGGAGGGGCTTCGCTCCTCACGCCCTTTCGCAACGAAAACCGCGCCGGCGCCGCGCGGAACCCCTGGGGCATGGCCGCGTTGAGCGGTGGCAGAGGGGCGAGCCAGGACCGGACCGGACAGGCGGGCGCGCTCCCCGGCGCGCCGCATCTTCATCGTCCGGTCGGAATGGCATGCCCCCACCCTCCCTCGCCCGCTCCACGCCTGCCCGGGTGACAGCCGCCGGCGTGCCCTCCGCCGGCCTGGGCCTTCTCTGGGCCGCGGGCGCCGTCGTCGCCGTGCTCTACGTCGCGCGCGACCTGCTGGTGCCGCTGGCGCTGGCCGTGCTGCTGGCCTTCGTGCTGGCGCCCGTGGTGCGCCTGTTCCGCAAGGCGCGCATCCCGCGCGTGGGTGCGGTGCTGATCACCGTGGTGCTGGCCTTCGGGGTGCTGGCCGGCGCCGGCCTGCTGATGGGCCGCCAGCTCGCGAGCCTCGCCACCGACCTGCCGCTGTACCAGGCGCGGGTGAGCGCGAAGCTGTCGGGGCTGACCGGGGGCGGCGGCCTGCTCGACCGCGCCACGGACATGCTGCACGACCTGGGCGAGAACCTCTCGCGCCAGCGCCCGACCGAGGCCGCGGCGAGCCGCCCGGCGGAAGTGCCGCCGATGCCCGTGGAGGTCCGCACCCCCTCGCCCGGCCCGCTGGAGCTGGTCCAGAGCGTGATCGCGCCGCTGCTGGGGCCGGTGGCGCATACGGGCATCGTGATCGTCTTCGTGATCTTCCTGCTGCTGTACCGCGAGGATCTGCGCGACCGTCTGATCAAGCTGATGGGCTCGCGCGACCTGCAGCGCACCACGGCGGCGATGGACGATGCCGCCGCCCGGCTCAGCCGCTACTTCCTGGCGCAGACGGCGCTGAACGCCAGCTTCGGCCTGATGATCTCCATCGGCCTCTGGTTCATCGGCATTCCCAATCCCGTGCTGTGGGGGATGCTGGCGGGGCTGATGCGCTTCGTGCCCTTCATCGGCGGCTTCATCGCCGCCGCCTTCCCCGCCCTGCTCGCGGTCGCGATCGATCCGGGCTGGACCACGCTGATCTGGACCCTGGGCCTGTTCCTGCTGGCCGAGCCGCTGATGGGCCATGTGATCGAGCCCATGGTCTACGGCCACAGCACCGGCCTGTCGCCGATCGCGGTCCTGATCGCCACCGCTTTCTGGGCCTGGCTGTGGGGTCCCCTGGGCATGCTGCTGGCCACGCCACTGACGGTCGGCCTGGTCGTGCTGGGCCGGCACGTGGACCGGCTGGAGTTCCTCGACGTGCTGCTGGGCGACCGGGCGGCCCTGGCCCCGCCGGAGGCCTTCTACCAGCGCGCCCTGGCCGGCGACGAGGACGGGCTGATCGAGCAGGCGGACGAGCGCCTGCGCAACACCACCCTGGCCGCCTATTACGACGAGGTCGCGCTGGCCGGCCTGGCCCTGGCGCAGGCCGATGCCGCCCGCGACGCGCTGAAGGAGGACCGCCTGGAGCTGGTCCGGGAGCGGGTGGACGAGTTGGTCGAGGAACTCGCCGACCACGACGAGAACGAGATCGAGCCGGCGATGGACGGCCCGGTCGCCCCCGCGCCGGAGGATCAGCCGACGGGGGCGGACCAGGCTGCCGCGTCCCCCGCCTCCCTGGCCGAGGCGTGGAAGGCCCCGGGCGCGGTGCTCTGCCTTGCCGGCCGTGGCCGCTTCGATGCCCAGGCGGCGGCGATGCTGACCCAGGTGCTGGAACGCCGTGGCTTCGGCACCCGGATCCTGCCACCCGAGACGCTGCGCGATCCGCGGCTCGGCGAGGATGCGGCGCAGGTGCGGGCGATCATCCTCTCCGTGATCGACGGCGGCAGCAGCGTGGCCAGCGTGCGCTATGCCCTGCGCCGCCTCCGCCGGCGCTTCCCGGACGCGATGCTGCTGCTCGGCGCCTGGGGCGCGGAGCGCGGGGGCCAGTTGCTCGCCAGCCTGGAGCGGGACGAGGAGTCGCTCCGCCCGGTGCTGTCGCTGCGCGAGGCGGCCAGCCTGTGCGAGGCGGAGGCGCGCGAGGCACCGGCCCTCCCGGCCACGTCCCGGCCGGTCGTCCCGGAGGGGCCGGCCCGCGAGCTTCCCGATGGGGCGCCCGGCCTGCTCTCGCCCGCCTGAGCCAGCGGGTCCGGGGCGCCCTGGCCGGGCCGGGGGGCGGATGCGATAGGAGCGGGATGATCCCCGCCCTTCCCTTCCGCCTGCACCTGAACCAGCGTCACGGCATCCCCGGCACCGTCGTGCTGCCGGACTCGGCCTATCGCCGGGCACGCGCGGAGATCGCGGGCTGGCCCGGCTACGCCCCCACCCCCCTGCTGTCCCTGCCCGAGGCGGCGGAGGCGGCCGGCGTCGCCAGCGTCGCCTACAAGGACGAGGGGGGGCGCTTCGGCCTCGGCTCCTTCAAGGCGCTGGGCGGGGCCTTCGCCGTGGCCCGGGTGGTTACCCATGCCTTGGCGCGCGAGGGGGTGGCCGCCTCCGCTACCTCGGCCGAGCTGGAAGCCGGGGCCTTCGCCGAGGCGACGCGGCGGATCACCGTGACCTGCGCCACCGATGGCAATCACGGCCGCTCCGTCGCCTGGGGCGCACGCCGCTTCGGGGCGCGCTGCGTGATCTTCGTCCATCCGGCGGTCAGCGCCGGCCGGCGCGACGCCATCGCCCGCTGGGGCGCCGAGATCCGCGAGGTGGCCGGCAACTACGACGACGCGGTGCGGGCCGCGTCCGAGGCGGCCGCCCGCGAGGGGTGGTTCGTCGTCTCCGACACCTCCTGGCCCGGCTATACCGAGGTGCCGCGCGACGTGATGCAGGGCTACCGGCTGATGGCGGAGGAGGCGCTGGCCGCCCTGCCCGCCCCGCCCACCCACGCCTTCGTGCAGGGGGGCGTGGGCGGCGTGGCCGCCGCCGTCTCCGTCCAGCTGCGGGCCAGTGGCGCCACGGGAACGCGGCTGGTGGTGGTGGAGCCGGAGCAGGCCGCCTGCCTGCTGGCCAGCGCCGAGGCCGGCCATGCCGTGACCGTCGGCGGGGAGCTGGACACGCTGATGGCGGGCCTGGCCTGCGGCGAGCCCTCCCTCCTCGCCTGGCAGGAGCTGGAGCGGGCGGCCTGTGCCTTCATGGCCGTGCCGGACGCCGCCGCGGTGGCCTGCATGACGGCCCTGGGGCGCCGGACACCGCGCGTCGTAGCGGGGGAGAGCGCCGTGGCCGGGCTGGCCGGGCTGCTGCTGGCGGCCTGGGATCCGGCGGCACGGGCGGCGCTGCAACTGGGACCGGACAGCCGCGTCCTGGTGTTCGGAACGGAGGGCGCGACCGATCCGGCCGCGTACGAGACGCTGACAGGGCTTTCCCCGGCATGAAGGAATCCTCATCTATAGGACCCTGAACGTCCTGGGAGACAGCCGATGACCCATCGCCGCCACCTTCTCGCCGCCGGCGCCGCCCTGGCCGGGGCTCCGCTGCTGCCACGGGCGGCGGTGGCGCAGGGAAGCTGGCCCACGCAGCCGGTGCGCCTGGTGGTCCCCTTCGCGGCCGGCGGCCCCACCGACATCCCGGCCCGGCTGATCGCCGACGAGCTGTCTAAGGCCCTGCCGCAGCGGGTGGTGGTGGAGAATCGCACGGGCGCCGGCGTGGTGGTGGGCTCGGACGTGGTGGCCAAGGCGGCGCCCGATGGGCAGACCCTGCTCTACACGACGATCGCCCATGCGGCGCTGCGGGCGATCTTCCCGAAGCTGCCCTTCGACCCGATCGCGGATTTCCAGCCGGTGGTGCTGACCGGCGTCATCCCGATGCTGATGATGGTCAACAAGGACTTCCCGGCGAACACGCTGCAGGAGGTCATCGAGGTCTTCCGCAAGAATCCGGGCAAGTTCGACTACGCCTCCACCGGCAACGGCGCCGCCCTGCATCTGGCGACCGAGCTGTTCCTGAAGCAGGCGGGCGGGCTGAAGGTGAACCACGTGCCCTATCGCGGCTCGGCCGCCGCCATGCCGGACCTGCTGAACGGCACGGTGGTGCTGATGCTGGACGTCGCCAACAACGCCCTGCCCTTCGTGCAGCGCGGCGAGGTGAAGGGCATCGCCATCTCCTCGATGGAGCGCCTGCCGCAACTGCCGAACCTGCCCACCTTCAACGAGGCGGGCGTGCCGGGCTACGAGGCCTATACCTGGCACATGGTCTTCGCCCCGGCGGGCACCCCGGCCCCGGTCGTGCAGACGATCAACCAGGCGGTGAACAAGGTGATGGCGATGGACAGCGTGAAGCAGCGCCTGTCCGACCTGACCATGACCACGCGCTCCGACACCACGCCCGAGACGGCGAAGAAGTGGCTGATGGACGAGATCGCCAAGTGGGAGCCGATCATCAAGGAAGCCGGCATCAAGGCCGACTGACACCGACGGTAGGACGCCTCGATCCGCGCCGGCGTGGTGCCCGTGGCCCGGGGGCAAGGCTCTGCCTCGCCCCCGTACCCCCACTCCGCCAGGACCCTGCGGGCCCTGGACCCGATCAACGCTGCCGCGGGACAGCCTGACACGGCGTCGAGGCGCCGAGGAGCATTGCTCCTCGGCCGCCACAGGCTCGGTGCCCGCGGACGCCCTCTGAAGCTTTTTCAGAGTCCCGCCTGTCCGCGCGCTCCCTGGGTGCAGCCCGCAGGCTGACGCTCACCGGAAGTACCAGACTCCCAGCGGGGACCGGGGCCCGCTTGTGGCCCCGGCAGGGGAGGGTCTGGGAGGGGACGGCGTCCCCTCCCGGTCCACCGCAGGAACATCATAGCACGACCGGTCAGGGCATCACGCTATCGGCCATGACAGGTAGTGTCTCAGTTTGAAATCGGCTGACCGCAGATAGTCCGCTCGCGCCAGCCACTTCACCCCGATATGCTTACCGCCAAGCACGAGCGGAGATGGGGATGCACCACAAGCGGAAGAAACCTAAGAGTGCGCGCGCCGGCTGCCTGTTGTGCAAGCCGCATAAGGCCAACGGCTGCTGCCCGAGGCACCACGACATGAGGTTTGGGAACCGACGTCGCTACGAGGGTGTCCGAGAACAACTGCGGTGCGTCGGTTCATCACCGGAGCAAGGCTGAGCCATGGCCAAGGGACCGAGGGGCGAGAAGCGACCCGCCGACGTGATCGGCAACGCGGTGCGGGTGATGCGGATTGCGACGGGGGAGGAGGCAGAGGACGTGCCGCCCGCGCCCGTGAAGGACGAAGCCGCCGCCGCGATGGGGCGCAAGGGCGGGAAGGCGCGGGCGGACGCGATGACGCCTGAGCGACGGGCGGAAATCGCACGGAAAGCGGCGGCGGGGCGGTGGAACCGAGAGTAAGCATCTGAAATAAATGAAAAAACTTGGATATTCTGAATAAAATCTGAATGAGACTTCCCTTCCTTACCGGGTCATGTCACCATCTGCTCCGCACCTGGAGCGGAGACCGATGCATACCGACGACGACGCCCGGAGGGCTTTCGGGCACCTCTTCGACCCGATCTTCGAGTGCGTGACCGAAGGCGTGCGGGACTACTACCGCGATCATCCGCACGTGAACCACAAGCACCGTCCAGGGACGCGGAAGAACGTCGTTCGCGACTACATCGTGTATCGGTTGCGCGCGGCGCTGAGCGGCGTGACGAGCGTCCACGTCTTTGAGAAGAACGGGACCGTCAACTTCGGAATGAACAGCGAATTTCTCGGGCGGGTGAACGCCCTTGGCGAGAGCTTCGCGGCGGCTCTCGGCCACACGAACGCATCCCTGGCATTCCAAGAGAACAACCCCGCCGGGGCCGGGCTTGGCGCGGGCTTCGAGGCTGCAACCTGCATCCGTCTTGGGTATCTGCCGCTCCCGGCCGTCCCGATGGAACCGCGAGTGTTCATCACCTGCCCCCACGGTCGCCAGAACGCTTGGTTCATTGAGCTTCGGCGGGCTGAGGGTGCGATGGTGGTTCCCGGCCCGATGCCGCCGCCGGACGATTTCGAGGACTTGGTGGAGGTCATCCCCGACCCCATGCGGAAGGGCGATGCTGAATAAAGGCTTCAACCCGGACATGCTCCTGATCGCGCGCTACGCGCGGGGGCTGTCACAAGAGGAGGCGGCGGCCCGCGCGCGTGGGCTGTCGCAGCCGACGTATTCGCGCATCGAAGCCGGGTTGCGCGCGCCCTCCCCTACTGAAGTCGAGGCCATCGCGGCGGCCGTTAGCGTCAGAAAGTCGTTCTTCTTCCACCCGTTCCGGCGCCGCCCGATGCCGGCGCTGTTCCATCGCAAGCGACAGAAGCTCACCAACCGCGAGTGGGAGCGTATCTTCGCGCGCGCCGAAATCCGGCGCATCTGCATCGCCAAGCTCCTCGACGCCGTGCGCCTGACCCAGAAGCGCCCTGAGCCGCCCCTGATGGAGCCGTCAGAGGACCGTGATGCCACCGCCATCGCAGCGGCAATCCGCCAGCTATGGCTTCTCCCGCGCGGTCCCGTGCCGGATGTGACGCGGCTTCTAGAGTCGTCCGGGGTGATCGTGGTGCCCTTCGACTTTGAAACGGACTTGATTGATGGGTTCAGTGAACGTGTGCAGGATAACCTGCCACCCATAGTATTTGTGAACTCCAGGCAGCCGAAAGACAGGCTTCGTTTCACGCTTCTGCATGAGCTTGGTCATATCGTAATGCATAGGCTTCCACGTCCTGAAATGGAGGAGGAGGCAAATGAGTTTGCGGCCGAGTTTCTGATGCCAAGTGCGGACATAGCGCCTGACCTATTCAACACCACTCTCGACCATCTTGCCTTGCTTAAGGGCAAATGGCGGGCCTCGATCAAGTCAATGGTGATGGCGGCGAAGCGGCTTAACAGGCTTTCCGATACTGAATACGAAGCACGCTTCCGCGAGCTGAATCGTCGTGGCTGGAGAGTTGAGCCGTTCCCTCTACCCGATGACATCGAGGTTCCACGCATCGTTCCCCAGTTAGTGACGGCTCATACCAAATCTCTCGGATTCTCTGCCGAGGACCTGAGCAAGACGTTCGGGTTGCCGATTTCCGATCCCGAAAGCGTCGTGCCGCCCCCAACCACCCCGCCGGAACCGAAGCTGCGCCTGATCGTTAATAACTGAACTTTATGCTTGACGCTAAGCATGGGAGCGATCATCATGCGGGGCATGAACAAGCTCCCGTCCGCGAAGCGCGCCGCGATCCTGACGATGCTCTGCGAGGGTGCCTCCATGCGGTCCGTCTCCCGCATGGCCGACGTGTCCATCAACACCGTGTCGAAGATGCTGGCGGACGCGGGCATGGCCTGCGCCGCGCACCACGGCGCCACGGTGCGGGGCGTGAAGGCCAAGCGGGTCCAGTGCGACGAGATTTGGTCCTTCTGCTACGCCAAGCAGAAGAACGTCGCGACCGCCAAGGCCGCGCCGGAAGAGGCGGGCGACGTGTGGACGTGGACCGCCCTGGACGCCGACAGCAAGCTCATCGTGAGCTACCTCATCGGCGGGCGTGACGCGGGCTACGCGGCGGCCTTCATGGACGATGTGGCAGACCGCCTCGCCAACCGGGTGCAGCTCACCACCGACGCCCACAAGCCCTACCTCACAGCTGTCGAGGGCGCATTCGGCGCCGATGTGGATTACGCCATGCTGGTGAAGCTCTATGGCGCCTCGCCCGAGAGCGCGAAGGGCCGCTACAGCCCGGCGGAGTGCGTAGGCATCCGCAAGGCTCGCGTGGAAGGGCGCCCCGACCCGGCGCACGTCTCCACGTCCTACGTCGAGCGGCAGAACCTGACGATGCGGATGCACATGCGGCGGTTCACGCGGCTGACGAACGCGTTCTCGAAGAAGGTCGAGAGCCACGCCCACATGGTCGCGCTCTACACCTGCTGGTACAACTTCGTCCGCATCCACAAGACGCTCCGCTGCACGCCCGCTATGGCGGCCGGGCTGACGGATCGGCTGTGGAGCATGGCCGACGTGGTGGCGCTGATTGACGCCCGCGAGGCGCCCCCGGCCAAGCGTGGCTCCTACAAGCCGCGGCAGAAGGCAGCATGATGCTGTCCCGAGTGAATTGGCGACGTGGTTCCTTCCGGACTTGGGTGGTTCTCAGCGCCCTCTGGTTGGGCTTCGTGGCTCTATCCGTGGCACTTGGCCGTGGCCCAGTGATTCGCTTACCGCATCCATTCCCGCCCCCCTTCCGTCCTTCGACCGACTCAATCTTCTTGGAAGAATACGGAGAGGTATTTTACGTGTGGCTTGGCTGCGTAAGGCTCTCGCCCCAAGAGTTTTGGACCCTTGTGGTCCCGGGGCCACCGATCCTCCTCGCCCTTCTCCTCGCCGGCCTTGGCTGGATCGTAGCTGGTTTTCAGCGCCCAAATTCAAACTGAGACACCACCCCATGACACGGCCGGTCGCATCACCGCCTTCGCCGCGCCCGGGACGCCCAGGCGCGGCGTCCGGCGGTTGGGCGTCGCGCACGGGCGGGTCCAAGGCGGCCGCCGCGCGTGACCATGCATCCGGGAGGCCCGGCGTCCCCTCCCGGTTCAGCCGGTTTCCGGCACCATGGCGAAACGCAGGCCCAGGGTCGCCTCGAAGCCGGTGCCGTCGATCTCGAACTCCCAGTGGGCCGGATCCGCGCGGTCGGGCTGCCTCATGGACAGCCGCTGGTTCGGGTCGGTGAAGTCCTCGCCGGTGTGCAGCACCATCTCGCGCAGCATCAGCCGTTCGATGTCGTCGAAGATCGCCCGCACGTAGTACTGCTTGCGGTAGACGACATTGTCGGAGAAGCCGATCCCGAAGCTGTCGCGCTCGCCGACATAGAAGTCCAGCCGGATCACCACGTCGTCCGGATGCGCCGGGTCCGGTGCCGGCAGCGGCTTGGGCGGGCCGCCGGACGCCAGGACCCCGGGCCCGCGGGCGGTGGTGTCCAGCCAACCTTCCCAGATCACGCGCTGCCCGCCTGCTCCATCCGCCCAGCCGAAGACGGGGTCGGACTCGCTCATGTCCTCGCTGGCGAAGGGGCCGTAGCAGTTCTCCGCCTCGGCGCTCTGGTGGAACAGCTCGAAATCCACCCGGCGCGGCTTGATGCTGACGCCGAAGAAGAACTCGCTCTTGCCGAACAGGTCCTTGCCCCGCTTGATCTTCGCGCGGACCAGGTTGAGCGTGACCTTGACGTTGCCGAAGAAGAAGCGCGTCGCCGCCTCGAAGGCCTCGCGCGAGGTGACGAGCGAATCCGGGCCGCCATGGCACTTGTGCACGAAGGTGCGCGGCGCCCCGGGAAGCTGGGCATAGGCCTGCTTCACCAGCCCGTCGCTGCGGTTGTAGGTGGCGCCGAACTCCCCCGCGACCGAGAAGGCGCGGTTCAGCCAGCTCGCCACCACCGGGCCATAGGTGCGGTAGTTGGTGCCGACCACGGTCAGCAGTCGGTCCGGCGGGAAGTGGTTCGCGAAGTTGCGGAAGCCGACCGGGTTGTCCACGGCGGCCTGCGTTTTCGGGTTGAACTGCTCCAGCTCCTGCGCGGCGGAGATGCCGATCCACTCCTGCAGGATCTGGAAGGAGATGCCCTGGTGCGGCGTGCCCAGCGTGACGATCTTGTTGATCTCCGTGCGCGGGTCGATGGCCGTCCCGTCATCCGACGGATAGGCCCGCTGGATGGCCTCGCGCACGATCAGGCCGCCCATCGAATGCGCGATGATGTTCACCTTGGGCGCCGTGCCGTGCTTGACCTCCGCCAGGCGGCGGATGAAGCGGATCAGGCGCTTCAGCGCCTCCCCGTAGCGCCTGAAGTCGTCCCGGTCCTCGAGGTCGTAGTAGCGGAACACCCAGAGCGTCCGCAGCGCGTTCGACGGCGATTGCAGCAGCCCCAGCGCCACACCGGGATCGATGACGACCTTGTGGCCGGTGAAGAGATCCAGCTCGAACCGCTCCAGGATCTCCGCCGGGATGGTCGTCTTGTCGCGCTCGACGGGCGAGCTGTAGTAGCCGACGACGTTGGTCGCGTCGTTGTAGGTCCAGCGCGACTTCATCAGCCGCAGCACCAGCCCTTCGTAGATGTAGTTCTCGCCGCGCTTCTGCGGGTAGACGGTGCCGTCGTTGAAGCCCTGATAGGCGATCCGCTGCTCGTCCTTGACGCCCAGCCCGCCGAAGCCGCGCACCAGGATGATGGGCTGCTCCCGGCGCGTCGGCGCCTCCGGGCCCGGGGCCGCCCGCAGCCCGCCTTCCGCCGATGACGACATGCCCCGCCCCTCCTGGACCAGTGCCCGGCCGGATTGTTGCTATGGATGAACGATTTGGTCCACAGGGGATCGGCGGGCGCTGCGCGGGGGGAAGCGGGGTTGGCGGGCTACCCCATCCGGTCGCGCAGCTCGGCCACCGCCGCCAGGGGCGGCGCCACGGTCACCTGCCGCCCCCCCTGCCATTGCATCAGGTAGGGCCGGGCGCGCGTGTTCTGACCCGCCTCGTCGAAGCGCGCGCCCCAGCCATTGGCCAAGGTGCCCTCCGGGAGGTCCAGGGCCAGCATGGCGGCCCGGACGCGGTCGCGTTCGACCGACCCGGCACGCTGCACCGCCTCCAGGAAGGCCTGGGTGCCGACATAGCTGGAGAGGCTGTGGCCCGAACGCGGCTCGGCGCCGTAGCGGCGCTTGTAGGCCTCGGCGAAGGGCCGGGCGCCGGGCGCCGCGGCGTCGTTCACCGCGAAGGGCGTGAAGTCGACGTTCAGCGTCCCCTCGAAATCCGCCCCCACCGCCCGAGCGGTGTCGCTCAGGCTGTAGCCGGCGCCGGCGCCGATCACCATGCGCGGCCGCCAGGCGACCTCGCGCATCGCGCGGTAGAGCAGCACCACCTCGCCGGGATAGCCGCTGTGCAGCACCACCTCCGCCTCCACCCCGCGCAGGCGTTGCACGAAGGCGGCCAGGCCATCGGGCCGCGACGGGTAGGAGAGCTTCTCCACCGGCGGCATGCCGCGCTCGCGCAGCCGCGCCTCCTGGAAGCCGGACACGCTTTGGCCGTAGAGCCCATCCTCGAACAGGATGGCGACCCGAGGCACCATCCGCGCGACCGGGCCGTCGGCGGGGGCGAGGGCGCGGGCCCAGGCATCGGCCAGCATCTCCACCGCCTCGACCGAGACGCGCGCGAAGTCGGAGGCGCGCGGACAGGCGCGGAACAGGCCGCGCAGCCCGCGCTCCGTGATGGGATCGGCGATCGAATCCAGCTCGAAATACGGCAGCCCCTGCCCGTCCACCACCTGGGAGGCGGCGGAAGCGAGGGCGGAGGCGCTGGTCCCGAGGACGGCCACCACCTTCTCGCTGCCGGTCAGTCGGCGTGCCTCGGCCACCGCCCGGGAGGCGTCGCCGACATCGGCCTTCACCAGCCGCACCGGGCGGGTGAGCAGGCCCCCCGCCCCGTTGCACTCGTCCACGGCCATCTCCAGCCCGCGGAAGCTCTCGTCGCCCAGCAGCGCCAGCGGCCCGGTGAAGGGGAAGAGGGCGCCCAGGCGCAGCTCGTTGCGCCCGTCGCCGCCCTGCGCCGGCGGCGCCGGCACCTGGGCCAGCACGGCCGGCGCCGCACCGGGCACGGCGCGGAGGGCGCTCAGGAGGGCGAAGCCGCCCAGCAGCGGGCGGCGCGCGACATGTTGGATGCGACGGATTCCGGCCTCCCCGGACAGCACCATGCGGCAGGCGCCGGCGAAGCCCGGATGCAAGCGGATGCGCTTCCCGGGCGCAACCCCGGAGCCGCACCCTCGCCTTCCGGCGGACCCGCCGCCTTGACGCCCCCGGGCGGGCCGACGACCTTGCCGCGCTCCGCCGGCCCCTCCCCGGGCCGGCCGCCGCCTTCAGGGAGGATCGCATGGCCGCGCTGCCAGACCGCATGACCTATGTCGCGCATGGCCAGGGCGGCGCGCCCGAGGTGCTGCACCTCGCCACCGGGCCCGTCCCGGTGCCGGCATCCGACGAGGTGCTGATCCGCGTGCTGGCGGCCGGGGTGAACCGGCCGGACGTGGCGCAGCGCCAGGGCAACTACCCGCCGCCCCCCGGCGCAAGCCCGATCCTGGGCCTGGAGGTCGCGGGCGAGGTCGTGGCCTGCGGCGACGCCGTGTCGCGCTGGACGGTCGGGGACCGGGTCTGCGCCCTGACCAATGGCGGCGGCTATGCCGAATACTGCGTGGCGCCGGAGGCGCAGTGCCTGCCCTGGCCGGAGGGCTACGACGCTGCCCGCGCCGCGGCGCTGCCGGAGAACGTCTTCACCGTCTGGGCCAACCTGTTCGGCCACGGCCGGCTGGCGGCGGGCGAGACGGCGCTGGTGCATGGCGGCACCTCGGGGATCGGCGTCACCGCGATCCAGCTCGGCGCGGCCTTCGGGGCGCGGATGCTGGCCACCGCCGGCAGCGCGGAGAAGGTGGCGGAATGCTTGCGCTTCGGCGCGGCCGCGGCCTTCGACTACAAGACCCAGGACTTCGTCGAGGAGGTCCGCAAGATCGCCGGCAAGGGCGGTATCGACGTGGTGCTGGACATGGTCGGCGCACCGTATTTCGAGCGCAACCTGCGCTGCCTCGGCATGGACGGGCGGCTGGTGATCATCGCCTTCCTCGGCGGGCCACAGGCCGACAGCGTGGACCTGCGCCCGATCATGGTCCGGCGGCTGACCGTCACCGGCAGCACCATGCGCCCGCGCACCACCGCGCAGAAGGGCGCGATCGCCCAGGCCCTGGAGCAGAAGGTCTGGCCGCTGCTGGCCCAGGGGCGCTGCGCCCCGCACATCCACGCCACCTTCCCCCTCGCTGAGGCCGCGCAGGCCCATGCGCTGATGGAGAGCAGCGCGCATGTCGGCAAGATCCTGCTGACGGTGGGATCGTGAGGCCCCGGCCGGCGCCGCCCTGCGCCGCCCCGGCCGGGGCGGCGTGACCCCGCCGCCCGCAGCCGATCGGCTGCGCTGGGCGGATCTGCGGCTGCTGCTGCTGGCGGTGGTGCTGTTCGGCGGCGTCTGGCCGGTGACCAAGCACGCCCTGCGCGACGCCACGCCCGTCTGGTTCGCCGTCTCCCGCGCCGGGCTGGCGACGCTGGTGATCACGCTGCTGGTCCTGGCGCTGGGGCGGCTGCGCCGGCCCGGCCCGCGCGACTGGCCGGCGGTGCTGGCGGTGGGCTCCCTGCAGCTGGGAGCCTTCTTCGCGCTGACCCATCTCGCCCTGCCGCTGGTGCCGGCGGGGCGGACGGCGGTGCTGTCCAACGTCACCATCATCTGGCTGGTGCCGCTCTCCGTGCTCCTGCTGGGCGAGCGGCTGCCGCCGCGGCGCTGGGCGGCGGCCGGGCTGGGGCTCGCCGGCGCGGCCGTGCTGGTCGGCCCCTGGGCGGTGGACTGGAGCGATCCCCGCGCCCTGGGCGGCAATGCCCTGCTGCTGCTGGCGGCGCTGTGCTGGAGCCTGGCCATCGTCATCACCCGCCTCCGGCCGCCCCACCGCCCCATGCTGGAGCTGCTGCCCTGGTGCTTCGGCCTGGGCACCCTGCTGCTGGCGGCGCTGGCCCTGCTGCGCGAGCCGGGCGGCGGCATCGGCCCGGGCGCCTGGCCGCACGCCGCCTTCATCGGCTTCGTCGCCGCGCCGCTGGGGACCTGGAGCGTGATCGAGGCGGGGCGGCGGCTGCCCGGCGCCGTCGCATCGGTCGGCTTCATGCTGGTGCCTGCGCTGGGGCTGGCGGGGGCGGCGCTCTGGCTGGGCGAGCCGATGGGCTGGGACGTGTGGCTGGGGGCGGCGCTGATCCTGGGCAGCGTGCTGCTGGCGGTGGGAGGATAGGGCGATGCGTCTGAACGTGACGGAGTCGGGCCCGCAGCAGGGGGTCGGGGCCCCGGCGGTGGTTCTGCTGCACGGGCTGTTCGGCCAGTCGCGCAACTTCGCGACGCTGCGCGAGGCGCTGTCCGACCGCCACCGGGTCCTGGCGCTGGACCTGCGCGACCATGGCGACAGCCCCCACGCGCCGGTCGAGGGGTATGGCGCCATGGCGGCCGACGTGGCGGAGACCCTGGCGGCGCTGGGTGCGGAAGGGGCGGCCGTGATCGGCCATTCCATGGGCGGGAAGGTCGCCATGCGGCTGGCGCTGGACCATCCCGCCGCCCTGTCGCGCCTCGTCGTCTCCGACATCGCGCCGGTGCCCTACGCACCCGCCTTCCGCGGCCATGCCGCCGCGATGCAGGCCCTGCCGCTGCACCCCGGCCTGACCCGGCGGGAGGCCGATGCCGCCCTGGCCGGCGCGGTGCCGGAGGCAGGGGTGCGGGCCTTCCTGCTGCAGAACCTCGACTTCGCCGCCCCGCGCTGGAAGATCGGGCTGGCGGAGATCGCCGCCGGCCTGCCGGAGATCGAGGGCTGGGAGGCGCCGGCGGGCGCCCGCTGGGACGGCCCGGTGCTGGTGGTGCGCGGCGGGCGCAGCCCCTATGTCCGGCCGGAGCACGAGCCCCTGTTCACCGCCCTTTTCCCGCGGGCCCGCTTCGCGGTGGTCGAGAAGGCGGGGCACTGGATCCATGCCGAGGACCCGGCCGGCTTCCTGGTGGCGATCCGGCCCTTCCTGGAGCCGGGCGGCCCTGCCGCCTGAGGCCGGCCGCCGTGCCCTGCCGGCCACGGCGGGGTGTCCTTCGCAGCCCGGTCGAGCAAACATGTGTAACGGGCTGCAAACGTGTCTCGCCCCCCTGTTGCCGCCGCCCGGCGCGCATGCAAAGCAGCGCGCCTCATCCTTTGGAGGGGAGAGCGCATGAGGGCCATCGCAGCGGTGGTGTTGGTGATCCTGGCCGGCTGTGCCGAGAAGCCGCCAGTGGTGGCGGGCCCGTCCGACCCGGCCGAGCCCTTCCGGCCCGCCTGCCGCGAACGCTGGCAGACGACCTTCGCCATCGAGAAGTGCGCGCAGGACGCGCTGGAGGCCTCTCGCGGCGGTTCGGCCACGGCCGTCCCGGCGGCGGCCCCGCCGGCCCCGGCCGCGCCCCCCGCGGCACCGGCCGCCCGCCGCCGCTGATCCCGGCCGCCCTGCCCGGACGGGGGGCAGGGCGCGGGGAACGACCCCCGCGTGGCACCCAGCGGAGAGGCTCCGCCGGGCGCCGCGTCACCGCAGCGGGAGCCCCGCGTAGTTCTCCGCCAGCACCTGCTGGGCGGCATGGGACGAGAGCACCATGTCGAGCTCTGCGCGCTGCCGCCGCGCATCGAAGGGACTCACCTCCTCGAAGCGGTGCATCAGCGAGGTGAACCACCAGGAGAAGTGCTGCGCCCGCCAGACCCGGCGCGTGGCGGTCGCGGAATAGCCATCGAGCCCCGCCGTGTCGTTGCGGCGGAAGAAGTTCTCCAGGGCGCGCGCCAGCACCACCACGTCGGCCACCGCCAGGTTCAGCCCCTTCGCCCCGGTGGGCGGCACCGTGTGCGCCGCGTCGCCCGCGATGAACAGGCGCCCGTGCTGCATCGGCTCGCAGACGAAGGAGCGCATGGGCACGATGTTGCGCTGGAAGATCTCGCCCTCCTTCAACCGGAACCCGTCCCCGGCCACGCGGGCCTGCAGCTCGGCCCAGATCCGGTCGTCGGACCAGTTGTCCACGCGGTCGTTCGGGTCGCACTGGAAGTACATGCGCTGCACCGTCTCCGAGCGCGTGCTGATCAGCGCGAAGCCGCGGTCGTGGCGGGCGTAGATGAGCTCGTGCGCCGAGGGCGGGGCCTTGGCCAGGATGCCGAACCAGCCGAAGGGATAGATGCGCAGGTACTCCTGCCGCACCGACTCCGGGATCGCCTGGCGGCAGATGCCGTAGGAGCCGTCGCAGCCCGCGACGACGTCGCATTCCAGCGACTGCGGCCGCCCCTCGGCATCCGTGTAGCGGATGACGGGGGAGCCGGTGACGTCGTGGACGCTGGTGTCGCGCACGCCGAAGGCGATCTTGCCGCCATCCTCCAGCCGCCTGGCGATCAGGTCCTTCAGCACCTCGTGCTGGGCATAGACGGTGACGCTGCGGCCGCCGGTCAGGCCGCGCAGGTCGATGCGGTGCCCCTCCCCGTCCACGCGCAGCTCGAACCCGCCATGCTCGAAGCCTTCCCGCTTCAGCCGGTCGCCGACGCCCGTCTCGACCATCAGGTCCACGGTGCCCTGCTCCAGCACCCCCGCGCGGATCGTGGCCTCGATCGCTTCCCGGGTGCGGGTCTCGACCACCACCGAATCGATGCCCTGGAGGTGCAGGAGATGGGAGAGCATCAGCCCGGCGGGGCCTGCTCCGACGATGCCGACCTGCGTTCGCATGAACCGCTTCTCCCTGATGCGGGCTGCCTCGTCCCGCTGTTTCGTCTTATATCATACAGTATGATACCAAACAATCAATAGGTCGTAACGGCCTGCTCCGGCCGCCACGCAGCCTGCCCTGGTGCCGGGCCCGGTTCCAGCACGATCCTACCCGGTTTCCCCTGCATCCGCCGCGAATGCTCCGGCCGCCTGCTCGAAGGGCGGGTGCGCGTCTCCGGACGCCGCCCTCCCCGGCGAACCGCTCCGGGCCGGCGAAGGACGCGCGCTGGCCCCGTGCCGCGGGCCAGGGGGAAGCCTTACCCGGGCAACAGGGCCGAAGGCGGGTCAGGCCCGCCCCCGGGCTGCGCCGTCAGACGTGCTCGGCCGCCGCGGCGGCGGCCGAAGCCTCTCGCCGGGCATGGGCCTGGCTGCCCACCCCGTTGAAGAAGGCGTTCAGCAGGACGGAGGCGATGGCGGCCAGCAGGATGCCGGATTCCAGCAGCGGGTGCAGGGCATGCGGCAGGTTGCGGAAGAAGTTCGGCGCCACCAGCGGGATCATGCCGAAGCCCACCGAGACGGCGACGACGAACAGGTTGTGGCTGTTGGTGCGGAAGTCGACATTGGCCAGGATGCGCGCCCCGGTCGCCGCGACCATGCCGAACATCACCAGCCCGGCGCCGCCCAGCACCACCTGCGGCACCGCCTCCACCAGGGCGGCCATCTTCGGCAGCAGCCCCAGGATCAGCATGATGACGCCGCCCGCGACGGTCACCCAGCGGGAGCGCACCCCCGTCACCCCCACCAGCCCGACATTCTGGGAGAAGGAGGTGTAGGGGAAGGTGTTGAAGATGCCGCCCAGCAGCGTGCCCAGCCCGTCGGCGCGCAGGCCGCGGGTCAGGTCTTCCTGGGTGATGCGCTTGCCGGTGATGTCGCCCAGGGCCAGGAACATGCCCAGGGATTCGATCATCACCACGATCATCACCACGCACATGGTGGCGATGGGGACGAGGTGGAACTGCGGCATCCCGAAATGGAAGGGCAGGATCACGTCGAACCAGGCGGCGCTGGCCACCTTCTCGAAATGCATCACCCCCAGCAGCGTCGCGAGCACCGACCCGGCGACGATGCCAAGCAGCACGGCGACGTTGGCCAGGAAGCCGCGGCCCCACTTGATCAGCGCCAGGATCACCAGCAGCACGAAGAGCGCGATGCCGAGGCCGGTGAGCTGGGCGTAGTTCGGGTTGGCCATCTGCATCGGCACCCCGTCCACCACCCGGGTCAGCATCGGCAGCCCGCCGCCGGCCCAGTTGATGCCCACCCGCATCAGGGAGATGCCGATCACCAGGATGATCGTCCCCGTCACCACCGGCGGGAAGAGGGGCAGCAGCCGGCTGACGAAGGGGGCGACCGCCACGCCGAAGACGCCCGCCGCGATGACCGAGCCGTAGATGCCCAGCAGCCCGATGTCGGGCGTCGCGGCCATGGAGAGCATCGGCCCCACCGCGGCGAAGGTCACGCCCATCATCACCGGCAGGCGGATGCCCACCCCGGGCAGGCCCAGGCACTGCACCAGGGTCGCCAGGCCACAGGCGAAGAGGTCGGCGCTGATGAGGAAGGCCACCTCCTCGGGCCGCAGGTTGAGCGCCCGGCCGATGATCAACGGCACGGCGACCGCCCCGGCGTACATGACCAGAACATGCTGCAGGGCGAGCGGGATCAGCCGGGGAAGCGGGATGGGCTCATCGACCGGATGGATGGTGGCTGACATGGGTTACGAGGGTCCTTCCCGCGCGGCGGGCCCGCCCTTCCGAAACCCCGGCACCGCGCCGGCCGGCCCAAGCAATTCCCGAGCCAGATCGATGCCAAAGCGTCAGGAGCCCCTGGCCCCGGCGGGGCGGCGGCGATCCCGCCGCAGCCATGCGCGGACAGGTCGCAGCCGAGGCGGTTCGCGCCTACATTGGGGCGGACAAACCCCCTCCGGGCAGCCGGGTCCGGCCCGCCCCACCCTGGAAAGACCGCCCCGCACCCCATGACCGACGCCGTGACCGATGCCGTGCGCCTGACGCGCCTCCCCAACGGCCTGACCGTGGTCTCCGACACCATGCCCCGGGTGGAGACCGTCTCCATCGGCGCCTATGTCCATGCCGGCACCCGCGACGAGCGGGCGGAGGAGAACGGCGTCTCCCACTTCCTGGAGCACATGGCCTTCAAGGGCACGGAGCGCCGCGACGCCGCCGCCATCGCCCGCGAGATCGAGGATGTGGGCGGCCACCTGAACGCCTACACGGCGCGGGAGAACACCGCCTACTACGCCAAGGTGCTGAAGGACGACCTGCCGCTGGCGGCGGACATCCTGGGCGACATCCTGACCCATTCCACCTTCGCCCCCGAGGAGGTGGAGCGCGAGCGCGGCGTGATCCTGCAGGAGATCGGGCAGGCCAACGACACGCCCGACGACATCGTCTTCGACCACTTCCAGGCCACCGCCTATGGCAGCCAGGCGATGGGCCGCCCCACCCTGGGCCCCTCGGAGATCATCGAGGCGATGCCGCGCGACACGCTGCGCGCCTACATGCGCCGCCACTACGGCCCCTCCCGCATGGTGGTCGCGGCGGCCGGCGCGCTGGAGCACGGGGCGCTGGTGGAGATGGTCGGGCGCCACTTCGCCGACCTGCCCACCCCCGAGGCGCACGAGGCCGAGCCCGCGCGCTACACCGGCGGCGAGTTCCGCGAGGAGCGGGACCTCGACCAGGTCCATGTCGTGCTGGGCTTCCCCGGCCCCGGCTATGCCGACCCGATGCACTACCCGACCATGCTGCTCTCCGGCCTGCTGGGCGGCGGCATGTCCTCCCGCCTATTCCAGGAGATCCGGGAGAAGCGGGGCCTCGTCTATTCCATCTACTCCTTCCACTCCCCCTTCCGGGACGGCGGCATGTTCGCCGTCTATGCCGGCACGGGCGAGGACCAGGCGGCCGAGCTGGTGCCGGTGACGCTGGAGGAGCTGCGGCGCGTCCAGCACGACGTGACGGAGGAGGAGCTGAACCGCGCCAAGGCACAGCTCCGCGCGTCCCTGCTCATGTCCCTGGAATCCACCGGCAGCCGCTGCGAGCAGCTCGCCCGCCAGTTGCAGGTGCATGGTCGGATCATCCCCGTCGAGGAGACCAAGGCGAAGATCGCCGCCGTGACCGTGGAGCAGGTGCAGCGCGCCGCCGCCCTGGCCTTCCGGGGCGCCCCGACCCTGGCCGCCCTCGGCCCCGCCGGGAAGGTGCCCGGCCTGCCGGCCATCGCGGAGACGCTGGCGGCATGAGCGGCGACGGCCTCTCCCGCGGGACCCCCTCCCGCTTGGGCGACCTCGTGGCCGCCGCCCGCGCGGCCGGGGCGGATGCGGCGGATGCGCTGCTGGCGCAGGGCATGGCGCTCTCCGTCGCCCGGCGGCTGGGCAAGGTGGAGAAGGTGGAGCGGGCGGAGGGGCTGGACCTCGGCCTGCGGGTCTTCGTCGGCCGGCGGCAGGCGATCGTCTCGACCACCGACCCGGACCCGGCCGGCTTCGCCGCCCTGGCGGAGCGCGCCGTTGCCATGGCCCGCGCCGTGCCGGAGGACGCCTTCGCCGGGCTGCCCGAAGCGGTGCGCTTCGATCCGCCCGAGCTCGACCTCGCCGACCCGGCCGAGCCCGATGTCGCCGCCCTGACCGACCGTGCGGCGGCGGCGGAGGAAGCGGCGCTGGCGGTCGCCGGCGTGACCAATTCCGAGGGCGCCGAGGCCGGCTGGTCGCGCAGCGCCGTGACCCTCGTCGCCTCCAACGGCTTCGCCGGCCAGTATGCCCGGACGGGGCACAGCATCTCCGTCACCGCCCTGGCCGGGAGCGGCACGGGAATGGAGCGGGACTACGACTGGTCCTCCACCGTCCACCTTTCCGACCTGGAGGACCCCGCGGCGCTGGGCCGCGCGGCCGGCGAGCGGGCGGTGCGGCGGCTGAACCCGACCCGCCCGGCGACGGCGCGCCGGCCCGTGGTCTACGACCCGCGCGTGGCCGGCTCGCTGCTGGGCCACCTCTCGGCGGCGATCAACGGGGCGGCGGTGGCGCGGGGCACCACCTTCCTGGCCGGGAGGCTGGGCGAGGCGGTGATGGCGCCGGGGATCACCGTGCGCGACGACCCGACCCGGCCGCGCGGCCTGCGCTCCCGCCCCTTCGACGGCGAGGGCCAACCCGGCCGGCCGCGCGCCGTGGTGGAGGGGGGCGTGCTGACCACCTGGTTCCTCGACAGCCGCACCGCCCGGCAGCTCGGCCTCGCCACCACCGGCCATGCGTCGCGCGGGGTGTCGGGCCCGCCCTCCCCCGCCCCCAGCAACCTGTGGCTGGAGCCCGGAAGCATGTCCCCGGCCGAGCTGATGGCGGACATCGCCGAGGGGATCTACGTGACCGAGCTGATCGGCATGGGGGTGAACGGCCTGACCGGCGACTACAGCCGCGGCGCGGCGGGCTTCATGATCCGCAACGGCGCGCTGGCGGAGCCGGTCAGCGGCCTGACCATCGCCGGCACCCTGCCGCAGATCTTCCTGGCCATGACCCCGGCGAACGACCTTCGCTTCCGCCGTGGCACGGACAGCCCCACGGTGCGGGTGGACGGGTTGACGATCGCCGGGGGCTGAGCGCCCCCTCCTTCCTCCGACACGGAGGAAGAGTCGTCATGACGGACAAGGTGCGCGTGGTCGCGGAATCCTGGGCCAGGCCCGGCCAGGAGGAGGCGCTGCGCGCGGTGCTGCAGGCGGCGGTGGCGCCGACCGAGGCGGAGGCCGGCTGCCTCGAATACCGGCTGCACGAGGATCTGGCGCAGCCCGGCCACTTCGTGTTCGTCGAGGAGTGGGAGAGCGCCGAGACCCTCGCCGCCCATGGCAGGACGGCGCACATCGCCGCGCTGCGCGCCGGGGCCGCGCCGCTGCTGGCGAAGCCGATGGTGGTGACGAAGCTGCGCGCGGTGGGCTGATCGCGGCCGGCCGGCCCCCGGGGCCGCGCCCCGGGGGTGCCGGCCCCCGTCAGGCGGCGACCTGGCGCCCGCCGCCGGGCCGCACCACGTCGTCGGACTTCGGCTTGTACAGCACCTCCGACGTCACCTCGCGCACGTCGCGCGTGCCGGTGAGCGCCATCGAGACGTCCAGCTCCTTGCGGATGATGTTCAGCGCCTCGGTGACGCCCGCCTGCCCGCCGGCGGCCAGGCCGTAGAGCCAGGCCTTGCCGATCATGCAGCTCCTGGCGCCCAGGGCGAGCGCCTTCAGCACGTCCTGGCCGGAGCGCACGCCGCCGTCGAACATCACCTCGATCTTGTCGCCCACCGCCTCGGCGATGGAGGGGAGGACGGAGATGGAGGAGGGCGCGCCGTCGAGCTGCCGCCCGCCATGGTTGGAGACGACCAGCGCATCGGCGCCCGTATCGGCGGCGATCTTCGCGTCGTCCACGTCCAGCACGCCCTTCAGGATCAGCTTGCCCGGCCAGAGGGAGCGGATCCAGGCCACGTCCTTCCAGCTCAGCGAAGGATCGAACTGCCCGGCGATCCACTGGCTCAGCGTGGTGAGGTTGTTGCCGCCCTGGACGAACTCGGCGAGGTTGCCGAAGCTCTTGCGCTTGCCGCGCAGCACCTTCATCGCCCAGATCGGCTTGGTCGCCACGTCCAACGCGTTCCTCACCGTCAGCTTCGGCGGCACGGCGAGGCCGTTCTTGATGTCCTGGTGCCGCTGGCCCTGGATCTGGAGGTCGAGCGTCAGCACGAGCGCCGAGCACTTCGCCGCGATCGCCCGCTCCACCAGCGACTTCGCGAAGCCGCGGTCGCGCATGACGTAGAGCTGGAACCAGAAGGGCTTGTCCACCGCGCCCGCCACGTCCTCGATCGAGCAGATGGACATGGTGGAGAGGGTGAAGGGAATGCCGAAGGCCTGGGCCGCCCGCGCGCCCAGGATCTCGCCATCCGCGTGGAACAGGCCGGTCAGCCCGGTGGGGGCGATGGCCACGGGCATGCTCACCGGCTCGCCCAGCATGGTGGTGGAGAGGTTGCGGTCGGAGACGTCGATCATCACCCGCTGGCGCAGCTTCAGCGCCGCCAGATCCTCGCGGTTCGCGCGGTAGGTCGCCTCGTCATAGGAGCCGCGGTCGGCATAGTCGAAGATCGCGCGCGGGATGTTGCGCTTGGCGCGCTGGCGCAGGTCCTCGATGTTGGTGGCCGGCGGCATGGGCGATTCCTCCTGGCGACGCGGGGCCGGTGCGGGCCGGCACGAATTGGTTATATGTTTTTACCAATCCTGTCCATGGTCAAATCACTTACCCAAGACTACTCTCCGCATGCCCCGGCCTCGGCCGGGCCGCAGCGCCGGGAGACGACGATGCTCGAACCGATCCGCCCTCCTGCCCTGGCCGATCTCGTGGCGGAACGGCTGGAGCGGCTGATCCTGGAAGGCGCGCTGGGGCCGGGCGAGAAGCTCGCCCCCGAGCGGGAGCTGTCGGAGAAGCTGGGCGTCTCCCGCCCCTCGCTGCGCGAGGCGCTGGACCGGCTGGAGCGCAAGGGGCTGGTGGAGACCGGGCGCGGCGGCACGGTGGTGGCGCAGTTCCTCTCCCCCCTCGCCTCGCCGCTGGCCGCGCTGCTCAGCACCGACGGGCGCGTGGCGGAGGACTATTTCGAGTACCGCAGGCTGCTGGAGCCGCAGGCCGCGCAGCTCGCGGCCCAGCGCGCCACGCCGCCCGACCGCGAGGCCCTGGCCGACTGCCTGGCGCAGATGCAGGCGGCCCATACCGCCGCGGACCCGGCGGCCGAGGCTGCGGCCGATACGCGCCTGCACCTTCTGATCACCGAATCGTCGCACAACCTGGTCCTGCTGCACGTGCAGCGCGTCTTCTCCGACCTGCTCCGCGGCGGGATCCTGAGCAGCCGCGAGCAGTTCTTCCACCGCGACACGGTGCGCGACGCGCTGCTGGCGCAGCACCGCGCCATCGGCGAGGCGATCCTGGCCGGCCGGGCGGAGGCGGCCGAGGCGGCCATGCGCGAGCACATCGCCTTCACCGCCGCGGTCTTCCACGAGCTGCGGCAGCAGGAATCGCGCCTGTCGGAATCCCTGCGCAAGCTCGGCCGCGGCGAGATGCTCGCGGGCTGACCCGGCCCGCGCCGCACCCCGCGCGGCCTGCCGCGGCCGGGCGCCGGCGCCCGCCGGCCCTCTGGCGGGCTACTCCACGCGGACCTCGCGGACCTGCACCTGGTTGTCGGCGCGGTGGGCGACCTCCACGCCGCGGCGGACCCCCCAGGGGATCATGATGTGGTAGAGCGGGATATGGCCCAGCTCCGCATTGTGCAGGGCATGGGCCTCGCGGATCAGGCCGCGCCGCGTCTCTGCGTCCGGCTCGGCCTCCACCCGCCGCACCAGCTCGTCGAAGCGCGGATTCGACCAGCCGCCGGCATTCCAGGAGGAACTGCCGGCCATCCCGCGCGACGCCATGACGCCGCGCATGGTGTAGAGCGCGTCGAAGGTCGGCACGCCCCAGGACAGGCCGTAGAAGGTGGCCTCGCGCCGGGTCAGGCGGCCGAGGTAGATGGTGTTGGGCGTCAGGTTCAGGTTCACCCGGATGCCGACCTGGGCCAGCATCGCCGTCGCCGCCTGGCACGCCTCGTCATAGGTGCCGACGGGACAGTCCAGCGTGACGGAGAAGCCGTCCGGATAGCCCGCCTCCGCCAGCAGCCGCTTCGCGCGGTCGCGGTCGTAGGGCAGGCGCCGGTCCGTCTCCTCGCTCCAGCCGTTGACGAACTGGGTCCACATGGAGCCGGTGGGCACGGCCTGGCCGCGCAGGGTGCGGCTGCGCATCGCGTTCATGTCGATGGCATGGGCGATGGCCTGCCGCACCCGGAGATCCTTGAAGGGATTGCGCCCGCGCGCGTCGGAGCCGGGCAGCTCCTCCAGCTCCTGGTTCATGCCGAGGAAGACCGTGCGGTTCTCCTGCCCGTCCAGCACGCGCAGGTTGGGCTGGCGGCGGATGCGCTCCACGTCCTGGGCGGGCACGACATGCACCATGTCCACCTCGCCGGAGAGGAGGGCCGCCACCCGTGTCGCATCGGCATTCAGGATGATGTGCCGGTACTCGGCCACGTTGCCGCGACCGACGCCGGCCGCCGCCCCCCACCAGGCCGGGTTGCGCGCCATCACCGTGCGCTGGTCCACCTCCCGGCTCCGGATCGCATAGGGACCGGTGCCGTTGGCGTTGCGGGCGGCGAAGGTCTCCTCGCGCTGACCGAAATTCTGCGGCACCTGGGCGCGGTTCGCCTCGGCCCAGGCGCGCGAGACCATCAGCACCCGCGTCAGCTTGTCCGGCAGCGCCGCGTCGGGAACCCGGGTGACCAGGTCCACGGTCAGCCGGTCCACGGGCTCCGCCCGCTCCAGCGTGTCGACGTAGATGCCGTAGTTGCTCGTCGGCGCCTTGGCGCGGGCGATGGAGAAGGCCACGTCCTCGGCCGTGAAGGGCTCGCCGCCCTGGAAGCGCACCCCGTCGCGCAGGGTGAAGCGCCAGCGGGTCGGCTCCACCTGCCGCCAGGCGGTGGCGAGGCCGGGCTCCACCTTCAGGTCGTCGCCGCGGTTCACCAGCGGCTCGTAGATCTGGCCCACCACCAGATAGGTGAAGAGCGCGTTGGTCGCGTGCGGATCGAGCGTCGCCGCGTCCGAGCTGGTCGCCAGGCGGAAGACCTTGCCGACGGGCGCGGAGGCGGGTGCCTGGGCGGCGGCGGTCCCGGCCAGGAGGGCCAGGGCGGCGCAGGCAGCGGGCAGGCGTGGCGTCATGCCGGGGGGTGTCCTGGAGGAAGGGTTGGCGGGCGCAAGGTCCGGACCAGGGTGATGCAACCCGGGCCCACCTGCACTATATTACAGGCATGTCAGATTTCCTTCGGGAGCAACGATCCATGCGCCGTCCCCGCAAGCTCGGTGCGAGCCTGCTCGCCGCCTTCGCCGCGCTCGCCCTGGTGGGCCTGCCCATGGCAGCGGATGCGCGGCCGGGTGGTGGCTTCTCCTCCGGCAGCCGCGGCAGCCGGACCTACAGCGCCCCGCCCTCCACCCGCACCGCGCCGGGCGGCGGCGTCAGCAACTTCGACCGGACGGAGACGCCGCGTGGCGGCTTCGGGCAGACCGCCCCGGCGCAGCGGCCGAGCTACACCCCTGCCCCGGCCCGCGGCGGCCTGTTCGGCGGCGGCGGCTTCATGTCCGGCCTGATGGGCGGGCTGCTGGGTGCCGGGCTGGTCGGGATGCTGTTCGGTTCGGGCGCCTTCGGCGGTGCCGCAGGCTTCAGCGGCTTCCTGGGCTTCCTGTTGCAGATCGCCCTGCTGGTCGGCCTCGCCATGCTGGTGATGCGCTTCTTCCGTCGCCGCGCGGCCGAGGGCATGTCCCCGGCCATGGCCGGCGCCGCCCCCGCCGGCCGGGCCCCGCCGAACGCCTATGCCCGCGAGGCCATGGCGGGCGGCTCGGCAGGGGGCGGCATGGCCGCGGCCCGCAGCGCCCCGGTCCAGGTCGGGCAGGCGGATTTCCAGGCCTTCGAGCGGATGCTGGTGGACATCAACGCGGCCTGGTCGCGCGGCGACATGGCGACGCTGCAGCGCCTCGCCACCCCGGAGATGGCGCGCTACTTCGCCGGCGACCTGCAGGACCTCGCCGCCCGTGGCTGGAGCAACGAGACACGCGACGTCCGGCTGGAGTCCGGTGACTTGGCGGAGGCGTGGAACGAGCAGGGGCTGGACTACGCCACCGTGGCGATGCGCTTCTCGCTGGTCGACGTGACCCGCGACGCCCAGGGCCGCGTGGTGGAGGGCGATCCGGAGACGCGCCAGATGGTGACGGAGCTCTGGTCCTTCGTCCGCCGCCCGGGCCAGCCCTGGCGCCTCTCGGCGATCCAGCAGGCCCGCTGAGTCCGCGGCCTGCCGACAAAAGGAAAGCGGCCCGGTCCCCCGGGCCGCTTTTTTCATGACCGCCTGGGCCGGTGACGGGGTTCAGCGGCGGTTCTGGCGACCCTGCCGGTAGCCCTGCTCGAAGGCGCGGTCCTGGGCGCGCTGCGACTGGTCCCACAGGTAGCCGCCGGCGGCGCCGGCCCCCGCCCCGATCAGCGCGCCCCAGCCGGCATTGCCGCTGAAGGAACCGGCGATGCCGCCGATGGCGGCGCCCCCCAGGGCGCCCGTGCCGACCCGGCGCTGGCTGTCGTTCATGCCCTCGCAGGCCCCCAGCGACAGGGCCGCCAGCAGCGGCAGGGCAAGGCGGGTGGTGCGGATGCTCATCATGCTCCTCATCTCGGCCCCCCCTCAACGGCCACGGCGCGACGGCGCGGCCGCCGCGGGGCAGGGATAGGTGGCCTGGGCCCAGCGCAGCAGCCCGTCCAGCGGCGCTTCCGAGCCGTATTGCGGGTTCTGTCGCATCCACTGCCCGAAGGCGACGCCCGACTGCGCCACCGTCGGCGGCGGGTTGGGCAGGCAGAACAGCGGCGCCTGCCGCCCCCCCGCCGGGTGCAGCGCCGCATGGTACTGGCCCATCGCCGTCAGGTAGCCCTGGCAATAGGCAATGGCCTCCAGCCGGGGCACGCCCGTCGTCTCCGCCAGGCAGATGGCCCCAAGCTCCCCCGCCGTGGTCGCGGCGGTGGGCGTTCCGACCTGTGCCTGCGCGGGCGCGGCGAATCCCAGGGCGGCGGATAGCAGCGCCGCTCCACAGATCATTCGCATGGTGTCGCGTTCTCCCTGTTACCAACGGACGCCACGCTACGCCGGGGCCGCGGGTGCGCGAACCCCATCGACGGGGAAGTGAGCGAATTGCCGGCGCCGCCGGTGACCGAAGGCGGGACCTGCCCATGCCACGGACACCTCACGCCGCCGGCCCGGAGCAGGCGCAGGCGCAGGCGCGCGCCCCGGGCCATGGCGGCTACTCCGCCGCCAGCGGCACCTCCTGCGCATAGGCCTCCAGCGGCGCGCAGGTGCAGGCGAGGTTGCGGTCGCCATGGACGTTGTCCACGCGCTTGACCGGCGGCCAGTACTTGCGCGCCGCCACCCAGGGCTGCGGCCAGGCGGCCTGGGCGCGGGAATAGGCGTGCGGCCAGTCGTCGCCCGCGACCTCCGCCGCCGTGTGCGGCGCGTGCTTCAGCGGGTTGTCGGCGCGGTCGAGCCGACCCTCCTCCACCGCGCGGATCTCCTCGCGGATGGCGATCATCGCCCCGATGAAGCGCTCCAGCTCGTCCAGCGGCTCGCTCTCGGTGGGCTCCACCATCAGCGTGCCGGCGACCGGCCAGGACATGGTCGGCGCGTGGAAGCCGAAATCCTGGAGCCGCTTGGCGATGTCCTCCACCACGATCCCCGTGGCCGCCTGGAAGCCGCGGCAGTCGAGGATGCACTCATGCGCCACCATCCCCTGCGCGCCGCGGTACAGCACGGGATAGTGCCCCTCCAGCCGCTTCGCCACGTAGTTGGCGGCGAGGATCGCGACCTGCGTCGCGCGCCTCAGCCCCGGCGCGCCCATCATGCGGATGTAGGCATAGGGGATCGGCAGGATGGAGGCGCTGCCGAAGGGCGCGGCGGAGACCGGCCCCACCCCCGTCTCCGGCCCCGCCTCGGCCAGCAGCGGGTGGTTCGGCAGGTGCGGCGCGAGGTGGGCCGCGACGCCGATCGGCCCCACCCCCGGCCCGCCGCCGCCATGCGGGATGCAGAAGGTCTTGTGCAGGTTCAGGTGGCAGACATCGGCGCCGATCGCAGCCGGGCTGGTCAGCCCGACCTGCGCGTTCATGTTGGCGCCGTCCATGTAGACCTGCCCGCCCTGGGCGTGGATCAGGTCGCAGATGGCGCGGATCTCCGTCTCGAACACGCCATGCGTGCTGGGATAGGTGATCATCAGCGCGGCGAGGCGCTCGCCATGCTGCTCCGCCTTGGCGCGCAGGTCGCCGAGGTCGACGTTGCCGTCGGCGTCGCAGCGCAGGACGACGACGCGCATCCCCGCCATCACCGCGCTGGCCGGGTTGGTCCCGTGCGCCGAGGAGGGGATCAGGCAGACGTCGCGCCGCTCCTCGCCGCGTGCATGATGATATGCGCGGATCGCCAGCAGCCCGGCATACTCGCCCTGGCTGCCGGCATTGGGCTGGAGCGACACGGCGGCGAAGCCGGTGACGGCGCAGAGCCAGCGCTCCAGCCGCCGCACCAGGTCCAGGTAGCCCGGCACCTGGTCGACGGGGGCGAAGGGGTGGACGGCGGCGAAGCCCGGCAGGGTGACCGCCGCCATCTCGGCGGCCGCATTCAGCTTCATCGTGCAGGAGCCGAGCGGGATCATGCTACGGTTCAGCGCGACGTCGCGATCCTCCAGCGCCTTGAGGTAGCGCATCATCGCGTGCTCGGAGCGGTGGGCGGAGAAGACCGCGGCCGTCAGGATCGGGCTCCTGCGCGCCAGCGATTCCGGCAGCCGCGCCTCGGCCGCCAGCTCGCCCAGGCCCAGCGGGGCGACGCCCGCCGCCTCGCAGATCACCGCGACCAGGGCGACGAGGTCCTGGCGCGTCACCGTCTCGTCCAGCGCGATGGCGACGCAGCCCTCCTCCACCCGGCGCAGGTTGAAGCCCTTGGCCAGCGCCCCGTCCATCAGGCGCTCGGCGGCGCCGCCGGCCTCGATGGCGACGGTGTCGAAGAAGCATTCGTGGCGCAGGCGGAAGCCGGCGCGGCGCGCGGCATCGGCCAGCAGCACGGCCTGGAGGTGGACGCGCTCCGCGATCCGGCGCAGCCCCTCGGCGCCGTGCCAGACGGCGTACATGCCGGCCATCACCGCCAGCAGCACCTGCGCGGTGCAGATGTTCGACGTCGCCTTCTCGCGCCGGATGTGCTGCTCGCGCGTCTGGAGCGCGAGGCGCATCGCCGGCCGCCCGGCGGCATCGACGGAGACGCCGACCAGCCGCCCGGGGATCAGGCGCTTGAGCCCGTCCTTCACCGCCATGTAGGCGGCGTGCGGCCCGCCCCAGCCCATCGGCACGCCGAAGCGCTGGGTGGAGCCGACGACGATGTCCGCCCCCATCTCCCCCGGCGGCGTCAGCAGCACGAGCGCCAGCGGGTCGGCCACCACGATGGCGAGCGAGCCGGCCGCCTGGATCGCGGCGATGTCGGCGGCGAGGGATTCGCGCACCTCGCCGGTGGTGCCGGGATAGGCGAGCACCGTCGCCACCGCCGCATCCGCCGCGGCGGCCTCGGCCATGTCGGCGGCCTTGTAGACGCGCACCTCCACGTCCAGCGGCGCGGCGCGGGTCTGGAGCACGGCGATGGTCTGCGGGTGCAGCTCGGCGCTGGCCAGGATCACGCGGCGGTTGGTGGCGCGCGGCCCCTTCACCGCCGAGAGGGCGAGCGCCATCGCCTCCGCCACCGCCGTCCCCTCGTCGAGCAGGGAGGCATTGGCGATGGGCAGGCCGGTGAGGTCGGCGACCATGGTCTGGAAGTTGACCAGCGCCTCCAGCCGCCCCTGCGCGATCTCCGCCTGGTAGGGCGTGTAGGCCGTGTACCAGCCGGGATTCTCCAGCACGTTGCGCTGGATCACCGGCGGCACGACGGTGCCGTTGTAGCCCATGCCGATCAGCGACTTCAGCGGCCGGTTGCGCGCGGCCAGGCCCGCCAGCTCGGCCATCGCCTCCGCCTCGCCCACCGGCGGCGGCAGCGCGTCCAGGCTGTGCGTGCCGGCGGCCGCGAGGATGTCGGCCGGCACGGTGCGCGCGGCCAGCGTGTCGAGGTCCGGCACGCCGACGACCGCCAGCATGCGCGCGATCTCCGCCTCGGACGGGCCGATATGCCGGCGGGCGAAGGCGCCGCGATCCTCCAGGGCGGCGAGGCGTTCCAGCGCGTTCATGCGCCCTCGGACTCCACGAACGCGGCATAGCCCGCCGCATCCAGCAGCGCGTCGATCTGCGACGCATCGGAGGGCTTGATGCGGAAGAACCAGCCTTCCGCCTCCGGCTCGCGGTTGATCAGCCCGGGATCGCCGGAGACCGCCTCGTTCACCGCCGTCACCGTGCCGGAGATGGGCGCGTAGATGTCGGAGGCGGCCTTCACGCTCTCCACCACCGCCACCGTGTCGCCGGCCTCGACCTCGCGGCCGACCTCCGGCAGGTCGACGAAGACGACGTCGCCCAGCGCCTCCTGGGCATGGTTGCTGATGCCGACGAGGAACTCCCCGCCCTCGGCGCGGACCCATTCGTGGCTGGTGGTGTAGCGGATATCGGACATGCGGGTCTCTCCGGGAATCTCGGGGCGCGGTTCAGGCGGCCGCCGTGCCGCGGCGGTAGCGGTGCGGGACGAAGGGCATGGGGGCGATCCGGGCGGCGATCGGCTTGCCGCGCACCGGCAGTTCGACGGCGGTGCCGTCGCGGGCGGCGGCGCGGCGGACGTAGCCCATGGCGACGGGGGCCCCCAGGGTGGGGCCGAAGCTGCCCGAGGTCACCTCGCCCACCGTCTCGCCGCCGATCACGATCGGGGTATGGGCGCGCGCGGGCTGCCGCCCCTCCACGGCGAGACCGACGCGCAGCCGGGCGGGGCCGTGGTCCAGCTCCGCCCGCACGCGCCCGGCGCCGCGGAAGTCCCAGTCCATGCGGCGGCGCTTGCCGATGGTCCAGACGAGGTTCGCCTCGACCGGGCTGGTCGTCTCGTCCAGGTCGTTGCCGTAGAGGCAGAGCCCCGCCTCCAGCCGCAGCGAATCCCGCGCCCCCAGCCCGGCCGGCACGACGCCCGCCGCCAGCAGCGCGTCGGCAAGCGGCACCGCTCCCTCGGCCGGCAGGCCGATCTCGTAGCCGTCCTCGCCGGTATAGCCGGAGCGGCTGACCAGGGCGGGGTGGCCGGCGAGGGTGACCTCCGCCACGCCCATGAAGGGCAGCGTCGCCACCTCCGGCGCCAGGGTGGCCAGCGCCGCCTCCGCCCCCGGCCCCTGCACCGCCAGCAGCGCGCGGTCGCGCAGCGGGCGCAGCGTCACGGCGGCCGGCAGGATCGCGGCGATGGCCGCCTCGTCCAGATGCTTGCGCGAGGCGTTCAGCACCAGGAACAGCCGCTCCGGCCCCAGCCGCGCCACCATGAAATCGTCCAGGATGCCGCCCGCTTCCGTCATCAGCACGCCGTAGCGCTGGCGGCCGGGCTTCAGCCCCTGCACCTC
This sequence comes from Roseomonas sp. OT10, assembly GCF_020991085.1. Classification (NCBI taxonomy): domain Bacteria; kingdom Pseudomonadati; phylum Pseudomonadota; class Alphaproteobacteria; order Acetobacterales; family Roseomonadaceae; genus Roseomonas; species Roseomonas cutis. The sequence goes on from NZ_CP087719.1 coordinate 2,691,783, forward strand.
GGCGGGGGTCAGGGTCTCCAGCACCGCCGCCCCGGCCTCGCCCAGCAGCTCCGCCTGGCCCATGTGGGAGACGTCGAACAGCGCGGCGCCGGTGCGGCAGGCGGCGTGCTCGGCGATGATGCCGGATGGGTACTGCACGGGCATGCGGTAGCCGGCGAAGGGCACCATCCGCGCGCCCTGGGCTTGGTGCCAGGCGGCGAGCGGGGTATCGAGCAGGGTCTCGGTGTCGGCCACGCATCCTCCTTCGCGCCGCGGGAATCGCGGCGACCGGAACGTGGCCCCCCTCTGTCCTGTGACCTGAGAGATTCGGCGGCGCCGCCGTGGCAGGGCCGCCTTACTCCGTCGGTGCCCCCGCCGCCCGGTCCGGGCGGCGCGGTCTTTCCAGAGGCCCCTCCCCCGCGCGGTCCATCGGCCTGAGCGTTTCCGGGGGCCGGTTGCGCCTTCGGCGGGGGGCACGCCCCACTCTCCCGCGCGGGATCAGCGGGGCGCCCAACTTGCACGCCGGCCGGGGCGCTGTCCACGGCACGCCGCGCCGGTCCCATCCGGGCGCGACGCGCCGGCCACACCGCCGGGCGCAACGGCGGCGGGCCGCAACCGGGGGCCGCCGCGCCGGTTGAGACGCCGCCGCGCCGGCCCCGGGGGGGGCGCGGCTGAACCGGGGATGCATGACACTCGACCAGGGGCTGGCCTTCGGGCTGATGGCCGCGACCATCGGCCTGTTCGTCTGGGGGCGCCTGCCCTACGACCTCGTCGCCCTTGCGGCCCTGCTCGCCGGGCTGCTGCTGGGGTTGGTGCCGGCGGAGAAGGCCTTCTCCGGCTTCTCCGACGACGTGGTGGTGATCGTCGCCGCGGCGCTGGTGGTCAGCCATGCCGTCGCGCGCTCCGGGGCGGTGGAGGTGATGCTGCGCCCCGTCGCGCCGCGCCTGACCACGGTGGCGATGCAGGTGCCGGTGCTGGCCGGCGCCACCATGCTGCTGGCCATGGTCACCAAGAACGTCGGCGCGCTGGCCATCCTGATGCCGGTGGCGATGCAGATCGCGCGTCGCACCGGCACCTCGCCGGGGGCGCTGCTGATGCCGATGTCCTTCGCGGCGATGACAGGCGGCGTGGTCACGCTGGTCGGCACCGCGCCCAACATCATCATGTCGCGCGTGCGCGAGCAGATGACGGGCGAGCCCTTCCGCATGTTCGACTACACCCCCGTGGGGCTGGGCATCTGCGCCGTCGCGCTGCTCTTCCTCGCGGTGGGCTGGCGGCTGCTGCCCGGCGGCCGGCGCGGCGGGGCCTCGATGGAGGCGGCCTTCACCATCGGCCACTACACCGTCGAGGCGGGGCTGCCGGAGGGCAGCGAGGCGGCCGGCAGGACCGTGGCCGAGCTGGAGGCGATGGCGGAGGGGGAGGTGCGCGTCTCCGCCATCCTCCCGCCCGGCGACGCGGCGCCCGGGAAGCCGGACGGGGGGCGGCCACCCGGGGAATCCGGTCCGCCCACGCCCGACCGGGTGCTGCGCGCCGGCGAGACCCTGCTGCTGCGCGGCGAGCCGGCCGAGCTGGAGCGACTGGTCTCCCAGGCGGGGCTGCGGCTCGGCGAGGACACCGTCCGCCGCGAGGACCCTGACACGGAGCAGGACGACATGCAGGTGATCGAGGGCGTGGTCACGGCGGAGAGCCCGCTGGTCGGCCGCAGCCCCTCCGCCCTCTCGCTGCGCAGCCGGCACGGCGTCTCCCTCCTGGCGGTCAGCCGGCGTGGGACGCAGCACATCCGCGAGGCCCTGTCGCGCCTGCGCCTGCGGACGGGCGACGTGGTGCTGCTGCGCGGTCTGGCCGCGACCATGCCGGAAAACCTGGGCGAGATCCGGGTCCTGCCCCTGGCCGAGCGCGACATGGCGCTGGGGCGCGGGCGGCGCTCCTGGATTCCGCTCGGCGTGCTGGCCGGCGCCATGGCGCTGGTGGCGGCCGGCGCCCTGCCGGTGGCGGTCGCCTTCTTCGGCGCGGTGGTGGCGCTGCTGCTGCTGCGGGTGATGACGACGCGCGAGGCCTACGAGGCGGTGGACTGGCCCGTGGTCGTGCTGCTGGCCGCGCTGATCCCCGTCTCGGGAGCCATCGAGCGGACGGGCGGGACGGAGCTGCTGGCCGGCTGGCTCGACGCCGTGCTGGGCGGGCTGCCGGGGATGGTGGCGCTGGGCGCGACCATGCTGGCGGCGATGGCAGTCACGCCCTTCCTCAACAATGCCGCCACTGTGCTGGTGATGGGCCCGATCGCGGCCAGCCTCGCCAGCAAGCTGGGGCTGAACCCCGACCCCTTCCTGATGGCCGTGGCGCTGGGAGCGGCGAGCGATTTCCTCACCCCCATCGGCCACCAGTGCAACACCCTGGTGATGGGGCCCGGCGGCTACCGCTTCGGTGACTACGCCCGGCTCGGCCTGCCGCTCTCGCTCCTGGTGCTGGCGGCGGGGGTGCCGCTGATCGCCTTCTTCTGGCCTCTCGCCGCAGCGCGATGACAGCCCAGCCCCGAACTCATACGGACGGCGCGATGGCGTGGGGTGCGCCCGTGGCCCGGGGGCAAGGCTCCACCTCGCCCCCGTACCCCCACTCCGCCAGGACCCTGCGGGCCCTGGACCCGATGCGTGCTGCCGCGGGACAGCCTGATACGGGGTCGAGGCGCCGAGGAGCATGGCTCCTCGGCGGGTACGGCCGCCGCCCGCGCGGACGCCTTTGGAGCTTTTCCGGACTCCCGCCTGTCCGCGCGCTCCCTGGGTTCAGCCCGGAGGCTGACGGCAGCCACGCAGCGCCAGACTCCCAGCGGGGTCCGGGGCCCGCTTGTGGCCCCGGCAGGGAAGGGTCCGGGACGGGGATCGACGCACGGCGTCGATGCCGTAGGCCGGCGTCCCCTCCCGGTCCGCCGTCCGAACACGCAGAATAACGGGTCATCCCGCCGGCGGGATCAGGCCTCCGGCAGCGCCACCCAGCCATGGCGCAGCGCCCGGTCGGCGCGGCCGAAGGCATAGCGGCAGCCCTGCCCCGGCTGGTCCAGGCCGCGGGAGATGGGGCGGCCGGACAGGGCGGCGAGCAGCAGCGCCCCCACCCCGCCATGCGCCACGATCGCCACGTCCCCCGGGGGTGCCGCGGCCAGCACGGCCTCGACGGCCGCCAGCACCCGCGCCTGGGCGTCGGCTGCCCGCTCCCAGCCGCGCACGGAATCGTGCGGCCGGGCGAAGAAGGCATCGGCCACCTGCTCGAACTCCTCGCGCGGCAGGTAGCCGGTGGCGCTGCGGTCGTTCTCGCCCAGGCCAGGATGCACCCCCACCCCCAGCCCCAGCGCGCCGGCCAGCAGCCCTGCCCCCTCGATCGCCTTGGTCTCCGTGCTGGCCCAGACGGAGGCGATCCCCGCCAGCTCCGGCAGCGCCGCCGCGGCGCGCATGCGGGCGATGGCGCGGGGCGAGAGGCGCCAGCGGGTGATCTCCCGCCCCGGCTCGATCTCGACCTCGGGGTGGGAGATCCAGTGGACCGTGGCCGCCGGGCTCAGCGCGGGCCGCGGGCGCGGTTCAGCGCCAGCTCCTCCGGCGTCAGGACGAAGCCCAGCAGCACGGTGCGGGTCGCGGCCTCCTGCGGCGGGCCGGGGATGCGGATCGACAGCTCCTCGCTGCGCAGGGTCAGGCGGCTGACATTGTTGGGGAACTCCACCGGCACGGCGAAGGAGGCGCGGCTGAGGACCTGGGTCTCGTCGCCCGTCACCACGGCGACCATGTAGGGGATCTGGGCCGTCCGCCCGACCGCGGCCGGGCCGCGCTCCACCGTCATGCCCAGGGTCAGGGTGACGTCCAGCCCCTGCCGGCCGGGGCCGTAGTCACACTTGGCCTGGAAGCCGGTCAGCCGGCCGTCCAGCTCCAGCCCGGTCAGGTCGCGGGCGCCGCCCCGGAAGCGGGTCAGGTCCGCCGCCTCGCCCAGCAGCGCCACCCGCGGGCAGGGCGCGGTCACATTGGCCAGCAGGTCCCGGCTGGAGCCGCCGCAGCCCGCCAGGGCCAGCCCCGCCCCGGCCAGCAGCGCCATGGCCCCCGCGCGCCGCCCCCGCCGCCCGGCCCCCGCGCCGGATGCTCCCTGCGCCGCCGCGACGCCGCTACGCTCTGCCATGCTGTACTCCCCCTGTCCCCCGGGCGCATCGGCCGCTAGGTTGCGCCGAGACCACCCCCGGGACCATCTCCCGGTGCCTGCCGCCACGAACTGGCACGAGATGATGCCCGACGCCAACCTGCCGACCGACTGTTCCGACCTGCCCGCGAACCCGGCCGAAGGCCGCTCCCGGCCGCCGCTCCGCGTCCTGCTCGCCGGCCCGCGCGGCTTCTGCGCCGGGGTGGACCGGGCGATCAAGATCGTGGAGGAGGCGCTGGCCCGCCACGGCGCGCCCGTCTACGTGCGGCACGAGATCGTGCACAACCGCTTCGTCGTGGAGCGGATGGAGGCCATGGGCGCCGTCTTCGTCGAGGAGCTGGACGAGATCCCCGATGACGGCCAGCCGGTGGTCTTCTCCGCCCATGGGGTGCCGAAATCCGTCCCCGACGACGCGCGGTCGCGGAACATGTTCTACCTCGACGCGACCTGCCCGCTGGTCAGCAAGGTCCACCGCGAGTCCGAACGCCACCACGGGCATGGCCGCCATATCCTGCTGATCGGCCATGCCGGCCATCCGGAGGTGATCGGCACCATGGGCCAGCTTCCCCCGGGCGCGGTGACGCTGGTGGAGGATGTCGGGCAGGCGCAGGTGGTGACGGTGCCGGAGGGGCCGCTGGCCTTCACCACCCAGACCACCCTTTCGGTCGACGACACGGCGGAGATCGTCTCCGTCCTGCAGTCGCGCTTCCCCGCCCTGGTCGGGCCGACCAAGGAGGACATCTGCTACGCCACCACCAATCGCCAGGCGGCGGTGAAAGCGATCGCCGAGCGGTCGCAGCTGATCGTGGTGGTGGGCGCGCCCAACTCCTCGAACTCCGTGCGCCTGCGCGAGGTGGCGGAGCGCGCCGGCTGCCCGCGCGCGGTGCTGGTGCAGCGCGGCCGCGACCTGGACCCGGGCCTGGCGGACGGGCTGTCGGTGGTGGGCATCACGGCCGGCGCCAGCGCGCCGGAGGTGCTGGTGGAGGAGGTGCTCGGCCGGCTGCGCGAGCGCTTCGACGTCGCCATCGAGGAGGTGATCGTCGCCGAGGAGCGGATCACCTTCAAGCTGCCCGCCGCCCTCCAGGCCTGAGCGTCCCGCCCATGCGCCCGTTCCGAATGCCCCGCACCGAACAGAGCTGATGGCCGTCTATACCGACGTGTCGCCGGAGGCGCTGGACGCCTTCCTGGCCCCGTATGACATCGGCGCCGCCGTGGCGCTGCATGGCATCGCCGAGGGGGTGGAGAACAGCAACTTCCTCCTCGACACCACCACCGGGCGCTACGTCCTCACCCTCTACGAGAAGCGGGTGAACCCGGCCGAGCTGCCCTGGTTCCTCGGGCTGATGCGCCACCTCGCCGCGCGCGGCGTCGCCTGTCCCCTGCCGGTCGCGGCCCGCGACGGCGAGGCGCTGCGGGAGCTGGCCGGGCGGCCGGCGGCGATCTGCACCTTCCTGCACGGCCATGGGCTGACGATGCCGACCGTCGCGCAATGCGCCGCGCTGGGCACCGCCCTGGCCGGGCTGCACGCGGCCGGGCGCGACTTCGCCATGGAACGGCCGAACAGCCTGGGGCCCCAGGCCTGGGCGCCGCTGCTGCATGGCTGCCGGGAGGGCGAGGAGCCGCATCCCGGCCTCTGCGACGAGATGGAGGAACGGCTGGGCCGCATCCTGGACGCCTGGCCGGCGCCGGGGACGCTGCCGCGGGGGCAGATCCATGCGGACCTGTTTCCCGACAACGCCTTCTTCCAGGGCGATGCGCTGACGGGGATGATCGACTTCTACTTCGCCTGCACCGACCTGCTGGCCTATGACCTCGCCATCTGCATCAACGCCTGGTGCTTCGAGCCCGATCTGCGCTTCGACCCGGCGCGCGCGGCCGCGATGACCGCTGCCTACGAGGCGGCGCGCCCGCTCTCGCCCGCCGAGCGCACGGCGCTGCCCGTGCTCTGCGCCGGCGCGGCGATGCGCTTCCTGCTGACGCGGCTCTACGACTGGACGCACACGCCGCCCGGCGCGCTGGTCACGCGCAAGGACCCGCTGGAGTACCTCGCGCGGCTGCGGCACTTCGACGAAGAAAGGATCGCGGCGCATGCCGGATGAGCAGCCGGACGCGGTGGAGATCTGGACCGATGGCGGCTGCAAGCCCAACCCCGGCCCCGGCGGCTGGGCCGCGATCCTGCGCTACGGCACGCATGAGCGGGAGCTGAGCGGCGGCGCGCCGAAGACCACCAACAACCGCATGGAGCTGACCGCCGCGGCCGAGGCGCTGGAGGCGCTGAAGCGCCCCGCCCGCGTCGTCGTCCACACCGACAGCGAGTACGTGCGCAACGGCATCTCCCGCTGGGTCAATGGCTGGGTCCGCAACGGCTGGAAGAACGCGGCGAAGGAGCCGGTCGCGAATTACGAGCTGTGGCAGCGCCTGCTCGCCGCCGCCAAGCCGCATGCGATCGAGTGGCGCTGGGTGCGCGGCCATGCCGGCGATCCGATGAACGAGCGCGCCGACGCGCTGGCGACGGCAGCGCGGATCGCGCTGGAGCGGTAGGGGCCCGCCCCTACCCGGCCGCTTCGGCCGTCAGCGAGACCAGCTCGACGCCCTCCTCCACCATCTCGCCCACGGTGGCGCGAAGCGTGGCGACGGTGCCCTCAGCCGGGGCGCGGAGGGTGATCTCCGTCTTCATCGCCTCCAGCACGACCAGGGGGGCGCCCCTGGCGACGGCATCGCCCACGGCGACCAGCACGCGCACCACCCGGGCGGGGATCGGGGCCACCACGCGGTCGCTGCCCACCGTATCGGCGCGGGGCGGGGCGAGCGGATCGATCCGGCGCAGCGCGTGGTTGCGGCCGTCGAGGATGACGGTCAGCTCCTCGCCCTGCCGCACCACGCGCAGGCGGCGCGACACCCCGTCCAGCGTCAGGCGCAGCGCCCCGTCCGGCTCCGGCGCGGCGTCGGCCAGGACAGGGCCGCTGGGGAGGTCGAGGCGGACCGGCCCGGCCTCCCGCACATGGGCGCGGATCGTGACCGTCGCGCCGTCGCGGGAGAAGGTCAGGTCCTGCCAGCCCTCGCCGTTCAGGCGCCAGGCATCCAGCACCGCCCAGGGGGAATGCGGGTCGCCGGAGCCCTTCGTCGCGGCGGCCAGCGCCGCGCGCTCCGCGTCGAGCACGGCCAGCGCGGCCGCGGCCCAGATCGCCGGCTCGGCCTCGGGCGCCGTGGCGGGGGGCGAGAGCAGGCCAGGGTGGCGGGCCAGGAAGCCCGTATCCACCCCGCCGGCGGCGAAGTCCGGATGCGCCACGGTGGCGCGCAGCAGGTCGAGGTTGGTGCGCACGCCCACCACCTCGTACTCCGCGAGCGCGTTCGCGAGCCGGCGTAGCGCCGTCGCGCGGTCCGGCCCGTGCGCGATCAGCTTGGCGATCATCGGGTCGTAATAGGGGGTGATGGCATCGCCCGCGCGCACGCCCGTATCCACCCGCACCCCGCCGCCCTCGCGCGGCTGGCGCAGGTGCAGCAGCGTGCCGGTGGAGGGGCGGTAGTCCTCCGCCGGATCCTCGGCGTAGAGCCGTGCCTCGATGGCGTGCCCCTCCAGGCGCAGCGCCCCGGCGGCCAGCAGCGGCTCGCCGGCGGCGACGCGGAGCTGCCACTCCACCAGGTCGAGGCCGGTGACCATCTCCGTCACCGGGTGCTCCACCTGGAGCCGGGTGTTCATCTCCATGAAGTAGAAGGCGTCGCCCTCGGCGATGAACTCCACCGTGCCGGCGCCGACATAGCCCACGGCGCGCGCGGCGGCGCAGGCGGCTTCGCCCATGGCGGCGCGGCGGGCGGGGTCCATCCCCGGGGCGGGCGCCTCCTCCAGCACCTTCTGGTGGCGGCGCTGCACGGAGCAGTCGCGCTCGAACAGCGAGACGGTGCGGCCGTGCGTGTCGGCGAAGACCTGGATCTCGATGTGGCGCGGGCGGGTCAGGTACTTCTCGACCAGCACGCGCTCGTCGCCGAAGGCGGCCAGCGCCTCGCGCCGGGCGGCGGCGAGGGAATCCGCGAACTCCTCCGCCCGCTCCACCACGCGCATTCCCTTGCCGCCGCCGCCGGCACTGGCCTTGATGAGCACGGGGAAGCCGATGCGCCCCGCCTCCGCCGCCAGCAGCGCCGGGTCCTGGTCCTCGCCGTGATAGCCGGGGACGAGGGGGACGCCGGCCGCGGCCATCAGCGCCTTGGACGCGGCCTTGGAGCCCATGGCGCGGATGGCGTCCACGGGCGGGCCGATGAAGGCGATGCCCGCCCCGGCGCAGGCGGCCGCGAAATCGGCGTTCTCGGAGAGGAAGCCGTAGCCGGGATGGATCGCCTCCGCCCCCGAGCGCCGCGCCGCGTCGAGGATGCGGTCGATCCGCAGGTAGCTCTCCCGCGCCGGGGCGGGACCGATCGGCCAGGCCTCGTCGGCCAGCGCGACGTGGCGGGCGCGGGCATCCGCCTCGGAATACACCGCGACGGTCGCGATCCCCAGGCGCCGCGCGGTGGCGATGACGCGGCAGGCGATCTCGCCGCGATTGGCGATGAGCAGCTTGCGGAACATCACCGCCCTCTCCACGCCGGCTCGCGGCGTTCGAGGAAGGCGGTCACGCCCTCCCGCCCCTCCTCCGAGGCGCGGCGCTGCGCGATGCGCCGTGCCGTCTCCGCGCCCAGCGCGGCATCCACCGCGCGGCCCTCGGCCAGGAAGGCCAGCGCCTTGGCCTCCGCCTGGGCCTGCGGGGCGCTGGCGAGCAGCGTCGCCAGCATCGCCTCGCCCGCCTGCGCCAACCCGTCCGGCGGCACCACCTCGTGCACCAGCCCGATCTCGCGCGCGCGCGCGGCGGGGATCACCTCGGCCGTCACCATGTAGCGCCGCGCCTGGCGGGCGCCGATGGCGTTGACGACATAGGGGCTGATGGTCGCGGGGATCAGGCCGAGCCGCACCTCGCTGAGGCAGAAGCTCGCCCGCTCGCTGGCCAGCACGATGTCGCAGCAGGCGACCAGCCCGACGCCGCCGCCATAGGCCGCCCCCTGCACCAGCGCGACGACCGGCTTGGGCAGGCGGTCCAGCGCGTGCAGCATGGCGGCGAGGCAGCGCGCATCCGCCTCGTTCTCCTCCGCACCATAGGTCGCCATGCGGCGCATCCAGTCGAGGTCGGCGCCGGCCGAGAAGGATTTTCCGGCGCTCGCCAGCACCACCGCCCGCACGCCGGGATCGGCGCCGAGCCGGATGAAGGTGTCCGTCAGCGCGGCGATCAGCGCGTCGTCGAAGGCGTTGTGCCGTTCCGGGCGGTTCAGCGTGACGGTGGCGACGCCGCGGGGGTCGAGGCTTTCCAGCAGGGCCGACATGGGCGTCACATCCGGAACAGGCCGAAGCGGGTCGCCTCGGCGGGGGCATTGCAGGCGGCGGAGAGGCCGAGGGCGAGGACGCGCCGCGTGTCCGCCGGGTCGATCACGCCGTCATCCCAGAGCCGGGCGGAGGAATAGCTCGGGTGGCCCTGCGCCTCGTACTGCGCCCGGATCGGCGCCTTGAAGTTCTCCTCCTCCTCGGCGGACCATGGCCCGCCCTTGGCCTCGACCGCATCGCGGCGCAGGGTCGCCAGCACCGAGGCCGCCTGCTCGCCCCCCATCACGCTGATGCGCGCATTGGGCCACATCCACAGGAAGCGCGGGGAATAGGCGCGGCCGCACATGCCGTAATTGCCGGCGCCGAAGCTGCCGCCGATGACAACGGTGAATTTCGGCACGGCGGCGGTGGCGACGGCGGTGACCATCTTGGCGCCGTCCTTGGCGATGCCGCCCGCCTCATACTTCTTCCCCACCATGAAGCCCGCGATGTTCTGCAGGAAGACCAGCGGGATGCCGCGCTGGGTGCAGAGCTCGATGAAATGCGCGCCCTTCTGCGCGCTCTCGCCGAACAGGATGCCGTTATTGGCCAGGATGCCGACGGGATAGCCCCAGATATGCGCGAAGCCGGTCACCAGGGTCGGGCCGTAGAGTCGCTTGAACTCGTCGAACTCGCTCCCGTCCACGAGGCGGGCGATGATCTCGCGCACCTCGAAGGGCGTGCGCAGGTCGGGCGGGACGAGGGCGTAGAGATCCTCGGCCGGGTAGAGCGGTGCCACGGGCGCGCGCAGCTCCAGGGCCGGGCGCTTGGGGCGGTTGAGGTTGGCGACGATGCGCCGGGCGATGCCCAGTGCGTGGGAGTCGCTCTCGGCCAGGTGGTCCGTCACCCCGGAGGTGCGGCTGTGCAGCTCGCCGCCGCCCAGCTCCTCGGCGCTGACCACCTCGCCGGTCGCGGCCTTCACCAGCGGCGGACCGGCCAGGAAGATGGTGCCCTGGTTGCGCACGATGACGCTCTCGTCGCACATGGCGGGGACATAGGCGCCGCCCGCCGTGCAGCTTCCCATCACCACCGCGATCTGCGGGATGCCCTGGGCCGACATCCGCGCCTGGTTGTAGAAGATGCGGCCGAAATGGTCGCGGTCGGGGAAGACCTCGTCCTGGTTGGGCAGGTTGGCGCCCCCCGAATCCACGAGATAGAGGCAGGGCAGGCGGTTCTGCTCGGCGATCTCCTGCGCGCGCAGGTGCTTCTTCACCGTCAGCGGGAAGTAGGTGCCGCCCTTCACCGTGGCGTCGTTCGCCACGATCATGCATTCCCGCCCGGAGACGCGGCCGATGCCCGCGATCAGCCCGGCGGCGGGGACCTCGCCGCCGTACAGCCCCTCGGCGGCGAGCTGCCCGATCTCCAGGAAGGGCGAGGCCGGGTCGATCAGCGCGCGGATGCGGTCGCGCGGCAGCAGCTTGTTGCGCGCCAGGTGCTTCTGCCGTGCCGCCTCGCCGCCGCCCTGGCGGATGCGCTCCGCCTTGGCGCGAAGCCCGTCGACCAGGGCGCGCATCGCCGCCGCGTTGCGGGCCGCGTCGGGGTCGCGTGGGTCCAGCAGCGTGTCGAGGACCGCCATCACGCCGTCTCGGCGAAGAGCTCGCGGCCGATCAGCATGCGGCGGATCTCGCTGGTCCCCGCGCCGATCTCGTAGAGCTTGGCGTCGCGCAGCAGGCGGCCGGTGGGATACTCGTTGATGTAGCCGTTGCCGCCCAGGCACTGGATCGCCTCCAGCGCCATCCAGGTCGCCTTCTCGGCGGCGTAGAGGATGGCGCCCGCCGCGTCCTTGCGCGTGGTCCGGCCGCGGTCGCAGGCGCGCGCCACCGCGTACACGTATGCCTTACACGCGTTCAGCGTGGTGTACATGTCCGCCAGCTTGCCCTGCATCAGCTGGAACTCGCCGATCGCCTGGCCGAACTGCTTCCGCTCGTGGACATAGGGAACGACCACGTCCATGCAGGCCTGCATGATGCCCAGCGGCCCGGCGGCGAGCACGGCGCGCTCGTAGTCCAGCCCGCTCATCAGCACGGCCACGCCGCGCCCCTCGGCGCCGAGCACGTTCTCCTCCGGCACCTCGCAGTCCTGGAAGACCAGCTCGCCCGTGTTGGAGCCGCGCATGCCCAGCTTGTCCAGCTTCTGCGCCACCGAGAAGCCGGCGAAGCCCTTCTCGATCAGGAAGGCGGTGATGCCGCGCGGGCCGGCGGCGGGATCGGTCTTGGCGTAGACGACCAGCGTGTCCGCCTCCGGCCCGTTGGTGATCCACATCTTGCTGCCGTTCAGCACGTAGCGGTCGCCGCGCTTCTCCGCGCGCAGCCGCATGGACACCACGTCGGAGCCGGCGCCCGGCTCGCTCATCGCCAGCGCGCCGACATGCTCGCCGGAGATCAGCCTGGGCAGGTAGCGGCGCTTCTGCTCCTCCGTGCCGTTGCGGTGGATCTGGTTGACGCAGAGGTTGGAATGCGCGCCGTAGCTGAGCCCGACCGAGGCGGAGGCGCGGCTGATCTCCTCCATCGCCACGACATGGTCGAGATAGCCCATGCCGGCGCCGCCGTATTCCTCGCCGGCGGTGATGCCCAGCACGCCGAGATCGCCGAACTTGCGCCAGAGATCGGCGGGGAAGTCGTTGTCGCGGTCGATGGCGGCGGCGCGGGGGGCGATCTCGGCGGCGGAGAAGGCGGCGACCTGCTCGCGCAGGGCATCGGCCGTCTCGCCCAGGTCAAAATCCAGGCCGGTGGCGCTGTTCCGCATCGCCGCTCCTCCAGGCTCCGGCTTCGGCTGCCGGGCATTACCGGAAACGAACGTATGGCCGTTAATTCTTGCGCGCAAGCCTTTCCTCGCCTAGCGTCGCCGGACAGGGAGTTCCGCGATGGCCCGCACTGCCGGCTCGAACGGCCCGCGCACCGCCGCCGCCATCCGCCGCGCCGGACTGCGCCTGATCCACCGCCACGGCTTCGAGGCGATGAGCCTGCGGGCGCTCGCCGCCGAGGTGGGGCTGCGGCCGGCCTCGCTGTACAACCACTTCCCGACCAAGCAGGCGCTGCTTTCCGGGCTGATCCAGGACCACATGGAGAGCCTGCTGGCCGAGACGCGCGCCGCGTTGGCGGCGGCCGGCCCGGAGCCGGAGGCGCGGCTGCGGGCCTTCGTCGCACATCACGTCGCCTATCACCTGGAACGACGGGCGGAGGTTTTCGTCGCGAACTTCGAGCTGCGCGCGCTCGAGCCCGCGAACCACGCGCGAATCGTGGTCCTGCGGCGGGAGTACGAGGGGCTGCTGATCGCCCTGCTGGAGGAGGGCGGCTTCGACATCCCTGACCCCCGTATCACCGCCTATGCCGTGCTGGCCATGCTGACCGGCGCCTGCACCTGGTACCGCCCGGACGGGCGGCTGGACCGGGCGGCGGTGGTCGCGCTGCACACCGACCTCGCCCTGCGGCTCTGCCCACCCACAGCCCGGGCGCGCGTCGCGCCGTCCTACCCCGCCGCCGTGGCCGCCGCGTCGTAGCGTGCCGCGCCGTGGACGTGGCCATTGGCCGCATGGCCATTCGTCCCGGGTGGCATCGGCGGCTCCGCGGCCACCAGCGGCGGCACCACGATCGGCTCGGGGCGTTCCGGCGGGGCGAAGGGCTTGCGGGCCGGGCGGCGTTGCAGCGACCAGTTGGCCTGCAGCCGCACCTCCGGGTTGGGGATGGTCCAGCAGGCGCCGTCGGCATCCAGGAAGACCACCCACATGAGGTGGCTCTCCGGCCCGTAGTCGATCACGAAATGGGCGAGTCCCGGACCGCGGACCGTGTCCATCGGCAGGGGTGGGTTCAGTTGCAGCATCTGGCGTCCCACGGGGGTCGGTTGCGTGCCCCCGTTGCCAGGATGTTCGGGTCGCCCCGCCGCTTCGGCTAGAGCGCCACGCCGCACAGTTCCGCGATGCGCGGCGTCGCCTTCAGCCCCGTGCCGGTGAGCAACAGCACGGTGGTCTCCCCCGCCCCGATCCGCCCCGCCGCGCGGAGCTGCGCGAAGGCCGCCGCCGCCTGGGCGCAGGTCGGTTCGACGTAGAGACCGCGCCGGGCGAGGTCGAGCGTGGCATCGCCGATCGCCGACTCCGCGACCATGGCCGCCCCGCCGCCGCTCTCCCGCAGGGCGACCAGGACCTCCGGCAGGCGGATCGGCTGGGCGATCGCGGTGCCCTCCGCCATGGTCGGGCGCGGCTCCGCCGGCGGGGCGCCCAGCGCGGCGCGGGCGATGGGGGCGCAGTTCTCCGGCTGCACGGCGAAGAGCCGGGGCAGCCGGTCGATCTGCCTGGCGCGCAGCAGCTCGGAGAAGCCGATCCAGCAGCCCAGCACGTTGGAGCCGGCGCCGCAGGGGATGATCACGTTGTCCGGCGCGCGGAAGCCGAGATCCTCCCACAGCTCGTAGGCGAGCGTCTTGGTGCCGTGCAGGAAGAAGGGGTGCCAGTTGTGGCTGGCGTAGAAGATGTCTCGCGCCTGGGCGAGTGCGGCATCGGCGCAGTCCTGGCGGCTGCCGGGGACCAGCTCGATCTCCGCCCCCGCCGCGCGGGACTGCACCGTCTTGGCCGGCGAGGTGGAGGCGGGGACCAGGATCTTCGCCCGCATCCCCCCGGCGGCGGCATAGGCGGAGATGGCCGCGCCGCCATTGCCCGAGGAATCCTCCAGCACATGCGCCACCCCCTGGTCGCGCAGCAGCGAGAGCATCACCGAGGCGCCGCGATCCTTGAAGGAGGCGGTGGGCATGAACCACTCGCACTTCAGCAGCGCCGTGCCGCCCGGAATCTCCCGCTCCAGCAAGGGGGTGCAGCCCTCCCCCATCGTGATCGGTGCCGCGGGCCGGAAGGGCAGGGCAGCGGCATAGCGCCAGATCGAGCGCTGCGTCCGGTCGATCTCCTCCCGCCCGATGCCCGGCAGGTCGGTCAGCAGCAGCGGCTCCCCGCCATCGCCGCACCAGCGCGGGGTATCGAGCGGCCAGGTCCGGCCGGAGCGGGGGTCGAGATAGGCGGGCGTGGTCATGCGGGGCGCAGCCTGTCCCCGGCGCGGCGCGGCGGCAAGCACCGGCCGGCGCCGCCCAGCCAGTCGCGACGGGCGGCATTCAGCGCGGCCGCGAGGCGCGTGCCCGCCTGCGCCAGGGCGGCACCATGGCGCGGCGTCGCCCGGCGATGGGCCTCGAAGCGCTCCGCCTTGCCGGCCGCCCTACCGCCCGAGCAGCGCCTGGGCGCAGGCGTCCAGGATGCTGTCCGCATCCAGACCATAGGCCGCGTAGAGGTCGGGGATGTCGCCCGCCTGCCCGAAGCGGTCCACGCCCAGCGGCACCACGCGCTGCCCGCGCACCGCGCCCATCCAGGCATGCGCCGCCGGATGACCGTCCAGCACCGTCACCAGCGCGGCATCGGCCGCCAGCGGGGCGAGCAGGCGCCCGATCGTGGAATCTCCCCCCTCCCCCGTCCGCGCGGCACGCCGGCTGGCCAGCCAGTCCGCATGCAGCCGGTCCGGGCTGGTGATGGCGAGCAAGCCGGCGCCAGGCTCCTCCTCCGCCAGCAGGTCGAAGGCGGCGCGGGCCTCGGGGGCGACGGGACCCTGATAGGCGATGGCGAGGCGCGCGCCCGGCGCCGGCGGCACCACCCAGTAGCCGCCGGCCACCACCGCCGCCGGGTCCAGGCTGCGCCGCGGCTGCTCCAGGCCGCGGGTGGAGAGACGCAGCCAGACCGCCGATCCGTCCGGCACCTGCATGTGCGCGAAGGCCCAGCGCATCAGGATCGCGAGCTCGTCCGCATGCGCCGGCTCGAAGCAGGCGAGCCGGTCCTGGGCCATGCCCAGCAGCGGCGTGTTGACCGACTGGTGCTGCCCGCCCTCCGGCGCCAGCGTCAGGCCCGATGGCGTGGAAACCAGCAGGAAGCGGCTGTCCTGGTAGCAGGCGTAGATCAGCGCATCGAGGCCGCGGTTCACGAAGGGGTCGTAGACGGTGCCCACCGGCAGCAGCCGCGCCCCGTGCAGCCGGTCCGCCAGCCCCAGCGCGCCGAGCACCAGGAACAGGTTCTGCTCGGCGATGCCCAGCTCGACATGCTGCCCCTCCGGCGACATGCCCCAGCGTTGCGCGCTGGCCAGCTTGGCGTCGCGGAAGACGTCGTTCTTCAGGTGGCGGTCGAAGATGCCGCGCCGGTTCACCCAGGGGCCGAGGTTGGTGGAGACGGTGACGTCCGGGCTGGTGGTGACGATCCGCCCGGCCAGCGGCGCCATCTCCTCCTGTCCACGCCCGATGCCCGCCAGGATCTCGCCGAAGGCCGCCTGGGTGGAGAGGCGCCGCCCCTCCGGCACGGACGGCACGGGGAAGCTCTCCGGCACCGGCACGGCGGGGGCGGCGAGGCTGCGGCCCTCGGGCGAGAGCGGGGTGGCGAAGGGCACGGCGGCGAGGAAGTCGCGCAGCTCCGCCTCGGGGATGTCGAGCCCCTCGAAGGGGTCCCACTCATGCCCCTCGCGGATGTTCATCGCCACGCGGAAGGCCTCCATCTGCTCCCGCGTCATCAGCCCCGCATGGTTGTCCTTGTGGCCGGCGAAGGGCAGGCCCATGCCCTTCACCGTATAGGCGATGAAGCAGGTGGGCTGGTCGCCCTCCGCATCCTGGGCGCGGAAGGCCTCCAGCAGCGTCTCGATGTCGTGGCCGCCGAGATTGGTCATCAGCGCCGCCAGCTCGTCGTCGGTCAGCGGGTCGAGGATGGCGCGCACCCCCTCCTCGCGTCCCAGCTCGGCCAGCAGCGCGGCGCGCCAGGCGGCGCCCCCCTGGAAGGTCAGCGCGGCGTAGAGGCTGTTGGGGCAGTCGTCGATCCAGCGGCGCAGCGCCTCGCCACCCGGGCGGGCGAAGGCGGCCTGGAGCTTCCGCCCGTATTTCAGCGTGACGACGTTCCAGCCCATGTCGCGGAACAGCCCCTCGATCCGGCCGAAGAGGCGGTCGGGGACGACGCTGTCCAGGCTCTGGCGGTTGTAGTCCACCACCCACCACACGTCGCGGATGTCGTGTTTCCAGCCCTCCAGCAGGGCCTCGTAGATGTTGCCCTCGTCCAGCTCCGCATCGCCCACCACGGCGACGTGCCGGCCGCGCGGCATCCCCTCCCGCGCCAGCCCGTGCAGGTGGACGTAGTCCTGTACCAGCGCCGCGAAGGAGGCGAGCGCCACGCCCAGCCCGACGGAGCCGGTGGAGAAATCCACCTCCGCCCCGTCCTTCACCCGGCTGGGATAGGGCTGGATGCCGCCGAACTGGCGCAGCGTCGCCAGCCGCTCCCGGTCCTGCCGCCCCAGCAGGTAGTTGATCGCGTGGAAGACCGGCCCCGCATGCGGCTTCACCGCCACCCGGTCCTGCGGCCGCAGCGCGTCGAAGTAGAGCGCGGCGAGGATCGAGACCGCCGAGGCGCAGGAGGCCTGGTGCCCACCCACCTTCAGCCCGTCCCGGTTGGGCCGGATGTGGTTGGCGTGGTGGATCATCCAGGCGGAGAGCCAGAGGAGCTTGCGCTCCAGCGCGTGGAGGATCTCCAGGCGCCTGGCCTCGTCGGCGGGGCGGGACAGCGCGCGCGGTCCGGCGGTGACATTCATCGGGCGCCTCCCCCCTTTGGTCTCGTGGGGGGATCATACAGGCCGGGCCCCGCGATGCCAGCGGGCCGGCCGCCGGAGGGCGGGAGGCGCCGGCGCTCAGCCCTCCTTCGCCAGCCGCCGCAACGCGCTCGCCGCGGCGCGCTTGCCCTCGCCGGCATAGGCCTCGTGGTTCTGCTCGATCCGGGCCGGGTCGTAGAGGTAGTTGACCATCAGCCCCAGGCTCTCGCGCAGCCCCTTCTCCGACACGTCGCCGCGCGGGTTGATCCGCTCCACCCTGGCGCCGTTGGAGAGGTGGAAATGCGCCACCGGGTCCTTGGCCCGCTGGCCGCCGCCCGACCGCTCCTCGATCAGGTAGCGGGCGCAGAGCCGCACCAGCACCGGCTCCGCCACCGCCGCCAGCGGGTCGCGCAGGGGGTTGCGGCGGCCGAGCATCGCCTGAAAGGCGGCGAGCGCATCGGGCGTGCCCGGCGTGGCCTCCACGATGGCCGCGGCCTCCTCCTCCGTCAGCAGGGCCGCGCCCTGCTGCTCCAGTGCCGTGTCCAGCCAGCGGCGGAAGCCGGGGATCGGCGAGAGGGTGGCGAAGGTCTTGAGGTTGCGGAACTCGGCCGACAGCTCCGCCACCACCTGCTTGATCAGGAAGTTGCCGAAGGAGATGCCGTCCAGCCCGCGCTGGCAGTTGTTGATGGAGTAGAAGATCGCCGTGTCCGTCCCGCGCGGGTCCAGCACCGGCGCCTTCTCGTCCAGCAGCGCCTGGACCGAGCCGGCGAGGCCCTGCACCAGCGCGACCTCGACGAAGATCAGCGGCTCGGCCGGCATGCGCGGGTGGAAGAAGGCGTAGCAGCGCCGGTCCGAGTCGAGCCGGTTCTTCAGGTCGCGCCAGGTGCGGATGCGGTGCACCGCCTCGTAGCCGACCAGCCGCTCCAGCAGCGAGGCGGGCGAGGACCAGTCGATCCGCCGCAGTTCCAGGAAGCCCAGGTCGAACCAGCTGGCGAGCAGCCCGCGCAGGTCGTGGTCCAGCGCCCGCAGCAGCGGGTCCTCCCGCGTGTGGCGCAGCAACTCGGCCCGCAGGTCGACGAGGAACTTCATCCCGTCCGGGATCGAGGTGAACTGCGTCAGCAGCCGGATGCGCGGCGGCTCCAGCGCCCGGCGCAGCCCGGCCTTGGCGACGGCGCGCTCCGCCGGGTCCTCGGCCTCGCTGACCCGCTGCATGGCGGCGCGCACCGCGTCCATGTCGGAATCGAAGCGGGCCAGGGTGCAGAGGAACTCCACCCGCCCCGCCTGGTCCCGCGACAGGTAGTCCTGCGCCAGCCGCGCCGCGCGCGCCCGGGCGGAGATCTCCCCGCCGCGCCCGCCCAGGCAGGCCCGCATCTGGTCCGCGAGGTCGGGAGGCGCTTCCTCCCGCGACACCGTCGCGGCCATGTCGCGCCACAGGTCAGAGACGCGTCGCCAGGCCCGGTCGAAAAAGCCGGATTCCGCGACGGCAACGTCGGACATGCAGTGCTTCCCTTCCGCAGTTCGGCGCCCGATTCGGGTCGGTCCTGAAATCCGCGGCAACATACCGTGAGCCCGAAGGCTCAGGCCAGGGCTTCCGCCATGGCACGGGGGATACCGGCGATCACGTCTTCCGCAACCACCCCCGGCCCGGTCGGGGCGGCGGCCCCATGCACCCAGACGGCGGCGCAGGCGGCCTCGAAGGCAGGCAGGCCCTGGGACAGGAAGGCGGCGGCGATGCCCGACAGCACGTCGCCCGTCCCGGCCGTGGCCAGGCTCGGCGGGGCATTGGCATTGATCGCCACACGGCCATCGGGCGAGGCGATGACCGTATCGCTGCCCTTCAGCACGACCACCGCGCCCGTCTCCTGCGCCGCGGCCCGCAGCGCGGCGGGGCGGTCCTCGCCGGGCGGCCCGAAGACGCGCGCGAACTCGCCCGCATGCGGCGTCAGGATCGCCGCGCCCCGCAGCGCGGCGGGATCGCCGGCGCAGGCGGTCAGGCCGCCGGCATCCACCACCACGGGCAAGCCGGAATCCAGCACGGCGCGCAGCAGCTCGCCGGTACGCTCGTCCGCCGCCAGCCCGGGGCCGAGGACCCAGCCGCGCTCCCGCCCGCCCGCCAGCAGCGCCTGCGCCGGCGGGTCCGCCACGATCAACCCCGCCTCGGCCGTGCCGCGGAGCAGGAAGGCGGCGCCGGGCGAGGTGGCCGCCAGGGTCACCATGCCCGCCCCCGCACGCCGCGCCGCGGCCGCCGCCAGCCTGGCGGCCCCCGGCATGGACGGCCCCGCCGCCACCACGACATGGCCGCGCGCATGCTTGTGGGTGGCGGCATCGGGAACGGGCACGCGCCAGAGGGCGGGGCCGTTGGCGAAGCAGTCCAGGCCCAGCCCGGCCAGCACGGCATCCGGCAGGCCGATGTCATGGCACTCGACCTCGCCGCACAGCGCCCGGCCCGGCAGCAGCAGATGGCCCGGCTTGCGCCGCACGAAGGTGACGGTCGCCGCAGCCGGAGACACCTTCCCACGCGGCTGCCCGGTGGCGCCGTCCAGGCCGCTGGGCACGTCCACCGCCAGGATCGGCCCGCCCGAGGCCGCCAGCACCGCCGCGACCGAATCATTGAGCGGTCGCGACAGCCCGGCGCCGAAGACGGCATCGACCACCAGCCGGGCGCGGCCCGCCTCGGCCGCGGCGAAGGGAACCACGGGTCCCCGCCAGCGGGCGGCGGCGGCCGCGGCGGGTCCTGCCGAAGGCGGCGCCAGGGCGGCCACCGCGACGGGCCAGCCTTCCTGAGCGAGAAGCCGGGCCGCGACCCAGCCATCGCCGCCATTGTTGCCCGGCCCCACCAGGACCAGGGTCGGACGCGGCCGCCAGCGGCACCGGATGGAACGGGCGACCGCCCGTCCGGCATTCTCCATCAGCCGGTCGAGCGGCACCCCGGCGGCCCGGTCGGCGCCGGCGGCCTGCTCCGGCGTCAGCAGCTCGGGACGGAAGCGCTCGCTCCGCGGCTCAGATCCAGCGGCGCGCCTCGCGGCGGGCGTCCTTGGCAACGACTCGCGCATCGCGAAGCAGGCTACCGCTCCGACCCCGGATTTCATCCACCAGATCCTGGGCCAGCTGCCGCGCCTCCTCCGCCGTGCGGCGGGCCTGCTTGCGGGTGCGGCGGCTGAACAGGCCGGCGGCCCGGTCCTCCGCCTCATGCAGCAGCGACGCGGCGGCATCGCGCACCTGCCCGGCGCGGGTGGTGGCCTCCTCGCGGCCACGGCCGAACAGCGACTCGCCGCGTTCGCGCGCCTCCTCCAGCAGGGAGCGGGCGCTGTCGCGGACCTCGTCGATCCTGGACGCGGCCTGCTTCCGCCCGGCGCGGCCGAAGAGCCAGCTCCCCTGGTCGCGCAGGTCGTCGAGGAAGGTCCAGGCGGCATTGGCCAGCCAGCTCCCGCGCGACGCGACCTCCCGCCGTCCCTGCCGGGCGAGGGAGCGGCCATGGTCCAGCGCATCCTCCGCGCGATGCCAGCCGCGGTCGAGCAGCTCCTCGGCATCCTTGCGGCCGCGGCGGAACAGGCCCTGGCCGTGCTCGGCCGCGTCGTCCATGTAGTCGCGCCCCCGGTCCGCCAGGTCCTCCGCCGCACGGCGGCCCCGCCCGAACAGGCTCCAACCGCGATCCGCCACGTCCTCGGCATAGCCGCGGCCACGCTGCACGGCCGCCTCCGCATCCTTGCGTCCACGGCGGAACAGGGACCAGCCGTGATCGGCCACCTCCTCCACCTGGCCGCGGCCCCGGTGCAGCGCCTTCCGGGCCTGCTTGCGGCCACGCCGGAACAGCGACCAGCCCTCGTCGGCCGCGTCCTCCGCGTAATGACGCCCACGCGCCGCCAGATCCTCCGCGGCGTGGCGGCCGCGATCCAGCATGTCCTCGGCATCGCGGTGGCCGCGGCGGAGCCAGCCGCGCCCGCGCGAGGCGGCGTCCTCCGCCAGCCCACGGGCCGCATCGCCCAGGTCGTGGCCGCGGGAGCGGGCCTCCTGCAACAGCTCCCAGGCGGAGTGCCGCGCCTGCTCGGCCCGTGTCATCGCCCGGCGGGCGGGGCGAGAGCGGAACAGCCCATGCCCGCGCGAGCGTGCCTCGTCCGCCAGGGCGACGGCCGCCTGCTTCGCCTGCAACGCGGTGGAGCGCGCCTGCTTGCGGGTCTCGCGCCCCACCAGCCGGTCATAGGCGTTGCGGTTCTGCCGCAGGCCATAGGCCAGCCCGAGGCCGAGCGCCGCCACCCCGACCACCACGCCGGCGGTGCCGAGCGGGTTCATCTGGGCCTCCAGCAGCAGCGAGGTGCGACGCGGCGCGCCGGCGATGACCCCGCTGGTCTCCGCCAGGTCGGCACGGGGCTCGTAGAGGTTGTCGGCGCGGTCGGCGCGGCGCGGCGTCCGGGTCGTCTGCGAGGCATAGCCGACCTGCTCCATGACGTAGTCCGTCAGGCGCGGGAAATGGTTCCCGAGCAGGGCGATGGCATAGCCACCCATGCCGACCACCAGCGTGCGCGGGGCATATTCGCAGGCGTGCAGGATGGCCCGCCCCACCACGCGGGGATGGTAGACCGGAGGCGGCAGGGTGGGGCTGGGCGCATCGGTCAGGTTGCGCGCGTGGTCGGGAAACAGGGTGTCCGTCGAGGAGGGCTTGATCAGCGTGACCAGCACGGGATGCCCCCCCTGCTCGAACTCCATGCGGAAGACGTCGGTGATGCCCTTCACCGCATGCTTCGCGGCGGAGTAGGTGCCCTGGAGCATCATCGCCCGGTCCGACAGCACCGAGCCGACGTTCACGATCACCCCGCCGGTCTGCTTGAGATGCCGGGACGCGACCAGCGAGCCGTTCACCACGCCCCAGTAGACCGTGTCGAAGAGCCGCTTCTGGTCCTCCAGCGGCGTCTCCTCGACCACGCCATAGGTGGAGACGCCGGCATTGTTCACCCAGGAGTCGAAGCCGCCGAAGGCTTCGACCGTCCGGCGGGAGGCCTCCTCCAGCGCCTTCAGGTCGCCGACATCGGCGACCGCGTATTCCGCCCGCGTGCCGCGTCCGCGCAGCTCGTCCCGCAGGGTGCGCAACGCATCCTCGTTGCGGGCCACCAGCATCACCGAGGCGCCACGCTCCGCCGCCATGCGCGCGGTGGCGAGGCCGATGCCGGAGGTGGCGCCGGTGATCACGAGGACCTGGTCGCTGATGGGCTTGAGGCGTGGGCTGGCCATGGAAAGTCTCCGCTCGTCGGGTCGTGAACGCCGCGACGCGACGGAGGTTTGCAGCGCCGCAAGGGAGGGCGGGCGCCGCCCCTCCCTTGCGGCCCCTCCCTTGCGGCCCGGGTCGGCGGTCCCGGCCCGGGAACCCGGCAGTCAGATCGTCAGCGTGCCGGCCCTGGCCGCAGCATAGCGCTTCGCCACCTCGGCCCAGTTCACCACGTTCCACCAGGCCTGCAGGTATTCCGGCCGGCGGTTCTGGTACTTCAGGTAGTAGGCGTGCTCCCAGACATCGTTGCCGAACAGCACCCGCTGCCCCTGGAAGAGCGGCGTGTCCTGGTTCGGAGCATCGGTCAGGGCCAGCTTGCCGTCGCGGGCCACGGTGACGAAGACCCAGCCGGAGCCGAAGCGGCGGCCGCCCGCCGCGTTGAAGTCGGCCTTCATCTTGTCCAGGCCGCCCAGGTCGCGCTGGATCGCCTCGGCCAGCTCGCCCGTGGGGGCGCCGCCCTTCCCGCCCATGATGGTCCAGAACATGGTGTGGTTGGCATGCCCGCCGCCATTGTTGCGCACGGCGGTGCGGATCGATTCCGGCACCTCGTTCAGCTTCGCCAGCAGCTCCTGCAACGGCAGGGCGGCGAGCTGGCCGTGGTCCTTCAGCGCGGCGTTGAGGTTGTTCACATAGGCCGCGTGATGCTTGTCGTGGTGCAGCTCCATGGTCTGCGCATCGATGTGCGGCTCGTTCGCATCGAAGCGATAGGGTAGCGGCTCGAGCCTGTACGGGCCCTGCGGCGCCGATTGCGCCCTGGCTGCCCGGGGAGCGGCGGCAAGGCCGCCCACCAGGGCCAGGGAGCCGAGGGCGAACGAGGCCCGGATCATGCCACGCCGGCCGGCCATGCTGGTCATCACGCGGTTCCTCCTGCGGTTCCAGGACCGGCAGATGGCCCCGCCCCGGCGGCGCGCCAGGGGGGGGCCCGCCTGCATCCCCCCTCCCCCGGCGCTCCCGCGCGGGGGATCGCCGGAGGCGGCCGGTCACTCCGCCCGGATCCCGGCCTCCCGGATCAACCCCTCCCACTTCCGCGTCTCGGCGGCGACGAACGCGGCCGCCGCCTCGCGGCTGCGCTGGTCCGGCGGCGGGATCTCCACCCCGAGCGCCGCCAGCTTCTCCTGGACCGCGCCATCGGCCAGCACCCGGCCGATGGCGGCGTTCTGCGCGTCCAGCACGGCCGGGTCCGTGCCGGCGGGGGAGAGGACGGCGTTCCAGGTCGTCGCCTCGAAGCCCGGGACCGTTTCCGCCACGGTGGGCAGTTCCGGCAGGGCGGAGGACCGCCGCGGCCCCGTGGTGGCGAGGCCGCGCAACGCCCCCGCCTTCACCTGCGCCGCGCCGGTCGCCACGCTGTCCATCACCAGCGCCACCCGGCCGGCGAGGAGGTCCACCACCGCCGGCCCGGTGCCGCGATAGGGGATGTGCTCGGTGCGGATGCCCGTCATCGACTTCAGCAGCTCCACCCCCAGGTGGGAGGAGCCGCCGACGCCGCTGCTGCCATAGGGCTGCGCATCCCGGCGCAGCGCCGCCAGCAGGGACGGCAGGTCGCGATACGGGCTGTCGGGCGGCACCAGGATCACCATCGGCACCACGCCGACCAGCGCCACCGGAGCGAAGTCCGCCGCCGGGTCGAAGGTCAGGCGGCCGCCGTGCAGCGCGCGGTGGACGGCGTGCACCACCGTCGTGAACAGCAGCGTGCTGCCGTCCCTGGGGGCCCGCGCCACCGCCTCGGTGCCCGGCAGGGCGCCGCCGCCCCCGCGATTCTCCACCACCACGCGCTGCGGCAGGTCACTGGACAGCCGCTCCGCCACCAGCCGCGCCACCGCATCGGTGGGGCCGCCGGCGGCATAGGGCACCACCATCCGCACCGGGCGGTCCGGCCAGGCGGCCTGCGCCCGGCCGGGGCGCGGGACGAGGGCGGGGATGGCGAGCCCCGCGGCTAGCAGGCCACGGCGCGGCAGGCGTCCGGCGTGGGACGGGTTCATGGCGTTCTCCTCCTCAGCCAGGCCACCGCTGCGAGGAGCAGCGCGGCCAGCACGATCATCAGCGTGGCGGCGGCGGCGATGGTCAGGCTGATCTGGTCGTTCAGCCCGGAGAACATCTGCCGCGGCAGCGTGCGCTGTGCCGGGCCGGAGATGAACAGGGCGATCACCACCTCGTCCAGGGAGGTCGCGAAGGCGAAGAGGGCGCCCGCCGCCACCCCGGGGGCGATCTGCGGCAGCACCACCCGGCGGAAGGCCAGCGCCGGCGAGGCGCCGCTGGCCGCCGCGGCCCGCAGCTGGGTGGCGTCGAAGGGCGCGAGCGCGGCGGAGACGGTGGTGACCACGAAGGGCGCCCCCAGCGCGGCATGGGCCAGGATCAGCCCCAGATGCGTGTTCACCAGCCCGATCGGCCCGAAGGCCAGCAGCAGCGAGACGGCGACCACGATGGCCGGCACCACCAGCGGGGCCATCAGCACCGCCAGCACCAGCATCCGCCCCGGGAAGCGCGCCCGCCACAGGCCGAAGGCCGCCAGCGTGCCGAGCGCCGTCGCCAGGGCCGAGGCCGCGGCGCCGATGCCCAGGCTGTTCCACAGCGCCGGCATCCAGAAATCCGAGGAGACGAAGTCGGCGTACCAGCGCAGCGACAGCCCCGGCAGCGGATAGGTCAGGAAGGCGCCGGCGGAGAAGGACAGCGGCACGATGGCGGCGATGGGCGCCAGCAGGAACAGGATCACCGACAGCCCGAAGGCCCAGAGGAGGACGCGCCCCATCTCAGGCCACCCGCGTCCTCTCGAAGCCGACGAGCTTCGCGTAGAGTCCGACCACCACCGCCACCGAGGCCAGCAGGATGACGGAGAGCGCTGCCGCCAGCCCCCAGTTCACCGTGCGGTTGGCATAGAAGCCGATGAAGTAGGGCAGCATCTGGTCGTTGGGCCCGCCCAGCAGCGCGGGGGTCACGTAGAAGCCCAGCGCCTGCACGAAGACCAGCAGGCACCCCGCCCCCACCCCGGGCAGGGACAGCGGCAGGATCACCCGCCGGAAGCTGCGCCAGGGCGAGGCGCCCAGGGACTGGGCCGCCGCCGGCAGCCGCCGGTCCATCCCGCGCAGCGCGCCGTAGATCGGCAGCACCATGAAGGGCAGCAGGATGTGCACCATCGCCGCCAGGACGGCGCCGCGGTTGAACAGCAGCGCCATCGGCTGCTCGATCGCGCCGACGCCCAGCAGGGCGCCGTTCACGATGCCCTCCTTCTGCAGCAGCACCCACCAGGCCGCCGTGCGCACCACCAGGCTGGTCCAGAAGGGCAGCAGCACCCCCGCCAGCAGCCAGGGCGCCACGCGCGGCGGGGCGGTGGCGATCAGCCAGGCAAGGGGATAGGCGACCAGCAGGCAGAGCAGCGTCGCCAGCGCCGCGATCCACAGGGTCCGCAGCATCACGTCGCGGAACACCGCCTGGTCGGCCGGCACCGCCACGACCTCCCCCGCCGCGTCACGCCGCAGGTCCAGCGCCGCGAGCAGGTTCAGGTCGGAGACCGGCCCGCCGGCGCGCCGGATCGCCGCCCAGGTGGCCGGCCGGTCCCATTCGGGGCTGGCAGTCTGCACCGTCCAGCGCGCCGGGGCGGTCGGGTCGGCCAGCCGACGCGCCGTGCTGGGCAGGATGCTGCGGAAGCCGGGGATGTCGGCGGCCAGCCGCGCGGCGGCCCGGGCGATGCGGCCGCCGCCGGATTCCATGTCCAGCCGCCGTGCCTCCCGCAGGTCGGCGGCCAGGGCCTCGAAGACCGGGTCGCCCGGCGTCGCCGCCCCGTCCCAGCCGCGCAGCGCGGCGAGGGTGCGGGGCATGACCGCCGCCACCTCCTCCTCCGCCACCGCGCGCCAGAGGAACTGGCCGATCGGCGCGACGAAGACCAGCAGCAGGAAGAGCAGCAGCGGCGCGACCAGCGCCGCCGCGCCCAGCTTCGCCCGCGCGCCGCTCAGGACCGCCTCCTCAGCGCGCCAGCCAGTTGTTGAAGCGCTGGTTCAGCGTGTCGAGGTTGTCCAGCCAGAAGCGGTCGCTGATCTCCAGCGCCCCCTGGGCGTTGGCCGGGGAGGTGGGCAGGTTTGCCAGTACGTCCGGGGCGATGTGGGCGTTCGCCTCCCGCGCCGTCACGCCATAGGCGATGCGGGGCGGCAGTTGCGCCTGCACCTGCGGGTCGCCGGCGAAGCGGAGGAACTCCAGCGCCCGGGCGCGGTTCGGGCTGCCCCGCATGATCACCCAGGAATCGAGCGTGTAGAGGTTGCCCGGCCAGGCGATGCCGAAGTTGCGCCCCTCGGACCGGTTCGCGGCGTCGATGCGGCCGTTGTAGGCGACGGTCATCGCCACCTCGCCCGAGGCGAGGAGCTGCGGCGGCTGCGAGCCGCGCTCCCACCAGACGATGTCGCGCTTGATGGTGTCGAGCCTGCGGAAGGCGCGGGCGATCCCCTCCTCCGTCGCCAGCAGGCGGTAGACGTCGCCCGGCGCCACGCCGTCGGCCAGCAGCGCGATCTCCAGCGTGGTCTTGGGGCCGCGCCGGAAGGCGCGCTTGCCGGGGAAGCGCTGGGTGTCGAACATGTCCGGCCAGCCGGCCGGGCCGCTGGGCATGCGGGCGCGGTCGTAGCCGAGCACGAAGGAGTAGAGGATCGTCCCCACCCCGCACTCGTTCACCGCCTGCTGGATGTAGTGGTCCTGGCCGCCGATGGCCGGCCAGTCGATCTTCTCGAACAGCCCCTCCTCGCAGCCGAGCAGCAGCTCCTCGCTCTCGACCTGCACCACGTCCCAGTTGTTCGCGCCGGACTGGATCTTGGCGCGCAGCACGCCCACGCCGCCGTCCCAGGTCTCCTCCAGCAGGCGCTGGCCGCTGCGCTGCTGGAAGGGGCGGAAATAGACCTCGCGCTGGGCATCCTGGTAGGCGCCGCCCCAGGAGACCACGGTCAGGTCGCGCTGCTGGGCCTCCGCGGCCCCGGCCAGCGACACGCCCAGCGCGGCCGCGGCCGCCATCATCGTCCTGCGTAGCATCTTGTTCCGTTCCCCATCCGCGCGGCGAGGCTAGAGCAGATCGCGGGCGCCTGGAATCGGCCCGCCGCGGGAAGATGCCCGGAAAGCCGCCGCCGGGGCGGATTTCCCCGCGCCGGCACCCGGCCGGCGGCGGGAATCAGGCCCCAGCCTCCGCCGCCGGGAAGGCGATGGCATGGGCCGGGTCCCAGGCCAGCGCGGCCGGGCCGTCCGGCGCCGGCAGCGGCCCGCCCCCGGCGGGGCGGCGCGCCACCACCTCCCCCCCCACCCCGATGGCGAGGCGCAGGCGGACGTGGTCGCCCTGGAAGATCGCCTCGACCAGCCGGGCGGCGATGCTGTCCTCGCCTAGCTCCTCGGCCGCGACCGGGGCGACGGCCACGCGCTCGGGGCGGATCATGACCAGGCAGGGATCCCCCGGCCCCAGCCCCGCGGCGAGGCGGCAGGACACCTCCGGCCCGCAATCCAGGCGGATCCGCGCCTCCTGCCCCTCGGCGGCCAGGACCATGCCGGGCAGGCGGTTGTTCTCCCCCACGAAGCCGGCCACGAAGGAATCGGCCGGCCGCTCGTACATCTCCCGCGGCGCGGCGAGCTGGCGGATGCGGCCGCCGCGGAAGACGGCGATGCGGTCCGACAGCGTCAGGGCCTCCGACTGGTCGTGGGTGACGAAGAGCATCGTCACCCCCAGCTCCCGGTGCAGGCGCCGGATCTCGAACTGCATCTCCTCGCGCAGCGCCTTGTCCAGCGCGCCCAGCGGCTCGTCCAGCAGGACGATGGGGGGTTCGAAGACCAGCGCACGGGCGAAGGCCACCCGCTGCTGCTGCCCGCCGGAGAGCTGGGACGGGCGGCGTTCGCCCAGGCCGGACAGCCGCACCATGTCCAGGGCGCGGCGGACGCGGCTGTCGCGCTCCCGCCTCGCCACGCCGCGCACCTCCAGCGGGAAGCCGATGTTCTCGGCCACGCTCATGTGCGGGAACAGGGCATAGGACTGGAAGACCACCCCGATCCCCCGCTTGTGCGGCGGCAGGCGGGCGATGTCGCGCCCCTCCAGCAGGATGCGGCCGCGGCTGGGCTGCTCGAAGCCGGCCAGCATCATCAGCGTCGTCGTCTTGCCCGAGCCCGAGGGGCCGAGCAGGGTCAGCAGCTCGCCCCGCTCCACCACCAGGTCCAGGTCGCGCACCACCGTCACGGCCCCGTAGGACTTCTCCACGCCCTCGAAGCGGACGAGACCGTTGGCGGCGGGTTCTGTCATGCCGCACAGGGTGTTGCGGCCCGGCCGGGGGCGTCAATCCGCCCCGTCCGGCGGGACCGCCCCGCCGCCCCGGCCGGATGGCCGCGCACTTCTGCCTCGGGGCGGAATCTGGTCTACAGACGATGCCCCGGCCGGCGCCACGCACCGGGCCAAGGATGAGGAAGCGGCATGTCGGACACCCCGGAACCCAGCATCATCGCCAAGGTGGAGGGGGCCGCGGGCACCATCCTGATGAACCGCCCCCGGGCGCTGAACGCCCTGGACCAGGGCATGATCGACGGGATCGCCGAGGCGCTGGCCCGCTTCCGCGACGACCCGGCGGTGAAGCTGGTCATCCTGGAAGGCGCCGGCGGCCGCGCCTTCTGCGCCGGCGGGGACGTGCGGAGCATCCGCAACGCGGCCGTCGCGCGCGACGACGCCACGGTGCGCCGCTTCTTCGCCGCCGAATACGCCGTGAACCGCGCCATCGCGGAATTCCCCAAGCCCTGGATCAGCCTGATCGACGGGGTCTGCATGGGCGGCGGCATCGGCGTCTCCGTCCATGGCAGCCACCGGGTGGTGACGGAGCACGCGCTGCTGGCCATGCCGGAGACGGCGATCGCCCTCTTCCCCGATGTCGGCACCTCCTACGTGCTGCCGCGCCTGCCGCATGCCCTGGGCAACTGGCTGGCCCTGACCGGCGCCCGGCTGAAGGGCGGCGAGGCGGTGGAGGCGGGGCTGGCCACGCATTTCTGCCCGCGCGCCGACCTGCCCGCGCTGCGCGCCGCGCTGCTGGACGGCGATGCACATGCGGTCGCGACGCACAGCCACCCGGTCGATCCCGGCGCCGTCACGGCTCAGGCCGGGGAGATCGAGCGCTGCTTCGGCGGCGGCACGGTGCCGCGCATCCTGGAGGCGCTGGAGGGCGAGGACACGGGCTGGGCGCGCGAGCAGATCGCCATCCTGCGCCGCATGTCCCCCACCAGCCTCTGCGTGACGCGCGAACTGCTGCGGCGCGGCGGCGGCCACACCCTGGCCGACTGCCTGGCCATGGAGCTGGCCCTGACCGGCCCCGTCACCCGCCACCCGGACTTCGCCGAGGGCGTGCGGGCGGTGCTGGTGGACAAGGACAACGCCCCGCGCTGGTCGCCCGCTTCGCTGGAGGAGGTCGATCCGGCGGCGATCCGGGCGATGTTCGCGGCGGGCTGACCGCACGGCGCGCCGCCCGCCCGGACAACCCGGGACCGCGCCGGCGCCCGGCCCGTCCTGGCCCGGCCCGCTTTCCTCGGCCTGCCCTGGTCCGGTCGGCGACGGCGGCGCAGGATGCGCCCCGGCCGGATCGGAGGGCGAGGATGGACCAGGACCGGCTGCGGGCACTGCGCGAGAAGTACGGCGAGGCCCGGGGTGGCGACATCTTCGACCCGCATTTCCGCCGCGTCGCCGATTCCGTCTTCCAGGGCGAGAGGCGCGCCCTGCCCTACACCTCCCCCGCCACGCTGCTCGCCGCGCCCTTCCTGGCCGCGCCGGTGCCGGCGGAGGCGGGGCTGGACATCGCGCTGATGGGGGTGCCGATGGATCTCGGCGTCACCAACCGCTCCGGCGCGCGCTTCGGCCCGCGCGCGGTGCGGGGCGTCGAGCGGATCGGGCCCTATGAGCACGTCCTCCGCCTCGCCCCCTTCGACGGCTGCCGCGCGGCCGATGTGGGGGACGTGCCGCTCTCCTCGCGCTACGACGTCGGCGCCTGCCATGCCGATATCGAGACGGCGGTGCGCGGCTGGGTCGAGGCGGGGACGGTGCCGCTGGTGGTCGGCGGCGACCACTCCATCAGCCAGGCGATCCTGCGCGCCGTGGGGCGCGACCGGCCGGTGGGGATGATCCACATCGACGCGCATTGCGACACCTCCGGCCCCTTCGAGGGCTGCCGCTTCCACCATGGCGGTCCCTTCCGGGCGGCGGTGCTGGACGGGGTGCTGGACCCGCAGCGGGTGATCCAGATCGGCATCCGGGGGGCGGCGGAGTACCTGTGGGAGTTCTCCTTCGACAGCGGCATGACCGTGGTGCACGCGGAGGAGTTCGCGGAGCGCGGCGTGGCGGAGGTGCTGGCCCAGGCGCTGGCGGTGGTGGGGGACGGCCCGACCTACATCAGCTTCGACATCGATTCCGTCGATCCCGGCTTCGCCCCCGGCACCGGCACGCCGGAGGTGGGCGGGCTGGCCCCGCGCGAGGTGCTGGCGCTGCTGCGCGGCCTCTCCGGCGTGGACGTGGTGGGCGCCGACGTGGTGGAGGTGGCGCCGCAATACGACGCTACCAGCAACACCGCCCACATCGCGGCGCAGGTGCTGTTCACCGAGTTCTGCCTCGCGCGGCTGGCGCTGGACCGGCGGAAG
Organism: Roseomonas sp. OT10; assembly: GCF_020991085.1. Classification (NCBI taxonomy): domain Bacteria; kingdom Pseudomonadati; phylum Pseudomonadota; class Alphaproteobacteria; order Acetobacterales; family Roseomonadaceae; genus Roseomonas; species Roseomonas cutis. The sequence goes on from NZ_CP087719.1 coordinate 2,722,768, forward strand.
GCGCGCGGGGCGGGCCGGGGCGCCGGCTGACCGGGCTGCCGCGCCAGCGGGACGGGTCGGGCCATCCTGTCGGCCATCCATCGCGACGGGCGGCGACTCTTCCCGGGACGTGGCATCGCGCGGGGGCGACGCGCGCTGTCCGCATCAGCGGCCCCCGGATGGCGCTGCCGGGTCCGGGCGATGGGCGGCGCGCGCCCGGGCATGCCGCGCGAAGCCGTCGAGCACGGATTGCCAGTCCCGCCGCTGCTCCTCCACGGAGGGTTCGGGCTCGGCCTCGAAGGTTTGCCGGACGAGCACGCCTGCTCCGGCCTCCCGGAACTCCACGCGCACCATCCGGGCCGCGTCCGTGCGCCAGGCGATGATCCGCATGGGCTGGACGTCGGTATAGGTCGCACCGAAGTCGGCGCCGGCCCCGCCATGCCGGGGCTCGATACGAAGCTCGAGCCGGCCGCCGACCCTGAGATCGTTCGCGGCCCTTGTCGTGCGCCAGGCATCGGAGGCGTCCCAGGCCAGGATGTCGTCCGGATCGTTGAACGCCCGCCAGACCGTCTCAATCGGGGCGGCGATGAAGGCTTCGACGGTGATCCACATGGATCGGCTTCCAACCCCCGGGGGCGCGTTCGCGGCGGATCGGACCACCCGGACGACCCTTGCCGAACGCTCCTCGAAGGGATGCACGGGATGCCGCCGTCACGGGCCATGAGTCCAGGCCCCTAACGTTTCGTCAGAGCTTTACGCGCCATCCTGGACGAAAAGGCCTGGAAGTCCTGGAATGTCCAGCGCCAGAGCGTGCCTCTGACGACGTCAACGGCCAGCGCAGCCCTTCAGGCCATGCCGCCCCGGGATGCGGAGGAGGGAAGGCTCGTCAGCCCAGCCGTAGAGCCCGACCGGGCCTCGGGGCCCTCTCCCTCGACGGGCGAGGAAAGGGCCGACAAGGCCGGGCGAGGCTTCCGAAGGGATCGCCACCGCGACGCGCGGCCGGCCCCCCGGCGAGGGCCGGAGCCGGCCTGCGGCCCCGGCGGAGGGGACGAGGCCCGGCGCCGGCGCGCCCTCCCCCCCCCGGGGAACGATCGCCACGCCAGGTCGGGTCAGGCGCCCGGGGCTGGCGCGCTCACCGCCAGCCGAGCGCCGGGGCGACGTGCTTCAGGATCGCCTCGATGGTGTGGGCGCAGTACTCCACCCCGAGCTGGTTCGGCACGGTCAGCAGCAGCGTGTCCGCCTCGGCGATCGCCTCGTCCTCGCGCAGCTGCGCGATCAGCGCCTCCGGTTCGGCGGCGTAGCTGCGGCCGAAGATGGCGCGGGTGCGCTCATCGATGAAGCCGATCGAATCCTTCTCCTCGCCGCCGCGCCCGAAATACATCCGGTCGCGGTCGTCCATCAGCGCGAAGATGCTGCGGCTGACGGAGACGCGCGGCGCGCGCTCGTGCCCCGCCTCCTTCCACGCCGCGCGGAAGGCGCGGATCTGCGCCGCCTGCTGCACGTGGAAGGGCTCGCCCGTCTCGTCGTCCTTCAGGGTGGAGCTTTGCAGGTTCATCCCCAGCTTCGCCGCCCAGACGGCGGTGGCGTTGGAGCTGGAGCCCCACCAGATGCGATCCCGCAGCCCCGCCGAATGCGGCTCCAGCCGCAGCAGGCCGGGCGGGTTGGGGAACATCGGGCGCGGGTTGGGCTGGGCGAAGCCCTCGCCGCGCAGCAGGTCGAGGAAGACCTCCGTGTGCCGCCGCGCCATGTCGCTGGCATCCTCGCCCTCGGCGGGGCGGAAGCCGAAGTAGCGCCAGCCGTCGATCACCTGCTCCGGCGAGCCGCGGCTGATGCCGAGCTGCAGCCGCCCGCCCGCGATCAGGTCGGCGGACCCCGCATCCTCGGCCATGTAGAGCGGGTTCTCGTAGCGCATGTCGATCACGCCCGTGCCGATCTCGATGCGCTTCGTCCGCGCGCCCACGGCGGCGAGCAGCGGGAAGGGCGAGGCGAGCTGGCGCGCGAAGTGGTGGACGCGGAAATAGGCGCCGTCCGCCCCCAGCGCCTCGGCCGCCTCGGCCAGTTCGATGGATTGCAGCAGCACGTCGGAGGCGGAGCGCGCCTGGGACTGCGGCGAGGGTGTCCAATGGCCGAAGGAGAGGAAGCCGATCTTCTTCATGGGGTGTCTCGCAGGCCGGTCGTGCGGCGGAAGGAGGGCGGCCAGGGGCCGTGATTGTGTCCCAGGTGGCGACGCCCTTGCCGCCCGTCACCCCAGGGCACCGGCCGGGCAGCCATGCACCGCCTTCCCTGCTCCCCCCGCCCCTATTCCACCCGGATGCCCGCCTTCTGCACCACCTCGCGATAGCGGGCGGCCTCGCTCGCCATGAACGCGGCGAACTCGGCCGGGGTGGTCGGTGCCGGCTCCAGCGTCTGGGCGCGGAACTTCTGGACCGTCTCCGGCAGGGCGAGGAAGCGCCGGGTCTCCACCGCCACCTTCTCCACCACCGGCGCCGGCAACCCGGCCGGACCCAGCAGCCCGTGCCAGGAGGCCATCTCCGTCCCCGGATACCGCTCCACCAGCGCCGGCAGGTCGGGCCAGTCCGCCAGCCGGTGCGGCATGGTGGTGGCCAGCGGCCGCAGCCGACCCTCTCGCACCAGCTGGGTGGAGGTCGCGACCGTGTCCACCATCGCCTCCACCGTCCCGGCCAGCAGCGCCTGGAGCGCGGGGGAGCCGCCGTTGAAGGGCACATGCGTCATGCGGATGCCGGCGCGCAGCAGGAACATCTCCATGGCGAGGTGCAGCGAGGTGCCCACCCCGGAGGAGCCGAAGTTGATCGCCTCCGGCCGCGCCTTCGCCGCCGCGACCAGCCCGTCCACGTCCCGCACGTCCAGCTTCGCCGGGTTCACCAGCAGCCAGCACGGCGTCACCACCAGGTTGGAGATCGCCGTGAAATCCTTCACCGGATCGTAGGGTAGCCGCCCCGGCTGCACCGCCGGCAGGATCGCATTGGCCGCGATGTTGCCCATTCCCAGCACGCTGCCGTCCGCCGGCGCCTTGGCCAGCACGTCCACCCCGATGGAGGAGCCGGCACCGGGCCGGTTCTCCACCACGAAGGGCTTGCCGAAGGCGCCCTGGAGATGCGCGGCCAGCATCCGCCCCACGATGTCGGCGGCCCCGGCCGGCGGGAAGGGCACGATGAAGCGCACCGGCCGATCGGGCCAGGACTCGGCGGCCCGGGCGATGGCCGGCATGGCGAGGGCGGGCAGCATCGCCCCCAGGCGGCGACGGGTGATGGGCATGGACGGTCTCTCCCGTGGGGGCCGTGCCTCGGGCCGGCCCTGCTTTGCCGGGCAGTCTGGACGCAGCCCCCGGAGCGGCGCAACGGTGGCGCGAACCATTGTGGGAGGAATGAGGACGATGCCGGAACGGGTGATCCCCCATGGCGTGCTGCCGGTGCTGCCCACCCCCTTCGGCGAGGACGGCGCGCCGGACCAGGCGGCCTTCCTGGCGCTCGCGGACTTCGCCCTGACCTCCGGCGCGGACGGCGTCGTCTACCCGGGCATGGCGAGCGAGGTGGAGACGCTGACGCCCGAGGAACGCGCCGCCATGGTCGCCGCCCTGGGCCGGCACCTGGGCGGGAAGACCCCCTTCATCGTCGGCGCCTCGGATGCCGATCCCGCCCGCGCCGCCGCCCGCGCGGCGGAGGGACGCGCGGCCGGCGCCATCGCCGCCATGGTGATGGCCCCGCCCGGCGCCGGGCGCGAGGTGGCGAGGCAGGCCGCCTATTTCCGCGCGGTGGCGGCGGGCGTGCCGGGCATGGCGCTGATGCTGCAGAACGCCCCGCCGCCCAACGGCGCCGGCCTTTCGCCCGAGGAGGTGGCCGCCGTCTGCGCCGAGGTTCCCGCGATCCGCACCGTGAAGGAGGAGACGCTGCCCTGCGGCCAGCACGTCTCGCGCATCCTGGCGGCGACCGGCGGGCGGCTGGACGGCGTGCTGGGCGGCGCCGGCGCGCGCTTCGTGCTGGACGAGCTGGCGCGCGGGGCCAGCGGCACCATGCCGGCCGTGGAGATCGTGGACGCGCATGTCGCGCTGTGGCGCGCCTGGGGCGCCGGCAACCAGGCGGAGGCGCGGCGCATCTACGACGCGACGCTGCCGCTGCTGTGCTTCCAGATGGTCTTCCGCGTGCGCGCGACGAAGGAGGTGCTGCGGCGGCGCGGGTTGCTGGCGCACACCGCCGCGCGCGCGGCGGGGCCGAAGCTGGACGAGGGCGACCAGATGGAGATCGGCCAGCTCCTCGCCACCGCGGCGCCGGTGCTGCCGGGGCCGCCGCCGCAGGGGAGCGCCGCGGCCGCGTCGATGGCGCCCAGCGCGGCGCCGCTGTCGTGACGGTCCCGGCGCCGGAGGCGGGCGCGCTCGGCACGGTCGGGCACAGCGGCGACCGCATCGCCCGGCTGGAATGCTTCGTGATCGAAGTGCCGCGCGAGACGCCCTATCTTGGCCCGCTGCGCGCGGGCGAGGCGGTGAACCGGCGCGGCTACCTGGTCCGGCGCGGCAACCGGACGCTCTACCCGACCAGCGACCGCTCCGTGCTGCTGCGCGTCACCTCGCGCGACGGGGCGGTGGGCTGGGGCGAGACCTACGGCATCGTCGCCCCGCGCGCGGTGGTGGAGATCGTCGAGGACGTGCTGGCCCCCGTGCTGGAGGGCGCGCCGGTGGATGCGCCGGCCGCGCTGCATGACGCGCTCTACGACCTGATGCGGGTGCGCGGCTTCTTCGGCGGCTTCTACGGCGACGCGCTGGCGGCGGTGGACATCGCGCTGTGGGACCTGCTGGGCCGGCGGCTGGGCGTGCCCGTCTCCGCGCTGCTGGGCGGGCGGCGGCAGGCCACCGTGCCGGCCTACGTCTCCGGCCTGCCGGCGGCGACGCTGGAGGCGCGCTGCGACCTCGCGCGCGACTGGGTGGGGCGCGGCTTCCGGGCGGTGAAGTTCGCGGCGGCCGTCGCGGATGACGGGGCGGAGGCGGAGATCGCCGCCCTGCGCCGCGCCCTGGGCGAGGGGCCGGAGATCATGGCCGACCTGCACTGGCGCCACACGGCGCCGGAGGCGATCCGGCTGATCCGCCGCATGGAGGCGCACCGCCTCTCCTTCGCCGAGGCCCCCTGCGCGCCCGAGGACATCGAGGGCCAGGCGCTGGTGGCGCGCGGCATCGGCGTGCCGCTGGCGCTGGGCGAGGAGCTGCGCACCGTGCACGAGTGGCTGCCGCGCTTCGAGCGGCGCTGCGTCGGCGTGGCGCAGCCGGAGATGGGCCGCACGGGCATCACCGAGTTCCACCGGATCGGCGTGCTGGCCCAGGGCTTCGGCGCCACCGTCGCGCCGCATGCCAGCATCGGCGTGGGCATCTTCCTCGCCGCCAGCCTGCAGGCGGCGAGCACGCTCGACCGGCTGACCTGGCACGAGTACCAGCACAGCGTCTTCGATGCGAAGCGCGGCTTCCTCGACGGGGACATGGACTGCGCCGCCGGCTTCTACACGGTGCCGACCGGCCCCGGGCTGGGCGTGGCGCCGACGGCCGAGGCGCTGCGCCACGCCGCCTGACCGATAAGCAGTTTCGATGCGGCCCTGAGCATTTTCGCCCTGGCCAGGGGCGGCCGGGCGGGACCACCTTGCCGCCCGGCAGGACAGGGACCGGTGGGTGACGGGGACCATGCGGACACAGGTGGGCATCATCGGCGCGGGCCCGGCGGGGCTGTTCCTCGCGCATCTGCTGAAGGCGCGCGGCATCGAATCCGTCATCCTGGAAGGCCGCAGCCGCGCGCATGTCGAGGGCCGCGTGCGCGCCGGGGTGCTGGAGCCGGGAACGGTGGACACCCTGGCACGGCTGGGGCTGGATGCGCGGCTGCGGCGCGAGGGCCTGGTGGACAGCGGGCTGGACATGCGCTTCCGCGGCCGGACCATCCACCTCGACCTGCCGGGCCTCACCGGCAGGTCGGTCATGATCTACGGCCAGCAGGAGGTGGTGAAGGATCTGGTCGCGGCCCGCATCGAGGCGGGCGATCCGTTGCTGTTCGACGCGCCGGCCACGGCGATCGAGGGGATCGACGGCCCCCGGCCACGCATCCGCTACGAGCAGGCGGGCGAATCCCGCTGGCTGGATTGCGACGTCGTCGCCGCCTGCGACGGCTATCACGGCATCGGCCGGGCCTCCGCGCCGCCGGGGGCGCTGACCAGCTACGAGCAGAGCTACGGCTTCGCCTGGCTGGGCGTGCTGGCGCGGGCGCGGCCGATGGCCGACATGACCTATTCGAACAGCGACCGCGGCTTCGCGCTGTGCAGCCGGCGCTCCATGAGCGTCTCCCGCCTCTACCTCCAGGTGCCGGCGGAGGAGCGGCCGGAAGACTGGTCCGATGCGCGCTTCTGGGACGAGCTGCACGCCCGGATGTTCGATGCGGACCGCAGCGAGATCGCGGAGGGAGAGATCTTCCAGCGCGACCTGGCGAAGCTGCGCGCCTTCGTCGGCGCCCCGATGCAGCACGGCCGGCTGTTCCTCGCCGGCGATGCCGCGCATATCGTCCCGCCGGCCGGGGCGAAGGGGCTCAACATGGCGGTGGCGGATGTCCGCGTGCTGGCCGACGCGCTGGAGGGTTTCTGCCGCCGCGGCGACACCGCCGGGCTGGAGGGGTACTCGGCCCGCTGCCTCGACAGGGTCTGGAAGGCCGTGCGCTTGTCCAGCGCGTTGACCGGGCTGCTGCACCGCTTCGACGAGCACACGCCGATGCAGCGCAACCTCCAGCTCGCCGAGCTGGAATACATCGCCGGCTCGCCCGCGGCGCAGGCCAGCATCGCCGAGCAGTATGTCCGCCTGAACGAGGTGACGGACTAGGTCGTGGACTCATAAGATTTGAGCCACAGACGTGTTGAGGCGAGGAGAATGGCGGCGAGGAAGTTGCGCGCGAGCTTGTCGAAGCGGGTGGCGATGCGCCTGAAGTGCTTGAGCTTGCAGAAGAAGCGTTCGACCTGATTGCGTTGACGGTAGAGGGTCGGATCGACGGAGCGCTGTATCTTCCGGTCCCGCTGGGTCGGGATATGGGCGCAGCCTCCGCGATCCCGAACCAGATCGAGGATGGCCTGCGCGTCATAGCCCCGGTCAGCGACAAGGGCTTGGGCGGGCGGCAGGCCGTCGATCAGGGCCTCCACGGCGGCCTTGTCTGAGGCTTGTCCAGCCGAGAGCACGATCCGCAGCGGCAATCCATCCTGGTTCACCAGGACGTTGATCTTGGTGCTCAGTCCTCCACGAGAACGGCCGATGGCGTGATCCGGGCCCCCTTTTTTCCACCGGCGGCATGCTGGTGGGCCCGGATGATGGAACTGTCGATCAGGTGCAGGGATTGAGGCGATGTTGCCGCCAGAGCCTCAAAGACCCGCAGCCAGACCCCGGCCTTCGCCCACCGGTTGTAGCGATTGTAGATCGTGGTGGAGGGACCATAGCGGCTCGGCAGGTCCCGCCATGGCGAGCCTGTTCGCAGCACATAGAAAATCCCGTTGATCACCCGACGATCGTCCACCCGGGCCACCCCGCGGGGCTTGTTCGGCAGCAACGCCTCAATCAACCGCCACTCCGCCTCGCTCAAATCGTACCTCGCCATCCAAGGCTCCTTCCCAGAGACTTGAATCAGCCTCCCGCTCAACCAGCAAGCTTTATGAGTTCAGAACCTAGACGGATCGCCGGAGGACGGCGTCCGGCACCCTGGGATGCCAGGACATCCCCGGCGGAAGCTCCGAACCGGCGGCCCCGGTCCGCTACAGGCTGCCCACCGCGCGGATGCTGTCCATCAGCAGCCGCGCCGCCAGGGACGGACTGCTGGCCGAGCGTTGCAGGAAGCCGATGTCGCGCCGCGTCTCGGGCAGCTCCAGCGGCAGGACCACGAGGCTGCGCGCCTCCAGCTCGTGCTGGAACAGGTGCGGCGAGACGGCGGTGACCAGGTCGCTTTCGCGCAGCAGCCCCAGGGTGATGGTCAGGTCCGTGGTCTCCACCGCGACCCGTGGCTCCGCCAGGCCGCGCAGGCGCAGCACCCCCTCCAGCAGCTCGCGGGTCGGCGTGCCGTGGGGCGGCAGGACCCAGCGCGCCTCCGCCAGGGCCGGCAGGCCCAGCGGCCGCATCCGGCCCATCGGATGACCGGCCCGCGCCACCAGCGCCATCCGGTCCTCCGTGATGACCTCCCGCGCCAGGCCGATCGTGTGCTCCGGCGGGCGCAGGGCGCCGAGGAGGAAGTCGATGTCGCCCGCGCGCAACCGGGCGGCGAGGTGCTCGAAGCTGCCCTCCACCGTGGTCACGGTCAGGTTCGGGTGGCGTTCCTGCATGCGGATGATGGCCCGCGGCAGCAGCCGGTTGCGGCCCAGCGAGAGCGTCCCGACCGTGACGCGCCCGGCCATGGCGCCGCGCAGCAGGCCGATCTCCGCCTCCGCCGCCCGGATCTCGGCCAGCGCCCGCCGGACATGCAGGGCGAGCAGCGCCCCGGGCGGCGTGGGCTGCAACCCGGCCGGCGAACGGACGAAGACCTCCATGCCCAGGCCCAGCTCCACCTCCCGCAGCGCCTGGCTGACCGCCGGCTGCGAGATCGCCAGGCTGTCCGCCACGGCGCCCATGTGGCGCTGCTCCACCAGCTCGACGAAGGCCAGCAGGCGCAGGCGGCCCAGGGCGAGGGAGAAGATCGGCGCCTGCGGGTTCCAGCCGGCCGGCGCGCCGGCCGCGGCGATGCCCTGGCGGGCGTTCTCCATCTCGGCGAAGGCCCGCTCCACCCGGTGCAGCAGGGTGCGGCCGGGGGTGGTCGGCAGCATGCCCTGCGGCCGCCGCTCGAACAGCTCCACGCGCAACTCGCGCTCCAGCTCCTGGATGGCGCGGGTGACGGCCGACTGGGCCCGCCGGAGCACGCCGCTGGAACGCACCACGCTGCCCGACCGGGCCACGGCCAGGAAGGCGCGCAGGTGCTTGGGATTGACGGCATAGGGTCCTGGCGGCGTGGTCCCGTCTCCTGGCAGGGGCGGCCGCCGAGATAAGGCTTTTCGATGGCGGTGTGAACAGTTTCGCCTGGGCAGAGGGCGCCGGCCGCGGAAATCTCCCGGCACGGGCGTGGCCAGGGCCACCCGGCGCCCCCCCCCCGATGCCCCCCCTGACGGAGCGAGACCATGACGGAACCCGCCCCCTACGAGATGCCGGCCTACGTGATCGACCGCGTGATGAAGAAGCGCGGCCGGCTGCGGGTCTTCGAGAGCTTCGAGCCGGCGCGTTCCGCCCTCGTCGTGGTGGACATGCAGGCCTTCTACGTGACGGACGTGCCGCCCGCCGTCGCCATCATCCCCAACATCAACCGCCTTGCCCGCGCCTTCCGCGAGCGCGGCGGCACCGTGGCCTGGGTGAAGATGACGGCCGGGCGGAACGGGGAGAGCCTGTGGCCCCTCTACCACGACTACTTCTTCACCCCGGCCAATGCCGCCCGGCACCGCGACAACCTCACCCCCGGCACGCCGGGGCACGAGTTGCACCCCGATCTGGAACCGCTGCCCGGGGATATCGTGGCGGAGAAGTCGCGCTTCAGCGCCTTCCTGCCGGGCAAGTCGGACCTGCCGGAGAAGCTGGCCGCGCGCGGCATCACCAGCGTCGCGATCACCGGCATGCTGACCAACTTCTGCTGCGAAACCTCGGCACGGGATGCGATGATGCTGGACTACCACGTCGCCATGGTCTCCGACGCCAATGCCGCGCGCTACGACGAGGACCACAACGTCGGCTTCACCACCGTCTTCCAGAGCTTCGGCGACGTGGTGACCACGGAGGAGATGATCGGCCTGCTGCACGGCGCGGAGGGCGGGGCCGGGGCGGCGCGGCGATAAGGCTTTTCGATGCCGCCTTTCCGGTTTTGCACCAGCCAGCCCGACGGGCTTGCCCGAAGATCGCCTCGGGGGGGAAGGTAGCAGTGGATCGCCAGCAACGCCCCGCCGGGTAGGCGGGGGACAGGTTCAGGAGGACATCGCCCCATGGCCAGGATCATCGGCGGGATCGGCACCTCGCACGTGCCCACGATTGGCGTGGCCTACGACAAGGGAAAGCAGGACGTCCCGGACTGGGCGCCGCTGTTCCGGGGCTACGAGCCCGCCCAGCGCTGGCTGGCGGAGAAGAAGCCCGACGTCCTGGTGTTCTTCTACAACGACCACCTGAACGCCTTCTTCTACGACCTCTACCCCACCTTCGCGATCGGCGTGGCGCCCAGCTACGACGTGGCGGACGAGGGCGCGGGCCGGCGGCCCCTGCCGCTGCTGCCAGGCCACCCCGGCCTGTCCACGCATATCGCCGAGTGCCTGGTGAACGAGGAGTTCGATCCGGCCGTCTTCCAGGACCGCCCGCTGGATCACGGTGTCTTCTCGCCCCTGCCGCTGCTCTGGCCGCACAAGGAGGGCTGGCCGGGCGCGGTGGTGCCGATCGAGGTGAACGTCGTGCAGTACCCGCTGCCGACGCCGATGCGCTGCTTCAAGCTGGGCCAGGCACTGCGCCGGGCCATCGAATCCTACCCCGAGGACCTCTCCGTGGTGGTGGTCGGCACCGGGGGCCTGTCGCACCAGATCCATGGCGAGCGCACCGGCTACAACGACACCGAATGGGACATGCGCTTCATCGACCTGATCGAGAAGGATCCTATGACGCTCGCCCGGATGCGGCACGTCGACTACATCCGCCTCGGCGGCGCCGAGAGCGTCGAGGTCATCATGTGGCTGGCGATGCGCGGCGCGCTGAGCGACGACATCGAGAAGGTCCACCAGAACTACTACCTGGCCACCACCACCGCCATGACGGTGCTGGTCTTCGAGGAGCGGGGCGACGCCCCGGCGGTGGTCCCGCACGCGTCGGGCAACCCGCAGCTGACCGGCATCCAGGACATCGAGGGCACCTATGCCTTCGACATTCCCACGGGGCGGGAGCGGCTGCGGCTGAACCGCTTCTTCTGGAACATGAAGGACCCCGGCTTCCGGGACGCCTTCCGCGCCGACGAGCGCGGCGCCTGCGCCGCGGCCGGTCTGACGCCGGAGGAGACGGAGCTGGTGCTGCGGCGCGACTGGCTGGGCCTCGTGCAGAACGGCGCCAACTTCTTCGTGCTGGAGAAGTTCGCCCGCCTCGTCGGCCGCTCGAACCTGGAGGTCTACGCGGATATGCGCGGCGAGAGCTTCGAGGAATTCCTGGCGACGCGGCAGGTGCCCGGCGCCCGCTGACCAGCCGTTTCGATGAGAGGAGCAAGCGACATGTCGTCTTCCAGCCTGCCTGCGGCGCCAACGGGACGGCGCGCCCTCCTCCTCGGCGCGGCGGGGGCGGCGACCCTGCCGCTGCCGCGCCCCGCCCTGGCGCAGGAGCGGAAGTTCGTCCTCGGCGTGGTCCTGCCCCTCTCCGGCCCCTTCGCCGACCAGGGCCGGCACTACGATGACGGCATCAAGCTGTTCCAGAAGCTCCACGGCACCAAGGTCGGCAACCTGACGGTGGAGACGGTGGTCCGGGACGACCAGGGACCGGGGTCCGGCGACCTCGCCCGACGGCTGACGCAGGAGTTGATCCAGCGCAGCCGGGCGGAGGCGATCCTGGGCTACAGCTTTACCCCCAACGCCATGGCCGCCGCCAGCCTGCTGACCGAGGCGAAGCGGCCCGGCATCATCGTCAATGCCGCGACCTCCGTCCTGACCGAACGGTCGCCCTACTTCAGCCGCGTGTCGCTGACCCTGCCGCAGCTCGCCGCCACGCTCGGCAACTGGGCGGCGAAGAAGGGGCTGAAGAGCGTCTATACCATCGTCTCCGACTACGCGCCCGGCCTCGATGCCGAGACCTGGTTCACCCGCGCCTTCGAGGCGGCCGGCGGCAAGGTGATCGGCGGCGCGCGCACGCCGGTGACGGCCATGGAGTACTCCCCCTTCCTGCAGCGCGCGATGGAGGCGAAGCCGGATGGCGTCTTCGGGTTCAATCCCGGCGGCGACGTCTCCGTCGCCTTCATGAAGCAGACGCGGGAGCGCGGCCTCACCCAGTCCGGCATCAAGCTGATGGTGACGGGGGACGTGGTGGACGACAACCTGCTGCCGGCCATGGGCGATGCGCTGGAAGGCGTCATCTCCGCGCTGAACTACCAGGTGGAGCTGGACAACCCCGCCAACCGGCGCTTCCTCGCCGGCCTGCGCGAGATGTCGGGCCCCGACGTCACGCCCAGCTACCGCACGGTCCAGAGCTATGACGGCATGGCGCTGATCTACCACGCCCTGCAGCAGACCGGCGGCAAGACGGATGCGGACTCCCTGATGGGGGCGATCCGCGGCGCGCGGATCGACAGCCCCCGCGGTCCCTTCACCATCGACCCCGCCACCCGCGACATCGTGCAGAACATCTACATCCGCGAGGGACGCAAGGTGGACGACCGCTGGGCCAACATCGCCATCGAGACCTTCGAGGCGGTGAAGGACCCAGCCAAGTAAGGCATGTCGGGTTTGCTCACCGTCCTGGCCGACGGCATCGCCTATGGCATGCTGCTCTTCCTCTTCTCCATCGGCCTGTCGGTGACGCTCGGCCTGATGCGCTTCATCAACCTCGCCCATGGCGCCTTCGCCATGTGCGGGGGCTATGTCGCGGTGATGCTGCTCAACGGGCTGGGCATCCCCTTCCTGCTCACCCTTCCCCTGGCGGCGCTGGCCACCGCGGCGATCGGCCTCGTGCTGGAACGCTCCGTGATCCGGTACGTCTACCCCATGCCGGAACTGCAGCAGGTGCTTTTCTCCATCGGCCTCGCCTTCGCCGCCGGGGCGGTGGCGAACATCCTGTTCGGGCCGCAGCAGCAGCCCATCCTGCTGCCCGGCTGGCTGACCGACCGGGTGGAGGTGGCGGGCATCGCCATCACCGGCTACCGCCTCTTCGTGCTGCTGCTCGGCCTGCTCGCGGCCGGGTCGCTGGCGGCGCTGTTCGGGCTGACCCTGTTCGGGGCGCGGGTCCGCGCGGCGGTGGACAACCGCCGCGCGGCGGAGGGCGTGGGCATCGACGTGGACCGGCTCTTCGCCACCACCTTCGCCCTGGGGGCGGGCTTCGCCGGGCTGGGCGGGGCGCTGGGGGTGGGCTTCCTCGGCCTCGATCCCACCTTCCCGTTCAAGTACCTGGTGATCGTGCTGATGGTCGTCGCGATCGGCGGGCCCGGCTCGATCCTCGGCTCCTTCGTCGCCGCCGTCGGCCTGGGCGCCGTCGACGCGCTGTTCAAGTACCTGGTGCCGGAGCTGGGCGGCTTCGTGATCTACGGCCTGCTGGTGCTGATGATGCTGCTCTTCCCACGCGGCCTCGCGGGGCGGCCGGCATGAGGGCGATCCGCCCCCCCGTGGGGCTCGCGCTGCTGGCCATGGCGCTCGCGGCCTACTTCCTGTTCCCCGACTACCTGACCCTGATGGCCAGCCTCTTCATCCTGGTCATCTTCGCCCTGTCCTACGACCTGCTGCAGGGCCATGCCGGCGTCGTCTCCCTGGGCCATGCGGTGTTCTTCGGGATCGGCGCCTACACCACCGCCATCCTCGGCGGGCGCGGCCTGACCGAGCCGGTGCTGGGCCTGCTGGCCGCGCTGCTGGTCAGCGGCGCCATCGCCCTGGCCCTGACGCGCCTGGTGGTGGTGGGCAACGACCTGACGCGGCTGCTGGTGACGCTGGGCATCGGCTTCCTGTTCCACGAGGCCGCCAACCAGGCGCGCGGCCTCACCGGCGGGGCCGACGGGCTCTCGGACTTCTCCATGGGGCCCGTGCTCGGGCTGTTCCGCTTCGACTTCATGGGCGAGACGGCCTTCTTCTACACCCTGGCCGTGCTGGCCCTGGTCTATGCCTTCCTCTGGCGCCTCACCGCCTCGCCCTTCGGCCTCGCGCTGCGCGGCATCCGCGAGAACGTGCGGCGGATGCCGGCCATCGGTGCGCCGGTCGGGCGGCACCTCGCCACCGCCTACACCATCTCGGGCGGCATCGCCGGCCTCGCCGGGGCCCTGCTGGCGCAGACCAGCAGCTTCGCCTCGCTGGACATGCTTGGCTTCGAGCGCTCGGCGGAGGTCGTGATGATGGCGACGCTGGGCGGCACCGGCAGCCTGCCCGGCGTGGTGGTGGGCGCCGCCGGCTTCGGCTACCTCAAGGACGCACTCTCGGCGATGAGCCCGCGCTACTGGCACCTGGGCATCGGCATCGTGCTGATGCTCTCGGTCTTCCTGCTGCGCGGCGGCATCGCCGGCGCGGCGACGGCGCTGCTGCGCCGGCTGCGGGGCCGGGCATGACCCCGGCCATCGAGACCGACGCGCTCACCCTGCGCTATGGCAGCTTCACCGCCGTGGATGCCGTGTCGCTGCGCGTGGCCGCCGGCGCCAGGCACGCGCTGATCGGACCGAACGGCGCGGGCAAGACCTCGCTGGTGCATGCGCTGACCGGCAGCGTCGCGGCCGGCTCCGGCCGCATCCGCATCGGGGGCGAGGACGTCACGGCGCTGGACCAGCCCGCCCGGGTGCGCCGCGGGCTGGCCCGCACCTTCCAGATCAACCAGCTCTTCCGCGGTCTGACGGTGCTGGAGAACGTCGCGCTGGCCATCTTCGAGCGCGAGCGCAAGACGCGCGTCTTCTGGCGCTCCGCCGCGGCCGACCGCGCCGTGGCCGAGGAGGCGCGGGCGCATCTGGATTTCGTCCACCTCGCCGACCATGCGGAGCGGCCGGTCCGCTCCCTCCCCTATGGGCTGCAGCGGCTGGTGGAGATCGCCATCGCCCTGGCGACGCGGCCGCGGGTGCTGGTCCTGGACGAGCCGGCGGCCGGCGTCCCGGCGGCGCAGAGCGAATCCATCTTCGAACGCATCCACGCCCTGCCGCGCGACCTCACCCTGCTCTTCGTCGAGCACGACATGGGGCTGGTCTTCCGCTTCGCCGAGCGGATCACCGTCCTGGTCGGCGGCCGGGTGATGACGGAGGGCAGCCCGGCCGAGATCCAGGCGGACGAGCGGGTGCGGGAGGTCTATCTCGGCCGTCGGGGGCACCATGCCGCTGCTTGAGGTGGAGGGGCTGACCGCCGGATACGGCGAGGCCGTGGTGCTGGAGGGGCTGAGCCTGGCCATCGAGGATGGCGAGGGGCTTGCGGTGCTCGGCCGCAACGGCGTCGGCAAGACCACGCTGATGCTGGCCATCATGGGCCACGCCCGGCGCTTCGGCGGGGCGTTGCGCTGGCAGGGGGAGGAGTTCGGCACGCGCCCTGCCTGGGCCCGCACGCGGATGGGGCTGGGCTGGGTGCCGCAGGAGCGGGACATCTTCCCCTCGCTGACGGTGGAGGAGAACCTGCTGGTGGCGCGCCGCCCCGGCCCCTTCGACCTCGCCGCCGCCTATGACCTCTTTCCCCGGCTGCGCGAGCGCCGGCGCAATCCCGGCGACAAGCTCTCCGGCGGCGAACAGCAGATGCTGGCGATCGGCCGGACACTGATGACCAACCCGCGGCTGCTGCTTCTGGACGAGCCCTTCGAGGGCCTGGCGCCCGTCATCGTGGAGGAGCTGGAGGCGACGCTCCGCCGCCTCCGGGCGGAAAAGGGCTTCGCCACCGTCATCGTGGAACAGCATGCCGAGGACGCGCTCGCGCTCAGCGACCGGGCCGTCGTGCTGGACCGCGGCAGGATCGTGCTGCAAGGCCGCTCGGCCGACCTGCTGGCGGATTTCGAACAGGTGCGGCGATGGATCTCCGTATGACCCGATCCCCGGCCGGACCGATGGCCGACACGCTGGCGGAGATGACCGCCCCCGCCCTGCGCGCCGCGGCGGAACGCGGCGCCGTGGCGCTGCTGCCGGTGGGCGTGATCGAGTGCCATGGGCCGCACCTGCCGGTCGGCACGGACGCCTTCATCGCCCTCGCCCTGTGCCGGGCCACCCGCGACCACCTGGCGGCCGCGGGGGGCGAGGCGGTGATCGCGCCGCCCTACACCTGGGGCATCAACGGCATCCTGGCGGACTTCCCGGGCAGCTTCCGCATCCGGCCGGAGACGGCGGCGGCGCTGTTGCGGGACGTGATCGACTCCCTGCTCGACAACGGCTTCCGCCAGGTGCTGGTGGTCAGCCACCACGGCGACCGGCTGCACAACGAGATGGTGCGCGACGTCCTGATGGCCCTGCACGACGAGGGCCGGGTCGGGGCACGCTGGCTCTACGCGCCCTTCCGCTGGCGCCTCTACGGCCGCATCGGACTGACCGGGCAGGAGCCGATCTGCGTGCCCTGGGAACCCGTCCCGGCCATGGAGGGTTTCCGCCTGACGGGCCTGCTGGGCGTGCACGCGGATGAGTACGAGACGGCGGCCATGGTCCGCTACCACCCCGAGACGGTGGACTACGATGCGCTGCGCGGCCTGCCGCCGACGCGGCTGACCGAGGCGGACCTGGCGGAATGGCGGCAGGGCGCCGAGGCGGCCCGGCGGCTGACGCCGGACGGCTATTTCGGCGCGCCGAACCCGGTCGATCCCGACCTCTGGCGGCATTACGACGAGACGGCGCGGGTGATGGCGGCGGCGCTGGCGGCGGGACGCTGACGGGGCCCTTGCGCCGGGGCGCGGCCGGGCCGATCACCCTGGCCATGCCGCGCCGCTATCTGGACCAGCGCCTGAAGCTCTCCCTGCTCCGCGTGGCGGAGGCGCTGAACGCCCATGGCAGCCTGCTGCGCGCCTCCGCCGCGCTGGGGGTGGGGCAGCCCGCCCTGACGCGCAGCCTGCGGGAGCTGGAGGAGATCGTCGGCACCCCGCTCTTCGAGCGCCATGCCCGCGGCGTGCGGCCCACCCAGGCGGGGATGGCCATCATCCGCCTGGCCCGGCGGGTGCGGGCGGAGCTGCACCGCGCCGAGGAGGAGCTGGACACGATCGGCGGCGAGGGCACGGTGGCGGTGGGCGTGCTGCCCGTCTCCGCAGTGGGCGTGCTGCCAGGGGTGCTGCTGCGGCTGAAGGCCACCCATCCCGCCATCCGTCTGCGCCTGGAGCAGGGCCGGACGGAGGAGCTGCTGCCCCTGCTGGCGGAGCGGGAGATCGACCTGGTGGTGGGGCGGCTCTACCCGACCGCCACGCCCGACGGCTTCGTGCGCGAGGCGCTGTGGGAGGAGCCGATCTCCCTCCTCGCCCGGGCCGAGCACCCGCTGCTGCGGCGGGAGGCACCGCTGAGCGTGGCGGATCTGGCGCCCTTCGAGTTCGTCCTGCCGACCATGAGCCAGCGCGTCGGGCAGGAGATCGAGCATTTCCTGACCCTGCTGGGCCGGCTGCCCGAGGCGTCCCTGCGCTCCTCCTCCTACGGGCTGCTGCGGGAGATGCTGCTGGCGACCGACTGCATCGCCGTCATGCCGCGGCTGATGATGGTGGGCGACCTGCTGCGCGGCACGCTGCGGGTGCTGCCGCTGCAGCCGCCGGCGCCCCCGCGGCCGGCCGGGCTGGTGCTGCCCGCCGGAGGGGCGCCATCCCCGGCGGCGGCGGCCTTCATCGCCTGTCTGCACGAAACCATCGCCGAGATCACCGCGCGCGGCTTCGCCGATATGCCGGAAGTTGATAGCTCAACCCATAAAAGCGATAAGACATCCCTTCCCCGGCGTCGGTAGAAGCGGCTCCGAGAGGAAACCCCATGCACCCGCCGGAGCCGATCCTGGACATCGCCCATCTGGGGCATGTCGAGCTGCTGACGCCGAAGCCCGAGGAATCCCTTCGCTTCTTCACGGCCGTCATGGGCATGACGGAGAGCGGGCGGCAGGGCGACAGCGTCTTCCTGCGCGGCTGGGACGACTACGAGCGCTACTCGCTCCAGCTCACCGCCTCGACGACCTCGGGCCTCGGCCACGCCGCCTTCCGCGCCCGCAGCCCGCAGGCGCTGGAGCGCCGCGTCGCCGCCCTGCGCGCGGACGGGGCGGAGGTGACGCCGCACGAGGGGAGCCTCGGCCACGGCACCGGCTGGCGCTTCCGCGACCCGGACGGGCACGTCTTCGAGCTGTATTACGACACGGAGTGGTACCAGGCGCCGCCCGACCGCCGCCCCTCGCTGAAGAACCAGGCGGAACGCTACCCCGCGCGTGGGGTGAACGTGCGGCGGATCGACCACTTCAACTGCCTCGCCGTCGACGTGCGCGCCTGCCGCGCGTTCTTCCAGCGCAACCTCGGCCTGCGCTGCACGGAGCGCATCGAGCTGGACAGTGGCGAGGAGGCGGGCATGTGGCTCACCTCCAACAACAAGTCCTACGACTTCGCCTTCACCAAGGAGGCGCACGGCGTCCCCGGCCGCTTCCACCACGTCACCTTCGCGCTCGATAGCCGCGAGGCGGTCCTGCAGGCCGCCGACGCCTTCCTCGAGGCGGGCGTCTTCATCGAGACGGGGCCGCACAAGCACGCGGTGCAGCAGACCTTCTTCCTCTACGTCTACGAGCCCGGCGGCAACCGCGTCGAAGTGGCCCATGCCGGCGCGCGGCTGATCCTCGCCCCCGACTGGAAGCCGATCACCTGGACGGAGACGGAGCGGAAGAAGGGCCAGGCCTGGGGCCTGAAGACCATCGAGAGCTTCCACACCCACGGCACCCCGCCCCTTCCGGGCCGGCACGGCGACGGGGTGGTGGCGGATGACGACCTGGCAGGGGACGGCATCGCCTCCTGAGGCGAAGCCCCCAGACGGGACAGCGGGCCGGCACGGCCGGACAGCATGGGAGGACAGCGGATGATCATCGACTGCCACGGCCACTACACCACCGCCCCCGCCGCGCACGACGCCTGGCGCGAGATGCAGAAGGCCGCCTTCAAGGCGGGCGGCGACGTGGACCCCGCCTATCCGGAGATCTCCGACGACGAGATCCGCGAGACCATCGAGAAGAACCAGCTCCGCCTGCTGCGCGAGCGCGGCGCGGACCTGACCATCTTCTCCCCCCGCGCCTCCACCATGGCGCACCACGTGGGCAACGAGGCGGTCAGCCAGGCCTGGACCCGCCGCTGCAACGACCTGATCAAGCGCGTGGTGGAGCTCTACCCGCAATACTTCGTGGGCGTCTGCCAGTTGCCCCAGTCGCCCGGCGTCTCCATCGCCCATTCCATCGCGGAGCTGGAGCGCTGCGTGACGGAGCTGGGCTTCATCGGCTGCAACCTGAACCCCGACCCCTCGGGCGGGCTGTGGTCCGGCCTGCCGCTGACCGACCGCTCCTGGTACCCCTTCTTCGAGAAGATGGTGGAGCTGGACGTGCCGGCGATGATCCACGTCTCCGGCTCCTGCAACTGCAACTTCCACGCGACCGGCGCCCACTACATCAACGCCGACACCACCGCCTTCATGCAGTTCCTGGAAGGCGACCTGTTCCGCGACTTCCCAACGCTGCGCTTCGTCATCCCGCATGGCGGCGGCGCCGTCCCCTACCACTGGGGCCGGTACCGCGGGCTGGCGGACATGCTGAAGCGCCCGCCGCTGCGCGAGCACGTGATGAGGAACGTCTTCTTCGACACCTGCGTCTACCACCAGCCGGGCATCGACCTGCTGTTCCGGGTGATCGACATCGACAACATCCTGTTCGGCTCGGAGATGGTCGGCGCGGTGCGCGGGATCGACCCGGAGACGGGCTTCCACTTCGACGACACCAAGCGCTACGTCGACGCCCTGGCCATCTCCGCCGAGGACAAGCACAAGGTCTTCGAGGGGAACGCCCGCCGGGTCTATCCGCGGCTCGACGCCATCCTGAAGGGGCAGGGCCGGTGAGTCTCATCCGCCGCAACCCCCCGCGCGTCGCGCCGGAGCTGGCCGCGCGCTTCGCCCCCTACGGCACCGCCACCATCCACGAGGCGCAGGGGCGGCGCGGCTGCTTCGCCTCCCACATGCGCCCGGCCTGGCCGCGGGCGAAGGCGATGGGCAGCGCCGTCACCGTCTCCATCGCGCCGGCCGACAACTGGATGATCCATGTCGCGGTGGAGATCTGCCGCCCCGGCGACCTGCTGGTGGTCGCGCCGACCTCTCCCTCCGACGCCGGCTATTTCGGCGAGCTGCTGGCCTGCTCGCTCGCGGCGCGCGGCGTCGTGGGGCTGGTGATCGAGGCGGGCTGCCGCGACGTCGCCGCGCTGGAGGAGATGCGCTTCCCTGTCTGGTCGAAGGCGATCTCCCCCCAGGGCACGGTGAAGGAGACGCTGGGCTCGGTGAACGTGCCCATCGCCATCGCCGGGCAGCTCGTGAACCCGGGCGACCTGGTCGCGGCCGACGACGACGGCGTGGTGGTGGTGCGGCGCGAGGAGGCGGAGAGCGTCCTCGCCGCCTCGGAGGCGCGCGAGCGCAAGGAGGAGGCCACGCGCGCCCGGCTGAAGGCGGGCGAGCTGGGCCTCGACATCTACGGGATGCGGGAGGCGCTGGCGAAGAAGGGGCTGCGCTACGAGGATGCCTGAGCCCGTCACCCTGCGCGCCGCCATCGGCCGCTACAAGCACAGCGCCCCGGTGCTGGACGGCGCCGTGACCTCGCCCCTGCTGCGGATCGAGGATGCGGGGATCAAGCCGGTCAACCGTGCCTTCGCGCCGATGGTGCGGGAGGGGCGCTTCGACCTCTCGGAGATGGCGATCGCCACCTTCCTGATGGCGAAGGAGGCCGCCCGCCCGCTGGTGCTGCTGCCGGTGGTGATGGCCGCGCGCTTCCAGGAGGGCGCGCTGCTCTGCCGCGCCGACAGCGACCTGCGCGGCCCCGCCGACCTGCGTGGCCGGCGCGTCGGCGCGCGCGCCTACAGCCAGACCACGGGGATGTGGCTGCGCGGTACGCTGGCCGAGCACGGCGTGCCGGCCGATGCGGTGCGCTGGATCACCTACGAGGACGCGCACGAGCCCGGCTATCGCGACCCGCCCTTCGCGGAGCGCGCCCCGGCCGGGGCGGACATGCTGGCGATGCTGCGCGACGGCTCGCTGGACGCGGCGGTCTTCGGCAACGACCTGCCGGAGGGCGAGAGGCTGCGCACGGTCTTCCCCGACCCGGCGGCGGCCGGCGAGGCGTTCCGCGCGCGGCACGGCTTCGTCCCGGTGAACCACCTGCTGGTGCTGCGCCACGACGTGGCGGACGCCCATCCGGAGATCGCGCCGGAGATCGTGAGGCTGTTCGGCGGCATCACCCCGCCCGGCGGCCGCGCCGGCCTCGCCCCCGCCCTCACCCTCGCCAGCGAGTTCTGCGCGGCGCAGGGCCTCACCGCGCGTGCCCTGACCCTGGCGGAGATCTGGGACGGCACGCCGGACAGCGTCGCCTGACAAGAAGAACCGGAGAGAACGCCATGATCGACCGCCGGGCCCTGGTTGCCCGAACCCTGGGGGCCTCGGCCTTCGCCGCCGCCCTCGCCGCCCCCCGCCTGCTGCGGGCGCAGCAGGCCTGGCCGAGCCGGCCGATCCGGCTGGTCGTGCCCTTCACCCCCGGCGGCAGCACGGACATCCTGGCCCGCGCCATCGCGGCCGAACTGCCGGAAACCCTGGGCCAGACCGTCGTGGTGGAGAACCGCGGCGGCGCCGGCGGCACCATCGGCACGGAGGTGGTCGCCCGCTCCGCGCCGGACGGCCACACGCTGATGATGGGCCATATCGGCACGCTGGCGGTGAACCCGACACTCTACCCGAACCTGTCCTTCGACACCGCCACCGCCTTCGACCCGGTGGTGCTGGTGGCGGTGGTGCCGAACGTGCTGGTGGTCCATCCCAGCATCCGCGCGCAGAACGTCGCGGAGTTCATCGCGCTGGCCAAGGCGAAGCCCGGCTCGATCACCTATGGCTCGGGCGGCAACGGCTCGGCCGCGCACATCGCCATGGTCGCCTTCGCCATGGCGGCGGGGATCACGCTGGAGCACATCCCCTATCGCGGCACCGCGCCGATGATGACCGACCTGATCGCCGGCACCATCGGCGCGACGCTGACGGGTGGCCCGCCCGCGCTGCCGCCGGTGCGCGCCGGGCAGCTCCGCGCGCTGGGCGTCTCCTCGCTCACCCGGCTGGGCTCGGCCGCCGACATCCCGACCATCGCCGAGACGGCCTTGCCGGGCTTCGAGGCGGTGCAGTGGTACGGCCTCGTCGCCCCCGCCGGCACGCCGCGCCCGATCATCGAGCGGCTGAACCGGGAATGCGCGCGCATCCTGACCGGCGAGAGGCTGCGCCCGCGCCTCGCCGCCGAGGGGGCGGAGGCCTCGCCCGGCACGCCGGAGGCCTTCGGCGCCTATATCGCCAGCGAGCGCGAGCGCTGGGGCAAGGTCGTGCGCGCGGCCGCGCTGAAGGCGGACTGAGCGGCATGGCGCAGGCTGGTGGAGGCGTCGGACCGGGGGGACAAGGCAGGGCCTTTCCCCCCGGGGTGACCCACGGCACTACGAATCCAGAGACGCGGGCGCGCCGAAGGCACGCCACGGGAGGAACAGGCATGCATCATCCCTTCAACCGACGCACGCTGTTCGGCGCTGCCGCGGCGCTGGCCGCCCCCGCGACGCTGCGCGCGCAGGCGGCCTGGGCGCCGTCGCGGCCGATCCGCATCATCGTGCCCTTCGCGGCCGGGGGCGTCGCGGATCTGACGGTGCGCACGGTGGGCAGCAAGCTGTCCGAGCGCATCGGCCAGCCGGTGGTGGTGGACAACCGCCCCAGCGCCGGCGGCATCGTCGCGGCGCAGCAACTGTTCGGCGCCGCGCCGGACGGGCACACGCTGATGGCGGCCACCAACGGCACCGCGATCAGCCGCAGCCTGTTCCGCAACCTGCCCTTCGACCCGCTGCGCGACCTGGCGCCCGTCGTCACGCTGGGCGCCTTCCCCATCGCCGTGCTGGTCGCGCCGAACGGCGCGCCGGACATGGCCACCCTGCTCGCCCGGCTGCGGGCGGAGCCGGGCAAGCTGAACATCGGCACCATCGCGGCGGGCAGCACGCAGAACCTCTCGGCCGAGCTGTTCAAGATCCGCTCCGGGACGAAGGCGGAGACCATCGCCTTCCCCGCGACGCCGCAGGCGGTGACCGCCCTGCTGCGCGGCGACGTTGACGCGGTGTTCGAGATCACCGCGCCCGTGCTGGGGCAGATCGGCGCCGGCGCCCTGCGCGCCGTCGCCGTCACCACGGCGACCCGCGCGGCGACCATGCCGGCCGTGCCGACGTTGCAGGAGGCGGGCGTGCCGGATTACGACGTCGCCTCCTGGAACGCGCTGGTCGCCAGGACCGGCACGCCGCCGGAGGTGGTGGCGGCGCTGAACGCGGCGGTGAATGCCGTGCTGGCGGAGGCGGGAACGCGCGAGGTGCTGGCGGCCTCGGGCATCGAGGTGCGCGGCGGTACGCCGGAGGCGATGGGCCAGCTCCTGGCCACGGACACGGCGCGCTGGGCCGAGGTGATCGAGAAGGCGGGGATCGAGAAGCAATGAGCGAACGCGTCATTCCCGGCTGCAAGGGCCCTGACCCGGACACCCGCACCCCGCGCTACAAGGCTCCCCCGGGCGCCTGCGACGCGCATTGCCACATCTTCGGCCCGGCCGCCGTCTTCCCCTATGCGGCGGACCGCGCCTACACCCCGCCCGACGCGCCCTATGAGGGGCTGCGGCGGCTGCACGACATCCTGGGCATCGAGCGCGCGGTGATCGTCCACGCCTCCTGCCATGGCAGCGACATGGCGGTGACGCTGGACGGCATCGCCCGCTCCGGCGGCCGCTACCGCGGCGTGGCGGTGGTCGATCCGGGCGTGACGGAGGCGGAGCTGGCACGGCTGCACGCGGGCGGCATCCGCGGCGTGCGCTTCAACTTCGTCCGCCACCTCGGTGGCATGCCGGACATGGCCTTCTTCGAGCGGGTGCTGGCGCAGGTGGAGCCGCTGGGCTGGCACGTGGTCCTGCACCTCGATGCACAGGACGTAGTGGCGCTGGCGCCACGCATCGACGCCATCCGCATCCCCTTCGTGATCGACCACATGGGCCGGGTGAAGGCGAAGGGCGGGCTGGAGCAGCCGGCCTTCCAGAGCCTGCTCGGGCTGATGCGCAACCCGCTGGCCTGGGTGAAGATCTGCGGCGCGGAGCGCGTCTCCTCCGAGGGCGCGCCCTTCCGCGACGCGCTGCCCTTCGCCCGCGCCCTGGTCGGCGTGGCGCCGGACCGGGTGCTGTGGGGCACGGACTGGCCGCACCCCAACATCGCGGGCGACATGCCCAATGACGGCGACCTGCTCGACCTGCTGGCCGAGGCGGTGGAGGACGAGGCGACGCGCCACCGCATCCTGGTCGACAACCCGACGCGGCTCTACTGGAACGACGGAGAGAGCGCATGACCGGTCCTATCACGATCATCGGCTTCGGCGAGGTCGGCAGCATCTTCGCCCGCGACCTGAAGGCGAAAGGCGTGGAGCGGATCACCGCCTGGGACATCGCCTTCGCCGACCCGCACAGCAAGGCGAGCCGCAACGCGCAGGAGGTGGGCGTCACGGTCGCACCGGACGCCGCCGGCGCCGTGCGGGGCGCGGGGCTGGTGATCTGCGCCGTCACCGCCGGCTCCGACCTCGATGCCTGCCGCGCCGCCGCCCCCGGGTTGTCGCACGGGCCGCTCTTCGTGGACGTGAACTCCGTCTCCCCCGGCACCAAGCGGGCGGCGGCGGAGATCGTCGAGGCCGCCGGCGGCCGCTACGTCGAGGCGGCGGTGATGACCAGCGTGCCGCCCAAGGGACTCGCCTCGCCCATCCTGCTGGGCGGGCCGCACGCTTCGGCCTTCGCCGATCTCGGCACGCCGCTGGGCATGGCGCTGACGGTGTTCTCGCCGGAGATCGGCCGCGCCTCCTCGGTGAAGATGTGCCGCAGCGTGATGATCAAGGGGCTGGAGACTCTGACGACGGAATGCATGCTCGCCGCCCGCCGCTACGGGGTGGAGAAGGAGGTGCTCGCCTCCCTCGCCGACACCATCCCGCATCCGGACTGGGCGGACCTGGCGCGCTACGTCATCAGCCGCCCGCTGATCCACGGCCGCCGCCGCGCGGAGGAGATGCGCGAGGTGGCGCGCACCGTGGCGGAGGTGGGGGTGGACCCGATCCTCTCCGGCCCCATCGCCGAGCGCCAGGACTGGTCCGCGAAGCGCGGCGCGACCCTGTCGAAGGAGGTGCTGGCGACGAAGGACCTCGACACGCTGCTGGACGCGGTGCTGGCCTCGGATCGCTGAGGCAGCCGGCCCCGTGCCGGTCGCGACCGGCACGGCTTCTCCTTTCCGCTGACCCATGGCGGCGCGGCCTGCACGCCGGCAGGCCCGTTCCGGGAGGAGGCGCTGCGGCATCCACGCCGTGGCGACGGCCGGCTACCGGACTGCGGCAGGGCGGGAGCGGGGCCGAGGCGGCTGGCCCGTGGCGCGCGGCAGGGCACCCCGGCCAGGGTCCATCGATCGGGCGGGAGCTGATGTCCGCGGCGGGATTCGAACCCACGACCCCAGGATTCATCCCACTTCGGCTTTCGCCGCCGCGCGGCCGGTGCATGTCCCCGGCCGGCGTTCGTGGTCTGGACTGTCCCTTCACCCTAGGTCGCCGGCGCGAACCGTCAGCCCTTAGGTGCCGCCCGTCCAGTCTCTACACCTTCCCGGTCGCCCGGGCTTGGCTCGGGATCGGCGTGGGGAAGACCCCCGGCGCTTTCCCCGACTTTGAGCGGATCCGCCGTCCCGTTTCCATGGACGACGCCCAGTTCGAACAAGGAATCCTGTGCTCTATCCTGCTGAGCTACGCGGACGACCAGTCTGCCGGGACGGCGCCCAGGAAATGTCCCTGGGCAAGCCGGCGCCGGCGCTGCCGTCATACCGGAACCGCCGCCAGGGTGGCAAGGCAGCCGCCCGGGCGTGTTGCGCCGCCCCCTCGCGGCGGCTAGAAGCGCCGCTTCCGCGCGCCCGGTCGGCATCGGGCGGCCCGACCACGAAAGCCCACCCGATGAAGCCCGACATCCACCCGGACTACCACGAGATCACCGTCATCATGACCGACGGCACCACCTTCAAGACCCGCTCCTGCATGGGCAAGGAGGGTGACACGCTGCGCCTGGACATCGATCCGAAGTCCCACCCGGCCTGGACCGGCCAGCAGCGCGTGATCGACACCGGCGGGCAGATCGCCAAGTTCAACAAGAAGTTCGCCGGTATCGGCGCGCGCAAGAAGGCCTGAGGGCCAGCGGCCACCCTTCGGCCGCTCCCAGCCGTCCGGAAGCCGGGTCGCCGCAGGGCGCACCCGGCTTCGTGCTGTCCGGGCCCCGCTCTCCCGCGGCCGCCACCGCGCCGGCCGGGGACCGGCGGATGTCTTGAAACCGCCCTGCCCCCCGCCCATCTCGGACCTGTCGGCGGTGCCCCGAGCGGGGCTGCCGGCGCGGACCGGACGGTTCCCGGCGTCGCCCATAGCGGGGCGCCAGAGCGAATCCCGGCCCGCCGTCATGAACGAACCTTGCTGATGAGGAGGTTCCCTGATGAGTGCCCTCGACTTCTCCCCGCTGTTCCGCACCGCCATCGGCTTCGACCGCATGGCCCGCCTGGTGGATGCCGCCCGCGCGGCGGATGCCCCCTCCTACCCGCCCTACAACATCGAGCGCACGGGCGATGACGCCTATGTGCTGACGATGGCCGTGGCAGGCTTCGGCCCCGACGACATCGAGATCACGTCCCAGGACAACGTCCTGACGGTCTCGGGCAAGGCGCCGCAGGCCGAGGAGGGCCGCCGCTACCTGCACCGCGGCATCGCCGGCCGGGCCTTCGAACGCCGCTTCGTCCTGGCGGATCACATCCAGGTGCAGGGCGCCGACCTGCAGAACGGCCTGCTGCACGTGGCCCTGAAGCGTCTGGTGCCGGAGGCCCTCAAGCCCCGCCGCATCGCGATCGGCTCTGCCCCGATGGCCCAGAAGACCCTGGAGGTCGAGGCGGCCAACGAGCAGGACGCCGGCCAGGCCCAGGCGGCGTGACCTGACGCCATCCCGGGGCAGAGCACCGGAAGGAGGCCGGCGGAACGATCCGCCGGCCTTTTTCATGCCGACTCGCGCGCCGGGCGCACCGGTTCCGCGACGACCGTCTTTGACCGGGGGCGCCCCCCTCTCTATATCCAGCCCGACCCCTTGGCGGGGGGTGCCCTGCGGCCCGCGGGTGTGCCGTCGGGACCGACGCGCAGCCCCCTCGCCGCTTCGAACCTCTCTCCCGCGCGGTCGCCCCGCGGACCCGAAGGCTCCACACCCATGTCCACTCCCCTGATGCCCAAGGCCACCGCGGTGTGGCTGATCGACAAGACCTCCCTCACCTTCGACCAGATCGCGGACTTCGTGGGGATGCATCCGCTGGAGGTGCAGGCCATCGCCGATGGCGAGGTGGCGCAGGGCATCGTCGGCTACGACCCGGTCGCCAACGGCCAGCTGGCACGGGAGGAAATCCTGCGCGCCGAGGGCGATCCGGCCGCCCGGCTGAAGCTGCTGCCGGCCGCCATCCCCACGCCGAAGAAGCGCGGCAAGGGCGCGCGCTACATCCCCGTCTCCAAGCGCACGGACCGGCCGGACGGCATCGCCTGGCTGTTGCGCAACCACCCCGAGCTGACCGACGCGCAGATCGAGAAGCTGCTGGCGACCACCAAGGAAACCATCGCCAAGGTGCGGGACCGCAGCCACGCGAACTCCGCGAACATCAAGCCGCGCGACCCCGTCATCCTCGGCCTCTGCACCCAGTCGGAGCTGAACGCGGCCGTCGCGGCCGCTTCCGAGCGCACCGGCCTGCCGCCCTCCATCCCGCAGCCGATGCCGGCCGAGGAAGACGCCGCCTGACCCCTGCCGCCCTGGCGGGTGGAACAAGGCCGGGTGCCAGCGCGCCCGGCCTTTTCCATGCGTGCTGATCGGGGCCCGTCACCGCACGCGCGGGCGGTCGGTGCCGGCGTGGGGTGCGCCCGTGGCCCGGGGGCAAGGCT
Organism: Roseomonas sp. OT10; assembly: GCF_020991085.1. NCBI lineage: Bacteria > Pseudomonadati > Pseudomonadota > Alphaproteobacteria > Acetobacterales > Roseomonadaceae > Roseomonas > Roseomonas cutis. Next base: position 2,750,625 of record NZ_CP087719.1, read on the forward strand.
CCGCCTCGCCCCCGTACCCCCACTCCGCCAGGACCCTGCGGGCCCTGGACCCGATCAGCGCTGCCGCGCGGATGACTGCGACGGGGTCGAGGCGCCGAGGAGCTTGGCTCCTCGGCGGGACCGGCCGCAGCACTCGCTGACGCCTTTGAAGCTTTTTCAGAGTCCCGCCTGTCCGAGCTCCGTCAGGGTTCAGCCCGCAGGCTGACGCTCACCGCGCAAAGCCAACTCCCAGCGGGGACCGGGGCCCGCTTGTGGCCCCGGCAGGGGAGGGTCTGGGAGGGGACGGCGTTCCCTCCCGGTCCACCGCCGGAACACCACAGCGGGACAGGTCATCCCGCTGCCGGTATCAGACCGGTCGGCGGGAACGCAGTGCGGCGGCCAGGGTACCGTCGTCCAGCACGTCCAGCGCCCCACCCATGGGCACCCCCTGGGCCAGGCGCGTGACCTGGGTTGGTAGGTCGTGCAGCCGGTCGGTGAGGTAGTGGCCGGTGGTCGCGCCCTCCACCGTTGCCGGCAGGGCCAGGATCACCTCCCGCACGCCCTGTGCCGCCACCCGGCGGACCAGGGCCTGGATCGCCAGGTCCTCGGGGCCCACCCCGCCCAGGGCCGAGAGCAGGCCGCCCAGCACATGGTACAGCCCGCGATGCGCCTGCGCCCGCTCCAGTGCCCAGAGATCGGCCACGCCCTCGACCACGCAGACCAAGCCATGGTCGCGGTGCGGATCGCGGCAGATGCGGCAGGGCGAGACCACGTCGAGATTGCCGCAGACCTCGCAGGGCCGCACCGCCGCCGCCGCCGCCTGGAGCGAATCGGCGAGGGGCAGCATCAGCCGCTGCGGATCCTGGAGCATCTTCAGCACCGCCCTCCGGGCGCTGCGGCGGCCGAGGCCAGGCAGGCGCGACAACAGCCCGATAAGCTGTTCGACCGGATCGTTGACCTGGCTCATCACCCTCTTCCGTGCAGCGCCCCCGCACAGGCGCGAGCCGTTTCCGACATATGGGGCACGCTCGCGCCGGCCGCAGCAGGCCGGCGGCGCAGCCCCGATGCGCGCCTCACGCCAGGGGCTGCGCGCCCCCGCACGTGGCCGCGGGGGGCAGCGCCGCCAGCAGCGGTGCGGCCGCCGCCAGTAGGGGCCGCTCTGCCGGCAGGGCATGCAGCAGACCCAGCGGCGGGCCGGGCGGGAACTCCGCATGCAGGGCCAGCCAGCATCCCGGCCCGCCCGGCTCGGGACCGGAGGAGAGCAGAAGGCTGCGCCCGCCCCAGTCCAGCGGCACCACCTCCGCCTCCGTCAGCTCGCCCAGCCGCAGGCCGGGCGACGCCGCCCGCCCCCGCAGCCACCCCGCCGCCCAGGCGAGGGGCGGGCATGGCGGCGCCGGTGCCGCCCCGCCATGGCGGCGGGCCCCCTGCCCCATCAGGCAGGGGCTGTCCGGCAGGTCGGGCCAGCCCAGCAGGAGGTGCGCCAGCTCATGCGCCCAGAACCCCAGCGGTGCCCCTGCCGGCAGCGCGGCGTAGCGGCGCACCCAGCGTCCCGGCGCCACCGCCACCCCGCCCCCCGGAACCCGCCAAGCATGCGGCGCCAGGGGCGCATCGGCGACGATCACCACCGCCGCCGGCGCCTCCGTTCCGGCCGGCAGCGCCTCCAGCGCGCGCCGCGCCAGCCCGGCCGCGTTGCGCGGCCCCGGCCCCATCCCGCCCGCGGCGCACCAGCCGGCCGGATCGGCGGACAGGTGGACCGGCGGCAGCGGCACGGCACGCGGCCGCCAGTGGCCGAAGCTGCACGCCGCCCACCAGGCCGCGACCGCCTCCGCCCGTGGCGCGGGCGCCGCCCGTCCGCCGCCGCCGACCGGCAGCACCCCGAACGACGCCTCCGGCGGCACGCCCGTCACCAGCGGATGCTCCTCCCGCGACCGCCTTTCAGGGGCGCCAGGTCAGGATGTCCAGCATGAAGGGCTCCTGCCCGGCCGCCGTGGCACCCCGCAGGGTGCCGGGCAGGCCCGGCGCCGCGAAGTCCCAGCGCTGCATCCGCAGCCCGCCCCACCAGCGCAGCACCAGGGGCGCGGCCCGGCGATCGCCGCCGGTCAGCTCCCGCCACTCCGCCGCCATGGCGGTGGCGGCGCGGAGGGCCTCCGCCCCCGCGGGGGTCCCGGGCCGCGCCGCATCGGGGCGGAGGGCGACCAGGAAGCGCCCGACCGGGAAGGCGGGCCAACCGGCGGGTCCCGGCGGCCTCGGGACGGCGGCCATGCTCGGCCGGTCCTTGTCGCCCGGGTCCCAGGGAACGCGCAGCCATCCCATGTCGCGGGCGCCGATCAAACGGGGATCGTTCTCGGGCGCGCGGGCCAGGCGCAGGGTGCGGGCCCAGTCGGTGCGCCGCAGGTCGAAGCCGGGGTCGCGCGGCCATTCCGGCGTCATCCCGGCCTTGGGCACCCCGGCCGGCACGGGGGCCGCGCCGTTCACCTGCCAGTCCAGCGTGCCGTCCAGCAGCTCGATGCACAGCGCCCCGCCCACCACCGCGGCCAGCCCGATGCGCGCCGCCGTGCCGCCGGCGGCCGGCGTGGCCGCCGCCAGCGCCGCATCGAAGGCCCGGGCCGCGTCCTCGGCCGTCATGCCGGCGGTGACCGCGATCGCCGCCGTGGACAAGGTGCCGTTGCCCAGCCGGTAGCTGGCCGCCGCCTCGGCCGTGGCGCGCACGGCGCGCAGCCCGGGGCGCATCGCCGCCAGCGGTTCCGTGCGCCCCGCCCCCGGCCAGCCGCGTGCCTGTGCCGTCACCCCCGCCCCGAGCAGCACGTCCGCCACGGCGCGGTCCGTCACCCCGGCCGCCGGGATGCGGACGCTGCCCGCCAGGCCCGGCGAGGCCGTCTCCACCACCACCGTGCCGTCCGGCCAGGCCGCGGCCGCCCCGGCGCCGCCGGCCCGCAGGGCGGCATCCAGGCGCGCCGCCACCTCCGTCGCGTTCAGCGCCGTGCCGCCGAAGGCGACCTCCACCCGGCGTGTCGCGGGCAGGTCGCCGGCGGTGTTCTCGTCGAGCCCGATGGTCAGCGTGCCGTTGGGCGAGACGCTCGCCGCCGGCCGGAAGGCCACCGCGGCGCGCTCCGCCGCCCCGCGCGACAGGCTCTCCTCCCAGGCCGGGAAGGCGCCGGCGGCGCCGGCGGGCAGCCATTCCAGCCGCCCCGCCACGCCGCGGCGGGCGCTCCGCAGCACCCAGCCCATGCCGCCCGGCTCCTCGGGCGCATAGGCGGAGGGGCTGACCCACTCCTCGCCCTGCTCGGCCTCGTCCGCCGTGGTGTCGGGCTGGGCCAGCCCCGCCTCCAGCGCGGCGGCGATGTCGGCGGCGCTGGCCGCCCCCATGTCCGGCAGGCTGCCCGCCCCCTCCTCGAACTGCGGCATGACGGCGACGGGGGCCCCGGCCGCATCGCGCAGGGTGATGCCGGTGGCCGGGTCCGCCGTCAGCGCGGTGCCGCCGGTCAGGCGCAGGTTCGCGCTGCGCCCGGCCCGGATGGTCTCCAGCACCAGCCGCACCGGCCCCGCCCCGCGGGCGAAGGCGCGCAGGGTCCAGCCGCTGCCGCGCGCGATCTGGGCGCAGAGCTCGGCCGCGCTGGCCGGGGCGGTCAGGGTGATCGTCCGCGGCGATGGCGGGGGGGGTGGCGAACCGGCCGCGCGGTCGACCTCGACGACCAGCGTCCGTCCCGCAAGCACCGCCAGGTTGGCCGGCAGGGCCAGCCGGTCCAGCCGCGCCGGGCGCCCCCAGAGCGGGGCGGCGATCACGCGCGACTCCTCGTCCGGCCGGTCGGCGTGCAGGGTCACCAGCTCCGGCTCCAGCACCCGCGCCGCGCCCAGCGTCGCCTCCAGGCTGCCCGCGGTGCCGCCGGCCAGCAGCCGCGCGATCGGCCCGGGCGTCCCCCGGACGGACAGCCGCGTGCGCGGACCGTTGGGAACCAGCCGGATGCGCCCCGTGGCGGCGTCGGCGACCGTGGCCCGGTACAGGGCCTGCGGCGCGTCCGGCAGGGTGGCCGCGGCGTCCAGCCGCGTCTCCAGCGTATCGCCGCCCGGCCCGGCCACGGCCACCGCCCCCAGGTCGGGGAGGTTGCCCTGGCCGCTGGCGTTCAGCGGGCCGCTCAGCCCCAGCATCCGGCCGCCGGGCGGCGTGCCGGGCACGCTGACCACGACGCGCCCGGCGCTGCCGCTCACGCCGCCACGGAACTCCAGCACCGGCTGGGCGCCGGGGGCGGGATCGGGGCGCAGGCCGGCCCAGCCCGGCTGGACGTGGCGGGCGATCCAGGCCGCCGCCGCCGCCACGTCCGGGAAGGCCGCCGGGGCGGGAGGCACGTTGCGCGTCGCCCCATCGATGCTCACCAGCAGCCCGTTCGTCCGCAGGTGCGCCAACTGGGCCACGGCCTCGGGCGTACCGTCCGCCGGCACCGGGTCCGGGGCCCGCAGCACCGCCGGGGCGCCCAGCAGCGGCAGGGTCGCCCGGCGCGGCCCGGCGGTGACGGTCAGCAGCCCCGGCCCGGGGGCCACCGGCCCGGGCCGCAGCCGGTCGGTGCCGCTTCCCGCGACGGCGGCCGCCAGGGCGGGCGGGTCGGAGCCGAGGACCGGCACCGGGGCCGGGGCCTCGCCGCGCGGCTGCAGCAGCACCTCCCCGGGCGAGGCGCCGGGCGCCACGGCATAGAGCGGCGCCGTCCCGCCCGACGCGGTCGCGGTCGCCACCATGCGGGCCAGCAGGGCCCGGATCTCCGCCTCCTTCACCGCCGCGCCGTCCGCGACGGTGCCGGCGCCGCTGGCGTCGAGGGCCTCGGCCGAGGGCGGCAGGACGGGCCGGCGGAACCCCAGCGCGAGCAGCGCCGCGCCCCCCTCCAGCCGCAGGGCCCAGTCGGTGCCGCCGCCTTCCGTCTCGAGATGCAGCACCGGCACGCCGGTGCCGGGATCCATGGCGAAGGCGAGCAGGCCGGGCACGCCCGCCAGCCGCGCGGCCGCCGTGTCGGCATCGGTCATGCCCGCCAAGTCCACCGTCGCGGGTGGCAGCGCGCCGCCGGGCCCGGTGATGCGCACGGTCAGCGGCAGGGCCGCGGCGCCCTGCGCCACCGGTGCCACGGTGCCGCGCAGGATGGCCGGCGAGGCGGCAAGCTGGCCCATGGCGCCGGCCACGACCCGGCCGGCCGCGTTGCTGACCTGCACCGTCCAGCTGGCGCAGCGGGCGCGGAGGTCCAGCGGCAGGGGCGTGGCGGTGACGCTCAGCTCCGTCCCGCCGGCGGGCACGACGAGCGCCAGCGGGTCCGGTGTCCGCGAGGCCCGTACCGAGAGGGTGTGGCCCGCGGCGGGCGCGAGCCGCGGCACCCCCGCCGCCGGGGCGGTCAGGAGGCCGCTGGACGCGCCGAACAGCCGCAGGCGTGGCCGGAGCCGCAGGCCGGGCCCGACCTGGAGATGGTCGTCCGACGCCCCCTCCGCGGCGTCGGACAGGGCGAGGCCACGGCGCAGGAAGCCAAGCGGCCCCAGCCCCGGGGATTCCGTCAGCGCCATCGATCCGGACCGGCCATGCCGCGCCCCGCCCAGCTCCACCCGCCAGGCGAAGCGCACGGCCAGCCGGTCGGGCGCCGCCGCGGCGATCCGCTCGGCCAGGTCGAGGAGGTCCTTCGGCGCGTCGGCGAAGGAGATCTCCAGCGGCCCGTCGGCCAGGGCCAGGACCAGGCGCGCCGGCGTCCCGCCGGCGGGGGCGGGCAGCCGGTCGAGGGCCAGCTCCAGCCGCGCCGGCTCGCCGGTCAGCGGGGCGCGCAGCACGCGGCCATCCACCTCCAGGTCGATCCAGGAGGAGCCCGGGAGCGAGAGATCGGCCGGCAGCGCATCGGAATGCCAGTCGGCCGCCGCCGCGGCGCTGCCCGGCACCAGCGGCAGGCCCTGGGCGGAGATGCGCGCCGCATGGCCGGCGGCGACGCGCAGCCGCAGCCGGTCGCCATCCATCGCCACCACGGGGCCGGGGGCGGCCGGCTCGGGCTTCAGGGCGGCGGGGGCATAGCCGGTGGGAAAGCTGGCCCGCCCGGCCGCATCGGCCAGCACCCCCAGCAGCGTGGCGGGCGGCACCGCGCCGCTGTCCGCCACCGCGATCCCCCCGGCCAGCGGCGCGGAAGCCCCGGTCGCATCGCCGGCCGCCGGCAGGCGCAGCGCCCCGGCCGGGTTCGGCCCGTCCTTCTCCAGCCGCAGGGTCACGTCGCTGCCGCCGGAGACGCTGGCGACGATCACCGCCGCCCCGCCCGGCTCGGCCCAGGCGCGCAGCCCGTCGGCCTCGAGCATCAGGCGCCGGGCGACGGCGTTCGCGTCGGAATCCGTGGCGCGCAGGGCGACGGATTGCGTCGTGCCCTGGAGCACGACCCGCAGCGCCGTCGCCGCCCGCGCCGCCCCGGCCATGGCCGGGACCGCCAGCTCCAGCCGCAGCATGGCCGGCGCGGCGAGGATCGGCGGCGCCCAGGCGGCGCTCACCCCGACCGGCCCGGGATGCAGCGGCAGCGGGGCGGCGGGGACCAGCCCATGCGTGGCCGGGTCCAGCGCGACGCGCAGCACGGCGGCGTTGCGCGGCGTGCCGCGCGAGAGGTCGGGCGCCGGCCCGCCCGCGGTGAAGGCATTCGCCACGCCGGCGGGCCAGGGGGCGTTCAGCGCGCGGCCCAGGGCGGCGACCAGGTCGGCGCGGCTGAAGCGGCCGAGGTCGGGCAGGTCCCCGGCGCCGTTGACCATGGGACCGGGCGCGGTGCCGAAGGCGGCATCGCTGCCGGCGGCCAGTTGCAGCCGCGCGGCGCTGCCGCGGACGCGGCTTTCCAGGACCAGCACCGGCCTGGCGACGACCGCGCCACCCGCCCCGCGCAGCGCGGTGGCCAGGCCGGCGGCCATCTGGCGGGGGGAGCCGCGCGTGTCCGTCCCCGGCCCGGTCGGCCCGGCCGAGGTCTGCACCGTCTCGCCCGTGGCCAGGCCGCGTTCCGCCGGCACGTCGGGCAGCAGGCGCGGCCGATGCGCCCCGGCGAGCCAGAACTCGGTGGTCCGCCCGTTCACCCGCAGGGCGGCCTGTCCGCCGAGCATGCGGTAGGGACCCGGCTCCAACGCCATCATCCTCGCCGTGGGCGGCGCCAGGATGACCGGGGCCAGCCCCGGCAGCGCCGGCCAGCGCAGCGCGCCCAGCTGCTCCGTCTCCGTGTGTCGGTGACCGGGGACGGCATCCGTGGTGACGCTGCCCCGCGGCAGGACCTGGCGGCGGATCAGCGCCCGCAGCGCCTCCCGGGTGAAGGTCACCTGGTGCCAGTGGGCGGTGGGCGTCCCGGTCTTCGTCTCCTGGGCGCCGAAGCTGCCCAGGGTATGGCCGGCCGCCGGCACCCCTTCCAGGAAGGCGCCGGGATCGATCTCCACGAAATGGAAGTGCTTGACCCCGGTGGCGTCGTCCACGTCGCTGAGCCGGACGAGCAGCGCGCGCAGCGGCCGCGGCAGCAGCGGGTGGACATGCCCGTCGGGCCCGGCCTCCACCGTGACGTCGGCGGGCTGCCATGCCTCGCCCCGCAGCAGCGCCTCGACCGCCGCGCGCTTGAGGGTGACGCGGTGGCTGTGGCCGCGCGAGGCTTCCGCGAAGGCCACCACGTCGCCCGCGCCCGCCAACGGCGCGGGCGGCAGGAAGAGGCGGTGCAGGTGCCCGTCCGCGCCGGCCGCGCCGCCCTCGTCCAGCGCCAGCTCCCGCGTCGCCGGCGCCGGGGTGGCGGCGGGGGCCGCGTTGTCCGACGCGTAGTAGGCATAGGCGATCGGCTTGCCGGCGATCAGCCCCTTGCCGCCGATCCAGCCCAGCAACGGATACTGCCGGCGGCTCTGTGCCGAGGCGTCGCCGAAGACGAAGGGCAGGCTGCGTTCCGGCCCGGACTGGAACTCGTTGGACGAGATGTGGATGTGATGCTGCGCGCTGCGCCCGGTGCTGTCGCAGAGCGCGACGCGCTGGCCGCGCACCACCGCCTGGCCCGCCACCGGCGCGATGCTCTCCCGCATGACGTGGTAGTAGATGCCCGTGCTCAGCACCCGCTCGTCGTCGCTGCCGGGGTCGTGCCCTTCCCTCCATTCCGTGTGCAGCAGCGAGAAGTGGTTGGCGTGGTCCGTGCGGTTGGGGTTGACGTCCTCCGCCTCCAGCACCGTGCCGTCGCGCGCGGCCACGACGACCGCCCCCTCGTTCTCGTTGAAGTCGTAGGCGTAGTGGTTGCTGTCGCCGCCCTTGGTGTGGTGGCTGAAGATGCCGTGCGTGCCCTGGCCGCAGAACCAGGATTCGTCCTTGCGGTAGGGCAGCCGGTAGGGCGACTGCGCGGGGTCGAGGCCGTGGAAGGCGTCGGGCTTGTCGCGCCCGTCGTCGATGTAGACCCACCACAGCGCGAAGGGGATCAGCCCGGCGCAGAACAGCCCCATCAGCAGGATCAGCGTGTAGGAGGCGCCGCCGGAATCCTGCGCCGCGAAGGTCCAGATGAACAGCGCGACCAGCAGCACCGCGGCGATGATGGTGACGACGATGCCCACCACCGCATCGTCGGATTCCACGTCGCTGAGCAGGCCGAAGACCAGCAGCAGGGCGAGGCCGGTGAAGGCCGCCATGATGACGCGCGTCGGCGTGTCGCCGGCCGGCGGGGTCCAGTCGGCCAGCGTGCTCAGCAGGGTGATCCAGGAGGCGACGCCCAGCACCACGACCGAGACGAGGGCGGAGACCCACATGGAGGTCGGGAAGCCCTCCAGCCGGAACTGGTCCCAGCTCGGGAACAGCCCGCCCAGCGAGGAGAGGATCCACCACGGCCCCCAGGCCAGCCACAGCGTGCGCAGCAGGCTGGGCGCGCCGCGTGTCCCCTTGGGCGCATCCTTCCAGCCGCTGAAGTACCAGAAGGAGCGCAGCATCTGGTAGAAGACGCGCGGCATGGAGACGGCGGTGACATGCTTCAGCGGCCGCACCAGCAGCGAGCTGATGTAGTTGCTGAAGGTCCCCACCTCGTGGAAGGCCATCAGCGCGCGCAGCCCGTTGGACAGCACGAAGTCGCCCTGGTCGGTGAAGAGCCACTGCGTGCCGGAGGGCCAGGAGGACAGCGTCTCCGGCGCCGCGCTGCGGACGCTGACGCGGGCGATCTGCCAGGCCAGCAGGATCACGCTCGCCGTGCCGTCCAGGCCGCGGCCGGTGAAGTTGTGGGTGCGCAGCATCTCCCAGAACAGGTTGAGGGCGCCGACGACCCCGGTGATCAGGTCCATCCACCACAGCTCGTGGCCCGGGGGGAAGGGCGTGGCCTTGCCCTCCTCGGTGAAGTCGGGCCGGGCGCCGGGCATGGGCTGCGGCCCCTCCACGGTCACCTCGACGCGCACGGAGACGCGCGACAGGGCGGAGAGCAGCGGCCCGAACTCCGCCTTCATGGCGCCGACCTGCCGGCCCAGCGCGCGCAGCCCCTCGACGTCGAGGCCGTTCAGCAGCGCCTCCGCCTGGCCGCGCAGCAGCGCCTTCAGGTCGAGGTTGGCGGCGACCGGTGGAAGGTCGGCATAGAGCGGCCGCAGCCGGCGGCGCAGCTCGGCGGCGGTGCGGAAGGAGCGGTGGGCGGGGGCGTCGCGCCGCCCCTCCCGCAAAGGCCGCTCCAGCATGCCGAGCGCCGCCTCGATCTCCGTGCGCAGCCCGGTCTGCAAGGCGGGCGCGCGCAACTCCGGCAGGGCGCCGAGCAGGGCGTCCAGCAGCGCGAGGATCGCGCGCCGCAGCGTGTCCGCATCCAGGCTGGCGGCGGCATCGACCAGCTCCGCCAGCTTCGCCTGCAACGCATCGAGCGAGTTCGGCTGCGGCGCGGTGAGCAGGCCCAGCGGCCCCTGCTGCGCCACGCGCCCCAGGCTTTCGGCGAAGGGCGCCATCCGCCGTACCAGCCCGGCCGACCATTCCGCCGCGGCCGGCCCGGGATCGCCGAAGCCCGCCAGCCCCAGCGCGGCATCGACCGAGGCGCCGTAGCCGTCGCGCGCCGGGCTGGCGTCGAGGGCCTCGCGGAGCCGGCCCGGATGCAGCAGGGCGTGGCCGAGCGCCATGGGATCAGGCCGCCACCGAGACGCTGACCGAGACGGAGGCGGACTGGATGCCGGTGCGCAGCGGGATGGCGCGCAGCATGGCGTCGAAGGCCTCCTCCACCCGGGCGAGCTGGATCTTCGCCTGCTCCGGCAGATCGCCGCTGGCCGCGTCGATCAGGGCGCGCAGTTGCAGCGGCAGCTCCAGCGCGGGGGCGATGGCGCCCAGCGCGCGTTCCCAGGCAGGGTCCAGCACGTCGGCCACCACCCGCTCGGGCGAGAGCGCCGCGATCCGCGCCACCGCCGCGTTCCAAGCCGCATCGGCGTTGCGCAGCGTCGCCGAGGGCAGCAGCGCCTCCACGTCCAGCAGCCCGGTCACCGAGGCCACGGCCCCGTCCAGCGCCGCCTCCACGGGCGCCGGGTCCAGCGCCGCCAGCGCCGTGGTCAGCCGCGTGTGCAGCGCGCGCAGCGGCGCCGCCACCTCCTCCAGGTCCAGATCCGTGAGCTGGTCGCGCAACCCGATCAGCGCGGTGGCCGCGCCGCCCAGACCGCCCTCGCCCAGGATCGCATCCAGCTTGGCGCGGATCGCGTCGAGCAGGTCGGACACCCCCTGTGCCAGCGCCGCCGCCCAGGGGGCGAGCGCGTGGAAACCCGCCTGCAACAGGCGCAGCGGCGCCACCGCCTCCTCCTCCAGCGCCGCGCGCACGGCGGCCTTGAGCGCGGGCAGGTCGGGCGGCGCCGGGCCGTCGAGGCCGGCGAAGGCGCCGCCTTCCACCGTCAGCAGCCGCTGGTAGTCGGCGAGCTGCGCCTCCAGCGCCGGGGCCTGCACGCCGATGCGCTGCCCCAGCGCCGGCCAGGCGGCCATGGCGGCGGCCAGCGCCTCGCCCGCCCGGGACAGGCGCGCCGCGGCGTCGCGGGCGCGGCGGGTGGCCGGCGCGTCGCGCGCCAGCACCAGCCCCTCCTGCGGCAGGGTGGCGATCAGCCGCGCGAGCCGCGCCCCCGGCCCGGCCAGCGCCGCCGGGGCAGCCGTCGCCGCCTGGCGCAGCACGGGGCCCAGCGGGGCGACCAGCGCGCCGCGCTGGATGCCGGCGACGGCGGCAGCGGTGGCCGCGAAGCCCTCCGTCAGCGCGGCCATGTCCACCGGGTCCAGCGCCACCACCGCCTCGTCCAGCAGCGCGGCGATGGCGGCCTCCGCATCGCCCGGGCTGGCCAGCAGCGCGGCCGCGTCGCGCAGCAGGTCGCGCAGGTCGGCCAGGATGCCGAGCGGCCCCTCCACCGCCGCGACCAGTTCCGCCAGCCCGGCGAAGGCGTCGTCCAGGTGCGTCTGCTCCATGAGCTGCGTCACGGCACGGTCCGCCTCCTCCCGCACCGGGCGCAGCAGCGCGTCGGGCGAGAGGCCGGCCAGGGCCTGGGTCAGCGTCGCATGCCCCTCGCGCAGCGGGTCCAGCACGGCGCCCGGGTCCAGCACGCCCACCCGCGCGGCCACCTCGTTCAGCGCCGCCTGCACCTGGCCCAGCAGGGCGGAGGGGGTGAAGCCCTGCAAGGTGGCGGACAGCGCCGCGAAGGGCTCGCCGATCTCCGCGCCGATGGCGGCGGAGGGCTTGAAGGCGTCCAGCTCCGTGCGCAGCCGGTCGAGCCCGCCCTCGATCCCGCCGAGCAGCGCGCCCGGCCCCTCGCGCAGCGCCACGACGATGCCGTCGATCAGCGGCGTGCCGACGGTGCCGGTGAAGTCGATCTCCGTCACCACCTTCACCGCCTGCTCGATCCCCGGCTTGGCGGCGTCGGGGATCATGGACGGGTCGATGGCGGCGAGCTTCTGCTCGATCTGCTCGATGTTGCGGATGGTCTCGTCCGCCGCGGCCGAGAGGTTCAGCCCCTGCAACGCCGCCACCGCCGCGCGCAGCGCCTCGGCCACGGCGGCGAAGGCGTCCTGCAACGCCGGGTCCTCCAGCAGCGCGGCGAGCTGGTTCAGCGCATCGCGCAGCGGCGCCACCAGCCGTTCCGGGTCGAAGGTGACGGTGGCGTCGGCGACGGCTTGCACCGCCCCCTCCACCGCGCCGCGCACGGCGCCGACCACCGGGCGCACCTGGGTGTCCATGGCGTCGGACAGGTCGGTGGCGAAGCCGGTCAGGGCCGGCACCGCCTCCTCCAGATGCGCGGCGTCCAGCACCGTGTCCAGCGCATCCGCCACCGGGGTCAGCGCGGCGGAAAGGGCATCCCGCACGGCGCCGCGCGCGGCGGCCACGGCGTCCAGCGCCTCGCCCACCGCGTCGCGCAGCGCGCCGATCGGCCCGGCGATGGCGGAGAGGTCGAGGCCCGCGACGGCCTCCACCGCCGCCCCCAGCGGCGCCGCGGGCGGGGCGGGGATGGCGGCGACCACCTCCGAGGCCTTGCCCAGCACCGCCCCGCCATCCCCCGCGCCGGACAGGGCGCGGAGCGCGCGCAGCAGGTGGCCGGTCGCCTCGAAGGGCAGCTCGCCGATCCGCGCCAGGGGGGAATCCACCGGGTGCAGCGCGCCGAGGACGGATTCCGCCGCCTCCGCCGCGCGCTCCAGCGCCGTCGCCTCGGAGGCGCTGGGCAGGGACAGGCCGGTCGCCAGCCGCGCCGAGAGCGGCGGCAGCACGGCGGCCAGGGTGTCGCCCGCGAGGGTCAGCGCCTCCCCCGCCCCGGCGGCCTTGGCGGCCGCGTCCTGCAAGGGCGCGAAGGAGAGGCGGCGCGGCATGTCGATCAGCCGGGCCGCGTCCTGCAAGGTCGCGGCCAGCCCCTGCGCCAGGGCGGCGGGTGGCGCGGCCTGCCAGGCGGCGAGCGTGCCCAGCGCCTCCAGCAGGTCCCCGAGCACGGGGATGGGCGGCAGGCGCGGATGCCGCCCGCCCAGCCCCGCCCCGGCCCGGCGCAGCAGCGCCAGCAGCGCGGCGGCGTCGAGGCTCGGCCCCAGCGCGCCCATCGAGCCGCGGGCCTCCGCGATGGCGGCCCGCACCTGGTCGAGCGGGATGGTGTCCGGCATCGCGAAGGCGGTGGGGCCCGAGCCCGCGCTGCCGGACAGCCCCTGCGGCCCGCCGGGCAGGGTCCCGGTGACGAGGCGGATCACCTCCTGCACCACCTGCATCACCGCGGTGATGTCGATGCTGACGGAAACGGAGAAGCCGCCCTGGGCCAGGGCCCGCAGCGGCGCCAGCAACGGCTCGACCAGCGCGGCGGGGTTCTGCGGCGCCTGGGCGATGGCCTGGGGCAGGGTGGTGGCCAGCGTCGCGAGCCCGCCCAGCGCCGGCGGCACCGGCAGCGTGCCGATCGCGGCGGTGAGGTCGCCCAGCGCCGGCGGCCCGTCCTTCAGCGCCTGCACCACCGCGCCGAGGTCGCCGAGCTGCCCGGCCACGGCGCCCAGGTCTGCGGAGATGTCGATCCCGCCGCGGAGGTTGCCGATGCGCGCGATCAGGTCGCTCATGCGGCCGCCGCCTCCCGCGCCGTCCAGGGGTTGTAGGCCAGCGTCGCCTCGGTGACGGAGAGGTCCACGTCGCGCCGGCAGGCGAGCGAGAGGGTCAGCGGCCCCTGCGCCAGCGCGGCCAGGAGAGCGGCGGCGTCGCCGGCCAGCAGCAGGCGGCGGGCGAAGTCCGGCGCCGCGCCACCGGCGAGGTCGGCGGCCAGCAGGCCCGAGGCGCCCCCGCCTTCCCAGCGCAGCGGCAGCGGGCGGGCGGTGGCCGTGGCCTCGCGCACCGCGAGCTGCATCGCCGGGCGGGTGGCGCCGTCCGCCCAGCTTCCCCCGGCATCGGCCGAGACCAGGGCGCTGTCGTCCTCCGCGACGGCGCCGTGCCACAGGAACCGCCCCTTCCCCGCCTGCGCCACCAGCCAGACCACGGGCGGCAGCGGCGGCAGGATCGGCGCCGCCAGCACCGCGAGGTGCCAGGCCGGGTCCGCCGCCGGGGCGAGGGTGAGGGCGACCGGCGGGGCCAGCGGCGCCCCCACCCGCAGCGTGTCGCCCGCATGCAGCGTGGCGAGCAGTTCGCAGGGTTCGGCGGCGCGGCCGAACAGGGCGAGGCGGACCAGCGGCAGGGCGCGCTCCGCCTCCGTCAGGCTGGTGCGGCGGGCGAGGCGCAGCCCCTCCTGCGCCAGCAGCCCCTGGCGCGACTGCGGCGGCGCGTCGTCGGAGGCATCGGTCAGGCGCTCGGGCAGGAACTTCCCCTGCACGGCGAGGTCCAGCGCGACCGGGCGCAGCCCGGCCGCCCCGGCGAGCGGCAGGCTGTGAACGGCGCCGCGCAGGGCGATGCGCTCCGGCCGGGTAATCGGGCGGCGGAGGTAGCGCACCCCCAGTCGGTCCACCCGCAGCCGCGCCGCCCCCGGCCCGGTGGCGGTGACGCGCAGCGCGAGGCCGAGGTCGTTCCCCGCCGGCGCCGCATAGGCCGGGCCGGTCAGCCCGCGCGCGGCGGCGGCGAAGTCCAGCGGCACGAAGCGCTGGCCCGGGTCGCCCGGCAACTGCGCCACCGTCACCGCCTTGCCCGCCGCGACCGCCTCGACCTTCAGCGCCACGGGGCGGAGCTGCCAGACGGCGCGGATCGCCGTGGCGCGCCAGGTGACGGGCTGCGCCTCGTTCGGCAGGGCAGGCTTGTCGGGCGGCAGGCGCGAGACGGTCAGGCGCAGCGCGGCGAGCGCCGCCGCGCCTGTGGGCGTCAGCACCAGATCCACCCGCCCGTCCGACTGCCGCGTCGCGGCCAGCCGCCCGCCGCCCAGCGCATTGCCGTAGAGCGCGGCACCCGAGCCGGGCATGGGGAAGGCAGGCGTCGCCAGGAAGGGTGGCCCGTCCGCCGGGCTGAGCAGCAGGTAGACGGGGTTGCCGGCGCTGCCGGGATCGGCGCGGTCGCTGTTGGCCGGCCAGGACAGGTCCGGCCCGGTATCGGGGCGCAGCACCCGGGCGGCGCTGCCCTCGGCCGGCAGGGAGAAGCCCTGGATCTCGACGCGCAGCAGGGAGACGGGGGCGCCGGCGACGGGCGGCGTCAGGCTCAGCGTGACACTGCTGCCATTGCCGGTCGGGCCGGCATGGTTCGTGGTGCGCTCGATCGGACGGGGGCCGACGGCGCCCGCGGCCTCCGTCACCTCCACCTCCTCCATGCCGGGCAGGAAGGGGATGGGTACCGGCACGTCACGCGCCTCGCCGCCCGCGGGGAAGTCCAGCGGCGTGCCGCTGTCCGGCCCCTCGCCCGCCGCGAAGAAGGCGATCTGCACCGGCAGCGCCTGGAGGGTGGCGATGCCCTGGAGCGCGAGATTGCCGATGGTGACGGCCGTGCTCACGGCAGCACCTCCACCACCAGCTCGGCCAGCGGCACCGTCTCCCGCCCGTCGGCCTCCAGCGCGGCGGCGATGCGGGCGCGGGCGGGGCCGTCCAGCGTGGCGGGCGGGCGGAAGCCGAGCCGCGCCTCGCCGTCGGTCACGGCGACGGCGACGCTGCCCGGGGCGGCGGGCAGCGCATCGCCCAGCAGCGTGCCCGGCGGCGAGGCGCCGCGCAGCCGCGCCACAACCCGCGCGGGCGCGCCGCCGGTCGCGTTCAGGTCCAGGCGCAGCGGGATGGCGAGGTCCGGCCCGCCGGCCCGGGCGGAGAGCATCTCCGGCGCCTCGACCGGCAGGGTGACGATGCGGCGCGGGATGGTGACGATGGCGGGGCCCTCTGCCTCCGGCCGCACCGGCCAGAAATCGCCCTCGAAGGCATAGACGGCGCGCAGGGTCGCCTCGGCCAACCCGCTCTCGCCCTCCGCCGGGCCCGCGCGCAGGAAGCGGAAGCCGCGCAGGGAGAAGCCCTGGTCCGTATCGTCGTCGAAGCCGCTGCCCCGGCGCAGCGCCTCCTCCTGCAAGGCCACCAGCACGGCATCCAGCGCCCGCAGCCGCAGCGCGGCCGACGCGTCGGCCGCCGCCACCAGCTCCACCGCCGCCTCGCCGCGCAGCGCCAGCACGGTGCGCAAGCGCGGGCCCGCCGGATCGGGGCGCAGCCGCGGCGCGTCGTCGCCCAGCAGCGGGTCCGCCACGACGGAGAGCAACCGGACATGCGGCACCACCCCCGTCGCCGGCAGCGACCCCGCCGCCCCGCGCTCCGGCACCGCGAGGCCGGCCACGCCTCCGCCCGGCACCGCCAGGCGGTCGGCCAGCAGGTCGGCGAGCCGGGCCTCGAAGGCGTCGAGCATGGCCCTGCCCTATCCGCCGATGCGGGTGGAGATGGGGCGGGTGATGACCGTCCCGCCCGCCGAGGTGTTCAGCCGGTTGATGCTCACCTCCTGCGCGGCGCTGCGCGCCTCCACCCCGGCGAGGCGGGTGTTGAGGTCGGCCAGCGTCGAGGCGGTCGGCACCTGCGACAGCCGCGTGTCCACGCCGCCGCGCCAGGTGTTGAGCGAGGCCGTGCTGCTCTCCAGCACGCTGATGCGGCCGGGCAGCGTCTCCAACGTGCCGAGGCGGGATTCCGCCGCCGTCACCCGCGTGGTCGCCGCCTGCGCCGCGTTCTCGGCGCGTGTGGCCTGGGTGGCGATGGCGTCGATCCGGTCCGTCGCCGCCGTCGCCGCATCCACCTTCCCGCGCAGGTCCGGCAGGGTCGCCACCGCCGTCTCCGTCGCCTTCAGCCGCGTTTCCAGCCCGGTGGCGCTGGTCTCCAGTGCCGCGACGCGCGGGGAGAGGGCGGCGGCGCCGGTCGCGAGGTCGATCGCCCGGGTGACATCGGCGCGCATCGCCTCCACCGCGGTCAGCCGCGTCTGGCTGGCGGCGAGACCCGTCTCCACCGCCGCGACGCGGCCCGGGAGGGCGTTGAGCACCCCCAGCGAGGCGGCGAGTGCATCCGCCCGGCTCGACTGCGTCGCAAGTCCGCTGTCCAGCGTATCCAGCCGCCCGGCCTGGGCCGACCGCGCCGCGTCCAGCGTGGCCAGCGTGCCGCGCGTCTCGCCCAAGCCCGCCTCCAGCGTGGCGAAGCGCGGCTCCAGCCGCGTGGCGGCCGCCTCCGCGGCGCGGGTCGCGAGGGTCCCGTCGGGATCGGCCAGCAGCGCGTCCAGGCGCGAGCCCACGCGCGTGTCGATGCCGGAGAGGTCGATCTTCGCCTCCTCCAGCGCCTTGAGCCGGCTTTCCAGGTCGCGGGCGCGCAGCACCTCGCCATCGGCGGTGCGCAGCCGGTCCACCTGCCCGCCCAGCGCGGCGACGCGGTCGTTCAGCCCCTTCACGTCGATCGGCGCGCCGGTGACGTCGAACAGCGTGTCGCGGAACTTCAGCGCCTCCTCGACCTGCCCGCCGATCCCCGTCAGGCGGTTGTCGAAGGCGCTCACCCGCTTGTCGAGGTCCAGCACCCCGTCCAGCTTGCCCGACAGCTCGTCGGTGCGGCGGTCGCGCACGCGCTGGGCGTCGCCCGCATCGGCCAGCGCGTCGCGCAGCCGGTCCACCTGCCCCGACAGCGCTGCCACCTGGTCGCGCAGGGAGGCGACCTCCTTCGTCGCGGCGGCAAGCTTCGCCGTCACGTCGGCGGCGGCGCCCTTGCCCTCCACCATCTGCCGCGTCTGGGCGTCCAGCCAGGTGAGGCCGACCTGCCCCAGATGCTGGTGGTCGACGGGCGCGAACTGCTTGCGCAGCGCGTCCGCCTCCCCCTTCTCCCGCGACGCCGCCAACCGGGCGAGGCGCGCCACGGCGCCGGCCAGGGTGTTCCACTCCGTCGCGCGCAGCGGCTGGCCGGAGCCCTTGCCGGAGGCCGACTCCGCGCCCTTCACGATCTCGTCGAGCAGATCGAGCGTGTCCGACATGGCGGCCGGCCCTCAGCGCAGGTTCACGACCGGGCGGTTGCCCAGGCCGACATTGCGGTTGACCTTGTTCTGCTCCGCCACCTCGTCGAGGAAGGTGGAGGAACGACGGATCACCTGGAGCTGCGCCGTCGCCTTGCTCAGCGCCACGACGGCGGCGCTGTTGAGCACCACCGGCGGCTCGTCCGCCGTGGCCTCCTGCACCAGGGCGGAGAGGTCGGCGGCGATGCGTTGCAGGCGGGCGGTGAAGTTCTGCGGGTTTTCGCCGCGCGCCTCATCCAGGTTGCGCAGCAGCGTCTGGAAGCGCGGCTTGAAGGTGGTGCGCTTGGCGTCCGGCAGGGCGTCCAGCGCATCCTCCACCCGGTTCTGCAAGCCGAGGATCTGCACCTCCCGCTGGAGCTGCGACACCGCCTCGCCGAACACGTCGAACAGGCGTTGCAGGTTGCTCGCCTGCTCCTCGATCTTGGCGACGATCTCCGGATGGTCGTGGCCGATGGGCGAGACGAGCGTGGTCAGGTCCTTCGTCCCCCGCGCCACCTCCGCCACCACCGAGGACAGCTCGTTCCAGTCATCGGCGAAGATCGGCTGCCCCGCCCGCTTGCGCGCCTGCCGGTCCGCCGTCTCGGCCGAGGCGGCGAGGCGCGTCTGCACCGGGCCGAGATCGGCATCCGGCGTGTTGGCGATCGGCGTGTTCTCGAACAGGTTCGCCGGGATCGGGATGGGGATGAAGGTCGGCCGGTCGGGGAAGATGCGGATGCGGCGGCGGAACAGGTCGGCCAGGAAGTTCGGGTGCCGCACCTGCACCTCCCACTCCCCGGCGGCGATGCCGGCCACCGAGACGGTGCCGTCCAGGAAGGGCTTGGTCGTCCGCCGCTCGCCGGTCGCGGCGTTGACCATCTCCACCGTCGTGTCGCGGGTGATGGCCGGGGGAGTGCTGAGCTGCATCTTCAGCAGGGTCGCCATCGCCGTCTCTCCTCACGCGCCGTAGGGGAAGTCGACTTCGAAGTAGAGCGCGATCTCGTGCGCGTCCGTCTTGGGCACGGGATCGAAGACCACGCGGTTGTAGAGACGCGCCAGGCTGAGCCCGTCCGCCGCCAGCACGCCCAGCGACGCCTCGGTGATTTCCACCCGCGCCGCCGAATCCTCCGGGTCCACCGCATTCGCCGCCGGCAGCAGGGCGCGGGCGGTGAGGCGCACGCGGAACTCGTCGGCGATGGTCTCCACGGTGAGGTCGGCGGGCGCGATCGGCGCGGTGGGGCGCAGCAAGCGCGGCGTGTCGCCCGGGCCGGTGACAGTCGGGCCGGATTCGTAGGGGGGGTTGGGCGGCTCGTCGCCCACCCCCACCATCGCCCCGTTGATCGGCGTGGCCACGGCGCCGCGGAACAGGTCCGCCAGCAGCTCCGCCCCGCCGCGCAGCACGGCGTTGCGCGCGTGCCGGCGCAGCAGCACGGGCCCGCCCGGCTCGCGCAGCTCCAGGGTCAGGCGGCCCTCGATCCGGGGACCCCGGTTCTGGGGAACGGTCATGCGAAGCGCGCCCCCTCCCGCGCGGTCTCGTCGAACAGGGCGGTGACGCCCGCCATGCGGCTCTCGGTGATCTGGGTGTCGGGCGGCAGGAACGGGTTCACCGCCCGCCCCCGGTCGCGCTGCCGCTGCGTCTCGCGCAGTGGCGCGAATTCCGCCCGTCCATCCACCCCCGCCGCGCGCAGCATGCGCAGCGTGTCGTTCAGCAGGGCGAGCAGCGCCACGCGCAGCGCCGCCGCGTCGCCCGTCTCGGCGGCCTCGCGCCGCACCGCGCCGCCCGGCACCTCGAAGCGGAAGCTGGCCGGCACGGCCTCCTCCCAGAACAGGTCGGCGGCGACGCTGGGCGGCTGCTCGAACAGGCTGTCGTCGAAATTGGTGCCGGGCGCCTCCGTCCCGCCGAAGACGCCGTGCCGCACCTCCAGCCCCGGCATCGCCAGCGCGCCACGGTCCAGCACGCGCTCGTCGTAGAGCGCCAGCGGCACGAACCACAGCAGGTTCTCGCCCGGCGACAGGACGATCGGCTTCGGTGCCGCATCTGGCGTCAGCGGCACGGCGGCACCCGGCACGAAGCCGCCCGCGGTGATCAGCCGCTCCGTCGCCTCCCGCCCGTCCAGCGTGGCGCGCAGCGTCTCGCCCGACGCCTCCAGCCGCAGCTCCACGCCGCAGGGCACGACGCCGCGGAACACCACCACCCGCCCGCTGGCCGGATGCGCCAGCAGCGGCACCGCCGTCCGCCCGCCGCGCCAGCCGCGCAGCACGCCCTCCAGTAGCGAGGGCTTCAGCCCGCGATGGGTCAGCGTGAAGCGGTCCAGCGGCCGCAGCCGCCCGCCCTGCGCCACCAGCGCCGGATCGCGCCGCCGACGCGGCGGGAATTCCCGGAACACCGGCTGCCCCGGCCGCCGTACCGCCGCCGGCTCGCGGAACACCCGCCCGCCCGCGCCGGGCGTCAGCGCGGCATAGCGGACGCCCAACACCGTCTGCGCCCCATCCAGCAGCCGCGTCACCACCCCGTCCAGCGCCTCGCGCGTCACCGCCCCCGCCAGCCGCGCCGAGACCGTGGCGGTCAGCCGCGCCCGCAGCATGCCCGTCGGCTCCCAGGCGGCCGGAACGAGATCGAACAGCGCGGCGAGCTTCGCCACGTCCTCGCGGTCGAAGGCGCTGGCCAGCAGGCGCGAACGCCGCACCCGGTCCATGTCCTCGTCGATGGCGGCGAGCTGCGTGTCGATCACGCCCAGCACCCGGCCGATCAGGCCCTGCGCATCGGCCCGCAGCGGCGGGGGGAGACGGTCGAGCATGGGGGCGAGGCGGGTCATGCTTTGCGCCCGCCCCCGGGGGAGGCGCCGCCTCCCCCGATACCCCCTCCGCCGGGGGCGAGCCGGCCCCCGGACCCCGGCGGGAGTCCGCCGTCGATCAGCGGCGGCACGGAACATTCTTTCAGGCCGCGAGCGTGGCGGCCGACCTCGCCGGGGAGCATGGCTCCCCGGCGCGCCCACGCCCCGTGAATGGGGGTCCAGGGGCTCTGCTCCTGGCGGATGGGGGGCATCGGGGGGAAGGCAGCGCCTTCCCTCCGGGGAACGAGCGCCACGCCCCTCACGACGCCGCCTCCCGCACCGTCAGGTTCCGCAGCGTCGCGCGGGCGCCGGCCGGCAGGGTCAGGTCAGGGTCGCCGTCATGCAGCTCCGCGAAGCCCTGGGCGCCGCGATCCAGCACCAGGACGCAGTTCGCGCGGTCGAGCGCGTAGCGGGCATCGTCGCGCAACGCGCTGGCCACGGCGTCGAAGGAGAGGAAGCCGCCCGCCGCGACAGCGCCGAGGAAGGCGGTGAGCTTCGCGCGGATCGGCGCCTCCTGCGCGGCGGCCTCGCCGGCGATCGGGTGGATGGCGAATTCCGCGTCCAGCGGTAGCTCGCCTGGCGCCGCGGCGGCGCCATCCTGGGCGATGGCGCCGAAGGTGACGGGGGTGTCGGCCGGGACGGCGGTGCGGTCGGCGGGGACGGTCAGCGCGTCGCCGGGGACGGGCGTGCCGTCGGCGACGATGGTGATGGCGGCGTCGGAGAGGCGCGCATCCTGCATCGCCGCCGCGATCAGCCGGGCGCGGCGCAGCGTGCCGCCGGGCGGCAGCGCCTTGATCTCCGCGACCAGGCGTTCCGCGACCCCGTTCTTCAGCGTGGCGAGGTCGGTGTCGGACAGCGCCGCGGCCAGGCGGAGGTCGGCGCGCAGCCCGACCTGCACCGCGCCGGCCCAGTGGCGCTCGACCCAGATGCCGGCCGGGCGCAGCTCCTCGATGCGGCGGTCCACCTGGAGGCGTTCCGCCGCGCCGTCCTGCGACAGCGCCACGTCCAGGCGCACGATGCCGGGCATCGGCACCAGCGGGTCGGGGTATTCCGTGGCGGTGACGGCGCGGACGAAGGCGAAGCTTTCCAGCCCGAAGCGCAGCGCGTCCAGCGTGCCGCGCCCGGTCGCGTGGATGGCGCGGCGGGCGCGGGTGCGCAGCGCGTCGTCCGTCTCCGCCTCGCTGGCGCGGAAGGTGGGGGCCTCGTTGGTCACGCTGTCCACGCCGGCGATGGCGCGCTCCAGCACGGTCAGCGTGCGGGCGTCGGCCGGCTCGGTCGCCTCCGTCTCGCCATGGACGGGCAGTTCCACGCTGGGCTGCGAGGGCTGCAAGGTGCCCTCCGCCATGGTCAGGTAGCGCTTGCCCTTGCCGTCGGTGACGACCGTGCCGATGGGGATGGTGATCTCGCCCGGGGCGTTGGGCCGGCGGGCGAAGCGCACCCGCCCCACCGGATGCCCGGCGCGCAGCCGGCGCACGTCCACCAGCGCCACCACCTTGTCCAGGCTGGCATCCTTCGCCGTCTCGACGAAGGCGCTGTCGTAGACCTCGCGGAGCTGGGCGTACTGCACGGCGATCTCGCGCGCCGCCGTCTCCAGCAGGGTGCGCACCACGCTGCCGGCGTTCACGTCCGTCAGCGGCGTGCGCGGCAGGTGGACGGGGTAGTAGTTCACCGTCAGCAGGCTGTTCGGCGCCGGGCGCTTCGCCTTGGGGCGGAAGCGGATGGCGACCTTCTCGTCCGGGTTGCGGTCGGTGCCGACCAGCTCGAACTCGCGCTCGGTGAAGCGGTAGGGGATGCGCTCGCTCCCCAGCTCCACCGTGCCCTCCAAGTGGCTCACCCGCCGCACCGGCTGATTGGCCAGCGGCACCGTGTCCGGCGGCACGGCGCCCAACTCGATCTGCTCCCGCGCGGTGCCGCCGGTCAGGACGGTGAGCAGGTCGCGGACGATGTCGGGATAGGGGCGGTCGAGCGGGGTCATGGCGTCGGAATCCGGGGGAGTGACCTCCCGGCCGTTCCCCTCTGGGCCCCCTCCCTCTTTCGGGAGTCCGCCAGGGACGACCGCCAGAGCAGGAACCACGCGGGCTCCGCCCACGGGCTTGGGGGTGTGGTCATCCCGCCACCTCCAGGCCCAGGGTGATCGGGTCGCCGCCGGTCACGGCGCGGACGGACAGCCCGATGCGCAACGTGTCCGGGGCATTCGGCAAGGGCCCCGTCACCTCCAGCGACAGCACCTCCGCCACGCGGCGCTCCTGCCGCACCGCGGCCAGGACATAGGCCCGGGCCAGCAGCCGCGCCGGCTCGCCCATCTCCTGCCCGATCAGCTTGTGCAGCCGGCTGCCGTATTCCGCGTGCCCCAGATCGGCCAGCGCCCCCTGCGGCGTCAGCAGCCGCAGCAGCAGCGCCTGGCGCAGCGAGTCCGGCCCCGAGGCCACCGCCAGGTCCAGCGGCTCCGTCCGCCCCGGCCCGCCATCGGTGGGTGTCAGGTCCAGCGCATCCCACTCGGTGGCCGAAAGCAGCGGCGCCACCAGCAGGTCCTTGCCCAGGGGGTCGGCCAGGGTTCCGGACATCGCCGCTCAGCCCCCCACCAGCACGGTGCCGAAGGCGAGGATCTGCCCCACCGGCATGTCGGCGGGGTCGTTGCAGGTCTTCACGGTGTCGCTGGCCCGCGCCGCGCCCTTGCCGCCGATCTTCACCGTGGCGCTGCCCAGCATCACCGTGCCGCTGTTGGCCGGCGGCTTCTGGAAGCTGACGCCTGGCGGCGTGGGAATGTGCGGCGGCTGGTTCTGCGCCGTGCTGTCCACCGTGGCGGCCGCCTTGCCGCCGACCTTCACCGTCGCGCAGAGCCCGCCATTCAGCATGCCGGAGAACGGGTGCGGCAGCGGCGTCGGCACGGGCGCCACGGCCGGGACCAGCACGATGTGCGTGTCCACCGCCATCACGCTGTCCCCCTGTCCGGCGGCGGGCTGTCCCATCAGTTCAGCTCCACCGTCGCGCCGCTGATCTTCACCGGCCCGTCCGCCTCGATCCGCACCTCCGCCCCCTTCAGCGTCACGCGGCCGGTGGCGGTGACGGTCAGGTCGCCATCCTGCTTCAGCTCCACCTTGGTCCCGCCCGCCTCCAGCGCGGCGACGCCGTCGGAGGAGCCGCCATAGCTCAGCTTCAGCGCGACGCCGGAAGCGGAGACGCGCAGCTCGCCCTTGCGCAGCTCGATCGCCACCTCGCCATCCCCGCCCACCGCCAGCTTGGCCGAGGGCTCGTCGGCGCCGTCCAGCCGCAGCAGCACGCGGTCTTCGGCACCAGCGGGCCAGAGCAGCGCGATCTCGTCCGCCTTGAACTCCGGCGGCCGCTGCGCATCGGAATAGACGCTGGCCACCACGATCCCGGAGACCAGCGCCCCGCGCGGGAACATCACCAGCACCACGTCGCCCACCCGCGGCAGGCAGGCGAGCCCCGTCGCCCAGACCGCCACCGGCAGGCGCCGCAGCGCCACGCCGGAATCCTTCAGCGTCACGCTGACCGTGTGGCTGTCGTCGCCCTGGGCGTTGTCGAAGACGCTGGTGACGACGGCCAGCTCGCAGAAGGTGCGGCGCTCCGCCTCGTGCCGCGCGAAGGCGGTCATGACTTCGGCGAGGCGGCTCATGGGGACCCACCGTCGGAATTCTCGGGGGAGCGGGCGAGGCAGTGCCTCGCCCCCCCAAATCCCCCTCCTTCTTTCAGGAGTCCGCCATCGGCTCCCGGCTCGCTGGCGCAGCCGGCGTGGAGCGGGTGCAGGTCTCTCCACCACGCGGACTCCCGAAAGAGGGAGGGGGCCAGAGGGGAACGGCTTGGGAGGTCACTCCCTCGCAGGGCGATGCCGATCACAGCAGCCCTCCCACCGCCGAGAGTGCCGCGCCGAGCAGCCCGCCGGACGCGGCGTCGTAGCCGGTGCCCCAGAGCTGCGACAGCGCGCCGTCCGACGCGGACACCGTGTGCACCACCTGGTGCAGCGTGGCGCTGGCCAGCGGCAGCCCGTCCGGCATCTCGGCAAGCTGGAGCGGGAGGCCGGGGGCCAGGCCGGGGGTCAGGAAGGTGGTCAGGCGCACGGCCTTGGCGCGCGCGGCCCGGGCGGCGGCGAGGGCGTTGGCGGCGGCATCGGCATCGGCGCGGCGGCGGATTTCCGGCAGGGCGACGCGCGGGCCGCTGCCGGCGCCGCCCTGGAGGAAGTCCTTCAGCACCCAGAGCGCCTGGCCGCCATTCGGGTCGCCGCCCTCGCCCACCACCACGGGCACGGCGCCGCCGGGGCTGCCCTCGGTGGATTCCGCGAAGAGGATCTCGCGGCCGTAGCGCAAGGCGATTGGCTGGCCGGGGCTGGCGGGGTCGGGGAGGTTCAGCGCACCCTCGCCGTCGAAGCTGGCCGAGGCGCCGGAGAGGGCGGCGAGGCGCGCGATCTCGGCCAGCGCCGTGCTGCGCCCGTCCGCGACATAGACGGCGAGCAGCGGGCCGTCGGCGATGTCACCGGTCTCCACCCCCGCATCGCCGGCCAGCCGGGCGATGGCCTCCCCGGCGGTGACGCGCTCCAACGCCAGGGCGGGGCGGAACAGGGCGAGCCGGTCGGCGGGGCCGCGCGCGGTGAGGGAGAGCCCGTCGAAGCGGCGGCGCAGCGCGGCGACGGTGCCGGTGAAGACCGTCTCCGCCCCCTCGCCGCCGTCCAGTTCGAGTTCCGCCTCGTCGCCCGGCGCCGCCTCGACCGGAACGCCGGCCGGGAAGGCGACATCCAGCCGGTCCACCGCCGGCAGGCGGGCGCGGCGCAGGCGCAGGGTGGCGACCTGCGGGCCGAAGATCTGCTCGCCCAGGCGGAGGCTGAAGCTCGGGACCAGCATGCGCCTAGCCCCCCAGCGCCTGGCCGAGCGCCGCCCCGGCCGAAGGGTCCGCCGCCCCCGAGAGCCCGCCCGCTGCGTCCTGCATCGGCGTCAGCGGGTTGCCGAGCGAGAGGTCCGCCAGCCCGGCCAGCGCCTGGAGCGTGTCCACCGCATCGGCCACGGCGGAGACGGCGTCCTGCAAGGCGCCCGCCTGGTCCAGCACGTCGCCCAGGATGTCCGTGTCGAAGCCGAGGTCCATCCCCTCCAGTCCGCCGAAGGGGGAGGCCTCGGCCGGCGGCGGCAGCGGCGGGGATTCGCGCAGCAACAGGCGATAGGCGAAGCGGTCCGGGGCGCCGGCGCGCTCGGTGAAGACCGCCTCCGCGACGACGACCTTGGCCAGCTCCAGCGCGGTGGCGATGTCGGCGGCGAAGTCCAGCTCCTCGCCGGCCGCGGCGGCGCCCTGCAATTCCGCCAGCCGGTCGCGCGCCTCGGGGCCGGAGAGCAGCCCGTGCAGCTCGATCTCGTGACTGGCGCGGCCGAGGCTCTGCTGCGCATCCCCCGCCAGCCCGACCACCGGCAGCCCGGCGAGGCGCTGGCGCAGCCGTGTCTCCGCGAAGGTCACGGCGTCCAGCGCCAGCTCGCCGAGCAGGGGGATGGGGCGGGTCACGGCAGGCTGACCCCGGCTTCGAGGGCGACCCGTTCGAGCAGGTCGGCCAGCAGCTCCTCCAGTTCCTCCCCGGGCAGGCTGGCGAGGGCGAGGCGCAGCGCGGCCGCGGCCTCGGCGGCGGGGACGGCGGTGGCGGCGGGGCGGAGCGACGGTGGGGCGGGTGGCGCGTCCGGCCGGTCCAGCATCGCGACAGGCGCGGCGGCCAGGGTCGGGAAGCTCGCCGGAAGGGGCGTCGGAGCGGCCGGGCGCGCCGAGGCGGGAGAGAGGCCGGGGGCCGCCGGCGGCGGTGCGGCGGTGCGGGCGGGCGCCTCCGCCCAGCCGGCGAGCCGGGGCGGGCCCGGCGGCGCGGGCGGCGTGGCGGCCATGGCCGCCGGCACGGCCGGCGCGGCGACGGGGGCGGGCATGGGCGCGGCGGGCGTGGTGGCGGGCAGGCGGAAGCGCACCCCGGCGGGACGGGGTGGCCGGGCGGCGGGAGGCATCTCCCGGGGCATGGCGGATGCGGCCGACGGGCTGTCGGCGGGCGACGTGCCCGGCGCGGTGACAACAGCCAGCCCTGGGGAGACGGGCGGCGCCATCCGCACCCGCCCGGCCACGGCGCGTCGCGGCGTCGCGATGGTGCCGGTCCCGGTGGCGATGGCGGATGCCGCAGCCGGGGATATGCCCGGTGAGGACGCCACCGCGGGCGGAGCGACCGGCTCCGTCCAGCCCGGCGCGCCCTCCGGCCCGGACGCCGCCTCCACCCCCGGCCCTGCCGCGCGGGGCGGATCGGCCCAGCCGGCGGCCCGGGCCAGCAGCGCATCCAGCCTCGGGCGCAGTCGCTCCTGCTCGGCGAGGAGGTCAGCCATCCGGCTCCTCCATCACGCGGATGCTGTTCCAGCCGGGGGGCGGCGCGTGGGGCGCCGGGGCAGGCTCGTCCAGCCCGGCGAGAAGGGCATCCAGCCCCGCCGCCGGCTCCGCCTCCAGCGCCCCGGGCATCCAGCCGAAGCGGACGGCCAGACGCGCCTCGGCCGCGGCGAGCGGCGCGGGCGCCGGCCCCTCCCCCACCCCCAACAGATCGAGCGCGAGGAGAGCGTGCAGCGGCGCCAGCTCGGCCGGCGGCGCCGGGTCGTAGAGCATCGCCGCCAGCCCCGCCGTGAAGGCCGGCCCGTCGAAGCGTCCGCCACGCGTGCTGGCCGCGACCAGCCGCCGGCGCTCGCCCCAGCGCCAGGGGCGCAGGCGGCGCGACGTCTCGCCGAAGCGGAGGTGCCAGACGCCCTCGGCCGGGTCGAGCGCGATGGCGACGCCCTCGGCCGGGGATGGGAGGGGGATCATCCGGGCGCGCGGCGGCCCCTCAGGCCGCCGCCTCCTCCCGCAGGCGGGTGGCGGTGAAGTCGTAGACGGCCTCGGCATGGCCGCCGGCGGCGAGGGCGAAGCTCTTGCCCGTCATGGTGCAGCCGTCGAAGGCCACCGTCCGCTCGGGTTCAAGATCGGCGCGGGAGGAGAGGTTGGCGACGATCTGGAAGGCCTCGCCCGAAACCAGCAGCGCGTCCAGCGCGTCCGAGGCGGAGGCGACGGTGATCCGCCCCGCCACGCTGGTGCCGCCGTAGACGACGCCGATGCGCTCGGCCGAACCGAGCGCGTAAACGCTCGCCTGCGCGCGCTGGTGCTGGAAGTCGATGCCCCGCACGCCCGCGACGCGCTCGCCCGCGACCAGGACGGCGGAGCTGTTGGCGGTGAAGACGGCCATGTCCGTGCCTTCCCTCAGTTCCGCACGCGGATGGTGGCGTAGACGTAGTCGATCGCCCGCACCGGCCGCACGGCGATGTCGACGCGCAGGATGCCCGCGGCGAAATCCGTCTGGCTGCCGTAGACCTGCACGGTGAAGGCGGGGTCCTTGCCGTCCATGCTGGGCACCAGCGCGCCGTCGCGCTCCATCTGGGTGAAGGTGTCCACGATCATCTGCCGCAGCGCGCCGCGCTGCTCGCTGTTGTTGAGCTGGCCGATGAAGCGGTCGGCGATCTTGCTCACCTCCCGCACGCAGCGGTCGGCGGTGCGCAGCACGTTGATCTGGAAGCCGTCGCTCGTGATGCCCTTGACGACGATGGTGCCGCGCCCGCGCTTCGAGAGCACGACGCAGACATTGCCCTCCGGCCCGACCAGCTTGTTCAGGTCGCTCTCGGTATAGGGCACCAGCGGTGCGGAGAGGCTCGCCACCGTCTTGAAGGTGGGCGACTGGAAGACGTCGAGATGGCCGAGCAGCCCGGCCACCGCGCCTTCCGCCCCGCCCGGCGCCACCAGGATCAGCCGTCGCCCGGCCACCGCCGCCGCCTGGGACAGGATCGCCGCCGGGTCGTTCTGCGTCGCCGGGTTCACCCCCGCCAGGGCGATGCGCGGCTTGGCCAGGTCCGCCTGGGCCGTCGCATGGGCGGCGAGGGCGCGCTGCACGTCCAGATGCGCCAGCGCCGTGTCCTTCCAACCCTGCAGCCCCGCCAGGACGAGGTCCACGTCGCCGACCTGCGCCAGCGCGTCCACCGCCGCCTGCCATGCCGCCAGGCCGGGCATCGCGCCCTGGGTGAAGCGCTGCGGTGCCAGGCTGCCGGCCGGCAGGTGGCTCGCCCCGCGCCGCACGAAGCGGTCCAGCGCGCGCAGCAGGTTGGATTCCGCCGCCAGCACGGCGGGCAGGTAGCGCGGGTCGTCCGGGTCCATGGAGAGGTTGTCGAAGCTCTCCTGCTCGGCGAACTCGCCGCCCTGCTGCAGTCCGGCGGTGATCCGCGCCGTGCCGGCCAGCGTGCCCGCCTGCATCCGCACCCGCAGGGCGGCCGCATCCGCCCCCGGGGCGGGCACCAGCTCCAGCACCGTGGCGTCGGGATTGTCCTGGCCCGCATAGGCCCGCGCCGGGCCGGCATCGTGGCCGCCGGAAAGGAAGTTCGCGTTCGCCGCGCCGACATCCGGCAGGCGCGTGCCATCCGCCCCGGCCGCCAGTGCCGCCGTCACCTGCGGCAGCGCGTCCAGCGCGGCGGCGATGGCGGCGGCGCTGTCCAGGTCGGCGAGTTCGGTGGTGGAGACGCCCTCCTCCGCCAGGGTGACGGTGACGGTGCGCAGCAGCGGCTGCCGCCCCGCCGTCGCCGCGGGCAGGACGTCGCCCAGCCGCGTGACGGCGACGGTGGGATCGGCGGAGAGCGCGTCCAGCAGCGCGGCCACGCTGTCGATCGGCTGCGCCGCGCCGCCATAGCTGCGGATGTTGCCCTGCGGGTCCTGCACCTCGATGGTCACGGCGGCGGCATCGCCGGTGATGCCGATGCGGTTGCCGGTCCCGGCGAGGCCGGGCGTGCGGGCGGAGATGCGGATGGACGGCGCGGCCGCCGCCCCGGCGAAGGCCCGGCTGGCCCGGCCCTGCCCGACGGAGAGCGAGAGACGGTTGCCGCGGCCGCCGGCATCGGCCGCCGTCACCTCCACCAGCGTGTCGTTGCCCGCGCGCAGCCGTCCGCGGGCCGGCTGCGCCCCGGCATCGGCCAGGGCCACGAGGCCGGCATCGAAGGCCGGCAGATCGGTCATCAGGTCGGGGTCGATCGCCACGACCAGGCCGCTGTCGCGGTTGATCGTGGAGAAGAAGTCGTTGTCCCGCGTCGAGTCGAAGACCAGGCCGTCGAAGCGCTCCGCCGCCACGCCGTTCAGCGAGATCTCCAGCGACAGCCGGCGCACGGTGCGCCCGTCCTCCGCCATCACCCGCACCACCCGGGCCCCGAGCGCATTGCCCCAGGGCCCGACGGCGCGGGCGCGCAGCAGGGCGACGGGCTGGCCCTCGTCATCCATGATGGTCAACTCGGCGGCGCGGCCCGAACGGGGATCCACGGGCGAGACGAAGAGCTCCGAGATGCCGTTCGCCAGCGCGTCCATCACCTCGGGGAAGGCGTAGCGGGTGGCCGCGCCGAAGCGCTCCAGCAGCTCCGGCGCGCTGGTGACGCCGGAAAGCTCGCCCGCGGGGGCGCGATCGACGACGCCGACCGCGCCCAGGATTCCGGAACGGGCGGGAAGGGGTGGGGGGACATCGAAGCGCGTCTCCACCGACACGCCCGGAACAACCAGCATGCGTGCCATGTGATCCCCCCGTCCTGGTTTCATCAAAGGCGCGCGAAAAGTGCGTTGCGACTTGTTAACAGAGTTGATTCCGCAACCGCAAGGACAATCCCCAGCGCAGGCAAACCCCCGCACGGACAATCCCCTGCATGGGCCATCCCCGCACGGGCCATCGGGTCCGGCCCCGCCGCCCTTTTCCCGTCGGATCGTGCACCGATCGACATGGCGCTGCCGCCGCTGCGCGCTTCGCGGCGTTACCGGCGCGACATGAACATCCTCGCCTCTCCCCCGCCGCCCCTGGCCCGCAACGGCGACGCGCTCCGACTCGATCGCCTGCGGGAGGCGCTGCCGGCCATCGCGGCGCGTGCGGCGGCCCTCGATGCGGAGGACGGCCAGCTTCCTGTCGAGGATGTCGAGGCGCTGGCCGCGGCGGGCGTGCTGACGGCACCGCTGCCCGCCGAGCTCGGCGGGCTGGGCTGGGGCACGGAGCCGCAGGGCGGGGACGCGGCCTTCGCTGCCCTGCGCCTCGTTGGCCGCGCGAGCCTGCCGCTGGGCCGGCTCTACGAGGGCCACATGAACACGCTGCGCCTCGTGCTGCGGCACGGAACGGCGGCGCAGCGCGGCGCCGCGGCCGACGCGGCCCGGGACGGGATGCTGTTCGGCGTCTGGAACACCGAATCCCCCACCGTCTCCCTGCGGATCGAGGCGGGGGTGCTGCGCGGCGGCAAGATCCTCTGCTCCGGCGTGGGGCTGGTGGAACGCGCGCTGGTGACGGCCCGGATGGATGGCCAGGGGCCGCAGCAGATGCTGCTGGTGCCGCTGCCCCGGGGCACGGCGCGCGCCGACCTCGCCACATGGACCCCGGCCGGCATGCGCGCCTCCGCCACCGGGCGGATCGATCTGGACGGGATTGCCGTCACGCCGGCGATGCGGCTGGGGGAGCCCGATGCCTATCTCGGCCAGCCGGACTTCTCCGCCGGCGCCTGGCGCTTCCTGGCCGTGCAGCTCGGCGGCCTCGAGGCGGTGGCGGAGGCGTTGCGGCAGCACCTGCGCCGCACCGGCCGCGGTGGCGACCCGCACCAGGCGGCGCGGCTGGGCGGGGTCCTGGCGGCGGCGGAGACGGCCCGGCTCTGGGTGCGGGAGGCCGCAAGGCTGGCGGAGGCCGGGCGGGAGGAGGCCGTGGCCTATGTGAACCTGGCGCGCGGCGCGGTGGAGCGGGCGGCGCTGGAGGTCATGGAGGCGGCCACCCGCTCGGTCGGATTGCAGGGTCTGATGCGCCCGAACCCGCTGGAACGCCTGCTGCGCGACCTGGGCACCTACCTGCGCCAGCCGGCGCCCGATCACGCCCTCGTCTCCGGTGCCGCCGCCGGGCTGGCGCGGGAGGAGCCGGTGGGAGAGATGTGGCCGGAGCGCGGCGCTTGAGCGCCTGCACCGCCGTCCCCCGCGGCATCCCGGCGGCGGACTGGCTGCGCGCGGCCGAGGCGCTGCCGCTGGCGGGGCTGGATGCCCTGCTGCCGAGCGGCAGCGCACTGGTCCTGGCGCCGCACCCGGATGACGAATCCCTGGGCTGCGGCGGGCTGCTGGCGGCGCTGGCCGCGGCGGGACGGCCGGGCCGCGTGGTGGTGATGTCGGATGGCGCCGGGTCTCACCCCAACTCCCGCACCCACCCGGCGCCGGTGCTGCGCGCCCTGCGCCGTGCCGAGGCCACGGAGGCGGTCCGGGCGCTCGGCACGCCGCCGCCGGTCTTCCTGGACTGGCCGGACGGCGACGTGCCCATCGAGGGCCCGCGCTTCGACCGGGCGGTGCGGGCCGTCGCCATGGCGGCCGAGGGCTTCGACACGCTGGTCGCCACCATCCCGCTGGACCCGCACAAGGACCATGTTGCGACCTGGGCCATCGCCCGCGCCGTCGCCGCCCGGTCGGGCCTGCGGCTGCTGGGCTACCCCGTCTGGAGCTGGCGGCACCTCTACCCCGCCATCGCCCCGGTCGAGCCGGTGGAGTTGCCCGCCCCGCCCCGGGGCCGCCGGCTGGACGTCGCGGCGCATCTGCCGGCCAAGCGCCGCGCGGTCGCCGCGCATCGCAGCCAGACGACGCGGCTGATCGCCGACGACCCGGACGGGTTCGTGCTGAACGAGGCGGTGCTCGCCGTGCTGCTGCGCCCCTACGAGCTCTATCTGGAGGAGGTCCCTTGAGCCGCCCGCAGCAATCCCTGCCCGCCAGCTTCTTCGAGGCGTTCTACGCGGCCGCCCCGGACGGCGACCCTTGGTCCTTCGCCACCTCCGACTATGAGCGGGGCAAGTACGCCGCCACCCTCGCCGCCCTGCCGCGGCCCCGCTACGGTTCGGGCTTCGAGGCCGGCTGCTCCATCGGCGTGCTGACCCGCCAGCTCGCTGCCCGTTGCGACCGGCTGCTCGCGGTCGATGCGGCGGAGGCACCCCTCGCCCAGGCGCGGCAGCGCAACGCGGAGCTGCCGCAGGTCGAGATCCGCCAGGCCGTGCTGCCCGGCGACTGGCCGCAGGGCGAGGCCTTCGACCTCATCCTCCTGTCCGAGTTGCTCTACTTCTTCAGCCGCGAGGATGTGGCGGCGCTGGCCGGGCTCTGCCTGGGGTCGCTCCGCCCCGGGGGCGATGTGGTGCTGGTGCACTGGCTGCCGGAGGCGGAGCCCCCCTACCCGCTCACGGGGGACGAGGCGGTGACAGCCTTCCTCGCCGCCTGCGGCCCCGCGCTGCGGCCCCTGCTCTCGCGGCGGGAGGCGCTCTACCGCCTGGATGTGCTGCGGCGCGCCTGATACGGGCTGTAGGACGCCTTGATCCATGGAGGGGTGGTGCATGTGGCCCGGGGGCAAGGCGCTGCCTCGCCCCCGTACCCCCACTCCGCCAGGACCCTGCGGGCCCTGGACCCGATCAGCGCTGCCGCGCGATGGTGGTGACGGGGTCGCGGCGCCGAGGAGCCATGCTCCTCGGCGGGTACGGCCGCAGCACTCCCTGACGCCTACAAAGTTCTTATGGAGTCCCGCCTGCCCGCGCTCCGTCAGGGTTCAGCCCGCAGGCTGACGGCAGCCGCGCCGCACCAGACTCCCAGCGGGGACCGGGGCCCGCTTGTGGCCCCGGCAGGGGAGGGTCCGTGGAGGGGACAGCGTCCCCTCCCGGTCCACCGCCGGAACACCACAGCGCCACGGGTCAGGTCATCCCGCCGTCAGTATGACACGCCCGGGCGGAGTGCCTTCCGCCTACGGCAACGTGTTCGGCGGGCCCGGCAACGGCGGGCCGAGGCTTGGCGCTATCCCGCCCGGACGCTGCTCATCCTGGGCCCGTCCTGGAACGAGGCCAGCGCATGACGATCGCCCGCGCATGAAGATCGCCCTGGTTGCCCACCTCAAATACCCGATTGTGGAGCCCTTCGCCGGCGGGCTCGAGATGCACACCCACCTACTCGCCCGCCACCTGATCGCCCGCGGCCACGACGTCACCCTCTTCGCCGCCGAGGGGTCCGACCGAGCCTTGAACCTGCGGCCCTGCGGCGCCCCGACCGGCATGCCCAACACCCCGCGCGAAGCGGAGGCGATCGCCCTGCTGGAGCACCAGGCCTATGCCGGGATCGTCGATGCGATCACGGCGGGCGGCTTCGACATCGTCCACAACAACGCGCTGCACTACCTGCCGCTGGACGAGGCGCGCCGCATCGCCGCGCCGATGGTCACCAGCCTGCATACCCCGCCCTTCCGCGAGCTCGCCGATGCCGTGGCCAATCCCGGCCACGCCGACCTGCGCTTCATCGCCGTCTCCGACACGGTGGCGGCGATGTGGCGCGACATCGTGGCCGTTCCGGATGTCGTGCCCAACGGCATCGAGCTGGACCTGTTCCGGCCGAGGCTGGAAGGGCCCGTGGCCGGGCACGCCATCTGGTTCGGGCGGCTGGTCCCGGAGAAGGGCGCGCACCTGGCCATCGCCGCGGCGCGGCGCGCCGGCGTCCCCCTGCGCCTCGCCGGCCCGCGGAACGATCCCGCCTATTGGACGGACCACATCGCGCCGGCGCTGGGCGAGGGCGTCAGCTATCTCGGCCATCTCGACCACGCCGCCCTGGCGGAGCAGGTGGCCGCGGCGGCCGTGGCGGTCATCACCCCGCGCTGGGAGGAGCCCTATGGGCTGGTGGTGGCGGAGGCCCTGGCCTGCGGCACGCCGGTCGCCGGCTTCGCCCGCGGCGCCCTGCCCGAGATCGTGGATGCCTGGACGGGGTGCCTCGCCCCGGCCGACGACATCGCTGCCCTGGCCCGCGCCATCCCCGCGGCGGCGGCCCTGTCCCGCACGGATTGCCGCAGGCGCGCGGAGGAACGCTGCGACGCCCGCAGCATGGTGAGCGGCTACGAGGCGCTCTACCGCGCGGAGCTGGTGTCCCGCGAGGCGCAGGAGGCGGCGGCGCTGGCCGCGAAGTGACCTCCCCCTGCTGCGTCGTCTGCATCCCGGCGCGCAACGAGGCCGCGAGCCTTCCCGGCCTGCTGTCGGCGCTGGACCGGCAGGCTTGGTCCGGGGGCCCGCTGCGCGTGGTGCTGCTGGCGAACAACTGCACCGATGGCACCGCCGGGCTCGCCCGGTCCCTGGCGGAGACGCGGCGCGGCTTGGCCCTACGGGTACTGGAGGCGGACCTGCCGCCGGAGCGCGCCACAGTCGGCGTCGCGCGGGAGATGGCGCTGCGGGCCGGTGCCGCCTGGCTGCGCGAGGACGGGGTTCGCTCCGGGGTGCTGGTGACCACCGATGCCGATGCTCAGCCACCGCCGTGCTGGATCGCCGCCACGCTGGAGGCGATGGACGGGGTGGAGATGGTCGGCGGCGAGATCCGGCTGGCCGAGGCACCCGGCTCGCCCCTGCCTACCTGGCTGCGGGACTCGCATGCGCGGGTGGCACGCTACTGGGCGGCGGTGCGCGCCCTGGCGCATCGGATCGACCCGCTGCCACATGACCCGCCGCCACGCCATGGCGACCATACGGGTGCCAGCCTGGCCGTGGCGCTTCGCGCCTACGAGGCCGCCGGCGGCGTGCCGCCGCTGGCGACGGGGGAGGACAACGCGCTGGTCGCGGCGGTGGAACGGCAGGGCGGCCGGCTGCGCCATCCGCCCACGGTCTGGACCGCCGTCTCCGTGCGGGAGGATGGCCGCGCCCCCGGCGGCATGGCGTCGGAGCTGCGTCGCTGGCGAGGGTTCGCGGAAGGGGCGGCGCCGCACCTGCTCCCAGACGCCACAAGCTGGCTGCGTTCCCTGGCCCGGCGCCGGGCGCTGCGCGACGGCTTCCACGGCGGCCTGTCGGCCGCCGCCGCGGCGATCGGCGTGGCGTCCGCCCGGCTGGAGGCCGTGGCGCGGGAGAGCGTGAATGACATCGCCTTCGTCGCGCGTGCCGAACCCCTGCTGCCGCCCTTGCCGTGCACCGAGCAGGAGATCGCGGCCGCGACCGCGGCGATCGAGGCGCTTGCCCGGCGGCAGACAGTGGACGAGCCTGCGGCCGCATGAGGCCCATCGGTTTCTACGTCCATCACCAGGGGATCGGGCACTGGCAGCGGGCCGCCGCGCTGGTGCGCCGGATGCGCCGGCCCTGCACGCTGATCGGGACCTTCTCGGCCGCGCAGCAGCGCGCCGCCCCGGCCCCGATGCTGCCGCTGCCGGACGATGCGCCGGAGGGGGGGGCCCATGGCGATCCGGTCGGGGTTCCCGGCCTGCACTACGCGCCGCTGGGCCATGACGGGCTCCGCCGCCGCAGCGCGCGCCTGGCCGGCTGGATCGCGGAGCAGAAGCCTGCCCTGCTGGTGGTGGACGTCTCGGTGGAGGTCGCGATCCTGTCGCGGCTCTGCTCCACGCCCTTCCTCTACTTCCGCCTCGCCGGCCGGCGCGACGATCCGCCGCACATCACCGCCTTCCGCGCCGCGGAGGCGCTGCTGGCCCCCTTCCCCGCCGCGCTGGAGGCGGATGACACGCCCGGCTGGGTGAACCGCAAGACCTTCCATGCCGGCCTGCTCGCGGCGCCGCCCGTGGCCCCCTCCCGCCCCGGCGGCGGGATCGTGGTGACCTTCGGACGCGGCGGCGCCGGGGGGGACCACGATGCCCTGGTGGCGGCGGCCCGCGCGGTCCCCGGGAGACGCTGGCGCGTGCTCGGCCCCGTCACGCCGGGCACGGCCCCGCTGCCGCCGAACCTCGAACTGCTCGGCTGGCGCGAGGATGCGGCCGTGCTGCTGGCCGAGGCGGATGTGGTGGTCGGGGGCTGCGGCGACGGGCTGCTGGCGGAGGTGGCGGCGCTGGGCAAGCGCTTCCTCTGCCTGCCGGAGCCTCGCCCCTTCGACGAGCAGCGCGCCAAGGCGCATCGCCTCGGCGCGCTGGGGGCCGCGGTGGTGCGGGACCGCTGGCCCGACGAGGCGGACTGGCCCGCGCTGCTGCGCGAGGCCGAGGCGCTCGACCCCGCGCGCATCGCCGCGCTGCACGAGCCGGAGGCGCTGGGCCGGCTGGCCGGCGTCATCGAGGAGCAGGCGGAGAAGGCGGAACGCTACGGCTGAGCGCGGCCGGATTTTCGTTTCGATTTACCCATGACTTCGCCGCCCTGCTGCGCCAGGATGACGCCTCCCGTCATGCCGGAGCGAGGCCATGGGGTCGCCGCCTGACGCCACGCCGGTGCCCACGGCCTTCGAGAGCCTGGCCCTCTCGCTGGCGGAGAAGGGGCTGGGCGAATACCTGAAGCAGGACGAGGTCCGCGCGGCGATCGTCGGCGCGGTCGCCGCCGCGACGGGCGTGCCCCCCATCGCCGTCCGGCTGGGCTATGCGATGCTCGTCCTGCCCGCGGTGGAGCTGGCCGCGGGCGCGCTGAAGGACCAGGCCCGCGACCTGGCCCGCCGCGCGGCGGCGGCGGCCACGCGCCGCCTGGGCCTGCCGGCCGTGACGCGGCTGGCGGAACCGTTGCGCCGGGCCCTGGCGCAGGTGGAACTGGCCCGCGGGCAGACCGCCCGGCTGCGGGAGGCGCTGGTCGCCGCCGGCTTCGCCGCCGCCGCCGAGGCGGAGCTGGCGGTGCTGGAGCGCGAGGCGGACTTGCGGGAGCGGTCCGCCGCCGGGCGCTTCCGCGAGGAGGCGCGCGACTTCCAGGACGACGTGCGGGAGCAGCTTCTGCGGCTGCTCGGCCAGGTGGAGGCGCAGCCCGACCTGCGGCGGGAGAGCGCGCCGGACCTGGAGGGCATCCATGTCTACACCCGCGCCAACCAGCCCTGGGTGGGGCGCGAGGCGGAGATGGACCGGCTGCGCGGCTTCCGGCTCGATCCGCGCCCCTTCGCCTGGTGGTCGGTGACCGGCGCGGGCGGCATGGGCAAGAGTCGCCTGGCCTTCGAGTTCGCGCGCGTGCTCGATCACGCCGGATGGCGGGCCGGCTTCCTGCCGCGCTCGGCGGCCGGCCATGCCTGGGACCGGTGGGAGGTGCTGTTCCCGACGCTTCTCATCCTCGACGACGCCTCCACCCGCACGGAGGAGGCCGGCCGGATCATCGAAGCCCTCGCCAGCCGGGCCGGACGCCTCGACTTCCCGGTCCGGTTGCTGCTGGTCGACCGGCACGACGGCGCCGCAACCGCGCTCGGTCAGGATCTGCTGCTGCGGGAGACCTACCTGCATCCGACCCGCTTCCTGCCGGAGCCGCTGGCGCTGGGCCCCCTGCCCGACCCGGCGCTGCGCGACCTCGCCGCCCGGCTGCTGGGCGACGGCCCGGCGGAGCGGGTGGAGCAGGTGCTCCGCGCCGTCGGCCGGCTGGACGCGGGCAGCCGGCGTCCGCTCTTCCTGCGCTTCGTCGCCGAGGCGGTGCGGCGCGGGCGCGACCCGTCCGGCTGGGACCGGGCCGGGCTGCTCCGCGACCAGCTTGCCCATCTGCGGGAATCCCGCTGGCCGAAGCCGGGGGGTGGGGTGACGGAGGAGGAGCTGGACGCGGACCGGCGCCTCCTTGCCTTCGCCACCATGACCGCCGGCCTTCCCCTCCGCGATCTCGGCGCGGCCGTGGCCGCGGGCGCGCCCCTGCCCGCGCAGGTGAGTCCCGCCCAGGCCCGGCGGCTGGCCCAGATGGTGGACGCGACGGAACTGCCGGGCGGCCGGTTGCCGCCGCTGCGCCCGGACCTGCTGGGGGAGCTTTTCGCCCTCGACCTGCTGGCCGAGCGGGCGCGCCTCGCGCCTGCCGTGGCCTCGGGGCTGCTCGACGCGGCCTGGGTGCGGCAGCCCTCGGCCATGGCGTGGTTCTGCCGCGCGGCGCTGGAGGACTGGCGCGACGCGGCCGATCCCATCGCGCTGCTGGAGCATGTGCCGCCCGCGGGCGCGCGGGCCCGCTGGGCGGATGCCGTCGCGGCGGAGATCGATCTCCGGCTGGACGATCCGCCCCGGCAGGGACAAGCCCTCGCCCTGCTGGACCGGCTGCGGGCAGCCTATCCGGACGAGCCCTCCGAGGACGTGCTGATCGCGATCGACCGCGCCACGGCTCGGGCGATCGAGGCGGCGGGCGAGGAGATCGACCGCATCATCCCCCTTCTGGAAGCGGCGCTACGCCTGCCGCCGCCCGATGCGTCGCTGCCTTCGGCGCATGCGGCCCTGCGACGCGAGTTGCGGCTGGCGAGCGAGCTGGGGCCCTATGCCGCGATCTTCACCGTCCTGCCGGGGCTATGCAGGCGCCTGGGCCATCTCGACGAACGGACGGAGCGGCTGCTGCACCGTGTCGAGGCGATCCTGGACGGGCTGCCGGCCGACCATCCGGCCCTGTCCGCCGGGCGACCCATGCTCAGGCGGATACGGGGCATCCAGTCCACGGAGCGCCATGTCCACGAGACGAAGGGCCTGATGGGAACCCTCGCGGCCGCTTCGCGACGCGTGGCGTTGCTGAGTCTGATGCAGGAGGTCAGGAAGCAGCAGGCGGCGATCCGGTCCGGCCCCCTGGACGCGACGGCACGGGACGAGCTTCGCGGGACCTTCGCCTCTCTCACCTCCCTGGTGGCCGCGCCGCCCGGCGGCCTGGAGGCGGACGAGCTCTGGCAGCCATTCCTGCACGACCTCGGCACCCTGATGCGGATGGCGGTCGAGGCGGGCCTCGGCCAGGGACTGCATCCGCTCGCGGCTGCCCTGCTCGGCATCCCGCCCGGGGAATTCACGGCCGCCTGGGTGGAGGAGACGGCGCCGGACGATCCTGACGTCCGCGCCTTCCTGCTGGACGTCGCCACGGCGCCCGAGGCCCCGCCGCCGTCCTGACCGCCGCAGCGCCAGGCTAGGGCGGCAGCGCGTCCACCGCCCGCCGCTGCTCCTGCATCAGCAGGAAGCGCGCATACTGCCGGTCGAAATGCGCGCGCAGCGCCGGGTCCGGCGCGACCTCCCGCCCCGGCCCGGTCATCGCCCGCGCCGCCTCGCCCAGCGAGGGGTACAGCCCAGCCGCCGTCGCCGCGGCCATGGCCGTGCCGAGCAGCACGCTGTCCTCCTCCTCCGGCAGGACCAGGGTGCAGCCGGTGGCGTCGGCGTAGAGCCGCACCAGCAGCGGGCTGCGCGCATGGCCGCCGGTCAGGTGGATGGTGCGGATGGCGTAGCCTCGCCTCTCCAGCGCCTCCAGGATGTGGCGCGTGCCCAGCGCGATGCCCACCGCCGTGGCGTAGTAGAGCCGCGCGAGGGAATCGAAGCCGCTGTCCAGCCCCAGCCCATGGATCACCCCGCGCGCCATCGGCTCGGCCAGCGGCGAGCGGTTGCCGCTGAAATCCGGCAGCACCTGCAACGGCCCGGCCAGGCCCGGCCCCTCCTCCGCCAGCAGCTCCGCGATCCGTGCGAGCACGCGCTCATGCCCGCCGGGTCCCAGCGCCCGCCCCTCAGCATGCCAGTGCAGCAGGTGCGCGAGCAGCGCGCCCGTCGCGGATTGCCCCGCCTCGTTCAGCCAGAAGCCCGGGACCATCGCATCGCGGTGCGGCCCCCAGATCCCGGGCACGCGGCGCGGCTCCGCCGAGACGGCCATGTGGCAGGTGGAGGTGCCGGCGATCATCGCCAGCCGCCGGTCGAACTCCGTGGGCGGCAGGGCGCCGAGCAGGCCGAGCCCGCCGGCATGGGCGTCGATCAGCCCCACCCCCACGGCGCAGCCGGGGGTCAGCCCCAGCTCGGCCGCCGCCCTGGCGGAGAGCGGCCCGATACGGTGGCCGACCGGCCAGGGGGCATCGGGCAGGCCGCCGCGGCGCGGCAGGTCCGCGAGCCCGATGGCCTCCAGGAAATCCGCCTGCCAGCCCGGTGCCTCGTGGCTCAGATAGGTCCACTTGCAGGTCAGGGTGCAGGCGGAGGCCGCGACCACCCCGGTGGCGCGCCAGGCGAGGTGGTCCGTCAGGTCCATCGCCAGGGCCAGCCGACCCCAGCTCTCCGGCGCGTGCCGCTTCAGCCAGAGCAGCTTGGGCAGGTGCATCTCCGGCGACATCACGCCGCCGAGGAAGTCCAGCACGCGGTGGCCGGTGGCGGTGATCTCCACCGCCTCCGTCTCCGCCCGGTGGTCGGCCCACATCACCACGTTCCACCGGTCCTCGCCGGTGGTGGAGGCGCTCACCGGCCGCCCGGCCGCGTCCACCAGCACCAGCGAGCAGGTCGCGTCGAAGGCGAGCCCCGCCACCGCCTCCGCCGCCACGCCGCTCTCGGCCAGCGCGGCGCGGGTGGCGGCGCAGACGGCGCGCCAGATCTCCCCGGAATCGTGCTCCGCGTGATCGGGGCGCGGGCGGTGGACGGCGAAGGGATGCTCCGCGCGGCCGAGGCGGCGGCCGCGCGCATCGAACACCCCCGCCCGCGCGCTGGTCGAGCCGACATCGACCGCGACGACGACGCCGTCCTGCATCAGGCGGGCATCAGCGGCTTCACCCGCTCGATGGTCGAGGCGACCGCCTCGCGCGGGGTCTTGCGGCCGAGCACGGCGAGCTGCACCTCCTCGACGAAGACCGCCTGGGCGCGCACCGCCTCGGGGAAGGCGGGCAGCGGCACGCGGGCGTTCTTCAGCGCCTGGGCCTCGATCGCCGCCAGCGGCTGCTCCGCCCGCAGCGCCGGGTCGTCATAGGCGGAGGGGCGCACCGGCCCGTTGCCGTTGCGCGCGGCGCCGATGGTGACGGCCTTGCTGGACACCTCGCGGATGAAGCTCCAGCCCAGCTCCCGGTCGCGGGAATTGGCGGGGATGGACATGGCCCAGAACTCGGTGGGCGTCGCCATCGCGACCTTGCCGCGCAACGCCTCGGCCATCGGGAACTCGATCGCCTTCAGCTTCCCCGGATGGCGCGACTGGTCGGGGCGGTTGAGCTGCGGGTAGCGCGAGAAGGGCAGCACGGAGAAGGCGGCGCGGCCCTGCTGCAGCCAGGTCACCTGGTCATCCGTGACGGTGGTGGCGTAGCTGCGCGGCAGCGCCCCCGCCTCGAACAGCGCGCGCAGCGCGGCGAGCGCGCGCTCCAGCGCCGCCGGGTCGGGCACCAGCCTGTAGTCCTCGCCGATGAAGTCGCCGCCGAAGGCGCGCACGAAGGTGACGGGGAAGACGGCGAGGTCGCTCGCCAGCACCATCCCCACCACGGGGCGCCCGTCGGCGGCGCGGTAGGTGAGGCGCTTCGCCTGCTCCACCAGTTCCTCCAGCGAGGCGGGCGGCGCGGAGATGCCGCGCTCCTCCAGCAGCGCCTCGTTGTAGAACAGCCCGGCGGTGGCGTGGCGCACGGGCACGCCGACCAGCTTGCCGTTGACG
The DNA here is from genome assembly GCF_020991085.1 of Roseomonas sp. OT10. Taxonomy (NCBI): domain Bacteria; kingdom Pseudomonadati; phylum Pseudomonadota; class Alphaproteobacteria; order Acetobacterales; family Roseomonadaceae; genus Roseomonas; species Roseomonas cutis. The sequence goes on from NZ_CP087719.1 coordinate 2,792,520, forward strand.
CGCATCGAGGCGGTGAGGCCCGGCGCGATCTCCGCGAAATCCTCGATGGGCGCGGATTGCAGCAGTTCGTCCAGCGGCGCGAGCAGGGTGGCGGCGGCGGGGGTCGCACGGCTGTTCACGAGGTAGCCGACGCCGACATCCGTGCGGTCCAGGCTCGCCTCGCGGAACAGCCGGTCCTGCAACGGGTTGCTGTCCAGCGTCGTCCAGGCGGCCTCCGCATCCTGCGCCTTCCGCCAGGGGCCGAGCAGGTCGCCGGCCGGACCGGTGGTCAGGCAGTTCTGGTGGACGCGATGGCTCAGCACGTTGAGCGTTCGCGCCGCCGCGTGGCCGATGCGCGGCGCGGCCAGCATGGCGCCTGCCGCGAGCGACGTGCCCAGCAGCCCGCGCCGGGTCCAGGAACCCGTCATCCTACCCTCCTCCCCGATCCGCGCAGGACGATCCCGCGCGGTCCCTGCTCACCCGGTCCCGGTGCGCGAGGCCCGGGGACCGCCCTTGGACGCCGCCGGCCTTGCGCGGCCGGTCATGGACAGATCGTCGCGGCGACGGAGCGCCGCGACGGGTCATGATGACAGGTCAGGCCGCGCGGCCAAGCGGAACCTGATCGCCCCGCGCCGGGATCGGCACCGGCCCCTCGACCGTGGTGCGGTAGGTGACGCGGCGATAGCTAGGGTAGTCGCCGATGGCGGTGTGCAGCACGAAGGGATTGGCCCACATGGTCAACGTCCTCTCCGCCCAGCGCACGCGGCAGGTGAATTCGGGGCGGATCGCCAGCGCCATCAGATAGTCGATGATGGGCCGGCTCTCCGCCTCCGTCATGCCCTTGAAGCGGCTGAGCACGCTGTTCACCAGCATGTAGGGCTCGCCGGTCGCGGGATGGCGGCAGACCACCGGGTGCTCCGTCTCGATCCCGTCCACCGCGTCGGCGCCGGCCTGGGTCAGCCCCTGGTGCTTCGCGTTGATGGCGAAGACGCCCTTGCCGCTGTGGATGCCGGTCAGCCCCTCCAGGAAGGACTTCATCCCCGGCGAGAGCGAGCGGTAGGCGAGCGCCAGGTTGGCGAAGCAGGTGTCGCCGCCCACCGGCGGGATCACCTCGCCCCACAGCATGGTGATGCCCGGCGGACGTTCCATCCAGGCGAGGTCCATGTGCCACTCCTCGCCGATCACCTTGCCCTTGTCGTCCGGCTCGCGGACGAAGCGCACGACATCCTCCAGCCCCGGCATGGGGGTGTGGACGGGGTTGCCGCTGAAGGGGCCGAAGGCCTCCCGCACGGCATGCAGCAACTCGGGGCTGAGCGCCTGGTCGCGGATGGCCAGGACGTGGTGCTGGTCGAGCGCGCGCTTCAGCTCGGCGACGGTCTCCGCGCCACGGTCGCGGGCGAGGTCGACGCCGACCACCTCGGCGCCGAGCGCGCCGGTGATCGGCCGCACCTCGAAGCGGGTGAAGCGGGGGTCGCGGTACATGGGCTGTCTCCTCCGGTCCCGCCGGCCCGGTCGTTGCGGGCAGGGGTTACTTACCTGAAAGTCAGTCTCCGCCCCCGCCGGCCCTGCCGTCAACGAGAATCAGCCCGCCCGCGGTCCCCAGGCGGCGGCGATGATCCGACCCAACGCCGCGAACAGCGCCTCCACCTCCTCGAACCGCCCGCTGTCCTGGGTCATCGGCCCGCAGGAGAGCAGCGTGGCGCGCAGGATGCGGCTGACGTCGCCCACGGGGGTGGAAAGCCGCAGCTCACCCGCCGCCACCGCCTGCCCCACCGCATGGCGCAGGTCGCGGTCATAGGCGCGGTCCACCCGTTCCAGCGCCGCCGCCGCCGGGGCGCCCAGCACGGGCAGGTCCAGCCGCAGCCGCGCGATCGGGCTCCAGACGTTGCGGTCCTCGGGGCGCGGGTTGAAGCGGCGGTGGAAGCGGCGCAGATCCTCCACCTGCCGGGTCAGCCGGTCGGCGAAGCGCGCCTCGCCCCCGGCCCAGAGCTGCGCGATGCGCGCCTCCGCATCCGTGGCGAAGCCCTCGATCAGCTCCTCCATCAGCCGCTGCTTGCTGCCGAAATGATGGTGGATGTTGGCGCGCGTGACGCCGATGGCCGTGGCCAGGTCGCCGAAGCTGAAGCCGTCATGGCCGCGCAGGACGTACAGCTCGCCGGCCAGGGCGCGGATGCGGTCGCGGGTGGGGAGGTCGGTCATCGTCGCGCCCGTTCCCCGTGGGAGGCTCCGCCTCCCCCGATACCCCCTCCGCCGGGGGCACGGCCGGCCCCCGGACCCCGGCGGGAGTCCGCCATCGTCTGCCGGCGGTTCCCGCAACGGTTTCCGAGGCCATGGGCATGACGGCCGCAGTCGCCGGGGAGCATCGCTCCCCGGTGCGCCCCCGCCCCGTGAACGGGGGTCCAGGGGCTCTGCTCCTGGCGGAGTGGGGGTATCGGGGGAGCGGCAGCGCCTCTCCCCCGGAGGCCCGTCACGCCATCCCCATTCACGCCACCCCGGCCGGCGCGCCGTCGAACCCGTCCGGCAGGCGCCCCGTCGGCCGCGCCACCGCGCCGGGCCTGCGGGGCAGCCAGCGCCCGGTGCCCGGCTCGGCCGTCACCTTGCCGTCGCGCATCACCACGCCGCCGCGGGCGATGGTCGCCACGGGCCAGCCGGTGACCTCGATGCCCTCGAAGGGGGTGTAGTCGATGGCGTGCTGCATCAGCGCGTTGGTCAGCGTCACGCGCTTCTGCGGGTCCCACAGCGCCAGGTCGGCATCCGCGCCCACGGCGATGCTGCCCTTGCGGCCGTCGAGGCCGAGGATGCGCGCCGGGTTGGTCGCGCTGATCGCGACGAACTGCTCCAGGCTGATGCGCCCCTTGGACACGCCTTCCGAGAAGAAGACCGGCAGCCGCGCGGCGAGGCCCGGGATGCCGTTGGGGATCTGGTCGAAGGAGGCGCCGCGGCCGTTCTTCGCCTTGCCGCGCGTGCCGCCATAGGAGAAGCCGCAATGGTCGGAGGAGACGACGTCCAGCACGCCGCGCCGGATCATCTCCCAGATATGGCCATGCTGCGCCGCGTCGCGCGGCGAGGGGCTGCACATGAACTTCGCGCCCTCGAAGCCGTCCTCGCCGGGGCGGTCCATGTCCTTCGCCGTCAGCGTCACGTACTGCGCGCAGGTCTCGCCGGTGACCTTCACGCCGCGCGCCTGGGCGGCGGCGATCTCCTCGGCGGCCTCGCGGCAGGAGACGTGGAAGATCTGGATCGGCTGGTCGATCAGCTCGGCCAGCGCGATGGCGCGGTGCGTCGCCTCCTGCTCCACCACCGGCGGGCGGGAGACGGCGTGGTAGGCGGGACCGGTCTTGCCCGCCTCCAGCAGCTTGCGCGTGCGCCAGAGGATGGCGTCGTAGTTCTCGCAGTGCACGTGCACCATCAGCCCGTGCTTCCGCGCGGCGGCGAGGACGCGCAGGAAGTCGCCATCCGGCAGGTGCAGCGTGTCGTAGGTGAGGAAGGCCTTCAGGCTGCCGACGCCCTCCGCGATCACCTGCGGCAGCTCCTCCTCCATCACCCGGTCGGAGGGGTCGGCGATGGTCTGGTGGAAGCTGTGGTCGATCATGCCCTGCGCGGCGCGCTCGCGGTTGGCGCGGAAGATCTCCAGGATGCCACCGCCCTTGAACTGCGGGTTGAAGCAGCAGACGGAGGTGGTGCCGCCGGCGAAGGCGGAGACGCTGGCGGTCCGGAAGGTCTCCTCGTGGATGCTGCCGTCGGGCTGCGGCTCCTCGATGTGGCAGTGGGGGTCCACGCCGCCGGGCAGCACCAGCAGCCCGTCCGCCTCCACCACCCGCGCGCCGTCCTTCAGCCCCTCGCCCAGCGCCGCGATGCGGCCGTCCTTCACGCCCACGTCGCAGCGCGTCGTGCCGCCGGCCGTGACCACCGTGCCGCCCCGGACGACCAGATCGAACTCCGCCATGCTTCCCTCATCCCAGGCTGCGCCGTGGGTGGCATAGACCCGGCCGGGATGGAGGGCGAGAGGGGCGACAGGGTCCCGCCGCCCGGGCAGGATGGGCGGCAGCGGGGACGGAAGGTCGCGGGATGGCGTGGCAGCTGCACTGGCTGGAGGCGGAGGGCAGCCTCGCCCCCTGGCGCGACCGGATCGGGGCGGAGATCGACGCGGCGCGGACGGCGGTGGCGCGCCTCCTGCCGCCGCCCCGTCTCGACATCCTGGTGCAGCGCCTGCCGGGCGCGGGCATTCCGGAGCTCGGCATGGTCGGGCATGCCTACCGCAAGGCGCTCTTCGCCCTGACGCTGGACCCGGACAACCCGAACTTCGCCGCCAGCCTGTCGGGCGACGCGCTCCGCCGGATGGTCGTGCACGAGGCGCATCACTGCCTGCGCATGGGCGCGGTCGGCTACAGCCGGAACCTGGGCGACGCGCTGGTCAGCGAGGGGCTGGCCGGCCAGTTCGTCCGCCGCCTGCTCGGCACCCCGCCCGAGCCCTGGGAGGCGGCGGCGACGGAGGCGGAGCTGCACGCGCACCGGCCGGACGCGGCCACGCTCGCGGCGCCGCGCTACGATCACGACGCCTGGTTCTTCGGCGCCCGTGGCCTGTATCCGCGCTGGATCGGCTACACGCTGGGCTACCGCATCGTGGCGGACTGGCTAGCGGTGGAGCCGGAGCCGGACGGGGCGCTCTGGGCCGGTGTGGCGACGGAGGCGGTGCTGGCCGCGGCACGGGGCGGCGTGCTGGCACGGGAGGGCTGACCGCCGTGGCCCGCCCGCCGAAGCCCTCCCCGCACGACCGCGCGCTGTTCGAGCAGGCGATGGCATTGGTCCGGCCGCAGGAGCCGGCGCTGCGGACGGGGGCCATGTTCGGGTGCCCGGCCGCCTTCCTGGGACGGCGGCTGGCCTTCTGCGTCTATCGCGACCGCATCGGCGCGAAGCTGCCGCCGGAGGAGGCGAGGCGGCTGCGCGCGACCGGGCTGGCCGAGGCATTCACCCCCTACGGCCGGACCGGCATGCGGGGTTGGGTATCGCTGTCGGGGCAGGAGGCCGGGCTGGCGGCGATCCTCGCCCTGGCCGTGGGGGAGGCCGGGGCGCGGCGTCAGGAGCACCGCGCGAAGCGCGTGGCACGGAAGGCCTCGGCGGCCGCCGGCCCCGGGAGCGGGCCGGGGCGTGGCGACCCGGACGCTTGATCCGCCCCGTCACACCCCCGCATAGGCCGCACGCGGCCGGATCAGCCGCCCGTCCGCGCGCTGTTCCAGCGCATGCGCGATCCAGCCCACGGTGCGGCCGGTGGCGAAGACCGCCAGCCCGGCGCCGGGCGGCAGGGCGAGGCGCTGCTCCAGCATGGCCAGCGCCACGTCGATGGTGGGCCGCAGCCCGGTCAGGGCGGCGGCGGCGGCGATCATCTCCGCCCAGATGCCCTCCGGCGGCAGCACGGCGAAGAGTGCCCCGGCGCGCGGGTCTCCCTGGGGGTAGAGGCGATGGCCGAAGCCGGGCAGCGCCTCGCCCCGCGCCAGGCGGGCGCTGAAGGCGCGCAGCGGGTCGTGGCGCACCTCCTCGCTCTCCGCCAGGGCGCGCACCAGCGGCGTCAGCCCGCCGTGGCGTGGCCCGGAGAGGGCGGCGAGCCCGGCCAGCACGCAGGCGGCCAGCGAGGCCCCGGTCGAGGCCACCACCCGCGCCGCATAGGCGGAGGCGTTCAGCTCGTGATCGGCGCACAGCACCAGGGCGCGGCGCAGCAGGTCGGCCCCGGCCTCCCCCACCCCCCAGGCGGCGGCCAGGCCGGCATGGAGGGGGCGCGCATGCGCGGGGCCGGTTGATGCCGCCCCGCCCGAGACCGAGCCGGCCACCAGCGCCAGCAGCCGCGCCGCCCCGGCGGCGATCCGCTCCGGCTGCCCGGCCCAGTCGGGGCGCGCGGCCTCCCGCGCCACGGCGCGCAGGCCCGTCTCGAAGGGGCTGCCGGCCGACGTTACGGGCGGGAGGTCCCAGGGGCCGGGCGGCAGCGGCAGGTCCCAGAGCAGGGCGGCCGCCTCCTCCAGCGTGGCCCCTTCCGACAGGCGCACGGCATCCTGCCCGCGGTAGAAGAAGCGCCCGCCCTCGATGCGGGTGAGGGCGGAGCGCAGGATCGGCTCGCCCCAGTCGGTGGTGGAGGCGGCGACCTCGCGCCGGGCGCGGCTGCGGTGCCGGCGCTCCGCCAGGGCCGCGACCTCGTGCGGGTCGTAGAGGCTGCGGCGCGGGTCGCCGGGATCGGGCCGCGCATGGAGCAGCCCGCGGCTGACATAGCTCTGACATAGCTGTAGAGGCTTTGGCGCGAGACGCCGAGGCGAGCCGTCACCGCCTCGGCCGTCAGCAGCCCGTCGGGGCGAGGCGGCATGGGGCGGGACGGCATGTTGATCGTCTCGATCAAGATTGACCGGCCACCTTCCCCGCCCTCCCCTCGCCCGGTCAAGCCGGAACGGAGGAGCCCCATGGGCGAGGCGACGACAGAGGCGGTGCTGGCTGCCTTCGGGAAGCAGGTCGGCTGGTGCGAGCAACTCGGCTCCCCCTTCACCGCGCGGCTGCTGCGCGCGCTGGCGGCGCAGATCGCGGCGAGCGGCCCGGCGGCCGGGCTGGTCGCGAACTGGCCCGGCGATCCGGTGGCCGACGCCCTGGCGCTGCGCCTGGCGGGCGGGCTGCACGCGCTGGTGCTGGCGGGCGAGGCGCCGGAGTTGGCCTCGCACTACCCGCCGCACGACCCGGCCGAACGGGGGACAGGGCTGGAGGCGGCGCTGCCGGCTGCCGTCGCCGCGCATGCCGCGTGGCTGGGCGGCTTCCTGGCCTCGCCGCCGCAGACCAACGAGGTGGCGCGCGCCGCGATCCTGCTGGGCGGCTTCCTGACCGTGGCGCGGGAAACGGGGCTGCCGCTGCGCCTGCTGGAGATCGGCGCCAGCGCCGGGCTGAACTCGCTCTGGGACCGCTTCCATTACCGGCTGGGCGATGCGGCATGGGGCGACCCGGACAGCCCGGTGCGGCTGGCGCCGGACTGGCCTGGGGGACTGCCGCCCCTGGACGCGCCGCTGCGGATCGAGGGACGGCGGGCCTGCGACCTCTCTCCGGTCGCGCTGGAGGACCCGGCGCAGCGCCTGCGGCTGCGGGCCTATGTCTGGGCGGACCAGTCGGAGCGGCTGGCGCGGCTGGACGGCGCGATCGCCCTGGCCCGGCGCTTTGGCACGGCCGTGGAGGCGGCCGATGCGGCGGCCTGGGTGCCGGCCCGGCTGGCGGAGCGGCAGGCGGGCGAGGCCACAGTGCTGTTCCACTCCATCATGTGGCTGTACCTGCCCGCCCCCGCACAGGCGGCCATCGCCGGCGCCCTGGCGGCAGCCGGGGCCGGGGCGACGCCGGACGCCCCGCTCGCCTGGCTGCGCTTCGAGACCCCGCCCGGGACGGAACGGCCGGAGCTGCGCCTGACCCTCTGGCCGGACGGGACGGAGCGGCGGCTGGCCCGAGGAGACGCGCATGGGCGCAAGGTGGAGTGGCTGGCGGGCTGACGGACCCCTCTCCTTGCTCCGGCCCGTCGTATCTGTACGAATATAACGCCCGGTGGGCGACGGCACGCGACAAGCCCCACCGCAACAGGAGCGATCCCCATGAAGCTGAGCGCCCGCAACCAGATCAAGGGCAAGGTGGTCGCCGTGACCAAGGGCCAGACCACCGGACACGTGCGGATCGAGGCGGCCGGCGGCGTGGTCATCACCGCCTCCATCACCAACGAGGCGATCGACGACCTGGCGCTCAAGGTCGGGGACGAGGCCACGGCGGTGATCAAGGCCTCCGACGTCATGGTCGGGAAGTAGGTCCATGCGCCGCCCCCGCCTGGCGGCGGCCTGGCTCGGCGCGCTGCTCTGCCTCGCGGCGCTTCCCGCCGCGGCGCAGGCCCCCGCACCCGCCGGGCGGACCGAGGCGACGGGCGGCGTGGCGGTCGGCCGCGAGGGTGGGCCGGCGGTGGTGCTGGACCCGGCGACGCTCTCGGCGCTGCCCGCGGCCCAGGCGAGGCTGCCGGCCGGACACGGCGCCGCACCGCGCCACGCCGAGGGCCCGCTGCTCTGGACGGTGCTGGTGGCCGCCGGGGCGGTCGATCCCGCGGCGGTGCACGAGCAGGTGCGTCAGACGGTGACGCTGCTCGGCCGCGACGGCTACACCGCCGTGCTGGCCCTCGGCGAGGTTTCGCCGGAATTCGCGAACCGCCCGGTGCTGCTGGCGCTGCGCCTGGATGGCGAGGCGCTGGCCCCGGGGGCGCTCCGCCTCGTCGTGCCGGACGAGGTGCGCGGCGGCCGCAGCGTGCGCGACCTCGCCCGCATCACCGTCAGCGCGCCGGCGACACGGTAGCGGCGGCCTCGTGCCGCCCGGTCCGCGATGCTTCCGGCGGCGGACCGGGGGGAGGCGCTGCCTCGCCCCCGGGGAACGGGTACACCGCCCGAACGATCAGCCCTTCGCCGCCTGGAGCGCCAGCCACACCTTCTCGGGTGTCGCCGGCATGTTGACCGGCGCGGCCCCGGCGCTGGCCAGGGCGTCGGCCAGGGCGTTCATCACCGCCGGCAGCGATCCGGCGCAGCCCGCCTCGCCGCAGCCCTTGGCGCCGAGCGGGTTGGTGCGCGCCGGGACGGGGCGGCTGGCGAGGGAGATGAACGGCACGTCCTCCGCCCGGGGCAGGGCGTAGTCCATGAAGGAGGCGGAGAGGATCTGCCCGGACTCGTCGTAGGCGATGCGCTCCATCAGCGCCTGGCCGATGCCCTGGGCGATGCCGCCATGCGCCTGTCCCGCGACGAGGAGCGGGTTCACCACCACGCCGAAGTCGTTGACGCCGGCATAGCGCACGACCTGCACGTGGCCGGTCTCGGGATCGACCTCCACCTCGGCGACGTGGCAGCCATTGGGGTAGGCCATCGGCTTGTCGTCGATGACGTGCGTGACGTCGAGCGAGCGCAGCCCCTCCGGCAGCGACGGGTCCTGCCGCATCCGCGCCGCCAGCTCCAGGATGCCGATGCCGCGATCGGTCCCGGCGATGGCGAAGCGGCCCTCGCGGCGGTCGAACTCGATATCGGCGGCGGCGGCCTCCAGCAGGTGCGAGGCGGCCTCCCGCCCCTTCTCGATCGCCTTGTCCGAGGCTTCGACGATGGCTGCGCCGGAGGCCATCAGCGACTTCGACCCGCCCGTGCCGCCGCCGGCGACGAGCAGGTCGGAATCCCCCTGCACCAGCCGCACCGCCTCGAAGGGCACGCCGAGCTTCTCCGTCAGCACCTGGGCGAAGGGCGTCCAGTGGCCCTGGCCGTAGTCGAGCGTGCCGGTGACGATCGTCACCGTGCCGTCCTCGTTGAAGCGCAGCCCGCCCATCTCGCCGGTGGGCGGGGCGGTGCATTCCAGGTAGTTGCCCAGGCCGCGCCCGCGCAGCAGGCCGCGCGCCTCGCTCTCCGCGCGGCGGGCGGCGAAGCCGTCCCAGTCCGACGCCTCCAGCGCCTTCTCCAGCAGGGCGGAGAACTCGCCGCCGTCATAGGTGCTGCCGGAGGCGGCGGCATAGGGCATCTGCTCGGGCCGGATGTGGTTCAGCCGGCGCAGCGCCAGCGGGTCCTTGCCCATCGTCCGCGCGGCCGCCTCGATCAGCCGCTCCATGAAGTAGTTGCCCTCGGGCCGGCCGGCGCCGCGATAGGGGGCGATGGGGGTGGTGTTGGTGAAGACGCACTTCGTCGCCACCTGGATCAGCGGCGTGGCGTAGTTGGACTGCACGTTCCGCACGAAGCCCATGGTGCCCATGTTCGGCCCCATGGTGGAGAGGTAGCCGCCCATGTCCGCCCAGGCGGTCAGCCGCACCGCCAGGAAGCGCCCCTCCGCGTCCAGCGCCAGCTCGCCCGTCACCTCGTGCGCCCGGCCATGCATGTCGGAGACGAAGGCGCCCGTGCGCTCGTCCGTCCACTTCACCGGCCGGCCCAGTTCGCGCGCGGCGTGGAACAGGCAGGCATATTCCGGATAGGCGCTGGCCTTCATGCCGAAGGAGCCGCCGACATTGCCGGTCAGCACGCGCAGCTTCCCGACCGGCACCTTCAGCACGTCGGCGGCGAGCTGGCGGCGCAGGCCGAAGACGCCCTGGCAGCCGACGCGCAGGGTCCAGTGGTCGCGCGAGGCGTCGTACTCCGCGATGGCCGAGCGCGGCTCCATCGGGCAGACGGCGACGCGGTTGTTGGTGAGCTGGAGGCGGACGGTGTGCGCGGCGTCGCGGAAGGCCGCCTCCACCTTCGCCGCGTCGCCGTGGAGGAAGTCCAGCACCACGTTGCCCGGCACGCCGTCGTAGAGGAGCGGGGCGCCGGGCTGCGCCGCGGCCTCCGCATCCGTCACGGCGTCGAGCGGCTCGATGTCCAGCTCGACCATCTCCGCCGCGTCCTTGGCCTGGGCCGGGGTCTCCGCCACCACGAAGGCCACGGGGTCGCCGACATAGCGGACCTTGTCCGTGGCGAGCGACGGCCGCTCCGGCGCGCGCATCGGCGAGCCGTCGCGGTTCTTCAGCGGCAGGGTGCATTTCAGCGGGCCATAGGCGGCGAGGTCCGCCCCGGACCAGGCGCCCAGCACCCCCGGCATGGCGCGGGCGGCCTCCAGGCCGATGCCGCGGATCACTCCGTGGGGATGGGGGCTGCGCACGATGCAGGCATACGCCTGCCCCTCGGCATGCAGGTCGTCCGTGTAGCGGCCTTCGCCGCGCAGCAGGTAGGGGTCCTCGTTGCGCGGGACGGGCTGGCCGATGCCGAACTTCAGGCGCGTGGGATCGGGCAGGTGCGTATCGGGCAAGGCGGGAATCTCCGGCACGGGCGGGCGGTGCGGGGCGGCACCGTCCGGCGGGCAAGATGGGGCCGGGCGCGCGGACCGCGAGGGCCACGGGCTCGACGGGAAGGATGCGGAGGCCGATGCTGCGCCGCCCAAGCCCGAAGGTCCAGAGCAGGCGGATGACCGAGACCCCGATCGCCACCACCAAGCGCCCCGCCACCGGCAGCCGCGGCATGGTCGTCACCAATCACCCGCTGGGCTCCACCGCCGGGGCGGAGATGCTGGCCGCCGGCGGCAACGCGGTGGATGCCGCCGTCGCCTCCCTCTTCGCCCTCACGGTCGTCGAGCCGATGATGGTCGGGCTGCTGGGCGGCGGGATGGCGCATCTGCGCCTGGCCGACGGGCGGCACGTGGTGGTGGACGGCATGGCCGCCGTGCCGCTGGCGGCGACCCCGGACCTGTTCACCCCGGTCGGCGACGAGCCCGCGGTGCGGCTGGAGACGGTGGGGCGGAAGAACCACTTCGGCCCGCTGGCGGTCTGCGCGCCCGGCACGCTGCGGGCCTGGTGCCACATGCTGGACCGCTACGGCACGCTGCCGCTCGCCGATGTGATGGCGCCCGCGATCCGGCACGCGGAGCGGGGCTTCGCCGTCACCCCCTACCTCGCCGACTGCATCGGCGACACGGCGGCCGAGATGGCGCTCGATCCGGAGCTGTCGCGCATCTACCTGCCCGGCGGCACGGCGCTGAAGGCGGGCGACCGGCTGGTGCAGGGCGACACGGCCGAAACGCTGCGCACCGTGGCGAAGGACGGCGCCGAGACGCTGCACGGCGGCGCGCTGGGCCGGCTTGTCGCGGAATGGTTCGCCCGGCAAGAGGGCATCCTCTCGCTCGACGACCTGCGGGCCAACCCGGTGATCGAGCGCAAGCCGGTGCGCGGCACCTATCGCGGGCACGAGGTGCTGGGCCCGCCCCCGCCCTCCTCCGGCGGCGTCCACGTGGTGCAGATGCTGAATATCCTGGAGGGCTTCGACCTGCGCGCCCTGGGCTTCGGCAGCCCGGCGGCGCTGCACCGGATCGCCGAGGCGATGAAGATCGCCTTCGCCGACCGCGCGGTCGCCACCGCCGACCCGGCCTTCGTGCCCGTCCCCGTCGATCGCCTGACCGACAAGGGCTATGCCGCCGAGCGACGGGCGCTGATCGACCCCGACCGGGCCCAGGCCTGGCAGGCGGGGGTGAGCGTCGGGCACGAGGGCGCGAACACCACCCACGTCACCGTGGCCGATGCGGGCGGGATGGTGGTCAGCGCCACCCAGACCATCAACAGCCTGTTCGGCGCCCGGGTGCGGGTGCCCGGCGTCGGGCTGATCGCCAACAACTACATGTGCAACTTCGACCCACACCCGGGCCGGGCACAGTCCCTGGCGCCGGGCAAGCGGGTCAGCACCTCGATGGCGCCGCTGATCCTCCTGCGCGACGGCAAGCCCGCCTTCGCCCTGGGCCTGCCGGGCGGGCTGAAGATCTTCCCCTCCGCCATGCAGGCGGTGGTGGGGCTGCTGGAATACGGCCTGACCCTGCAGGAGGCGGTGGAGGCGCCGCGGATCTTCACCCAGGGCCAGGCGCTGGAGGTGGAGGTCGGCATCCCCGAACCCGTCCGCGCCGCGCTGGCCGCGATGGGCCATGCGGTGCAGCTTGTCCCGCATGTCGGGGGCGGCATGAACGCCATCCGCTTCGCCGCCGACGGGATGCTGGAGGGCGCCTCCTGCTGGCGCGCGGACGGCACGCCGATCGGCGTCGCGGGCGGGCTGGCCCGGCCGGGCGTGCGCTTCTGGATCGAGGGCCGGCCGCCGGCCTGATCCGCGCGGCGCTCCGGCCCGGGGCGCGCCCGTTCCCCGGGGGCAAGGCGCTGCCTCGCCCCCGATACCCCCACTCCGCCAGGACCCTGCGGGCCCTGGACCCGAAGAGTGCTGCCGCGCGGCAGGCTGTGACGGGGTCGAGGCGCCGAGGAGCCACGCTCCTCGGCGGGCACGGGTTCCGCACCCGCTGAAGCCTCTGAATCTTTTTCAGAGTCCCGCTTGTCCGTGCGCTCCCTGGCATCAGCCCGCAGGCTGACGCTCACCACGCGGCGCCAGACTCCCAGCGGGGACCGGGGCCCGCTCGTGGCCCCGGCAGGGGAGGGTCCAGGGAGGGGACGGCGTCCCCTTCCTGGCCGCGCCCACGCGCCGGGTCGCCCGGCCCGTCCGCGAGCGGCGTCAGTCTGGCAGGGCGTAAGCGATCACGTAGTCGCCGCGATCGGGCGACTGCCGGGCCCCGCCGGCGGTGATGACCACGTACTGCTTCCCCGTGCGGGGCGAGCGGTAGGTCATCGGGCCGCCCTGGCTGCCAACGGGCAGGCGGGCCTTCCACACCTCCTCGCCGGTGCCGCTGTCGAAGGCCCGCAGGTAGAAGTCCTGCGTTCCCGCGATGAAGACCAGCCCGCCCTGGGTGGCCAGGGTGCCGCCCAGGGTGGGCATGCCGATCGGGATGGGCAGGCCCATCCGGAAGCCGAGCGGCCCGGTATCCTCCACCGTGCCCACGGGAACCTGCCAGACGAGCTGCCGGGTCCGCATGTCGATCGCCGACAGGGTGCCATAGGGCGGCGCCTGGCAGGGGATGCCCAGCGGGGAGAGGAAGCGGTTCTTGTCCACGGCGTAGGGCGTGCCGGCCATCGGCACGAGGCCCATGCCCGTGTTCACCGCCTCGCCGCCCGTGCTCGCGGCGGGCTGCGGCGGCGTGGCGCGCCCGGTGTCGTTCTGGCCGCCGTTGTTCGCCTCGGCGGCGCGCACGTTTGTGCCGGCGGACGGGCCGGTCGCCACCATGCGGGACCAGAGGCCGAGCCGCATGTCGTTGACGAAGATGTAGTTCATCCGCGGATCGGTGGAGAGGCCGCCCCAGTTCATGCCGCCCAGCGAGCCCGGGAAGCTGAGGGAAAGGGTGGTGTCGGGCACGGTGTACAGCCCGTCGTAGCGCATGCTCTTGAAGGAGATCCGGCACAGCAGCTGGTCGAAGGGCGTGGCGCCCCACATGTCCGCCTCGGTCAGCGTCTGCGTCCCGATCTGGGGCATGCCGACGGAGCGCGGCTGCGTCGGGGAATAGGGCTCGTTGGGGATGTTGCCCGGCCGGACGGGGAACTGCCGCACCTCCGTCAGCGGCTGGCCCGTGGCGCGGTCCAGCACGTAGATCTGGCCCGCCTTGGTGCCGAAGACCAGCGCCGGCACGGTGCTGCCATCCGCCTTGCGGAAGTCGATGAAGCTCGGCTGCATCGGGACGTCGAAGTCCCACAGGTCGTTGTGGACCGTCTGGTAGACCCACTTCTCGCGCCCCGTGGTGGCGTCGAGCGCCAGCATGGAGGCGCCGTACTTGTGGTCCAGCGGCGTGCGCGTCACGCCCCAGATGTCCACCGAGGAGCTGCCCACGGGCATGAACACGACGTTCATCGCGGGGTCGTAGGACATGGCCGCCCAGACGTTGGGCGTGGAGCGGGTGTAGGTCTGGCCCTGGGGCGGCAGGCCCGTGATCGCCGGGTTGCCGGGATCGAAGGCCCAGCGCAGCGCGCCCGTCACCACGTCGAAGCCGCGCATCACGCCGCCCGGCATGTCCACCTGCACGTTGTCGGCCACGCGGCCGCCGACGACGACGGTGGTGCCCGCGACCGTCGGGGCGGAGGTGAGCTGGTACAGCGGGTCCGGCGCGGCGCCCAGCCCGACCTTCAGGTCCACCCGGCCGTTGGTCCCGAAATCCGGGCAGAAGGCGCCCGTGTCGGCGTCCAGGGCGATCAGCTCGGCGGTGATGGTGTTCATCAGGATGCGCCGCTGGCACGCGGCGCCGGGCGCCACGGAGACCGGCGTGACGGGCGTGGCCCCCGGGGCGCTGGGCTGCTGGATCGGCGCGGCGGCGTCGAAATAGGCCAGCCCGCGGCAGCGCATCCAGACGGCGGAGCGGGCGTTGATCTCCGCCTTCCAGATCTCGCGTCCCGTCTCCGCGTCCAGCGCGATGACGTTGTTGTGCGGCGTGCAGAGGTAGACCCGGTCACCCACCTGCAGGGGCGTCGTCTGGTCCTCGGCGCCGTTGCCGTCGGTGCTTTCCGGGACGTCGCCCGTCCGGTAGGTCCAGGCGACCCGCAGGCGGGAGACGTTGCCGCGGTTGATCCCGTCCAGCGCCGCGAAGCGGCTGCCGCCCGACGTGTTGCCATAGGCCTCCCAGTTCCGCTGCTCGGTCCCGGGCGCCACCGGCGTCAGCGCGGGTCCGGGCCCGGCGGCGACGACGGGCGGATGCGGCACGAACATGCCGGCGAGGCCCGCGGCCGAGGCGAGGCCGACCACCGCGGCGGCGAGGAAGGAGGCGGCATAGGCGGGCGGCCGCCCCGCGGCACGGCGCAGCAGCGGGAAGGACAGCGCCACGACCGTCGCGCCGACGCCCAGGGCGAGGAGTCGCGAGATGAGCGGCCAGAACCGCAGCCCGACCTCCCACAGCGCCCAGGCGATGGTGAGCAGGAACACCAGCCCGAACAGCAGGGCGCCGGCGGGCCGGCGCAGCAGGACGAGCGCCCCGGCGGCGACGAGGCCGATTCCCGCGAGGAGGAAGTACCAGCTCCCGCCGAGGAGGAGGAGTTTGCCACCCCCGACCACGAAGGCGATTCCCGCGAGCGCGATGACGGCTCCCAGGAGGAACAGCCATGCCCTGGCGAGGATTCCGGGCGCGGCGACCGGCGTTGTCCGAGGGGGGGAGTGCAATGTCCTGATCTCAACCTTGTGGGGCGACGACTCTCCCGCGACGATCCCGCCTGCCGGGTCTCGGGTCCCGGACGTGCCCCGGGCGCGTCGGCGCGGGGTCCTTATGGGGGGTCCTAGTCGTCGCCAGACAACACCGGATAATGAAGCTTTTGTGAACGGTTACCGGGTACGCCGGCCCCCCTGCCGACGGCGTATCGCCGGCCCGGGCCGAGGCAGGGGCGGCCCGTCGGGGCGTGCGCTTCTGGGCGCGGGCCGCCCGCCGGCCTGGGCAGCCGGCGGGCGGGGCTGGGACCGCGGGGACAGGTCAGGCGTCGCGCTCGGACTGCTCCAGCACCGGGCGGAAGGCCTCGGTCGCCTTCCTCAACTCGGTGGCGACGTCGGCGCCCCCGATGGTGTTAGTCAGGCCCGTCCCGAAGGTGTCGCGGAACTCCGTCACCGGCACGATCTCCGGCAGGCCGGCGCGGCCGATCTGGCCCGAGGCGACGAGGCTCTCGAAGAACTGCTTCGGGAAGCGGCTGTCGCGGATCGCCTCCTCGTTCGCGTAGGTCGAGGCGCGGGCCGGCGACCCCGCGCCGGAGGTGAGGTAGCGGAGCTGATTCGCCCGGCCGCTGGCCCATTGCAGGTAGAGCCAGGCCGGCCCCTTCTTGCGGCTGGTCTCGGCGATGCCGAAGGCGGTCTGGGTCATGACGCAGTGGTGCGCCCCAGGGCCGCGCGGCATGACGCCATAGCCCACCTTGCCGACGACGCGGCTGCGGGTGCGGTCCTCCAGCGGCGCGGCGAAGCCGCAGCCATCGATCCAGAAGGCGGCGCGGCCCTGCATGAAGCTGGTCTGCGCCTCGTTCCAGTTGAAGCCGACGATGCCGGGCGGCGCCGTCTCGCGCATCATCTTCTGGTAGAGCTGCCCCGCCCAGATCGCATCCGGCGTGTCGGTGATCAGCCGGCGCTGGGCATCCAGCGTGTCCTTCTGCGCCGTGCCGAGCAGGAAGCTGGTCCAGATCAGCACGTTGGCGTTGCGCAGGCCGCGGTTGACGGAGCCGTAGATCTGCTTCGAGGGGTCGGTCAGCCGCTTGGCCGCGTCATAGAGCTCGTCGAAGGTGGCGGGCGGCGCCACGCCCTTCGCGTCCAGCAACTCCTTGTTGTAGTAGAGCAGGAAGTAGTCGACGAACTCCGGAAGGGTATCGAGCCGGCCGTCCGCCTGGGTCGAGTAGGCGATGGTCCCGGGCGCGAAGTCCGAGAAGTCGAAGTCCGGCGCGGTCAGGGAGGTATCGGCCAGCATCGGGCGCAGGTCGGCGCACCACTTGGCCCGGCCGACCTGGCGCTTGCTGACATGCAGGCTGATGCCCACCACGTCGAAGGACGGCCGGCCGCTGGCGAATTCGATCGCGAACTTCTGGCGGTGCTGCTGCTCCGGGATCGCCTCGGAATTGACCTTGATGCCGGTCAGCTCCTCGAACTCGCGCTGGTTCTGCATCAGGATCTGGCTGCGCGGATTCGCCGTCAGCGAGACATCGATGCTCTGGCCGCGGAAGCGCTTCCAGTCGAACTGGCTCTGGGCATGGGCCTGCTCGACCAGGGCGGGGGCGGCAAGCAGGGCGGCACCGGCCTGGAGGGCACGGCGGCGGGTCATGGACGTCATAGGCTTCCCTCTTCCGGCCTGGCTCGGTCCGGTTGCCGTTCAGAATAGGGGCGGCTCCGCGCGAGGGAAAGCACCGCCCGCCACGGAGGCTACGGCAGGCTCCCGCCCTGGGGCGCACGGGTCAGCAGATCCGCGAAGCCGAGGGTGAAGAGGAAGCCGATCCACAGCAGCGCGGCCCCGGCGGCGAGGCGCAGCAGCGGGTCCGCCCGGCGCAGTTCCATGAAGCCCAGCGCCACGACGAGGGCCTTGGCCGCGGCGATGCCCAGGCTGACCGGCAGGTTCGCGCGCCCTATCGGCACGTAGGCCAGGGCCAGCGTCAGCAGCAGCAGGGCGACCAGCCCGGCCCAGACCAGCAGGGCGTGGCGCAGGATCGCGCGCGCCGACCGCTCACTCATGTCCGGCCGCCCAGGTAGAGCAACGGGTAGAGGACGATCCAGACCACATCCACCAGATGCCAGTACAGCGCCGCGGCCTGGAAGGCGGGGCTCGACAGCGGGCGGTCGCCGCGCCGGGCCTGCCGGGCGAACCAGCCCACGACCAGCAGCCCGCCGGCGAGGTGCAGCGCGTGCAGGGCGGTCGTCGCCCAGTAAAGCCCGAAGAACAGCCGCGCCCCCGGCTCGGCTAGGCGGAAGCCGTCGCCGGGCCAGAGGTTCCGGCGCAGGTCCTCCGACCACTCGAAGCCCTTGAGCGCGAGGAAGCCCGCGCCCAGCAGCAGCACCGCCGCCATCCCGCGCAGGGCCAGCCGGCGCAGTCCCGCGCGCGCGGCCTCGCTGCCCACGGCCATCGCCGCGCTGCTGGCCAGCAGCAGCAGCGTGTTCGCCGTGCCCAGCACGACATCCGTCTCCCGCCCCGCCGCCGCGAAGCCCGCCGGGTGCAGCCAGCGGTTCACCGCGAAGGCGAGGAGCAGCCCGCCGAACAGCATCGCCTCGCTGCCCAGGAAGACCCAGGTGCCGAACTGCGCCGCCTCCCGCTGGCGGCGCGGGCTGTCCCAGGGTTCGTGCAGCACCTCGCTCATGTCTCGCGCACCCCCATCCCCGTCTCCCGCCCCTGGTCGCGGTGCGGGTCGCGGTGGTCGTGGCCCGGGCCCTCGTTCCCGGGGTGGTAGAGGTAGGGCCCCTCCTCCACCACGGGGGGCGAGCGGAAGTTGCCGCGCGGCGGCGGCGAGGCGGTGCGCCATTCCAGCCCCGTCGCGTCCCAGGGGTCCTCCTCCGCCCGCTCGCCCCAGACCAGCGACCAGGCGAGGTAGCCCATCGGCAGCAGGTAGGCCGCGGCCAGGATCACGGCGCCGCCGGAGGCGAGGACGTGCCAGACCTGGAACTCCTCCGGATAGGCGCCGTAGCGGCGCGGCATGCCGAGGAAGCCCATCAGGAACATCGGGAAGAAGGTGAAGCAGAAGCCGAAGAACATCAGCACCGCGGCGAAGCGCGCCCAGGCGTCGGGCGGCATGCAGCCGGTGATCTTGGGCCACCAGAAGTGCAGCCCGCCGTAGAAGGCCGTCACCGCCCCGCCCACCATGATGAAGTGGAAGTGGGCCACGACGTAGTAGGTGTCCGTGACGTGGCGGTTGACGGGGACCGAGGCCAGCACCAGCCCGGTCAGCCCGCCGATGGTGAACAGGCCGATGAAGCCCAGCGCGTAGAGCATCGGCGCCTGGAAGGTGATCTGGCCGCGGTAGAGGGTGAAGGACCAGTTGAACACCTTGATCGCCGAGGGCACGGCGATGACGAAGGAGAGGAAGGAGAAGACCAGCGAGGCGTAGAGCGACTGGCCGGAGACGAACATGTGGTGCCCCCAGACCAGGAAGCCCAGCAGCGCGATCATCAGGATCGCGTAGACCATGAAGCTGTAGCCGAAGAGGCGACGGCGGGCGAAGCAGGGCACGATCTCGCTGATCACGCCGAAGGCCGGCAGGATCATGATGTAGACCGCCGGGTGCGAGTAGAACCAGAACAGGTGCTGGAACAGCAGCGGATCGCCGCCCCGCGCGGGGTCGAAGACCGGCAGGCCGAAGGCGCGCTCCGCCACCACCAGCAGCAGCGCCGCCGTCAGCACGGGCGTCGCCAGCACCATCACCAGCGCCGTGCCGTAGATCGACCAGACGAAGAGCGGCAGGCGGAACCACCCCATCCCCGGCGCGCGCAGCAGGTGGACGGTGGCGAGCATGTTCACCCCCGTCGCGACGGAGGAGAAGCCGACCAGCACCACGGCCAGCGCCGCCGCCAGCACGTTGGAATGGGCATAGCCGGTGGACAGCGGCGTGTAGAAGGTCCAGCCCGTGTCCACGCCGCCGAACAGCAGCGCGGCCAGCAGCAGCAGGCCCGCCGCCATGAAGAGATACCAGGAGAACAGGTTCAGCCGCGGGAAGGCCAGGTCGCGCGCGCCGATCATCAGCGGCAGCAGGAAGTTGCCCAGCGTGTTGGGAATGGCCGGCACCAGGAAGAACCAGACCATCACCAGCCCGTGCAGGGTGAACAGCCGGTTGTACCCCTCGGCCGAGACGAGGTCCTGCGCCGGGGTGAACAGCTCCAGCCGGATCATCACCGCCGCCGCGCCGCCCAGGAAGAAGAAGCCGGTCAGCGCCGCGGCGTAGAGCAGCGCGACGCGCTTGTGGTCCGTGGTCAGCAGCCAGGAGGCGAGGCCCGTCTCCGCCGTCAGGTAGCTGCCGCCTCCCCGGCGCGGTCCCGCCACCGCCCCGCGCGCCGCGATCCCGCTCATCGTTCCGCCCCCAACCCGCGCAGATAGGCCACCAGGCGCTGCACCTCCCCCTCCCCCAGCAGCCCGGCGAAGGAGGGCATCAGCGGCTCGAACCCCGCCACCACGTCGCGCCCCGGCTGGAGGATGGAATCGCGCAGATACGCCTCGTCCGCCCGCACGACGCGCCCGTCGGCGAGCGGCACGTCGCGGCCGAACACCCCCTCCAGCCGCGGGGCGCGCACCGCCGAGCCGCCGGCATGGCAGCCGGCGCAGCCGAGCGAGACGAACAGCGCCGCTCCCTCCCGCCCGAGGTCGTCGCCCTCCGGCTGCGCGGCACGCCAGCGCGCGTAGTCCTCCGGCTCCAGCACCGTGACGCTGCCGCCCATGCGGGCATGCAGCGTGCCGCAGAACTCGGCGCAGAACAGGTGGAAGGTCCCCGTCCGCGTGGGCGTGAAACGGAGCTGCGTCAGGCGGCCGGGCAGCACGTCCTGCTTGATGCGGAACTCGGGGACGAAGAAGGAATGGATCACATCCTCCGACGTCATCAGCAGCCGCACCGCCTCGCCGCGCGGCAGGTGCAGCGCGTCGATCTCGCGAGCGCCGTTCGGGTGCTGCGCCTTCCACATCCACTGCCGGGCGGTGACGTGGATCTCCAGCGCCTCCGGGGGCGACCGCTCAGCGCCCAGCTCCGCCGAGCCGGCCCAGGCGAAGAGGAACAGCGCCAGCAGCAGCGTCGCGAAGGTCCAGCCGATCTCGACCTCCGACTGCACCAGCTCCGGCATCGCGCCGCGCTTCGCGCGGGAGCCGCGCCGGTAGCGGATGGCGAAGCCCAGCACGAGGGCAAGCACCAGCGCCACCACCGCCGTGGAGAGCCCGACCAGCAGCCAGGCATCCGCGTCCACCATGCGCGCGGTGTCGGACGCCGCCTCCGGCCACAGGCGCAGACCGCCGCTCATGCCCGCCGCGCCCGCCGCCGCGACAGGCTCCACAGCAGCCCGCCCAGCCCCAGCAGCGTGACGCCCATGCCCACCACCAGCACGCGGCGGACCAGCGGCACCGCGAATCCGTCCCCCAGCCCGAAGCCGGCGCAGAGCAGGCGCAGCCGCTCGCCCAGCCGCGCCAGCCCCGTACCTCCGTCCCCGCCTCGCGCGGCCGTCTCCAGCGCTGCGCGCAGCGCCGGCGGCTCCGGCACCAGCCCGTCCAGCACGGCGGTCACGCGCCCCGCCGGGTCCAGCACCAGCGCGCCGAGCGGATGTGCGTACTCCCCCGTCGCCGGGTCGCGCCATGCCCGGTAGCCCAGCGCCGCCTGTGCCGCCGCCAGCTCCCCGGGCGCCGCAGTCAGGAACAGCGCGGCCGGCGCCACGGGCGAATCCCCCAGCCGCGCCTGCTTCGCCGCCGCCGCCTCCCCGGGCCCGTCGCGCGGATCGAGCCCCAGGACGAGCAACGCGTAATCCGTCCCCGGCCGCAGCCCGCTGCGCTCCAGCCCCGCCGCAGCCAGTCCCAGCGCGGTGCCGCACAGCACGGTGCAGCGGTAGTCCGCCAGCACCAGCAGCGCCGGCCGACCGTCCAGCAGCGCCGCCGGTGTGGCCATGCGCCCGGCGTCCGTGGTCAGCGCCAGCCCGGGCGGCAGCTGCGCGCCGGGCGGCGGGTCCAGTGCGATCCCGTCCGGCGGGGCGGCAAAGGCCGGCACGGCAAGGAACAGCCCGAGCAGGGGGAGAGCACGTCTCTTGCGGGGTGCCTGTCCGGCCGCCGGACCAGGGGGAGGCGCCGCCTCCCCCTGGAACCCCCGCCGCCGGGGCCCGAAGCCGGGCCCCGGACCCCGGGCGGGAGTCTGGTGCCGGGTGGCACCGTCAGCCTGCGGGCTGAACCCGGAGCGCGCGCGGACAGGCGGGGCGCCGGAAGACGATTCCAGGCCACGCGCGCGGACGCCAAACCCGCCGGAGGTCATCGACCTCCGGCGCGCCGACGCGTCTGTGAATGAGGGTCCAGGGGCTCTGCTCCTGGCGGATAGGGGGGGCCGGCGGGGAAAGGCAGCGCCTTTCCCCCCGGTCGCGGCCGGCCACCAGCCCGACGCCCCCCTCATCGCGCCCTCCCCGGCCGCGCCGCCTCGGGCCGCACCGGCAGGGGCACGCCCGGTTCCGGCGTCTCCAGCGGCGCCCAGGCGGCATCGCCGCGCGCCGCCAGGATGGCCATGGCGCGGGCGACGGGGATGCGGACCAGGCCACGGGCGCGGTCCTGCCAGGCATAGCCTTCGACCTGCGCCCGCTGTTCCGGGGCCATGGCGTCGCGGGTCTCGGCGGAGCGCGCCTCCAGGCGCGGCGGCGGGACGACGGCGGGCCGCGGGATGGCGGTGTCCGGCCTGGCCCAGTGGAACCAGGCGGCGACCCCGGCCAGGGTGAGGAGGAGGAGCGCCGCCGTCCCCAGCCCCGCGCCCAGGATGGCGCGCAGGTTCAGCCGTTCGGGTTCGCGACGGCGGGCGCTCTCAGCCATCGGGCGCCTCCATCCGGCGCAGGAGCCGCCCGGCCCGGGGACTGTAGGCGAGGCCGAGCCAGATCCCTCCCACCGCCAGCAGGCCGAGCAGGGCCGCCGGCAGCACGGCCGGCCCGAAGGCCGGCGCCACGATCCAGCACAGGTGCAGCCCGAAGCCGGCCAGGGTCGCGGCGCCCAGCCCCGCCAGGGCTGCGGGGCTGCGCCGGGTCCCGGGCCACAGCAGCGCCGCCAGGGGGATCAGGGCCGAGAGCAGGAAGGACGCGCCTTGCAGGGCCAGCCAGCCCGCGCCCCCGCGGTGCAGGAACCAGCGCGCCTTGTCCGGCAGGTCGCCGTACCAGGCGACCAGGTACTGCACGAAGCCGAGATAGAGCGCCCCGAGCACGGCGGCGAAGAGCAGCGCGGCGAGGTCCCGCACCACCCTTCCCCGGGCCGGGCGCAGCAGCGCCGCCCAGGCGAGGGCGGCCATCATCTGCATCACCAGCGCCGCCACCCCGAAGGCGGTCGAGGTGAAGCGCGGGTCGAGCGAGAGCAACCAGTCCAGCGCCACCAGCGTCACCGCGCCCAGGTGGAAGACCAGCCCCAGCGCCCCGGCCAGCACCCGCCCGCCGCCGCGCAGGCGCAGCAGCGCCCAGCCCAGCAGGCACCAGACGCCCCAGGCCCCCAGCGTGCGCAGCCGGAAGCCGGTGGGGTTGAGGTAGAGCCGCGCCACGTCCGGCGCCGCCGCGGCTGCCGGATCGCTTGCCCAGGGGTAGAGCGCGACGAGGCCGAGCAGCAGGGGCAGCAGCAGCGGCAGGAAGGCCGGCAACCCCAGCGCCGCCGGGGCCAGGGCGGGACGCAGCGCCGCGCCCCAGCGCCCGCCGGTCAGCGCGTGCACCGCCAGCAGCGCCACCGCCCCCAGCGCGACGGAGGCCCAGAAGGCGAGCCCGATCAGCCAGCCCGCCGCCGGGGCGGCCGGCGCGAGCAGTGCCCAGAGCCCCAGCACGACGGTGGCCGCGAGACCGAGGAGCAGGGCGCGCCCCGTGCGCTCGCCCAGCCAGGCGATCGGGTCGGCACCGGTCATGGCGCCTCTCCCCGGCCCTCGCCCAGCGCGGCGGCCGCCTCCGGCGCCTCGGCCAGGGTGGCGTGGCGGGAGAGTTGCAGCGCCCGGATATAGGCGGCGATGGCCCAGCGGTCGGCGGGCTCCACCCGGTCGGCGTAGGAATACATCACGCCGTAGCCGCGGGTGATGACCTCCACGAAGTACCCCGCCGGCACCGCCCGCAGCCGGCGGGTGTGGTAGGAGGGCGGGGAAGGGAAGCCGCGCCGCACGATGATCCCGTCGCCCTCCCCCGCCGCGCCGTGGCAAGGCTGGCAGGCGATGGCGAAGCGCTCCTGCCCCCGCGCCAGCAGCGCGGCGGTGACGGGCGGCGGCGCCGGCTCCTCCAGCACGGCATCGCGCGCCACCACCCCGGGCGGCAGCGGCCGGGACACCACGCCGCCGGGCCAGGCATCCGTGGCCCCCTGGGGGTCGAGACGCTTCTGTTGCGCCATCTCCTGCCGGCAGCCGGCCAGGGCAAGCGCCGTCCCGAGCAACAGGAAGGCCAGGCGGGTCGCGCGGTGGCTGGCCCCCGGGGGGGAAGGCTCCGCCTTTCCCCCCGGACC
This sequence comes from Roseomonas sp. OT10, assembly GCF_020991085.1. Lineage (NCBI taxonomy): Bacteria > Pseudomonadati > Pseudomonadota > Alphaproteobacteria > Acetobacterales > Roseomonadaceae > Roseomonas > Roseomonas cutis. The sequence continues at coordinate 2,816,496 of NZ_CP087719.1, forward strand.
CCCCCTATCCGCCAGGAGCAGAGCCCCTGGACCCCCATTCACAGACGCGTCGGCGCGCCGGAGGTCGATGACCTCCGGCGGGTTCGGCGTCGGCGCGCGTGGCCTGGAATGTCCTGTTGGCGCCCCGCCTGTCCACGCGCTCCCCGGATTCAGCCCGCAGGCTGCCGGCAAGCACCCGGTGCCAGACTCCCGCCGGGGTTCGGGGGCCGGCTCGCCCCCGGCGGAGGGGGGTCCGGGGGCGAGGCAGCGCCTCCCCCCGGGGGTGCCGCCGGCTCTCACGCCACCACCCGCCGGACGGAGAGCGGCGCCAGCCCGTCGAGCAGCGCGGCCAGCCGGGCCTCGTCGGCCTCCGGGTCCGCGACGGCGAGGAAGAAGCGGTCCTGGCTGGCGCGGCCGATGTCGTGGGCGTCGAAGACAGGGTGGTTCAGGCGCGGCAGGCCGGTGGAGACGAGGAAGAACCCGACGCCGGTGAAGGTGGCGCCGAGGATTCCCGCCTCGAAGGACAGCACGAGGAAAACCTGCCAGGTGTTCAGCGGCCGCCCGCCCAGCACGATGGGGTAGTCGATCACCGCCGCGTACCAGCACATCGCGAAGACGAAGCCGGCCGAGAGCAGCCCGCCCACCAGCATCGCCGGGCGCACCGGCGGGGTGGGCAGGGCCAGCGCCTCGGCCAGACCTTCCACTGCGAAGGGGGTGTGCGCGTCCAGCCCGCGCAGCCCCGCCCGCCGTGCACGCCGGGCGGCGTCGATCAGCGTCTCCGGGTCGCGGAACTCGGCGAGGAGGAGCGGCGTCGCGTTCATGCGCCGCGTTCCCGGTCACGCAGCAGCTTGCCCAGGTCGTGCATGGCGATCACCGGCAGCAGCCGCGCGAAGACGAGGAAGAGCAGCAGGAAGAAGCCGATCGTGCCGGCCAGCAGCGACCAGTCCCAGAAGGTCGGCCGGAAGACGGCATGCATCGCCGGCAGGTGGCCGTGCGAGAGCGTGTTCCAGATGATGAGGACGCGCTCCAGCCACATGCCGAGGTTCAGCACCAGCGAGACCGTCACCACCGCGACGATGCTCTCCCGCGCCCGTGCCGACCACAGCAGTTGCGGCACCAGCACGTTGCAGGCGAGCAGCACGGCGTAGAGCGGCGCGTAGGGGCTGGCGAACAGGAAGGCGACGTGCCCGCGCTCCGCGCCGTCGCCGCCGTACCAGGCGGTGAACCACTCCGTCAGGTAGGAGAGGCCGAGCACCAGCGAGCCCGCCAGGATCACCTTCGCCATCGCCGCGAAATGGCGGTGCGTAAGGACGGCCTGCAGACCCAGCCCCCAGCGCATCAGCGCCGCCACCACGACGCACATGCCGAAGCCGGAGAAGAGAGCGCCGGCGACGAAGTAGGGCGGGAAGATGCTCTCCGACCAGCCGGGCATCAGGCTGGCGGCGAAGTCCATCCCCACCACGCTGTGCACGGACACCACCAGCGGCAGCGCCATCGCCGCCATGGTGCGATAGACCCTCTCGTGCAGGTGCCAGTGCCGCGCCGAGCCGCGCCAGCCCATCGCCAGCACGCCATAGGCCAGCCGCGCCCCGCGTCCTTTTCGCCCCTGACCCTGGGCCCGGTCGCGCAGCGTGGCGAGGTCGGGGATCAGCCCCAGCCACCAGAACAGCGCCGAGAAGATCAGGTAGGTCGAGATCGCCGCTGCGTCCCACACCAGCGCGGAGCGCCACTGCGGCCACAGGTCCATCGTGTTCGGATAGGGCAGGATCCAGTAGGCCCGGTACGGCCGCCCCAGGTGCAGGATCGGGAACAGCCCGGCGATGGCGCCAGCGAAAAGCGTCATCACCTCCGCGAAGCGGTTGATCGCCGCGCGCCAGGGCTGCCGCGTCAGCAGCAGCGCGGCGGAGATGAAGGTGCCGGCATGGCCGATGCCCAGCCACCAGACGAAGTTCGCGATGGCGAAGCCCCAGACGACGCTGGTGTTCACCCCCCAGACCCCCACGCCCTCGGCGAAGAGCCAGCCGATCGAGACGAGCATCAGCCCCGTCCCCAGCACCCCCGCCGCGAAGGCGATCCAGTACGGCCGCCCCACCCGCCGCCGCAGCAACGGGTCCGCGACCGCGCCCACCAGAGAGCCGTAGGTCGCCTCGCGCGGGAGCAGGCCATCGGTGCTCATGCCGTGATGCCCGTGGCCCGGGGGGAGACGCCGCCTCCCCCCGCACCCCCCCTCAGCCGGGGACGGGCCGGCCCCCGGACCCCGGCGGGAGTCTGGTGCTGTGTGGGAAGGGCGTGGTCTGTGGGCTGAACCCGGGGAACGTATGGTCGGACGGGATTCAAGGGCGAAGACGCTGGCAGCGGGCGAGGCGGCCGTGCCCGCCGGAAGCCCATGGCCGCCGGCGCATCGACCCCGAAGCAGGTTGCCTCGCAGCAGCGCCCCCTGGGTCCAGGGCACGCAGTGTCCTGGCGGATGAGGGGTACGGGGGGCAAGGCGGAGCCTTTCCCCCGGGGAACCGGCGCCCCGCTCACTCCACCTCCGGGTGGCGCAGCGCCGCGAGGTAGGTGGTGCGCGGGCGCGTGCCGAGGTGTTCCAGCAGCGCGTAGTGGGCGGGGGAGCGGCGCAGGGCCACGACCTCCTCGGCGGGGTTGTTCAGGTTGCCGAAGCTGATGGCCTGGGCGGGGCAGGCGGACTGGCAGGCGGTGACGACCTCGCCCGCGGCGAGGGGGCGTTCCTCCTTCGCGGCGGTGCGGCGGGCGGCGCTGAGGCGCTGGACGCAGTAGGTGCACTTCTCCATCACGCCGCGGGCGCGCACCGTCACCTCCGGGTTGCGCTGCGCCGCGAGGGTGGGGGCGCCGAGATTCGCGTATTCCTGGCCGTCGGCATAGCCGCGGAAGTTGAAGCGCCGGACCTTGTAGGGGCAGTTGGCCTGGCAGAAGCGCGTGCCGATGCAGCGGTTGTAGACCTGCGCGTTCAGCCCTTCCGCATCATGGACCGAGGCGGCGACGGGGCAGACGGGCTCGCAGGGCGCGTGCTCGCAATGCATGCAGGGGACGGGCTGGAAGCCCGGGCACGGATCGGTCTCGGGACCGGCCTCGTAGGTGTCGATGCGCAGCCAGTGCATGTCGCGGCCGCGCGCGACCTCCTCGGGGCCCACGACGGGGACGTTGTTCTCGCTCTGGCAGGCGACGACGCAGGCGTTGCAGCCGATGCAGCGCGTCGTGTCGATCACCATGGCCCAGGCCGCATCGGCGTCGCGCGGCAAGGGGGGGTTGAAGCTTGGCGGATCGGGGTGGGGCGTCCCGGCCGGCGGTACCGGGGCGGTACGGAACAGCGTGGCCGCCTCGCCCTCCAGCGGCGCTTCCGGGCCCAGGCGCAGCAGAGTGCCTGGCTGGCCGGTGGGCTCCAGCATCAGCCCCGGCATGGCCCAGGGCGCGTCCGGTCGGCGCAGCGCGTAGGCGTCCGCCCCCACCCCGTCGCCGATGGCGCCCGCGCGGCGGCGTCCGCCGCCCAGCGCCACGGCCACCACGCCGGGCGCCATGCCGGGGCGCGGGAGCGCGGGCAGCTCCAGCGCGCGCCCGTCCAGCGTCAGGCGGACCAGCGCGCCCTCCTCCACCCCGCGGCGGCGCGCCTCCTCCGGCGCCAGCAGCGCGGCATTGCCCCAGACCTGGCGGGTCAGCGGGCGCGGGCATTCCTGCAGCCAGGGATTGTTGGCGAAGCGCCCGTCCCAGAGCGCGGCGTCGGGGCGCAGCAGCAGCGTCAGCCCCTCGGCGGGCACGGGGGGCAGGGGCGGCAGGCGCGGCGCGCCCGCGTCCACGGCGGGGGCGGCGCTGTCCGGCACCACCCCGTCGCGCAGCACCCGGCGCCACCAGGGCTCGAACCCCTCCCCCGCGCGCCCGGCGGCCCAGGTCTCGCGCACGGCGTCGCGGGCGGAGAGGTCGTCGCGCCCCAGCAGCACGCCCAGCAGCCAGTGGGCCGGCCGGGTCGCCTGGTAGAGCGGCGTGATCAGCGGCTGCGCGACGGCGGCGGTGCCGTCCGTGGCGCGCAGGTCACCCCATTCCTCCAACGGGTGGGTCTCCGGCAGGTGCCAGCGGCAGGCCGCCGCCGTCTCGTCCCGCCAGGGGCCGAGATGGACGGAGAAGGCGCCCGAATCCCGCAGCGCCGCCTCCCAGCCCAGCGCCGCCGGGGCATCGTGGCCGGGGTTGGCACCGAGGATGACGAGCGTGTCCACCCGCCGCTCCCGCAGCGCCCCGACCAGTGCCGCGAGGGTGGCGGGCGGCTCCGCCGGGCCGACGGGTTCGGTCAGCGCCACGGGGGCGGCGAGCCGGGCGTTGATCCAGTGGGCCAGGGCGTGCAGCTCCGGCGGCTGCCACTCGCCGACAAGGATCAGCGCCTCGCCGGGATGGGCCAGCAGGTCGGCCGTCGCGGCATCGAGGAAGCGCGCGGCCTCGGGCGGCAGGTCCGGCGCGGGCAGCCCGGCGCCCAGCCGCGCCGCCAGCGCCACGGCTAGGTCGCGCACCAGCCCGGGCGGAGCGGCAAGGCGGCGGTCCGCCTTGGCGCCCGTGGCACTCATCACCGGCTCGGCGGCGTAGAGCCGCGCGGTGGTCTCGCCGCCGCGTTGCGCCGACCGGCGTGCCGCGAAGGCCCGGGCGTGGCGGATCTGGTCCGGCCCCGGGCCCAGCGGGTCGGCGTCCAGCGCCAGCACCATGGCGGCCCGCTCCAGGCGGGGCCGCGCCGCCAGCGGCCGCCCGAAGGCCAGGGCCGCGCCGGCCAGCGCGTTCGCCTCCCCCACCGCCTCGTGCGCATGGTGGCGCAGCGCCGGGAAGCGGGCGCGCAGCTCCCCGATCAGCCGCAGCAGGGTGGGCGAGGCGACATGGCCCGTCAGCAGCGCCAGCCCCTCGCCGCCCCGCGCCTCCAGCGCCCGCAGCCGGGGCGACAGGTCGGCGAGGAAGGCCTCCCGCGAGGCGATGCGCCCCTCCCGGCGCAGGGTGCGGGAGCGGTCGGGATCGTAGAGCGACAGCACCGCCGCCTCGGCGAAGACATCCGTGGCGCCGAGGCTCGCCGGGTGGTCCGGGTTGCCCTCCACCTTGGTCGGGCGCCCCTCGACCGAGGTCACCACCACCCCGCGGCCATAGCCGCCCAGCGGCAGCACGGTGGCGAAGCGGCGCGGCAGGCCCGGCCCCTCGCCTACCTCCTGCTCCACGGCGGGGACGATCTCCTCCGGCGGCTCGCCGCAGGCGGTCAGCGCGGCGGCCGAGGCCAGCAGCGCCAGCGCCGCCTGCCGGCGGGACAGGGGCGGCGCCCCGCTCACCGGTGGCACCGCGAGCAGTCGGTCAGGTGCTCGGTGCGGATCATGTAGTCGCGGATCAGCGCTTCGCCCCGCGCCCGCTGGTCGGGCGGCGGGGTCCAGCGCATGTCGTAGACCGCCTCGCGCGGGCGCAGGTTCGGCGCCGGGTCGCGGTGGCAGTCCAGGCACCAGCCCATGGTCAGCGGCGCGGCCTGGCGCAGCTGCTGCATCCGGTCCACCGCGCCGTGGCAGGTGGAGCAGCCGACGCCCTTCGCGACATGGATGCTGTGGTCGAAATAAACGTAGTCCGGCAGGCGATGGACCCGCACCCAGCGCAGCGGCACGTCCCGCGCCAGCGATTCGCGCACCGGCGCCAGGATCGCCGCGTTGGTCCAGAGCTGGGAATGGCAGGCCATGCAGGTCTGGGTCGGCGGCAGGCCGGCGAAGCGCGACCGCTCGGCGCCCGTGTGACAGTTGCGGCAGTCGAGCCCGAGGCCGCCGACATGGTGCGCGTGGCTGAACTGCACCGGCTGCTCCACCGTCACGTCCTGCCGCGTCACGTGCGGGGTGAAGGGCAGCGCGACCAGCAGCCCCAGCCCGCCCAGCAGCAGCGCGGCGCCGCCGAGCAGCCCGGCCCGGGCGAGGGTGGTGGCGACGGGGGGAAAGAGCTGCGCCATGCGCCCGACCTAGCGTCGGCGATCACGCCGGCCGCGGCGGTGGTTCGGCGCGGGAGGGTGTGGCACGACTCTCGGCACGGCCCGGGGACCTTGTGTCCGGCCACGGCACAGGTCCAGCGCGGCGCTGATGAAGAAGCCGCAACGCGCTTCAACAAGCGGCGATCATCGTCCGGGTCCGGGGCGGGCACCACCCGCTGTCCCGCCTGCCCTCCCTGCCCCGCCCCTCGGTCCCGGGCGGCGGCGGCGGGCGTCGCGGCACCGGCTACCGGCGGAGCGTGCCTAATCGGCCCAGGGTGCTAGGATGGCGGCAGCCACCGTCAGGAGAGCCTTCATGCAGGATGTCGTCACCCGGATCCGCGAGTATCACCCGGAGCTGACGGCCATCCGCCGCGACATCCACGCTCATCCCGAGCTGGGGCTGGAGGAGCGCCGGACCGCGGCGCTGGTGGCGGCGAAGCTGCGCGAATGGGGCGTCGAGGTGGCGGACGGGGTCGGGGTGACCGGCGTGGTCGGCACGGTGCGCGGCACCCGGCCGGGGCAGCGGGCCATCGGCCTGCGCGCCGACATGGACGCGCTGGCCATCCACGAGGAGACCGGCCTGCCGCATGCCTCCACCACCCCAGGGGTGATGCATGCCTGCGGCCATGACGGCCACACCACCATGCTGCTCGGCGCGGCCCGCTACCTCGCGGAGAACCGGGACTTCGCCGGCACCGTCCACCTGATCTTCCAGCCGGCCGAGGAGGGCCGCGGCGGCGCCAAGGCGATGATCGCCGACGGTCTGTTCGACCGCTTCCCCTGCGATGCGGTCTACGGGCTGCACAACTCCCCGGGCATGCCGGTCGGGCGGTTCGGCACGCGCCATGGCGCGATGATGGCGGCGGCGGACAGCTGGTACGTCACCTTCCGCGGCACCGGCGGCCATGGCGGCTCCACCCCGCATCTGGCGACCGACGCAACCGTGGTGCTGGGCCACTTCCTGCTGGCGCTGCAGACCATCGTGCCGCGCAACGTCGCGGCCTCGGAGATGGCGGTGGTCAGCGTCGGCCACGTCGCCGGCGGCTCGCCGATCTCGCCCAACGTGATGCCGGCCGAGATCGCCGTCGCCGGCACCGCCCGCAGCTACGCCCCGGCGGTGCGCGACCTGCTGGAGCGCCGGCTGGGCGAGCTGGCGGCCGCCATGGCGGCGGCGCAGGGCTGCACGGCGGAGTTCCGCTATCACCGCGGCGTGCCGGCCGTGATCAATGCCGACGAGCAGGTCGGGGTGGAGCTGGCGGCCGCCGCCTCGCTGGTCGGCGAGGCGCAGGTGGACCCGGATGTCCGCCCCTCGACCGGCGGCGAGGATTTCTCCGAGATGATGAACCGCGTGCCGGGGGCCTTCATGCGCATCGGCAACGGCGTCGGCCCGGATGGCCGCTTCCACGGGCTGCACACGCCGCTCTACGACTTCAACGACGAGATCCTGCCGCTGGGCGCCGCCTACTGGGTGTCGCTGGTGCGGCAGGAGCTGGGCCTCGGCCAGCAGGGCTGAGGCCGGGAGGACGCGGGGGGAAGGATCGCCCCCCCGCGCGCCGTTCACTCCGCCGCGGCGGCGTAAGGGCGCATCCCCTGGCCGGACGGAAGCTCGAACAGCCCGTCCGGCAGGCCGCCGATGAAGGCCAGCGTCTCCTCCAGCGCCACGACGTCGGCATACTTGGCGTGCATGTCGCAGAGGTTGATGGCATGGCTGGCCTGGCTGCGGTCGAAGCAGCCCTCCTCCACCACCGCGATCCGGTAGTTCAGCGAGAAGGCGTCCAGCACCGTCGCCCGCACGCAGCCCGAGGTGGTGGTGCCGGTGACGAGCACGCTGTCCGCGCCGAGCAGGGTGAGGAAGGAGGCCATGGGCGTGCCCTCGAAGCCGGAGGGCTTGAGCTTCTCGATGACGATGTCCTGCGGGCCGGGCGCGATCTCGTCGACGATGTCGTTGCCGTCGCGGTTGGTCGCGATGGTGCGCGGCGCCTCGCCGTTGCGCCGGTTCTTCCAGGACCAGGAGCCCGCATCCCAGTTGTCCGCCCGGCGGGTGCCGGTGGTGTAGAGGATCGGCAGCCCCTTGGCGCGGCAGGCCTCCACCAGCTTCGCGATGGCCGCGACGCCGTCCCAGGCCTCCTCGCCGCAGGAGTTCCGCCAGCGCTTGATCGATTCCAGGATCGGCTCGGGCTTGTCGCCGCAGAAGGCATAGTTCACGTCCACGATGATCAGGGCCGGCCGCTTCCCGAAGCCCTGCCGCGCCCCGTAGCCGGCCGCCGCGAAGACCTGCTTGTCCCGCTCCGTCAGGAACTGGTTCCAGATCGGTTCCTTCTTGGTCTCCATCACGCTCTCCTCTCTCAGATGGTCGGCGCGATGCGCCGCTGGAACTGCATGTCGATGATCGCGTCGTAGGGCACGTCCGTCTTCAGGATGTCGGCCGTGCGGACGACGCGGTGCCCGGTCGCCCATGCCTCGGGGCTGACGAAGCCGTCGCGGCTCCAGAGGCCGTCGGCGAAGGTCCGGTCGAGGGTGGCCTTGATGTCCGCGACTGGCGCGGTGGGCCATTCCTTGCGTGCGAAGGCCGCGGCCTCGTCCGGGTCGGCATAGGCCGCCTTCAGCCCGCGCGCCACGGCACGGACGAAGCCCTCCACCATCTTCGGGTCCTGCTCCATGCTCTCGAGGCGGATGTTCAGCGTGGAGTAGGCATAGGGGCCGAGCTCCTTCGGCACGTTGAAGAAGGGCTCGTCCCAGACGTTCTGCGCCACGCCCTGCGTCAGGATCGGCTCGGTGATGACGCCGATATCGGCGGCGCGGGCGCGCATGGCGGCGAAGATCGGCGCCGTCGCCAGCTCGCTCATCGTCACGTCGCGGCGCGCGTCCAGGTTCCAGGTCCGGAGCAGGTAGCGCGTGATGGAGTTCGGCGTGCCGCCGAACAGGCCGGTCGCGAGCGTCTTGCCCTTCACGAAGGCAGCGAAGTCGCGATCCTTGGGCGAGGTGCCCTTGCGCGCGACGAAGTAGACGTTCCCGCGGTCCACCACGTTGCAGACGGCGCGCAGCTCCGCCCCCTTCGCCTTGGCGAAGGCGTTGTGCTCGGGCCCGCCGATGAAGGCGAAGGCCTGCTTGGTCAGCACCGCGTTGGTGTGCCCGGCGCCGCTCTCCACCGTGAGGATCCTGAGCGACAGCCCCTCCTCCGTGAAGTAGCCCTTGTGCCCGGCCAGGTAGAGCGGAAGGTAGCCGACCAGGTGGCCCGGCTCGGCCACGATGATCTCCTTGGCCTGGGCGCGGGCGAGGCGCGGCATCGCCAGCGCGCCGGCGGCGGCGCCGAGCAGCAGGCGCCGGCTGGGGTTCAGCATCATGACGGCAACTCCTTGCAGGGGATCAGTGGCGCACGTGCTTCATCAGCACGCGTTCGAGCTGCGAGACGGCGACGTACATCAGCACCGAGAGGGTGGAGAGGACGAGCACGGCGACCCAGACCAGCCCGATCTCGTAGGTCTGGCCGGCATAGAGGATCGTGCGCCCCAGCCCGTGCTGCGAGGAGATGAATTCCCCCACCACCGCGCCCGTGAGGGCGAGGCCGATGTTCACGCGCAGGACGGAGATGCCCCAGGGCAGGCAGGCCGGCACCACCAGCTTGCGGAAGACCTGCCAGCGCGAGGCGCCCAGCGAGTAGAGCAGCTTCTCATGGTCGCGATCCACCGCCTTCACGCCGGCATAGGTGGTCAGGGCGGAGACGACGACGGTCAGCGCCATGCCCAGCGCCACCTTGGAGGCGAGGCCGATGCCGAAGACCAGGATGACCAGCGGCGCCAGCGCCAGCTTCGGGATGGATTCGAAGCAGATGATGTAGGGCTGCACGATGGCGGCGTAGTTGCGCGACCACCAGAAGGAGAGGCCCCAGGCCGTGCCCAGGGTGGTGCCGAGGATGAAGCCCAGGATGGTGGCCCGGAAGGTGTACCAGGTGTCCACCGCCGCGTCGCCGCTGCGCACGAAGATGCCGAGCGTCTCGGCGATGGCGCTGGGGCGCGACCAGAAGAAGGCGTCCACGGCACCGGTGGCGGCGCCGTACTCCCATGCCGCGATCGCGGCGATGAGCACGCCGATCTGGCAGCCCGCGATCATCCAGCCCGGCCAGATGCGCTCCTGCGGCAGCCGCCGCGCGCGGAAGGGCGACAGCTTCGGCCGCGGCGGCGCGGCGGCGGTGGCCAGGGTGGGGTCGGCCGTGCCGGCCGGCGTGGCGATCTCGTTCATGCGCGCTCTCCCGGCTCAGGCGGCCTGCGCCACGTCGTCGTGCGGATCGTGGCCCAGCAGGTCCAGGCAGCGGGCCTTCACCGCGGCGAATTCCGGCGTCAGCGCGACGCTGCGCGGCCGCGGCCGGCGCAGCGGCACCTCCAGCGTCTCGACGATGCGGCCCGGGCGCGCGGCCATGACCTGGATGGTGTCCGAGAGGTAGACCGCCTCCTCCACGTCATGGGTGACGAAGATCACCGTCTTGCGGAAGTCCTGCCACAGCTGCAGCAGCCATTCCTGCATGCGGCTGCGCGTCTGCGCGTCCAGCGCCCCGAAGGGCTCGTCGAGCAGCACGATCTCCGTGTCGAAGAGCAGCGTGCGCAGCAGCGCGGCACGCTGCTTCATCCCGCCCGACAGCGCGGAGGGATAGGCGCTCTCGAACCCGCCGAGCCCGTAGCGGTGCAGGTAGGGCAGCGCATAGGCGCGCGCCTCCTTCACCGAGGCGCCGCGGATCTCCAGGCCCAGGATCACGTTGTCCAGCACGGTGCGCCAGGGCAGCAGAAGGTCCTTCTGCAGCATGTAGCCGACGCGGCCGATGGTTCCGGTGGCATCCTGGCCGTCGATCACGATCACGCCGTCGCTGGGCGTCAGCAGCCCCGCCACGGCGTTGAAGATGGTGCTCTTGCCGCAGCCGGAGGGGCCGATGAGGCTGACGAAGGTGCCGGGCGCGACGGCCAGATCCACGCCGCCGAGGGCGACGAAGGTGCTGCCGTCGGGCCGAACGAACTCGTGCCGGACGGCGCGCAGTTCCACCTTGGGGGGCGTTCGCATGACGCGCGCTCCTGGCTCTACGGGTGGCAGGGGTGGGTGCGGGCCGATTGGCGGGCAACCCGGCGACGTGAATTGCAATTCATGTGCCAAGGCAGCCGTCCCCCGGCGCGGGCGTAATTCCGCGCTGCCCGTGGCCCCGGCCGCCCCTAGGCGGGCAGCCTGCCCACCATTGCGGAAGCTCATCAAAAACCCGTGGCTGGCCGTGCCTCCCCGCCGGACCTACATTCCGCCGCAACGCGCCGCTGGGAGTGAGTCATGCGCATACTGCTGGTCGAGGACGATGCCGAAGTCGCGCGCTTCGTCGCCAAGGGCCTGCGCGAGGCCGGACATACCGTCGAGCAGTCCTCGAATGGCCGCGACGGGCTGTTCCTGGCCGCCTCGGAATCCTTCGACCTGCTGGTGCTGGACCGGATGCTGCCCGGCGGGGTGGATGGCGTCCGGCTCGTCGAGACGCTGCGGGCCCAGGGGAACAAGACGCCCGTCCTGTTCCTCTCCGCCCTCAGCGCGGTGGACGAGCGGGTCAAGGGGCTCAAGGCGGGTGGCGACGACTACCTCACCAAGCCCTTCGCCTTCGCGGAGCTGCTCGCCCGGGTGGAGGCCCTGGCGCGCCGGCCGGCCGTCGATGCCCCCACCACCCGGCTGAAGGTGGCCGACCTGGAGCTGGACCTGCTCTCCCGCTCGGTCACCCGGGCCGGCAAGCGGATCGACGTGCAGCCGCGCGAGTTCCGCCTGCTGGAGCACCTGATGCGCCATGCCGGGCAGGTGGTGACGCGCACGATGCTGCTGGAGAAGGTCTGGGACTACCATTTCGACCCGCAGACCAACGTCATCGACGTCCATGTCTCCCGCCTGCGGCAGAAGCTGGACAAGGGCTTCGACAAGCCGCTGATCCATACGGTGCGCAACGCCGGCTACATGCTGCGCGCGGAGGCCTGATGCCCGGCGCCGGGCCGGAGGGCGGGACGCCGCGGGCCGTCCCGCTGCGCCCGCTGCGCCGGCTGCTGGGCGGGGCCGGCTTCCGCATCGCCGCCTTCTTCGCCCTCGTCTTCCTGGTCGCCGGCCTCGCCTTCGGCGGCGTGCTGTGGTGGAGCAGCGCCGGGGCGCTGGACCGGCGCACGGATGCGGCGATCCGGGTCGAGACCACCTCCCTGCTGGAACGCTGGCGGGAGGCCGGCCAGTCCGGGGTGGCCGAGAGCATCGCCGAGCGGCTGGCCGAGGATGTCGAGGACCAGACCCTCTACCTGCTCACCGACCGCGGCGGCCGGCGCCTGGCGGGCAACCTCGACGCGCCGGCCGGCGGCGTGCTGGACCCGGCGCAGCGCTGGCAGAGCCTCGCCCTGCTGCGCGAGGGGGTGCGGACCGAGGCGCGGATCTTCCAGGCGGAGTTGCCGGATGGCTCCCGCCTCGTCGTCGGGCGCGACGTCGAGGACAAGCTGCGCCTGCGCGAGCTGCTGACGGAGGGGTTGGCCTGGGCTGCCGCCGCCGCGCTGCTGCTGGCCGTGGCAGGCGCCTGGATGGTGCGGCGCGCGCTGGAGGCGCGGCTGCAGCCGGCCGCCGAGACCGCCGCGGCGATCGCCCGCGGCGATCTCAGCCAGCGCGTCCCCCTCTCCGGCCGGGAGGACGAGTTCGACCGGCTGAGCCTGACGATGAACGCGATGCTGGACCACATCGCGACGCTGATGGAGGGCGTGCGGGGCGTCTCCGACGCCATCGCGCACGACCTGCGCACCCCCATCGCCCGTGCCCGCGCCAAGCTGGAGGAGGCGGTGGAGGAGGCGGATGCGGGCCGCGCCGACCAGGAGACGCTGCGGCAGGCGCTGGAGCAGGGAATCGCCGACCTGGACGGCATCACCCGGGTCTTCCAGGCGGTGCTGCGCATCGCCGAGGTGGAGGCCGGCGCCCGCCGGGCCGCCTTCGCCCCTTTCGACCTCGCCCCGGTGCTCGAGGACGCGGCCGAGCTCTACGGCGCCTCGGCGGAGGCGCGCGGGCAGGTCCTGGCCACCGAGATCCTGCCCGACGCGGCGCTGGACGGCCTGCCCCTGGTCGGGGACCGCGACCTGCTGCTGCAGGCGGTGGCGAACCTGCTGGACAATGCCGTGAAGTTCACCCAGCCCGGCGGCCGGGTGGAGCTGTCGGCCCATGCCGGGGTGGGCCGCCGGGGCCGCGTGGTCCGGGTGGAGGTGGCCGATGACGGCCCCGGCCTTTCCCCCGCCGAGCGCGGGCGGGCGGGCGAGCGGTTCTTCCGGGCCGACGGCGCGCGGGCCACGCCCGGCTCCGGGCTCGGCCTCTCCCTGGTGCGCGCCGTGGCGGCCCTGCACGAGGGGGAGGTGCTGCTGACCGACGCGCATCCCGGCGCCGATCCGCCGGGGCTGCGCGTCACCGTGATCCTGCCCCTGGCCCGGTCCGCCAGCGCCGCCGCGCCGGCCCATGCGGTCGCCACGGCGGCATGACCGTCCTTTCATCCGCCGCCCACCGCGACGCAGCGGCGGGCGGGCCAGAATGGGCGGCATGCGAGCGTTGCTGTCGCCGCACCTCCTGCTCCTGATCGGCATCGCCGGCCCCCCGGCGGCGTCGCTCATGCCCCATGCGAGCCCGGCGGCCGAGACCGCCTGGAGGGTGCGGCCCGAAAGCCCCGAGTACTGCGCGGAACTGGTCGCCCGGCTGGCCCGGACCGATGGCGGCACGGCCGACCCGGCGCGCAGCCTGGGCCAGGAAGGCGCGCGGCTCTGCCAGGCGGGCCATACCCGCACCGGCATCGCCAAGCTGCGCCGCGCCATCCGCGAGGCGCAGTCGACGCGGTAGGGCGGGCCGGGTCAGCGCAGGTTGGTCGGGTCGTGCAGCCGCATCGGCCCCACGGGCAGGCCGTGCATGACCCGAAGCAGCTGCGTCGCCAGCCCGGCATCCTCCAGCGCGCCGTGCAGGGCGTCTTCGCGGGACAGGCCGATGGCGGCGCTGGCCGCGGCCAGCCCGGCGCTCCCCCCCGGGCGGTGGCGGCGCCAGGCGCGCAGGGTGCAGTACTCGCCCTGCCACGGGCTGCGCAGGCCCAGCCGGTCGAACTCCCCGCCCAGCATGCGGCGGTCGAAGGACAGGTTGTGGGCGCACCCCACGGCGCCGGCGAAGAACGCCGCCACCTCCCTCGCATGGGCGGCGAAGGGCGGCTGGCGCGCCAGGAAGCGGTCGGACATGCCGTGCACCCGGGCGGCGCCGGGATGGCAGCGCCGTCCCGGTGCGAAGACGAGGTGCAGCGTCGCCACCGGCTCCAGGGCCGCATCCAGCCGCACGGCGCCGAGCGAGACCACCCGGTCGTCGCCGGTGCAGCCCGTGGTCTCCGTGTCGAAGACCACGACCTCCACGCCTTCCGGCAGGCGGGGGACAGGTGGGGCGGCAAGGGCAGGCGCAGGCATGTGCGGTGGTTAGAGCAGATCGGCGCCGCCCGGAACCACCGCCGCCCCGGCGCGCCATGCCGCCGGGCGTTGCAACGCGGCCCGCCGGCGGGCACCCTCGCGGCAAGAACGAGGAGGAACGCATGATCCAGCGTGCGGCCGCGGCCGCCTTGCTCGCCGCCCTTTCCATGCCCGGCCTGGCCGAAGCCCGCATCACCCGGCTGGAGATCGAGCGCACCGAGCCCGCCTTCGGCGGCCGCGCCTTCGGCAGCGTCGGTGCCTACCAGCGGCTGATCGGCAAGGCGCATGGCGAGGTGGACCCCGCCCTGCCCGGCAACGCGATCATCCAGGACATCGCGCTCGCCCCGCGCAACGCGCGCGGCATGGTGGAATACGTCACCGATATCGAGATCCTGCGCCCCGCCGTGCTGGCCCAGGGCAGCGGCGTGCTGCTGGTGGACGTGCCGAACCGCGGCAACAAGCGGCTGCTCGGCACCTACAACATCGGTGCCGGGCTGCGGAACGACAATGCCGAGGCGGGGGACGGCTTCCTCCAGGAACGCGGCATGACGCTGGTCTTCGTCGCCTGGCAGCCGGACGTGGCCCCGGGGGATGGGCGCATGACCATGACCGTGCCCGTGGCGCGCAACCCGGACGGGACACCCATCACCGGCGTGGTGCGGTCGGAACTGGTGACGGCGGCGACACGCAAGACGCTGAACCTCTCCTCCGGTCACTTCACCACGCTGACCCACACCTCCTATCCGACCGTCTCCACCGACAACCGCGCCGCGCTGCCGGACGGCTTCCGCCCCACCCTGACGGTGCGGGCGCGGGAGCAGGACCCGCGCGTGGCCATCCCGAACGAGGACTGGTCCTTCGCCAACTGCGAGGGCGCCGCGCCACGGGCGAGCGAGACGGAGATCTGCCTGCCCGCCGGCTTCCAGCCCGGCCGGCTCTACGAGCTGACCTACCGCGCCCGCGACCCGCTGGTGCTCGGCCTGGGCTATGCCGCGCTGCGCGACGTGGCGTCCTTCCTGAAGAACGAGCGCGAGGGGAACCCGGCGTACCGCGAGGGCCAGGTCGCGCTGCTGCACGGCACCAGCCAGAGCGGGCGCAACATGCGCCTGTTCCTCCATCTGGGCTTCAACGCCGACGAGCAGGGGAGGCGCGCCTATGACGGCATGATCCCGCATATCGGCGGCGGGCTGGCCGCGATGAACATCCGCTTCGCCCAGCCCGGCCGCGCCTGGGGCGAGCAGGTGGACCACCTCTACCCCGCCTACGACTACCCCTTCGCCTATGGCCGCGTGGCCGACCCGGTCACCGGGCGGAACCAGGGCGTGCTGGACCGTTGCGACGCGAACAACACCTGCCCGCGCATCGTCCATGCCGCCACCGCGCTGGAGATGTGGGAAGGGCGGCAGTCGCTCGGCCTGACCGACCCGCTGGGCGAGCGCGACCTGGCGGAGCACCCTTCCACCCGCACCTACATCATGGCCAGCACGCAGCACGGCGCCTGGACCCAGCCCATGCCGAAGCAGCCGCCCTTCGGCCTCTGCCAGCAGCAGCCCAACCCCAACCCGCAGATCCACACCATGCGCGCCCTCCTCGTCGCGCTCACCGACTGGGTGGCGCGCGACGTGGCGCCGCCGCCCAGCGCGCATCCGCGCCTCGCCGACGGCACGCTGGTGAAGCCGGAGGAGGTGCGCTTCCCCGCCATCCCGTCCAACGCCTATGGCGGCACGGAACGGCCGGCGGTGCGCTTCCTGCGCGTCACCAACCCGCTGCGCGTGCTCGATTTCGGCCCCGGCTACGACGCGGCCAACAGCAGTGGCGTCATCAGCCAGGAGCCGCCGCGGCAGGGCGACCGGGAATACGGGCTGCGCGTGCCGCAGGTGGATGCGGACGGCAACGACCTGGCCGGCGTGCGCTCCGTGACGCTGCGCGTGCCGGTGGGGACCTATACCGGCTGGAACCTCGGCCGCGCCGGCCGCTTCGAGGATGGGTTCTGCTCCCTCTCCGGCAGCCACATCCCCTTCGCCGCCACCCGCGCGGAGCGTGAGGCCGCCGGCGATGCCCGCCCCTCGCTGGAGGAACGCTATCCCGACCGCGCCGGCTACGTCGCCAAGGTGCGCGCGGCGGCGGAGGAGCTGGTGCGTGACCGCTTCCTCCTGCCGCAGGATGCCGCCGCCATCGTCGCGGCGGCCGAGCGCGACGGGCCGCGGGCGCATCCCTGAGGACCTTGCGCCCGGCCCCGGGGGTCGCGTCCCCCGGGCCGGGCGCCCGGCGTGAGGTGGGGGAGTTCACCTCCCCCACCCTTCACGGCCATCATCGGCCCCTGCCACCCAGGGAAAGCCGAGATGACCGCCGACCTTCTGCTGCGAAACGTCCGCCCCTGGGGCGGGGAGCCGCGCGACGTCGCGGTCCTCGCCGGCCGCATCGCCCCGCCCGGCACGCTGCCGCCCCCGGGCACGGCCGAGGTGGACGGACTCGGCGCCATCCTGCTGCCGGGGCTGGTGGAGGCGCACACCCACCTCGACAAGACGATGCTGGGCATGCCGTGGTACCGCAACGAAGTGGGGCCGCGGCTGATCGACCGCATCGAGAACGAGCGCGTCGAGAAGAAGCGCCTGGGCATCGAGCCGCACCGGCAGTCGATGCGCCAAGCGGTGCGCTGCCTCGGCCATGGCTCCACCCACATCCGCAGCCATGTGGACGTGGACACGGAGATCGGCCTCGCCGGCATCGAGGGCGTGATGGCCACGCGCGAGGCGATGCGCGGCTGGATCGACATCGAGATCGTCGCCTTCCCGCAATCCGGCCTGCTCGCCCGTCCCGGCACGCTGGAGCTGCTGGAGGAGGCGCTGCGGATGGGCTCGGAGGTGGTGGGCGGGCTCGACCCCTGCGGCATCGATGCCGACCCGAAGGGGCATCTGGACGCGATCTTCGGCCTCGCCGAGCGGCACGGAAAGCCGCTGGACATCCACCTGCACGAGACGGGGGAGCTGGGCGCCTTCTCCACGCGGCTGATCCTGGACCGCACCCGGGCGCTGGGGATGCAGGGCCGGGTCACGATCAGCCACGCCTTCTGCCTGGGCTCCACCGAGCCCGGGCTGGTGGAGCCGTTGCTGGACGGCATCGCGGAGCTGGACGTGCGGATCATGACGCTGGGCACGGCCAGCCGCCCCGTCCCCCCCATCCTGCCGCTGACGGCGCGCGGCATCACCGTCTGCTCGGGCAATGACGGCATCCGCGACACCTGGAACCCCTACGGCAACGGCGACATGCTGGAGCGCGCGATGCTGCTCGGCCTGCGCAACAACTGCCGCCGCGACGACGAGGTGGAGGTGGCGCTGCGCGTCTGCACCGAGGGCGGCGCGCGGACCATGGCGCTGGAGGGCTATGGCGTGGCCCCCGGCTGCCGTGCCGACCTGGTGCTGGTGGAAGGCGAGACGCTGGCCGAGGCGGTGGTCAACCATGCCCCCCGCCCGCTGGTGGTGAAGGCGGGCCGGGTGGTGGCCCGCGGCGGCAAGGCGCTGGTGCAGGCCCCGTGACGGCCCCTGGCCCGCACCCGTCGCTCCCCTGGGGCCGGCTGGAGGGCCCCACCCTGCTCACCGCCCGCTGGGTGCTGGGGCACGAGGCGGGGCGCCACCTCCTGCTGCGCGAGGGCGAGCTGGTCTTCGAGGATGGCGCCGTCACCTTCGCCGGGCATGGCTATGCCGGCCCGGTGGCGCGGCGCGTGGACTACGGCGCGGCGCTGATCGCGCCGGGCTTCGTGGACCTCGACGCGCTGTCGGACCTCGACACCACCATCCTCGGCTTCGACAACCAGCCCGCCTGGCGCAAGGGCCGCGTCTGGCCGCGCAGCTACGTCGAGGCCGGCCCCTTCGAGATGTATTCGCCGCAGGAGCTGGCCTTCCAGAAGCGCTACGCCTTCGCGCACCTGCTGCGCAACGGCATCACCACGGCGCTGCCCATCGCCTCGCTGTTCTACCGGGAATGGGGGGAGACGGTGGAGGAGTTCACCGCCGCCGCCGAGGCCGCGGAGGCGCTGAACCTGCGCGTCTGGCTCGGCCCCGCCTATCGCAGCGGCGGGCAGGTGGTGGAGGCGGATGGCCGCATCGTCGCCGATTTCGACGCGCCGCGCGGGCTGCGCGGGCTGGAGGAGGCCATCGCCTTCTGCCGCGCGAACGAGGGCCGCGCCGGCGGGCTGGTCCGCACCATGCTCGCCCCCGACCGGGTGGAGACCTGCACGCCGGACCTGCTCCGCCGCACCGCCGCGGCGGCCGCCGATCTCGGCGTGCCCTGGCGCCAGCACGCCCTGCAATCGGCGCAGGAGGTGGCGATCGTGCGCGACCTGCACGGCACCACGCCGGCGGAATGGCTGGCCTCGCTCGGCGTGCTCTCGCCCCGGCTGATCGTGCCGCACGCCACCGTCGTCTCCGGCCGCGACCTGGCGCTGCTGCGCGACGGCGGCGTCACCATCGCGCACTGCCCGCTGGTGACGGCGCGCGGCGGGGCGGCGATCGACAGCTTCGCGCGCTACCGGGCGATGGGGCTGAACCTCGGCCTGGGCACGGACACCTGGCCGGCGGACATGCTGCTGAACATGCAGATCGGCCTCCTGCTCTGCCGGGTGCGGGAGGGCCGCGCCGATGCCTGCCGCGCCGAGGACTTGTTCGACGCCGCGACCCTGGGCGGGGCGCGGGCGCTGGGGCGCGACGACCTCGGCCGCCTCGCGCCGGGCGCGCGGGCGGATATCGTGGTCTGGGACCTCGCCGCTTCGCATCTGGGGCAGGTGATCGACCCGGTGCAGACGTTGCTGCTCTCCGGCCGGGGGACGGATGCGCGCACGGTGATCGTGGACGGCCGCGCCTCGATGCAGGAGGGGGAGATCCCCGGGGTGGACTGGGCGGCATGGGGCGTGCAGGCCCAGGCGCAGTTCGACCGGCTGGTGTCCCTCTACCCGAGGCGCACCTTCGGCCATCCGCCGGCGGAGGCGATCTTCTCCTCCGCCTATCCCGTCCGCCGCGCCGCGAAGGAACCGACGTGACCGAGACCACCCCGCCGGAAACCCAGGGCTTCGACTTCGCCGCGCTCACGCCCCGCGAGCGCTACAAGCTGATGATCGGCACGATCATCCCGCGGCCGATCGCCTGGGTCACCACGCGCGATGCCCAGGGCCGCGCCAATGCCGGGCCCTACAGCTTCTTCAACTGCCTCTCGGCCGACCCGCCGATCGTCGCGCTGGGCGTCGAGTACCGCGCCGACGGCTCGCAGAAGGACACGTCGAGGAACATCCGCGACACCGGCTGCTTCACCGTCAACATCGTCTCCAACGCGCTGGTCGAGGCGATGAACGTCACCGCCGTGCCGTTCCCCGCGGGGGTGGACGAACTGGCCGAGGCAGGGCTGGAGATGCGGCCGGGCACGGCGATCGACAGCCCGCGAATCGCGGGCGCGGTGGCCTCGCTGGAATGCCGGCTGGATTCTTTCCTGCCGCTCCGCAACTCGCGCGACATCATCCTGGGCGAGATCGTCTACGTGCACGTGGTGGCCGGCGCGGTGAACGAGAGCCTGCACGTCGACCCGGCGCTGATCGACGCGGTGGGGCGCCTGGGCGGTCACGGCTACTCCACCATCCGCGACCGCTTCGACCTGCCGACGATGAGCGTCGAGGCCTATCGCGACGGGCGCATCCCGGGCCGCACCCCCGGCTGACCGGGGCGGGCCCCAGGGGTCAGGCCGGCCCGATCTCCCGGAACAGCCGGCCCCAGCCGGTGACACGCCGCGGGTCCACGCCGGCGATGGCCAGGCTCTTCCACACGACCGTGGCGATGGTGTCGTAGACGGGCAGGCCCAGCTCAGCCTCCAGCGCCTCGACCAGCGGCGCGGCGCGCAGGTTGGTGCAGACCACGGCCAGGGCCTGGGGCCCGGCCGCCGCGACCTCGCGCGCCATGGCCGAGAGCTGGTCCGCCGTGACCTCGGAGAAGGAGAAGTTGTCGCGCAGGCCCAGGTGGCGCTCGCCGGCACAGGCATGGCCGAGGCCGGCGTAGTTGGCGACGATCCTCGCCTGCACGTCGTCGGTGTAGGGGGTGACGAGGCCGAGCCGGCTCACCCCCGTGCGCGCCAGGATCTCGTTCAGCGCCAGCATGGAGGTGGTGGCGGGGATGCCCGTCGCCTCGGTGATGCGGCGGCAGAGCCGCTCATCCGCCTCGAAGCCGAGCCAGCCGGAGGAGGTGCCGTTCCAGGCGATGACATCCACCTTGGCATGGGCCAGCAGCTCCGCCGCGGCCAGGATCGCCGTGTCGTCGAACTGCGCCAGCGCGCTGTCGGACAGGGCGATCTCCGTCACCCTGAAGCGGCCGAAATGCGCCGAGACCTCCGGCAGCCCGGCGACCATGGCGGAGGTCACCGGCTCCAGCACCGTGTTGGAGGAGGGGGTCAGCATTCCCAGCAGCACGCGCTTCGTCATGGCCGGTCCTCGTTCAGCCCGTGGCCGGGATAGGGATGCGTCGCCAACCAGTGCCTCGCGATGTCGATGCGCCGGGTGACCCAGACCCTGTCGTGCTTCCCGATGTGGTCCAGCAGCCGCGCCAGGCCGGCCGACCGTGCCGGATGCCCGATCAGCCGCATGTGCAGCCCGACCGACATCATCTTCGGCCGTTCCGCACCCTCGGCGTAGAGGGTGTCGAAGGCGTCGCGCACGAAGCTGAACCATTCGTCGGAGGTGCCAACGGAGCTGGCGTACTTGCCGTCGTTGTTGGTCAGCGAATAGGGCACGACGAGGTGCCCCTTGCCCTCCACCGTGACCCACCAGGGCAGTTCGTCCGCGTAGGAATCGCTGTCGTAGAGGAAGCCGCCTTCCTCCACGACCAGCCGCCGCGTGTTCACGCCGGGTCCGTAGCGGCAGTACCAGCCGTCCGGGCGGTGCCCCACCGTGCGTTGCAGGGATTCGACGGCGCGGCGGATATGCTCGCGCTCCTCCTCCTCGGACAGCTGCCAGTGCTTCACCCAGCGCCAGCCGTGGCAGCAGACGTCGTAGCCGGCCGCGCGGATGGCCGCCGCGGCCTCCGGGTTGCGCTCCAGCGCCAGGGCGCAGCCGAACACCGTCAGCGGCATCCCGCGCTCCTGGAACAGCCGCAGCAGGCGCCAGAAGCCGACCCGGCTGCCGTACTCGAACATGCCCTCGGCGGCGAGGTCGCGGCCGCTGTGGATCTGGCTGGGGCCCATCGCCTCGGTCAGCCCGTGCTCGGAGAAGCCCTCGCCATCCTGCATCGAGGGCTCCGAGCCCTCCTCGTAGTTCATCACGAAGTTGACCGCGACCCGCGCGCCCCCGGGCCATCGCGGGTCGGGCGGGTTGGCGCCGTATCCGAGGAAGTCGCGCCGCACCTCATAGGCCATCACGCCGCCTCCACGGTGAAGGGCGTCACGTCCACGAACTCCTCGTCGCCCGCCGTGCCGTCCAGCCACATGCTGATGGCGAAGCGCCCCGGCGCGTCCAGCACGGTCAGCCCGTGGTGCCAGACATCCGCGCCATAGGTCACGCCCTGGCCGGGCGAGGCGACGAAGGCCGCCGCCTGCGTCATGTCCGGCCCGCCGCCCGGCGCGTGCGGCGCCACCAGCACGAGGTAGCGCACCGGGTCGAGCGGGACGAAGCTCTGCGACGAGAAGGCGTGCCGCTCCATCTTCTCCACCCGGAAGGGCAGAGAGGACGGGGCGCGCATCGCGAGCGACAGGCTGGGATGCGCCCCGGGGCGGCGGTTCTCCAGCCTCTGGTCGAAGTAGGTGCGGCCCGGCAGGGTCGGCGGGTCGAGCACCTGGCCGAAGGGGGCGAAGGCCTCGGCAGTCAGGGGAATGGCGCGCATCATCGGGCTCCTGCCCGGAAGACGGCTCGGGACGGGCGTGGCATCGGGTCCTCCCTTCGGCTCGGCGGCTCAGTAGCCGCGCACGGGATCGACGCGGTTGGGCAGCGGCCGGCCCTCGCGTTCCGCGCGCAGGTTGGCGAAGAGGATGTCCAGCGTGCGGTCGTTGTAGACCAGCGGGTCGTCCGCCGACATGTGCGGGGTGATGAACATCCCCTTCGTGCGCCAGAGCCGGTGACCGGGCGGCAGGGGCTCCGGCACCGCGACATCCGTCAGCGCGGCGGCGAGGTGGCCGGCCTCCAGCAGGTCGCAGACGGCATCCTGGTCCCAGACGGCGCCGCGCGCGATGTTCACCACGCCGGCCCCCCGCGGCAGCAGCGACAGCCGCTCGCGCGACAGCAGGCCGCGCGTCCGCGGGGTCAGCGGGCAGGCCAGCAGCAGGAAGTCGCAGCGCGGCAGCACCTGCTCCAGGTCGGACTCGCCCAGGACCTCGTCGCAATGCGGGTGCGGCCGCGCCGTGCCGCGCACGCCCAGGACGCGCATGCCGAACTGCTTCGCGCGCTGCGCCACCGCGCTGCCCAGCGTGCCCAGCCCGACCAGGCCCAGCACCGCCCCGGCCAGGCTGGGTGCCAGCCTGGGGGCCCAGCATGCCTCCCGCTGCTGCTCGGCGAAGAGCGGGATGTGGTTGCGCAGCATCAGCAGCGCCATGATGCCGAACTCGCCCGCCTTCTCGGCATGGGTGCCGCGGTTGTTCACCAGCACGAGGTCCGGTGGCACCCAGTCGAAGGGCAGCAGCCGGTCCAGCCCTGCCGAGGTGAAGGCCAGCACGCGCAGCCGCGGCGCGATCGCGCGCAGATCCGGGCGGCGCAGGTGGTCATGGGCGACCTTGGTCCAGGTCAGCAGCACCTCCGCCTCGCGCAGCGCCGGCACCAGCGCAGCGGGGTCATCCGAGAGGGACATCGCCGTCCCGGCCATGTCGGGGTTGCGTGCCAGCGCGGAGTCCCACTGCGCGCGGGTGATCCCCAGCGGATCGTCGCCGGGCGGATTCTGGATATGCAGTCGCATGCGCCCGGCATGGCACGAATCATGCCTGCTTCCCAGCCACCCGGTTGACAGCATGGGCCCGCCACGCTGCCATCCGTCGCAGGTCCAGCAATCGGAGCCGCCGCACCCGATGGGTCGTGCCTTCGCCCCACGCGCCGATGCGGCAGCGCCGTCCACCGGGTTCCGGGCCGCCGTCCGATGATCGACCTCCGCAACCGCCGCGCCCTGGTGACCGGGGCGGGCACCGACGGCATCGGCCGTGCCGCCGCCCGCGCCCTGGCGGCGGCCGGCGCGCGCGTGGCCGTGCACCACCTGGCCGAGCCGGAGGCGGCCGCCGCCCTGGCCGCCGAATGCGGCGGCGTGGCGCTGCAAGCTGACCTGGCCGAGCCCGGTGCGGCGGCCGCGCTGCCGCACCGCGCGGCCGAGGCGCTGGGCGGCCTGGACATCCTGGTCGGCAATGCCGCCATGCTGCTGCGCAAGCCCCTGACCGACACCAGCGAGGCGGAGTTCGCCCGGGTGCAGGCCGTGAACCTCGCCGCGCCCTTCGCCCTGGCGCGGGAAGCGGCGGCGATCATGCGTGCCGCCGGGCGGGGCGGACGGATCGTGCTGACCTCCTCGGTGAACCAGTGGATGCCCAATCCGGGGCTGGTGGCCTATGGCACCTCCAAGGCGGCGATCGGCGGGCTGGTGCGGCAGCTCGCGCTGGAGCTGGCCGCCGAGGGCATCACGGTGAACGCCGTGGCGCCGGGCACCATCCTGACCGACATCAACCGCGCCCGGCACGGCGACGCCGAATGGCGGGCGGCGAAGCTCGCCCTGATCCCGGCGGACCGGCTCGGCCGGCCGGAGGACGTGGCAGGCGTGATTGCCTTCCTGGCGAGCGACCTCGCCGCCTATGTCACGGGCACGACGCTCGCGGTGGATGGCGGGCTGTCGCTGATGGGGATGGGCACCCGCGCATGAGCTGGGAGGCCTATGCGATCCGCTACGCCGAGGACCCGCTGCGCCCCGGCCACCGCAGCTTCCTCGACGGCTCGGGCGGCGCCGAGCCGATGCCCCTCGCCTACCTGACCTTCGTGCTGCGCGGGCCGGAGGGGGTGGTGATGGTGGACACCGGCGCCGACGACGGGGTGGTGGCGCGGCTGGGCAAGCGACCGCTCGCCAATGTCGCGGCCGCGCTGGGGGCGCTGGGGATCGACCCGGGCGAGGTCCGCACGGTGGTCCAGACCCACCTGCACTGGGACCATGCCGGGGGCACCGCGCTCTTCCCGAACGCCGTCTTCCATCTGCAGGCGCGGGAGCTGGCCTATGTGAACGGTCCCGCGATGCGCCACCCGCTGCTGCGCGCCGGCTACGAGCCGGGCGAGATCGCCGGCATGACGGCGCTGCTGCATGCCGGGCGCCTGACCCTGCACGACGGATGCTGGTCCGGCCCCGGCGGGATCGAGGCCTTCCATGTCGGTGGCCATACGGACGGGTTGCAGGCCCTGGCCTTCCCCACCCGGCGCGGCCGGCTCTGCCTGGCCGGGGATTCGGCCGCCTTCCGGGCCAATCTGGAGCGTCGGGTCCCCTTCCCGTCCCTCTATTCCGTGGGCGACGCGCTGGATGCCTTCGACCGCGTGCTGGAGGCGGCGGGCGGGCGGGCCGAGGCGGTCCTCCCCGGCCACGACCCCTGGGTGATGCAGGCGCACCCCGCCGCACATCCGGGTACCGAGGGCTGGATCGTCCGGCTGGACTGACCGCTCCCCGCCGCGCCGCTGTCCATGGCGCGGGGGCTCTGGCCGTCATCACCGCCACCAATGGCCAGCCGGGATGTTTCGCCTGGACATGGGCGCGCCGGGCGCCACCTTTGCCGCAACCGCGGAGAAGGAGTCTGCCATGACCAAGGTTCTGGTCCTGTACCATTCCATGTACGGCCATATCGAGACGATGGCCCATGCCGTCGCCGAGGGTGCGCGTAGCGCCGGCGCCGAGGCGGTGGTGAAGCGCGTGCCGGAGCTGATGAGCCCGGAGGCCTTCGCCAAGGCCGGCGGCAAGACCGACCAGGCCGCCCCGGTCGCCGACCCGCACGAGCTGGGCGACTACGACGCGATCATCGTCGGCAGCCCGACCCGCTACGGCCGCCTTACCTCGCAGATGGCGCAGTTCTGGGACCAGACCGGCGGGCTCTGGGCCAAGGGCGCGCTGATCGGCAAGGTCGGCGCCGCCTTCACCTCCACCGCCACCCAGCATGGCGGGCAGGAGACGACGCTGATGGGGCTGCACACCATGCTGCTGCACCACGGTCTGGTGCTGGTCGGCCTGCCCTACTCGGCGGCCGGGCAGATGACGCTGGACGAGATCACCGGCGGCTCGCCCTACGGCGTGACGACCATCGCCGGCGGCCAGGGGCAGCGCCAGCCCTCCGCGAACGAGCTGGACATGGCGAAGTTCCAGGGCGCGCACGTCGCGAAGATCGCGGCGAAGCTGACGGGCGGGGCCTGAGCACGGCCCAACCCCGCCCGGCGGCCGGGGCGGCCGGAGGCCACCGGGCGGCGGCCGGTGCGGGCGGGCGTCACCCAGCCGCGGCCACGCGGTTGCGGCCCCCGCGCTTCGCCTCGTAGAGCGCGGCATCCGCCGCCGCGACCAGGCCGGCCACCCCCGCCTCCGCCCCGCCGGGGCGCGGCATGGCGGAGGCCACGCCCAGGCTCGCCGTCACCACCCCCCAGGGCGGATTGCCGGCATGCGGCATGCCGGCCGCCTCCACGGCGGCGCGGACGGCCTCCGCCACCTGCAACGCATCGGGGGCGGCGGTATCGGGCAGGATGGCGGCGAACTCCTCGCCGCCATAGCGTGCCGCGAGGTCGCCCGGCCGGCGCAGGGACCGCGCGATGGCATCGGCCGCGACCCGCAGGCACTCGTCGCCCTCCGGATGGCCATAGGTGTCGTTGAACACCTTGAAGCGATCCAGGTCGAGGAGGAGCAGCGACAGGGGGCGGCCCTCCCGCGCGGCGCGCGACCATTCCCGCGCCAGCGCCTCGTCCAGCCCGCGCCGGTTCGTCAGGCCGGTCAGCCCGTCCGTGCTGGCCAGCGTCTCCAGCGCGGCCTCGGCCGTCTTCCGCGCGGTGATGTCGCGCACCATGGCCACCGCGCCGTCCTGGGCGCCGGTCGTCGGGTGGTGCACCTTGCGCAGAAGGGTTTCCACCCAGATCTGACGCCCGTCGCGGCGCCGCATGCGATAGACGAAGGTGCCCTCCTCCTCCCGCCCGGCGAGCAGCGCCTCGAACCGCTCGCGGACGGCCGCGGCATCCTGGGGATCGACATTGTCGAAGGCGGAGCGCCCCAGCAGCACCTCCGGCCGCTTGCCGAGCAGGGCCTGCGAGGCGGGCGAGACGTAGCGGCGGCGCCAGTCGGGGCCGAGCCGCACGATCATCTCGCTCGAACGCTCCGCCAGCAGCCGGAACTCCGCCTCGCTGTCGCGCAGGGCGCGGTGGGCCGCCTGCCGCGCCCGGGCCAGCGACGCCAGCCGCAGGCCGAGCGCCCCGATGACGATGGCCACCAGCACCGTCGTCGCCGCGCGCGAGGCAGTGCTGACGCGCCACTTCTCCAGCGTCCGGTCGGCGGAGGCGCCGATCACGACGTAGAGCGGATAGCCCGGCGTGCGGAAGACGGAATAGACCCTCTCGCCATCCGGCGAAGGGCCGATGTCCGGCGCCTGGCCGGGCGCCGCGGGGTTCATCCGGGCGCGCAGCCAGTCGCCATCCTTCAGGCCGCCCGCCGCGTCCGCGGGGTCGTAGGGATGCAGGACGAGGGCGTCGCCCCGCTCGTTCATGCCGGCGATGACGCCATCCTCGCCGACATCGAGATCCGCGTGGATCTTAGCGAGGCTGTCGCCGCGCAGCCCGGCCATGACCACCCCGGCGAAGCGGCCCTGCGCATCGGACAGGCGGCGCGAGAAGGTGACCATCCAGGTGCCGAGGAAGGAGCTCCAGACCGGCAGGGCGATGTGCAGGCCCGACTCCGGCGTGTCCCGGTGGTAGCGGAAGAATTCCTGCCCGGATTCGTTCGCGCCCACCGGCGCCTGGTTCAGCGAGCTGGCGACGACCTGGCCATCCTGGTCGAGGACGACGACCACGTAGTTCTTCTCCAGCGGCCCCATCGTCTCGGTGAGGCGGCGGTCCACCCGGTCCCGCAGCCCCAGCCCCTTCCCCGTCTCCTGCAGCTCGTCGACCAGGCCGGCGAGCAAGGTGTCGGTCAGGCTGGCGGTGGTGCCCATCCGCCCCGCCAGGGCCCGGGCCAAGTTGTCCGTGCCGGTCTCCACCTCCTCCAGATGCGCCCGGCGGTCGTTCCAGGCGTGCCAAGCCTCCGTCCCCAGCAGCGCCGCGCAGCCGATGACGGCATAGGCGACGGCCCGGAAGCTCATCGAACGGAAGGGGCGGCTTGCCGGCTCCGGCATGCGGGATTCCTGACCAGGCGGAAGGCCGGGGCGATGCCCCGCAGTTGCCCGGGCTGGGCCGGGGCGCAGCTTCCCGCGCGACGGCTCCGGCGGCAAGGCGGACCAGCCCGCTGCACCCCGCCCGGCGCGCCCCCCCGGACCGCCCGCGCCGAGGCGGAGAGGCTACCCCTCCGCCGCCAGCCGCGACGCGGCGATCGCCTCCTCCACCCGCAGCGCGGCGTCCAGCGCGGCGCGCCCCACCGCCCCGTCCGCCTCGACCGGCGCGCCGTCCAGGCAGGCGGCGGCGAAGGCGGCGTGCTCCGCCTCCAGGCTGTCGCGGTCCTGCCAGGAGGCGTGCGCGCCGCCGAAGCCCGGAAGCTGCTCCAGCGCCTCGCCCTCGCCCTTGCGGACGACGTGCAGGGTGCGGGCGAGGAAATCCATCTGGAGGTAACCCTCGCTGCCGAACAGGCGCAGCCGGCGCTCCATCTTCAGGCTGACGCGGCTCGCGGTCAGCGTCGCCACGCCCCCGTTGCCGAACCGCAGCCGGGCATTGGCGATATCCGTCCGCTGCGAGGCTACGTTGGCCCCCACCGCATCCACCCCCACCAGCGGCGCGCCGAAGACCATCAGCGCGAGGTCCAGGTCGTGGATCATCAGGTCCAGCACCACCGGCACGTCCAGTGAGCGCGGGCGGAAGGGGGCGATCCGCACCGCCTCCAGATACAATGGCTTCCCGACCCGGGCGGCGATCCCGCCCCCCTCCCGCATCGCCGCCATCCCGGCGGAGAATCGTTCGAGCTGCCCGACCTGGAGCACCCGGCCCTTGGCGGCGGCCAGGGCGATGAGGGCATCCGCCTCGGCCAGGGTGGCGGCGATGGGCTTCTCCACCAGCACGTGCTTCCCCGCCTCCAGCGCGGCGGTGGCCAGCCCGGCGTGGTAGGCGGTGGGGGCGGCGACGATCAGCGCGTCGGCGGCGGCGATCAGCGCCTCGGCCGGCAGGGCGGGGGCGCCGGCCTCCGCCGCCACGGCGGCGGCCCGGGCGGGGTCGGCATCGGCCACGCCCACCAGCTCGGTGCGGGCACCCTTGGCCGCCTTCAGCGCGTGGAACCGCCCGAAATGCCCCACGCCCAGCACGCCCAGCTTCAGCCGCATGGTCCTTCGGCCCTCCTTGGCCTTCCTGGGACCGGGCTCTAGAGCGGATCGCCCCCGGCGGGAACCGGCCCCGCCGCGCGGTGGGGGCGACGGCCCGGTTTCACTCCGCGACTCGCCGTCGCTTGCATCGCCGGCCCCCTCACAGCATCTTCCGGCCCGCCCGACCCCGACCTGGCTACGCCAGGGGGTCCAACCAGGGGATGCCTGCCCGGACATGCTGTACTTCGCGCGGTGGAAGGTTGCCGCGATCCTCGGCGTCATCGCGCTCGGTATCCTGCTCTGCCTTCCCAACCTCCTGCCCCGCTCCGTCCTGCCGGACTGGGCGGCGCACCGCCAGATCTCGCTCGGCCTCGACCTGCGCGGCGGCTCCTACCTGCTGCTGGAGGTCGATCTGGACGCGGTGGTGCGCGACCGGCTGGAGGCCCTGGCCGACGGCGCCCGCACCCGCTTCCGCACCGGCAACATCGGCTATACCGCCATCGCCTCCAGCCCCGGCGACCGCCGCCTGACCGTCCGCCTGCGCGACCCCGCCCAGGCCGAGACCGCGGCGGCGCAGCTGCGCGAGCTGGCCAACCCCGTGCCGCTGGGCACGGGGGGCGTGACCGGACCGGACATCGACGTGGCCACCGCCCCGGACGGCACGGTCACCGCCACCCTCTCCGATGCGGGGCTGCGCGCCCGCGCCACCGGCGCGGTGGAGCAGTCCATCGAGATCGTCCGCCGCCGCGTGGACGAGACGGGCGTGGCCGAGGCGCTGGTCGCCCGCCAGGGGCAGAACCGCGTCCTGGTCCAGCTGCCGGGCGTCGAGGACCCGAACCGGCTGAAGCAGCTGCTCGGCCGCACCGCGCGCATGACCTTCCACCTGCTGGACGAGAACGCCAACCCGCAGGCCACCGTCCCCCCGCCGGGCACCCAGTTCCTGATGGGCGAACGCGACGGCCAGCGCTATGCCGTGCGCCGGCAGGTGGCGGTGGACGGCGCCAACCTCTCTGACGCCCGCGCCGGGCAGGACCCGCAGACCCACCAGTGGGTGGTGAACTTCACCTTCGATTCCATCGGCACCCGCCGCTTCGCCGACATCACCCGGGCCAATACGGGCCGGCCCTTCGCCATCGTCCTCGACGACAAGGTGATCACCGCCCCCGTCATCCGAGAGCCGATCACCGGCGGCCGCGGCCAGATCAGCGGCCAGTTCAACGCGGCCTCGGCCAACGACCTCGCCGTGCTGCTGCGCGCCGGCGCCCTGCCCGCGCCGCTGACGGTGGTGGAGGAGCGGACGGTCGGGCCGGAGCTGGGGGCGGACGCCATCCGCGCCGGTCTGCTGGCGCTGATGACCGGCACGCTGCTGGTGCTGGCCTATATGGGCCTCGCCTACGGGCTGTTCGGCTGGTTCGCCAACATCGCCCTGCTGATCAACCTGATCCTGATGGGCGCGGCCATGTCGCTGCTCCAGGCGACGCTGACCCTGCCCGGCATCGCCGGCGTGGTGCTGACCCTGGGCACGGCGGTGGACGCGAACATCCTGATCAACGAGCGAATCCGCGAGGAGGTCCAGGCCGGGCGCTCGCCCGTCCAGGCGCTGGAGGCGGGGTTCAGCAAGGCCTACGCCACCATCGTGGACAGCAACCTGACCAACCTGATCGCCATGGCCTGCCTCTACGCCTTCGGTTCCGGGCCGGTGAAGGGCTTCGCCATCACCGTCACCATCGGCACGATTGTCCACCTCTTCACCGCCACGACACTGGTCCGCCTGATGATCTCCTGGTGGTACCGCTCGCGCCGCCCGCGCGAGCTGCCGGTCTGAGGGAGGACCGCCATGCTCCGCCTGCTCTCCCGCCCGCTCTTCCGGGTCGTCCCCGACGGCACGCGCATCCGCTTCATGCGCGGCCGCTACATGGGGCTGATCGTCTCGCTCCTCCTCTCCACCGCCTCCCTGATCCTCGCCTTCCATCCGGGGCTGGAGAAGGGCATCGACTTCAAGGGCGGCATCCTGATGGAGGCCCGCACCCCCGCCCCCGCCGATCTGGGCCAGATCCGCGCCGCGGTGGACCGGCTGGGCCTCGGCGAGGCAGGCGTGCAGGAGTTCGGCGACGCCAACTCCGTCCTGCTCCGCCTGCCGGTGCAGGGCGAGGAGGCGCAGACCCAGCAGGCGGTGAACCGCGTCCGCGCGACGCTGGAGCAGCTCGCCCCCGGCACGCGCATCGTGCGGGTGGACGCGGTGGGCAACCGCGTCTCGGACGAGCTGTTCCTGAACGGGCTCTACGCCCTCGGCTTCTCGCTGCTGGCGATGCTGATCTACATCTGGTTCCGCTTCGAGTGGCAGTTCGCCGTCGGCGCGGTGACCACGCTGATCCTCGACACCACCAAGGCGGTGGGCTTCCTCGTCGTCACGGGGATCGAGTTCAACCTGACCACCGTCGCCGCCATCCTGACCATCATCGGCTTCGGCGTGAACGACAAGGTCGTGGTCTATGACCGCGTGCGCGAGAACCTGCGCAAGTACAAGACCATGCCGCTGCGCGACCTGATCGACCTGTCGATCAACCAGACGCTGAACCGCACCGTCGGCACCTCCGCCACGCTGCTGCTCTCCGCCCTGCCGCTGGCGCTGTTCGGCGGCGACGCGCTGTCGGGCTTCGCCTGGGTGACGCTGTTCGGCATCGTGGTGGCGACCTCCTCCTCGATCTTCATCGCCGCCCCGCTGCTGCTGTTCCTGGGCGAGCACCGGCTGCGCCGCGAGGTCCAGGCGCGGCCCGCGGCGGCGGCGAACAAGCCCGCCGCCTCCCGCCCGTAGGAAGGCGGCGGGCGATGCGGACGGGACGGCGCGGCACCCTCCTTGGGCTCGGGGCGGTGGGGGCGGCCCTGCTGGCGCCGCGCGCGCCCGCCCGGGCGGCCCCGACCGTCACCCTGCTGGTCCCAGGGCCGGAGGGCGGGTCCTCCGACCAGTGGCTGCGTGCCTTCGCCCCCTTCCTGGAGCGGCACCTGCCCCGCCGCTCCGTCACCGTCCTGGCCCGGCCCGGAGCGAACGGCCTCGCCATGCTGCGGGAACTGGCCGAGGCCCGGCCGGACGGGCGGCTGCTCGGCTACATCCAGGCGCCGGAGTTCCTGACGCGCGCGGTCGAGCAGGGCGAGGCGGACCTGCTCTCCCGCCTGCGCTTCCTGGGTGCCGTGACCGAGGAGCCGCTGGTCCTCGTCACCCCGCCCGGCACGGAGCTGGCGGCGCTGCGCGCCCTGCCCTCCCCCGGCGTGCTGGGGCTGCCGCCGCCGAACTCCGTGGCCGCGCTGGCGGCCACGGCAGTGATCGGCCCGCTCAACCTGTCCGCCCTGCACTTCCCCTCCGCCGCCGCGGCGCGGCAGGCGGCGCTCTCCGGCAATGTCAGCGCGGCGCTGGTGCGGCTGTCCGATGCCATCGCCGCGCTGCGGGACGGCAAGCTCTCCGCGCTCGGCCTCTCCGGCGAGCAGCGCAGCCCCCTGCTGCCCGAGGCGCCGACCCTGGCGGAGCAGGGCCTGCCGCTGCGGAGCACGTCGCGGCGGGGCTTCGTCCTGCCGGCGGGGATCGCCGAGGATCAGGCGCGCCCCCTGACCGAGGCTCTGCGCCAGGTGGTCGAGGACCCGGAATTCGCCGCCCAGAGCCAGGCGACCGGCCTCTTGCCGTCCTATCTGGATGGCGCGGCCTGGACCGCCGCCGTGCAGGGCGACCTGGCGGCGCTGCAACGCCGCTGGGTGGCCGAGCCCTGGACCCCGCGGCCGGGCTGAGCGGGCCCCGCCGGCGGTCCATGAGTCGTGCAGCCGCCACAGCCCCGCCCGGCGGCGGCGGGCGCTTGACCCCCACCGGCCGCCCTCACCATAACTAGCGCCATGCTCCGGCGGGTCCTTCACGCGCGAATTACCGGCCCGGCCCTCGTCTGAGGGCCGGCACCCCGACGCGACCCCCCCTTGCGCGCCCCCTGCCCGCGCCTCCGGCCCGCCCTTCCGCTTCGGAACCGCCCGCCGGACGCGCCTTCCGGAAGAGCCCCCGAAGACCGCCATGACCGACGCCACGACCGAGACGACCCGCCCCACGACAGACTGGCGCGGCTCCGTCTTCCTCCCGCGAACCCCCTTCCCGATGAAGGGCGACCTGCCGAAGCGGGAGCCGGACTGGCTGGCCCGCTGGCAGCGGCTGGGGCTGTGGGACCGGCTGCGGGCGGAATCCGCCGGCAGGCCGAGCTTCGTCCTGCATGACGGCCCGCCCTATGCGAACGGGCCGCTGCATATCGGGCACGCGCTGAACAAGATCCTGAAGGACGTCATCAACCGCGCCGCCCAGATGTCCGGGCGCGACGCGAACTACGTCCCCGGCTGGGACTGCCACGGCCTGCCGATCGAGTGGAAGGTCGAGGAGGAGTACCGGAAGAAGGGCCGCGACAAGGACGCCGTGCCGGTGCTGGACTTCCGCGCCGAGTGCCGCGCCTATGCCGCCCACTGGCTAAACGTGCAGCGCGAGGAGTTCCAGCGCCTGGGCGTCTTCGGCGACTGGGCGGGGCGCTACGCGACCATGGACCTGTCCTCCGAGGCGGTGATCGCGGGCGAGATCGGCAAGTTCCTGCTCAACGGCTCGCTCTACCGCGGCCTGCGCCCGGTGATGTGGAGCCCGGTCGAGAAGACCGCGCTGGCCGATGCGGAGGTCGAGTACCACGACCACACCAGCCCGACCCTGCACGCGCTGTTCCCGGTGGTCTCCGCCGCAAAGGGCGAGCTGGACGGTGCGCGGGTGGTGATCTGGACCACCACCCCCTGGACCATGCCGGGCAACCGCGCCGTCGCCTATGGCGAGGAGATCGACTACGCCCTGCTGCATGTGGACGCGGTGGCGGAGGGCTCGCTGCTCCGCCCGGGCCTCACCCTGCTGGTGGCCCTGCCGCTGCTGCCCGCCTTCGCCAAGGAGACGGGGCTCGCGGCGCATACCGTCCGCCGCGTGCTGAAGGGCAGCGAGCTGGCCGGGACGATCCTGGCGCATCCGCTGCGCGGCTGGGCCGGGGCGGCCGGCGGCTACGACTTCGACGTCCCCCTGCTGCCGGGCGACTTCGTCACCGCCGATGCGGGCACGGGCTTCGTCCACATCGCCCCCGGCCATGGCGAGGACGACTTCAACCTCGGCCGGATCTTCGGCCTGCCCGTGCCGGAGACGGTGGCCGATGACGGCACCTACACCGTGCAGGCGCCGGGCTTCGCCGGCCTGCACGTCTTCAAGGCGCACGAGGCCGTCTGGGCGGCGATCGCCTCGATGGGCAACCTCGCGGCCAAGGGGTCGCTGGTCCATTCCTACCCGCATTCCTGGCGCTCCAAGAAGCCGGTGATCTTCCGCGCCACCCCGCAGTGGTTCATCGCCATGGATGACGGCAACGCCATCCGGGAGAAGGCGCTGGACGCCCTCTCGCGCACGCATTTCGTGCCGGAGGCGGGGCGCAACCGCCTGACCTCGATGATCGCGGCGCGGCCGGACTGGTGCATCAGCCGCCAGCGCGCCTGGGGCGTGCCGATCCCCGTCTTCGTGGACAAGCGCACGGGCGAGCCGCTGCGCGACGCGGCGGTGATCGAGCGCGTGGTCTGCGCCTTCCGTGAGGAGGGGGCGGATGCCTGGTACAAGCCGGGCGCCGCCCAGCGCTTCCTGGGCAACGACCGCAACCCGGACGACTACGAGCAGGTGATGGACATCGTGGACGTGTGGTTCGAGTCCGGCTCGACTCACGCCTTCACCCTGACGCCGGAGCGCGGCCTGCCCTTCCCGGCCGATCTCTACCTCGAAGGCTCGGACCAGCACCGCGGCTGGTTCCACTCCTCCCTGCTGGAGAGCATCGGCACGCGCGGCGTGGCGCCCTTCAAGGCGCTGCTGACGCACGGCTTCACGCTCGACGAGTCCGGGCGGAAGATGTCGAAGTCGCTGGGCAACGTCACCGCGCCACAGGAGGTGACCAAGAAGTACGGCGCCGACATCCTGCGCCTGTGGGTGATGAACGCCGACACCACCGAGGACCAGCGCATCGGCCCGCGCATCCTGGAGCAGACGGCGGAGCTGTACCGGCGGCTGCGCAACACGCTGCGCTGGCTGCTGGGCAACCTCGACGGCTTCTCGGATGCGGAGCGGGTTCCCCACGCCGAGCTGCCGGAGCTGGAGCTCTGGGTGCTGCACCGGCTCGCCGAGCTGGATGCGCGGCTACGCCAGGCGGTGGCCGACCATGACTGGACGGGGGTCTACCCCGAGATCCACGCCTTCTGCGCCGCCGACCTCTCCGCCTTCTACTTCGACGTGCGCAAGGACAGCCTCTACTGCGACGCGGCGGACAGCCCGCGGCGCCGCGCCGCCCGCACCGTGCTGGACGCGCTGCACCGCTGCCTGACCACCTGGCTGGCCCCCGTCCTTCCCTTCACGGCGGAGGAGGCCTGGCTGGCCCGCTTCCCCGCCGAGGACGGGTCGGTGCACCTCGAACCCTTCCCCGACATCCCGGCGGAGTGGCGCGACGACGCCCTGGCGGCGAAATGGGCGCGGGTGCGGGAGCTGCGCGGGCTGGTGACGGCCGAGCTGGAGAAGGCCCGCGCCGCCGGCACCATCGGCTCCAGCCTGCAGGCCGCGCCGACCCTCGCCGTGCCCGCGGAGGAGGCGTCGCTGCTGCCGCCGGAGCTGTGGGCGGAGGTCTGCATCACCTCCGGCTTCACCCTGGAACCGGCGGATGCCCCCGCGGCGGCCTTCGCCCGGGCCGAGGGCGAGAAATGCGCCCGCTGCTGGCGCGTCCTGCCCGAGGTCGGGAGCGGCCGCCACGCCGATCTCTGCCTGCGCTGCGACGCGGCGGTGCCGGCCAGCGGGGCACAGGCGGCATGATCCGCCCCGGGCTGCTGACCGCGTTGCTGGTGCTGGTCGCCGACCAGGCCAGCAAGTGGTGGATGGCCACGGTCATCGGCCTGCCCCAGGTCGGGCACGTCCCGCTGATCGAGGCCGGGCCCTTCTCGCTCGACCTCACCATGGTCTGGAACCGGGGCGTCACCTTCGGCCTGCTGGCGGGCGACGCCCCCTGGCACGGCTGGGCCCTGGCCGGGCTGGCCCTGGTGGTGGCCGCCGTGCTGCTGCGCTGGATGGTCCGGGCGGAAACCCGCTTCGTCGCCGTGGCGCTGGGCGCCGTCATCGGCGGGGCGGTCGGCAACGTCATCGACCGGCTGCGCTTCGGGGCGGTGTTCGACTTCGTCGATGCCTCCGCCTGGGGCTGGCACTGGTACGTCTTCAACGTGGCCGACGCGGCCATCGTGCTGGGGGTGCTCGCCCTGGTGGCGGATGCGCTGTTCCGCTCGCCGCCCGTCAAAGACCCCTCGACCAAACCCGACGCCGTGTCTAAGGAGCCGGCATGATGCGCGCCTGCCTGATCGCCGTCCGCTCGGCTGCCGTCCTGGCCCTGCCGCTGGCCATGGCCGCCTGCGGCCAGGACACCGCCCGCACCCTGGGCTTCACCCGCGACGCCCCGGACGAGTTCCAGGTCGTCACCCGCGCCCCCCTCTCCATGCCGCCCGCCCTCGGCAACCTGCCCCCGCCCCGCCCCGGCGCGGTCCGGCCGCAGGAGCTGACGGCGAGCCAGTCGGCCGAGAGCGCCCTGGTCCCCTCCGCCGCGCTGGAACGCCGCGGCGGCGGCACCCAGTCCCGCTCCGAGGCCTCGCTCGTCGCCCAGGCCGGCGGCGGGCGCCCGGTGGATGATTCCATCCGCCGCGTGGTGGACGAGGAGAGCCTGCGCCTCGACCGCCCGAACCGCAGCCTGACCGACCGGCTGATGTTCTGGCAGGACCCGCCGCCGCCCGGCACCGCCCTCGATCCGCAGCGCGAGAGCCAGCGCCTGCGGGAGAACGCCGCCCTCGGCCGCTCGCCGGGGGATGGCGAGACGCCGGTGATCCAGCGGCGCCAGCCCGGCCTGTTCGAACGGCTGTTCTGACCCGCCCCTGACCTCCCGGCCGCCGCTCCCGCCGCCTATGCTGGCGGGGCGGAACACCGGGAGCGGGACATGCGCGTGATCGTCGTGGGCGCCGGAATACTGGGCGCCAGCGCCGCCTATCACCTGGCCAGGGCCGGGGCGAAGGTCGTGCTGCTGGATGACGCGCGGGAGGGCCGGGCCACCGCCGCCGGGGCGGGGATCGTCTGCCCCTGGGCCTCCGCCAACGAGGACCCCGACTGGTACGCCATCGCCGCCGGCGGCGCGCGCTTCTACCCCGGGCTGGTGCAGGCGCTGGCCGATCTCGGCGAGGCCGACCTCGGCTACCGCCGCGTCGGCGCCCTCTGCGCCCCGGGGGACGAGGATTCGCTGGAGATCGTCGAGGCCCGGCTGCGCGCCCGTGCCGTCGAGGCCCCCGAGGCCGGCGAGATCACCCGCCTGCCGCCCGAAGAGGCGCGCGCCCTCTTCCCCGCCCTGCACCCCGACCGCGCCGCGATCCATGTCGCCGGCGGCGCCCGGCTGGACGGCCGCCGGCTGGCCGCGGCGCTGCGCCGCGCCGCCGTCCACCACGGCGCCATCGAGGGTGGCGAGGCCACGGCCCTGACCGCCTGGGGCGAGCGGGTGACCGGTGTGCGCGTCGAGGAAGGCCCGGTCTTCGAGGCCGAC
The DNA here is from genome assembly GCF_020991085.1 of Roseomonas sp. OT10. Taxonomy (NCBI): domain Bacteria; kingdom Pseudomonadati; phylum Pseudomonadota; class Alphaproteobacteria; order Acetobacterales; family Roseomonadaceae; genus Roseomonas; species Roseomonas cutis. The sequence continues at coordinate 2,853,977 of NZ_CP087719.1, forward strand.
GCCGTGCTGCTCGCCGCCGGGGCCTGGGCGCCGCCGCTGCTGGCGCCGCTCGGGCTGCGGCTGGACGTGCCGCCGCAGCGCGGGCAGATCGCGCACCTCGCCCTGCCCGGCCAGGACACGTCGCACTGGCCCGTGCTGCTGCCCGGCACCAGTCACTACCTGCTGGCCTTCGACGATTCCCGCGTGGTGGTCGGCGCGACGCGTGAGACCGGCTCGGGCTTCGACCACCGCCTCACCGCCGCCGGCGTCCACGAGGTGCTGGGCCAGGCCCTCGCCGTCGCCCCCGGGCTGGGCCACGCGACGCTGCTGGAGGTGCGGATCGGCTTCCGGCCGATGAGCCCGGACGGCAAGCCCCTCCTCGGCCCGGTGCCGTCGCGTCCGGGACTGTGGATCGGCAATGGCCTGGGGCCGAACGGGCTGACCCAGGGCCCCTTCGCCGGGGCGCTGCTGGCGGACGCCATCCTGGGCCGGCCGACAGCGCTGGGCCTCGCCGCCTACGACCCGATGCGCGCGATGCGCTGAGGCACGTCGCGCCCGTGACCCTCAGAGAGAGCCCCGTCCCCCCCTACGACGGACGGCGCGATGCCCTGATCCGTGCCAACTCGAGGTGCAGCCCGTTCCCCGGGGACAAGGCTCCGCCTCGCCCCCGTACCCCCACTCCGCCAGGACCCTGCGGGCCCTGGACCCGATCAGTGCTGCCGCGGGACAGCCTGCGACGGGGTCGAGGCGCCGAGGAGCCAGGCTCCTCGGCGGGACCGGCCGCCGCTCTCGCGGACGCCCTCTGAAGCTTTTTCAGAGTCCCCCCCTGTCCACGCGTCGTCAGGGTTCAGCCCGCAGGCTGACGCCACCATACGGAACCAATTCCCAGCGGGGTCCGGGGCCCGCTTGTGGCCCCGGCGGAGGGGGGTCCGGGGGCGAGGCAGCGCCTCCCCCCGGTCCGGCGCCCGAACCCACCTTATGGCGCGGCCTCCTCGCCCCGCCGCAGCACCAGCATCCGCGCCGCGCCGTGGGCGCGTTCGGCCAGGAGGTCCCAGCCAGGGAGTGCCGGTGGCGCTTCGGCCTTGCCGAGTTCCAGGCAGGCGACCGCGCCCGGCGCCACCCAGCCGGCGCGTTCCAGCGCGGGCAGGGCGGCGGCGGTGAGGTCCTGGCCATAGGGCGGGTCGAGGAAGAGCAGGCCGCAGGGGGCATCGGCGCGAGGGGGCTTGCGGGCATCCACCGCCAGCACCCGCGCCTCCGCCCCCAGCGCGGCGAGGTTGGCGCGCAGCGCGGCCAGGGCTGCGCGGTCGTTCTCCAGGAAGGTGGCGCGGGCGGCGCCGCGGGAGAGCGCCTCCAGCCCGAAGGCGCCCGTGCCGGCGAAGGCGTCCAGCACCACGGCGCCCTCCACCAGATCGCGCCCGCCCCAGGGCGCGTGCCAGAGCATGTCGAACAGTGCTTGGCGCACGCGCTCCGCGGTGGGGCGGGTGGAGGGGCCGGGCGGTGCCTGCAGGGCGCGGCCGCGCCAGCGCCCGGCGATGATCCTCACGCCGGGATCGGCTGCAGGACCCGGCGCTCCCGCGACGCGAGGCGGTCCAGCGCGTCGCCCAGCACCAGCGCGCGGAAATGCGGCGCCTGCTGGTGGGCGAGGAAGGCCGCCTCGTCGTCATAGACCTCGTAGATGACGAAGCGGTGGTCGTCCGCCGCGTCGCGGTGCGCGACGTACTGGCGGCAGCCGGGCTCGTCCCGCCGCACCGCCTCGGCCACGCGCGCGAGGAGGGAGGCGACGGCCTCCGCCTCGCCGGGCCTGGCCTGCCACAGGGCAAGGATGACGTAGCCGCCGGCCATGGCGCTCACTCCTTCATCTTCCGCTTGGCCCCCCAGGGGGTGCGGTAGGGATCGCCCGCCGAGCGGGCGCGCGGCGGGCGGGCGCGCTTCTCCGCGGGCCCGGCGGGCTCCTCCTCCCCGGCCGTCCGGTCGCGGCCGCGCACCACGCGGGGCGGGGCGTCGAGGCCGAGCTGGTCGCGCATGACCTTGGCGTTGACCTCCTCCACCGCGCCCTTGGGCAGGTTGCCGAGTTGGAAGGGGCCATAGGCCGTGCGGATCAGCCGCGTCACCTGAAGGCCGAGATGGGCCAGCACGCGGCGGACCTCGCGGTTCTTGCCCTCGTGCAGCGCCACCGTCAGCCAGGCATTGGTGCCCTGGCGGGAATCCAGCCCGGCCTGGATCGGGCCATAGGCCACGCCCTCCACCGTGACGCCGCGCGCGAGCTTCGCCAGCGCCGCCTCGTCCACCCGGCCATGGACGCGGGCGCGGTAGCGGCGGATCCAGCCGTTGGCGGGCAGCTCCAGCTTCCGCGCCAGCGCACCGTCATTGGTCAGCAGCAGCAGCCCCTCGCTGGTCAGGTCCAGCCGCCCGACCGAGATCAGCCGCGGCAGGCCGGGGGGCAGGCGCTCGAAGACCGTCGGCCGGCCCTGCGGGTCCTTGTGCGTGGTGACGAGGCCGTCCGGCTTGTGGTGGCGGAACAGCCGGGTGCGCTCCGGCGCGGCGACCGGCCGGCCGTCCACCGTCACCGCGTCGCCCGGCTGGAGGAAGGTGGCGGGGGTGGCGACGACCCGGCCCGCCATCTTCACCCTTCCCTCGGCGATCAGCGCCTCGGCGGCGCGGCGGCTGGCGATGCCGGCGCGGGCCAGGAAGCGGGCGATGCGCTCGCCGCGCGCGGGGTCCTCCGCCTCCTCCTCGCCGGCCGGTTCGCCGGGGCCATCGCCCAGGGGGACGTCGGACACGGTCTGCGCGGCGGCGAGGCTGGCGGCCTCCTCGGTCCGGGGCATGGCAGGGGCGGGGCGTCGCGGCGCACGCGGCTTCGCGGCGGGGCGCGGCGGATCGAGATGCTCTACCGCCGTCTGCGCGGCGGCGAGGCTCGCGGCCTCCTGTGGCGGCGGGGCGGGGGGCTCGGCGCCGCGCGGCGAATCCACCGGGGCCTGTGCCGTGGCGAGGGCCTCCGCCCCCGCCTTCGGGCGCCGACGGCGGGGCTTGGCGGGATCGGCCGGGTCGCTCATGCCGGCACCGCCTCGCCCCGCTTCGCCACGCCCGCGGCCGTGGCGCCAGGCATGGAGGCGCGGCAGGCAGCGACGAAGGCGGCGAGGATGTCGCCGTCGCGCGGGTCCACCCCGTATTCCGGATGCCACTGCACACCCAGGCAGAAGCGGTAGCCGGGGTGCTCGATCGCCTCCACCACCCCGTCCGGCGCGGTGCCGGAGACGATCGCGCCGCGCCCCGGCCGGGCCACCGCCTGGTGGTGCGCGCTGTTCACCGACAGCGTCGCGGCCCCCCCGGTCACGCGGGCGAGCAGCGTGCCCGGCTCCACGCGCACTTCGTGGCCCGGCTCCGTGCGGGGATTGGGCTGCTCGTGCGCCAGCGCGTCGGGAATGCTGTCCGGGATGTGCTGGATCAGCGTGCCGCCGAGCGCCACGGCAAGAAGCTGCTCGCCGCCGCAGATGCCCAGCACGGGGATGTCGCGCGCGAGCGCGCCGCGCAGGACCGCCAGTTCGAACGCCGTCCGGGTCTCCTTCAGCGTCACCGTCGCATGCCGCTCCGCCGCGCCGTAGAGCGCCGGGTCCACGTCGAAGGCGCCGCCCGTGACCACGAGCCCGTCGAGCCGGTCGAGGTAGGCGTCCGCCAGTTCGGGAAGGTGCGGCAGGGCGATGGGCAGCCCGCCGGCCGCCGCGATGGCCGAGAGGTAGTTCTGGCGGATGGCGTACCAGGGCAGCTTCGACCAGCCGCCGGCCTCCTCCGCATCCAGGGTCAGGCCGATCAGGGGGGGCCGATCAGAAGGGGGCGAGGTCATCCTGGTTTGGTAGGCGGGTGATGGGCGGCGGGCAAGCGGGACACAGGGCCCGCCGGCGGGTGGCTGACGCGGACGCCGCTCTCCGGCCGCGTCGCAGCATGGGAGGAACCTCTCCTTGCGGAACCGGCGCCTGCGATGGGCGTCGTTGCTTATGTGGCATAGCAGATCGTCACGCCCACGCGGCCCAAGCAAGCACCGCCGCGCACCGCGCGGGTCAGGCGCCGTCCCGGATGTCACCCCGGATGTCACCCTGGGCCTCGTAGGCCCGCCTTGCCGCGACGATCCGGCGGTGATGCGTGTCGGCCCATCGCACCAGCCCCCGCATCGGGTCGAGGAAGGAGCGGCCCAGCTCCGTCAGCGCGTAGTCCACGCGCGGCGGCACCTCCGCGAAGACGGTGCGGCGGACGAAGCCGTCCTGCTCCAGCCGGCGCAGAGTGCGCGACAGCATCTGCTTCGAGATGTCGCCGATCCCGCGCAGCAACTCGTTGAAGCGGCGCGTGCCGCCCTCCAGCTCGTGCAGCACCAGCAGGCTCCACTGGTCGCCGATCCGGTCCAGCACGTCCCGGATCGGGCAGGGCTGTCCGGGCGGTGGCTCCGGTTCGGTCATGCACTCTCCCCCCATGGTCACATGGGCCTGACCCGGTCACGCCGCGATGACGTCTTGTGGCCCTCTGTCGGGGCCCATACCTTCCGGCCCACGGTCCACTTTCCGGACCTTATCACGAATCCAGACCACGCCCAGACCAAGCGAAGGATGCACGCCATGGCCAAGGTCGCCCTCATCGGTGCCTCGGGAAATGCGGGAACCCGGATCCTGCGGGAGCTGTCGGACCGCGGCCACCAGGTCACCGCCATCGTCCGCCACCCGGAGAAGGTCGCGGCCCTGCCCGGCGTCACCGCGGTGAAGGGCGACGCCCACGACCGGGCCGGGCTCGCTGCCCTGCTGCGCGGCCACGACGCGGTGATCAGCGCCGTCCACTTCACCGCCAGCGACCCGGAGACGCTGATCGCGGCGGTGCGGGAGGCGGGGGTGCGGCGCTACCTCGTCGTCGGCGGCGCCGGCAGCCTGGAGGTCGCGCCCGGCCAGCGGCTGCTGGACCAGCCGGACTTCCCCGCCGCCTACAAGGCCGAGGCCACCGGCGGGGCGCAGTTCCTCGACCGGCTGCGGGGCGTGGACGATCTCGACTGGACCTTCCTCTCCCCCTCCGCGATGTTCGTGCCGGGCGAGCGGACGGGCCGCTTCCGCCTCGGCGGGGACGCGCTGCTGACGAACGAGCAGGGCTCCAGCATCTCCTTCGAGGACTACGCCATCGCCCTGGTGGACGAGCTGGAGCGCCCCGCCCACATCCGCCAGCGCTTCACTGTCGGGTACTGAGGTCCCCTCCCCGCGGACGGCGCCCACGCGGGGGGCGAGGCGTTGCGCCCTTCGCCCCCGGAGGGAAGGCTCCGCCTTCCCCCCGATACCCCCCATCCGCCAGGACACTGCGTGCCCTGGACCCGGTGGGGCTACCGCGGGACAGCCGGATACGGGGTCACGTCGCCGGAGGTCATGGACCTCCGGCGGGTTCGGCCATCGCCCTCGCTGCCGCATTCTTCTGCTTTCCCTGCGCCTCGCCTGACCACGCGTTCTCCAGGTTAAGCCCGAAGGCCAAACCCCTGGCCACGGAGAGCCAGACGTCCGCCGGGGTCCGGGGGCCGGCTCGCCCCCGGCGGAGGGGGCATCGGGGGAGGTGGCGCCTCCCCCGGGGAGCGGGCGCCCCGCCAGGAAGCCTCGCCGGAGCCATGGCGACCGGCCGCAGGAGCCCTGCGGACGGCGCGTTCATCCCCTCTTCCCCCCGCCCCCTGCCCGCCTGTAGGACCGCGCGCGACCTGCTCGGGAACGCCGCACCCATGACCGCCTCCTCGCCCTCGATCGCCGACCTGTCCGACGCGGAGTTCGCCGCGCTCGCCGCGCGCACCCGCGCCGACTACGACGCCTTCCGGGGGCGCGGGCTGAAGCTGGACATGACGCGGGGCAAGCCGGCGCCGGAGCAGCTCTCGCTGAGCGAGGCGATGCTCACCCTGCCGGGCAATGGCGACGTCACAGCCGAGGACGGCACGGACGCGCGCAACTACGGAGGGCTGAACGGCCTGCCGGAGATGCGGGCCTTCTACGGCGCGATCCTGGGGGCGCCGGCGGCGCAGGTGGTGATCGGCGACAACTCCTCGCTCGCGCTGATGCACGACGTGGTGGCGCTGGCCTCGCGCAAGGGCGTGCCGGGCGGGGCGGCGCCCTGGGGGAAGGAGGAGGTGGTGACCTTCCTCTGTCCCGTCCCCGGCTATGACCGGCACTTCGTGATCTGCGAGGAGTACGGCATCCGCATGGTGCCGGTGCCGCTGACCGGCCAGGGCCCCGACATGGACCAGGTCGAGGCGCTGGTGGCGGAGGACGCGACCGTGAAGGGCATGTGGTGCGTGCCCCGCTACGGCAACCCGAGCGGCGAGATCTGGTCCGAGGAGACGGTGCGCCGCCTCGCCGCGATGAAGACCGCCGCCCCCGACTTCCGGCTGTTCTGGGACGACGCCTATGCCGTCCACCACCTGACGGAGGCGCGGCACGGGCTGGCGAACGTGCTGGAGCTGGCGGCGGCGGCCGGCAACCCGGACCGGCCGGTCGTCTTCGCCTCCACCTCCAAGGTGACGCTGGCCGGGGCGGGCATCGCGGCGCTGGCCGCCTCGCCGGCCAACGTCGCCTGGTACCTCGCCGCGGCTAGCGTGCGCACCATCGGGCCGGACAAGCTGAACCAGCTCCGCCACCTGCGCTTCCTGCGCGACCTGGAGGGGGTGCATGCGCACATGGCGCGGCACCGCGCGCTGATCGTGCCGAAGTTCGCGGCGGTGCAGGCGGCGCTGGAATCGCGCCTCGGCGGGCTGGGCGTGGCGCGCTGGACGAAGCCCGAGGGCGGCTACTTCATCAGCGTCGATGCCTGGCCCGGCACCGCCGGCCGCGTCGTGGCGCTGGCGAAGGAGGCCGGGCTGGCCCTGACGCCGGCCGGCTCCACCTGGCCCTACGGGAAGGACCCGCAGGACAGCAACCTGCGCCTCGCCCCCACCTTCCCCAGCCTGTCGGACGTGACGGCGGCCTCGGAGGGCATCGCCCTCTGCCTGCTGCTGGCCGCGATCGAGGCGCAGGAGGCGGTGCGGGGCGCGAAGGCCGGCTGATGCCGGGCCGGGCCGCCGCCCCCACTCCCGCCCCGGGCGGCCCGCCTGCGGGCATCGCACGGACCAGCACCCGAGAACCGGCCTCCATCGCCCTGGCCCTGGAGGAGGCGCGCGCCGCCGCCGCGCGGGGCGAGGTGCCGGTGGGCGCGGTGGTGACGGATGCGGCCGGCCGGGTGCTCGCCCGCGCCGGCAACGAGGTGGAGGCGCGCCGCGACCCCTCCGCCCATGCGGAGGTCCTGGCGCTGCGCGCCGCCGCCGCGGCGCGGGGGGACAAGCTGCTGCCCGACTGCACCCTGACCGTGACGCTGGAGCCCTGCCCCATGTGCGCCCAGGCCGCCGCCTTCTTCCGGGTCCGCCGGGTCGCCTTCGGGGCCTACGACCCCAAGGGCGGCGGGGTGGAGCACGGGGCGCGCATCTTCACCGCCGCCTCCTGCCACCACGTCCCGGAGGTGGTGGGCGGGCTGCGCGAGGCGGAATGCGCCGAGGTGCTGCGCGGCTTCTTCCGCGGGTTGCGGGGGGAGGCCGGCGCATGAGGCTGCTGGCCCTCGACGGCGCCCTGGCCCGCTGCTCGGCCGCGGTGTGGGAGGACGGCGCGGTGCTGGCCCAGGCGGCGCGGGACGGCGCCTTCGGCCATGCCGCGACGCTGCCGGCCCTGGCACGCGAGGTGCTGGCCGAGGCACCCGGCGCGCCGGAGGCGGTGGCCGTCACCCTCGGCCCCGGCGGCTTCACCGGGCTGCGCGCGGCGCTGGCACTGGCGCGCGGCCTGGCGCTGGGCTGGGGCGTGCCGTGCCTGGGCGTGACGGTGGGCGAGGCGCTGGCGGCCACCCTGGCCGACGCGCCGGAGCGCGTGTGGTGCGCGGTGGACACCAAGCGCGGCCGCATCGCGCTGGAACGGCTGGGCGAGGCCATCCCCCCCGCCGTCTTCGCCGAGGCGGACCTGCCCGCCCCGCCCGGCCCCGTCACCCTCGTCGGCGATGCCGCGCCCCAGGCCGCAGCCCGCCTGCTGGCGCGGGGCTTCGTCGCCCGGCTGGCCGATCCGCGCCGGCCGGATGCGGCGCAGGTCGCCGCCGTGGCCGCCGCCCGCCGCGCCGCCGGCCTGCCCGACCGCCCGGCCGAGCCGATGTACCTGGAACCCCCGGCGGTGCGCCTGCCCGCGGGGGGCTGATTGCGCCCTATCCGCCCTCCGCCCGGGGATGCGCCCGGCGCCAGGTGTCCAGCAGCGCCGCCGAATCCACCGCCGCATAGCGCTGGGTGGTGGAGAGGCTGGCATGGCCCAGCAGTTCCTGGATGACGCGCAGGTCGGCGCCGCCGCCCAGCAGGTGGGTGGCGAAGGAATGCCGCAGCGCGTGCGGCGTGGCCTGTTCCGGCAGGCCGGCGAGGCGGCGGAAGGTCTGCAGGCTGCGGCGTGCCACGGCATCGTTCAGCCGCTCGCCCCGCGCCCCCAGGAAGAGCGGCGCCTCCGGTGGCGCCCCCGCCCGGTGCCGCAGATAGGCGGCCACCGCCTGCTCCACGGCGGGCAGCACCGGGACCAGCCGCTCCTTGTCGCCCTTGCCGCGGATGCGCAGCGCCGCCCCGGCCCGGGGCGCGTCGCGGATGTCCAGCGATAGCGCCTCGCTGATGCGCAGCCCGGCGCCGTAGAGCAGGGTGAAGAGCGCCACGTCGCGGGCAGCCAGGGCCGGATCGTCCTGGATGTCGCCGACCTCGCCCGCCACCTGCCGGGCCTGGCGCTCGGTCAGGGCACGCGGCACCGGCGGCCGCAGCCGGGGGCCACGCACCCCCGACAACGCGGCCGCGGAGACGGCGTGCCGCCTTGCCAGCCAGCGCAGGAAGCCACGCACCGCCGCAAGCTGCCGGGCGCGGGTGGCATTGCCCGCCCCGGCCGCGGCGCGGTGCGCCAGGAAGGCGCGCAGGTCCGCGGGACGCAGCGCCGACAGCGCGGCCAGGTCCGGCTCGCCGCCGAGGTGCTGCGCCAGGAAGCCCAGCAGGTCGGCGAGGTCCCGGCCATAGGCGGCCAGGGTATGCGGGCTGGCACGGCGCTCCTGCGACAGCCAGTCGAGGTAGGCCAGGCGGGCGGCCGCGGCATCGGCGGGCGCCCCGGTCATGGCCGCGCCAGCGCCGCCGCGGCCGCCTGGGCCAGGAAGAGCAGCCCCGCCCCGCCCCCGCGCAGCGGCAGCCGTCCCGGGTCGCGGGCCCCCAGCACCAGCAGCCGGGCACCACCGCCTCGGGAGGGGAGGCGCAGGAGGGCATCGCGCGCGATCAGCGCCGCGGCCTCCCCATGCAGGGGCGCGGCGTCCCCGGCCCCCGGGGCATCGCGCAGGCGCCAGTCCCGCCCGGGGGGCAGCAGCCGTGCCACCGCGCCGGCCGGCAGGGCCCGCCAGCGCGGCGCCGGCGGACCTTCCCGCGCCAGCACCACGGTCTCCAGCGCCAGCAGCGCCGGCCATTCCTGGGTGATCGCCTCCTGCGGATCGGCCGCGGCCAGAAGCGCCAGCACCGCCCGCTGAACCCGCGTCGCGAGCTGGGCGGCCCGGCGGACCCGGTGCGCCGCCTCGGCCGCGGCGGTGCGCTCAGCCGCCAGCATCGCCGCCATGTGGTCGGCCAGCCTCTCGCCATGCACCCGGCGCGGCGGTTCCTGTGCGCGATAAAGGGACGGGTTCTCCGCCAGGAAGCGGGGATGGGCGGCGAGCCAGGCGGCGATCTCGGCCGCCGCTCGCGCCTCGTCAGGGTCCTCGGGCAGCGGGCGGGGGCGCGGGAGGGCATCCATGCCGGCCCATCCTGCACCGCGCGGGGCATGGCGGCCAGGGCCCGGACCCAGGGGCGCATCAGCCCTGATGGTGCAGTGCAGCAGACCGGGGCCGAAAACGCTTCTGGTCGGGAAGCCGTATGGGCTAGGAAGGCGGGGACTTACCGCTGGCTTCCCGCCACCCGGCCCGCGAGCACCCGATGTCCCTACCCCTGGCGACGGACCCGACGAGACCGTGAACCGCATGCAGGCCGCCTTCCGGGCGCCGCCACCCGTCCCGCCCGCCGGCCTGTCGAGCCACCCCTCCCCCGGCACGGGGCTGCCGGAGCCCCCCGCGCCCTGGACCCGGCCGATCTGGTGGATCGCCCTGGCCGGGGCGATGTCCACCGACATGCTGGGCTGGGCCTTCCAGAATCCCATCGTGAGCCCGGGCCTGTTCGTCCTGGTCTGGGCCGGCGCCTTCGTGGCCTGGCCGCGGACCATGCTCGAGGCCGCCACCATGTCCTGGCTGCCCTGGCTGATGCCGGTGCTGGGCTTCCTGTCCTTCCTGTGGTCCCGCGAACCCCTCATCTCGGCGAAGATGGGGGTGGAGATGTTCTTCACCGTCCTGACCACCATGATGATGGCCCGGCAGCTGCCGGCGCGGAACATCATCGCCATCCTGCAGCTTGTCTGCCTGATCGGCGGCATCGCCAGCCTGGTCGACGGAACCACCCGCGACGGGCTGATCGGCATCTACGGATCGAAGAACTCCCTGTCCTACTATGCCGGCCTGCTGATGATCACCTCCGTCGCCGTGCTGGTGGACGGCAAGCAGCCGTGGATCTTCCGGCTCCTGGCGCCGATCGGCATCGCGGCCTCCCCGGCGCTGCTCATCCAGGGCAACTCCGTCGGCGCCCTGGCGGCCTGCGCCGGCGCGACGATGGTGATGCTGGCCTTCACCACGATCCGCCTCGTGCCCGACAGGTTCCGTGCCTCCTACGTCATGCTCTTCATCACGATCACGCTGCTGGTCGGCGCCATCGTGGGCACCGTGATCGCGCAGGAGAAGGCCGTCCTCCTCGAGATGGTCGGCAAGAGCGAGAACCTGACCGGCCGCGGCTATCTCTGGGCCAGGGCGACCGAGCTCATCCAGGAGCGGCCGCTCCTCGGATACGGCTACTACGCCTTCTGGGTGCAGGACTACGTGGAGGCAGAGGGTCTCTGGCGCTACTCCCACGTCGCGGCGCGGATGGGCTTCCACTTCCACAATCTCTACTACCAGACGGCCATCGACCTCGGGCTGCTGGGCCTGGGCTGCATGATCGTCGTGCTGGTGCTGACGGCCGTGGCCGTGCTGGTGCGGGCGATACGCCATCCCGGCGGCGACAGCATCTTCTTCGTAGGCTTCCTCGTCTTCCTCTACGCCCGCACGATCAGCGAGGTGGAGTTCAACTACGTCTTCCAGTTCACGCAGCAGATCTTCGCGATGACCTGGATCTACGCGACGCAGTCCCAGCGACTGGCGCCGATCTGGGCCGGGCTGCGGCCCGGCCGCCGTGCCGTGTCCCGCCCGGTCGGCGCGGTCCGGCCGGCCCTGGCGGGCCCCCGCCAGGGCTGACTGCCGCCGGCGGGCGTGTAGCCCACGCGCGCAGAGCCGGGACGTGGTGACGGGCGGCCGAGGCCAGCGCGCGCTGCCGCTCGTCCGGGAGGACGGTGACACCGCCCCCAGTTGATCACGCCGATGTTATTTCCAACCCTGGATTGGGAACGGCTTACTCGGTCCCTTGATCCGGTCCGCCATACAGAACGACGATATAACAAATTGTTCTGATTGCAAATAATACAATCACAGGTGGATCAGAGGGACAGGAAAGCGTCCTGGTCGCCGCTTATACCGGCAGACATGGGATGATTGCGTGCAAAACAACCTGGCTGGAATCCAATACCTGCGGGCCTTCGCGGCTCTTGCCGTCGTCGCCTACCACGCCCTGGCGGAAGCAGGCGGTGGCTTCCTCGTCGGTGCCGCGGGCGTCGACCTGTTCTTCGTGATATCAGGCTTCATCATGTACGCGGTCGCCACGCGCCGCTCCCCCTCGCCCGGCTCCTTCCTCTGGAACCGCCTCGTCAGGGTGGCCCCGCCCTACTGGGCCATCACCGTGCTGCTCGTTTTCCTGTCGATCGTGTTCCCGTCCCTGGTGCCGGCCCTGAAGCCGGACCTCGGCCGCCTCCTGTCCTCCCTCGCCTTCATCCCCCATGCCGATCCCCAGGGGAACGTCTGGCCGATCCTGGTCCCCGGCTGGACGCTGAACTACGAGATGTTCTTCTATCTGGTCTTCGCGGCCGCGCTGACCTTCCCGCGCGCCTACCGCCTGGCGGTGACGACGGCAGCGATGGTGGGGCTCGTGATGCTGGGCCTCATCGTCCGGCCAACCCACCCGATCCCCTTCACCTACACCCATCCCCTTCTGCTCGAGTTCGTCGCCGGCATCTGGATCGGCCATTTCTGGACCAGCAGGACCCTGCCCGGCAGGCGGATGGGCTGGCTGCTGATCGCGATGAGCCTGGGCTGCTTCGCGGCGCTCGGCGCCACCGGGTTCTACAGCGAGGCCTGGCGCGTCGTGCTCTGGGGCGTGCCTTCCGCCCTGCTGCTCGGCGGCGTCGTCTGCCTGGAGGCGCAGGGCGGCATCGCGCGGCTGCCCCTGCTGCACCGGATCGGCGACGCCTCCTACTCGCTGTACCTCACCCACACGCTGCTCGTGGCCGCGGCCTGGAAGGTGCTGTCGTTCCTGCCGCCGGTGGCCTTCGCCGGTGCCTGCATGCTGCTGGGCTCGTTGGTCGGCATTGCCTGCTACGGGCTGTTCGAGCGCCCGCTGACGGCCTGGCTGCGCGCATTGCCGGGCCGGTTCCGGAGCCGCCTCACCGTCGCGCCCGAACTGCCCTAGGTCCTTGGCGGGGAAGGCTGCCCCCGAGAGCGAGCCTTCCCATCGTCGTCAGGTGTCGGCCCCACCCGCGGATCGGGCGGCAGGGCGGTAGGCGACAGACAGGCGATGGCCGACCCGGATGCCCGGGGGCCGGACCGCCATCCTACCATTCCGCGGGAGGCGGGCCCGCTGCGCCCCGGCAGGCCGCCGCTACCCGATCGTCTGTCCCGTCTTCTTCCAATCCGCCAGGAAGGCTTCCAGACCCTTGTCGGTCAGCGGGTGCTTGATCAGCCCGCGGATGACGTTGGGCGGCAGGGTCGCGACATGCGCGCCCAGCTTCGCCGCCTGGAGCAGGTGGACGGTGTGCCGGATCGAGGCCACCAGCACCTCCGTCTTCAACTGCGGGTACTGGCGGTAGATCGTCATGATGTCGGCGATCAGCCCCATGCCGTCCTGGCCGATGTCGTCCAGCCGGCCGACGAAGGGCGAGACGAAGGTGGCGCCGGCCTTCGCCGCCAGCAGCGCCTGGACCGGGGTGAAGCACAGGGTCACGTTGACCATGGCCCCGTCGTTCACCATATGTTTGCACGCGCGCAGCCCCGCCTCGGTCAGCGGCACCTTCACGGCGACGTTGGGGGCGATGCGGCGCAGGAACTCGCCCTCCCGCATCATCCCGTCGTAATCCGTGGCCGTGACCTCGGCGGAGACGGGGCCCGGGGTGATCTCGCAGATCTCGGCGATCACCTCGGCCATGGGGCGGCCGGACTTGGCGATCAGGGAAGGGTTGGTGGTGACGCCGTCGAGCAGGCCGGACTCGGCCAGGGCGCGGATCTCGGACACCTCGGCGGTGTCGACGAAGAACTTCATGCGGCGGACTCCCGTGTGCGCGGCGGTGGCATAGCCCATGGCGACCCCGCGCAAGAAGCCCGTGGGCCCCGTCCGGCCCCGCGTCAAGGTTCTGCTGCCACTGCCCCTGGCGGGACCCTATGACTATCGCGTGCCCGAGGGCATGGCCGTTCCCCCGCCCGGCACCTTCGTCGAGGTGCCGCTGGGCGGGCGCGACCTGTGCGGCGTCGTCTGGGACGGCGCGCCGGACCCGACCCTGTCGGAAGCGCGGATCAAGGACGTCATCGGCACGCTGATCGTGCCGCCGATGACGGACAGCCTGCGCCGCTTCGTGGACTGGGTGGCCGCCTACACGCTCGCGCCCCAGGGCGCGGTGCTGCGCATGGCGATGAGCGTGCCCTCCGCGCTGGAGCCGCCGGGGCAGCAGGCAGGCTGGCGCCTTTCGCCCTCCGGCGAGGCGGCGAAACGCGGCGCCCCCGGCTACCGGCTGACCGAGGGACGGCGGCGCATCCTGGACGTTCTGCTGCCCGGCGAGGCGCGGGCGGGGTCGGAGATCGCCGACGAATCCGGCGCCTCGCCCGGCGTGCTGCGCGGCATGGCCGAGGCGGGGCTGGTCGAGCCCGCCCTGCTGCCCCGGCCACCCGCCTTCCCCGCGCCCGACCCGGAGCATCCCGGCCCGGAGCTGATGCCGGAACAGGCGGAATCGGTGGCGTCCCTGCGCGCGCTGGTGGACCGCCGGCGCTTCGGGGTGACGCTGCTGGCGGGCGTTACCGGCTCCGGCAAGACGGAGGTGTACCTCGACGCGGTGGCGGAGTGCCTGCGCCAGGGGCGGCAGGCGCTGGTGCTGCTGCCGGAGATCGCGCTCTCCGCGCAGTGGCTGGAGCGGTTCCAGGCGCGCTTCGGCTGCCCGCCCGCGCTGTGGCATTCGGAGCTGGGCGGCAAGCGGCGGCGCAACACCTGGCGCGCGGTGGCGGAGGGGGAGGTGAAGGTCCTCGTCGGCGCCCGCTCCGCCTTGTTCCTGCCCTTCCCCGATCTCGGCCTGATCGTCGTGGACGAGGAGCACGAGACCGCCTTCAAGCAGGAGGAGGGCGTGATCTACCACGCGCGCGACATGGCGGTGGTGCGCGCCCGGCTGAACGACGCCGCCTGCGTGCTGGTCTCCGCGACCCCGTCGCTGGAGACGCTGACCAATGCGGAGGCGGGACGCTACACCGCGCTGCGCCTGCCCCGCCGCCACGGCGCCGCCGGGCTGCCGGAGGTCGGCGTGCTCGATCTCCGCAAGGTCCCGCCCGAGCGCGGCCGCTTCCTCTCGCCCCCCCTGGTCGCCGCCGTGCAGGAGACGCTGGCGAAGGGCGAGCAGGCGATGCTGTTCCTGAACCGCCGCGGCTATGCGCCCATGACGCTGTGCCGCGCCTGCGGCCACCGCATCCGCTGCCCCAACTGCACCGCCTGGCTGGTGGAGCACCGCGCCCAGCGCCGGCTGCAATGCCACCATTGCGGCCATGTCGAGCCGATCCCCCAGTTCTGCCCGGAATGCGGCGCGGAAGGCAGCCTGACCGCGATCGGCCCGGGGGTGGAGCGGGTGCAGGAGGAGGCGGCGCAGCTCTTCCCCGAGGCGCGGCGGCTGGTCATGGCCTCCGACACCATCCCCGGCCCGGCGGCCGCGATGGAGGCGGCGCGGCAGATCGCCGAGCGCGAGGTGGACCTCATCATCGGCACCCAGATCGTCGCCAAGGGCTGGCACTTCCCGCATCTGACCCTGGTCGGCGTGGTGGATGCCGATCTCGGCCTCGCCGGCGGCGACCTGCGCGCGGCGGAGCGGACCGTTCAGCTTCTCCACCAGGTCGCCGGCCGCGCCGGCCGCGCCGAGAGCCCCGGCAAGGTGCTGCTGCAATCCTGGGTGCCGGAGCATCTGGTGATGCAGGCCCTCATCTCCGGCGACCTGGACAGCTTCATGGCCGAGGAGGCCGCCTCCCGCCGCCCCGATGGCTGGCCGCCCTTCGGCCGCCTCGCCGCGCTGATCGTGAGTTCGGAGGACGAGCGCGCCGCCGACCGCGTGGCCCGCGACCTCGGCCTTGCCGCGCCGGGCGGGGACGGCGTGCAGGTGCTGGGCCCTGCCCCGGCCCCCCTCTCCATGCTGCGGGGCCGGCACCGCCGCCGGCTGCTGCTCAAGGCCCGGCGCGACGTGGCGGTGCAGCCGCTGCTGTGGGACTGGCTGGGGCGGGTGGAGGTTCCGTCCGCCGTCCGGGTCCAGGTGGACGTGGACCCAGTCAGCTTCCTGTGACCCGGCCGGCGGGGCTCAGCCGCCGCGCAGCGGAAATTCGCCCCGCCAGTCCCGCACCCATTCGTGCGGGGTCTCCGCCATCTCCTCCGGGGGGATTTCCTCCAGCAGGGCCTTGTGGTCCTCCGGCAGGTCCCCGTCCTGGTCGGGAGCCTCGGGGTCCGTCCCCTCCACCGGCTCGGCGACCGGGCCGGTGATGCCCGTATTCGCCGGCGGGTCGGAGGCGGGGAAGGATTCCTCCACCGTCTCGTCGATCCGGGCCTCGTCCTTCTTGCGCGTTCCGCTCATCGGGATCTCCCTGGCTGCGCTGCCCCGTCCGGAGCCTGCCTCGAGAGCGCGGCAGCCCGCCAGGGGTTCCAGGGGCCGCCACAACAAGAAGCGGCGGTCGCCCGGGACGCGGCCTCAGCTCCGGAAGACGACGGTCTTGCGGCCGTTCAGGATCACCCGCTGCTCGATGTGCCAGCGCACGGCCCGGGCCAGGACCCGGCGCTCGATGTCGCGGCCCTGGCGGATCAGCTCGTCCGGAGTGTCCTGGTGGCTCACCCGCTCCACGTCCTGCTCGATGATCGGGCCCTCGTCGAGGTCGGCCGTCACGTAGTGGGCGGTGGCGCCGATCAGCTTCACCCCGCGCGCGTGCGCCTGGTGGTAGGGGCGGGCGCCCTTGAAGCCGGGCAGGAAGGAGTGGTGAATGTTGATGCAGCGCCCGGCCAGCTTGGCCGCCAGCCCGTCCGACAGAATCTGCATGTAGCGGGCGAGCACCACCAGCTCCGACTGTGTCTCCTGCACCAGGGCCCAGATCCGGGCCTCCTGCTCCATCTTGGTCTCGCGCGTGACGGGCAGGTGGTGGAAGGGGATGCCGTCGAGGTCGAGATGGGCATAGGCCTCGCGCGGATGGTTGGAGACGATGGCGGTCGGCTCCATGTCCAGCTCGCCCAGCCGCCAGCGGTAGAGCAGGTCGGCCAGGCAATGGTCGAACTTCGAGGCCAGCAGCATCACCCGGTGCCGCTGCCGCCGGTCGCGCAGCGTCCAGGCCATGCCGAAGCGGCCCGCCAGCACCTCCAGCCGCTGCCGCAGCCCGGCCGTGTCCGGCTCCCCCTCCCCCGGATGGTCCAGCACCACCCGCATGAAGAAGCGGCCGGTCTCCGTGTCGTCGAACTGCTGCGCCTCCAGGATGTTGCCGCCGGATTCGAAGATGCCGGTGGCCACCGCCGCGACGATGCCGGGGCGGTTGGGACAGGACAGGGTCAGGATGTGCTGCGGATGGGGCATGGCCGCCCCCGGGTCGCGCGCGCCCGGCCCGCCGTCAAGCCGGCCAGCACCGGTTTCGCACCGGATCGGCGCAGGATTCCGGCCCCGGCGGTGACGGAAGCGTAACCCGCCCGGTTGCCGCACGCCGGGGCCGCATGCTAAGGCGCCCGCGCCGCAGCGGGGTTCCTCCGCCGCGCGCCCGGCCGCATGCCGCGGCCCAGCACAACGGTACGGGAACCTACGTGGCCTCCGAAGCGACGACCGTCTCGCCCGACGCGCCCAGCGCGGCCCAGACCGCCGGGCCCGCCGGCGGACTCGCCCAGCGCTATGCGCGCGCCCTGCTCGACCTGGCGCGGGAGCGCCGGACGGTGGACCAGGTCGCCACCGATGTGGACAACCTCCTGGCGCTGTGGCGCGACGACGCCCCCTTCCGCGCCTTCGTCTCCGACCCGCGCCTGGACTCGGCGGCGCAGCGCAAGGGCGCCTTCGCCGTCCTCGAGCGGGCGGGGATCGGCGGGGACGTCCGGAACCTGGTCGGCGTGCTGGTGAACAACCGCCGCCTTTCCGCCCTGCCCGCCGTGGCCCGGGCCTTCGGCACCCTGCTCGCCGAGCAGCGCGGCCAGGAGACCGCGGAGGTGACCACGGCCCATCCGCTCACGGACACGCAGCGCAACCAGATCGCCGCGCGCCTGACCGAGGCCGGGCACTCCAACGTCCGCCTGGTCGAGCACCTCGATCCGTCCATCCTGGGCGGGCTGGTCCTGAAGATCGGCTCCCGCCTCTACGACACATCCATCAAGTCCAGGCTGCAGCGCCTGAGCTACGCCATGAAGGGGGCCGCCTGACTATGGACATCCGTCCCGCCGAGATCTCCGAGATCCTCAAGCAGCAGATCGCCGGCTTCGACGCCGAGGCGAACGTGGCCGAGGTCGGCTCCGTCCTGACCGTCGGTGACGGCATCGCGCGCTGCTACGGCCTGCAGAACGTCATGGCCGGCGAGATGGTCGAGTTCCCGAACGCCGGCGTGAAGGGCATGGCCCTGAACCTCGAGGCGGATAACGTCGGCGTCGTGATCTTCGGCGACGACCGCGCCATCCGCGAGGGCGACACCGTCGCCCGCACCGGCACCATCGTGGACGTGCCCGTCGGCAAGGGCCTGCTCGGCCGCGTGGTCGACGGCCTGGGCAACCCGATCGACGGCAAGGGCCCGATCATGTTCACCGAGCGCCGGCTGGCCGAGGTGAAGGCGCCCGGCATCATCCCGCGCAAGTCGGTGCACGAGCCGATGCAGACGGGCATCAAGGCGATCGACAGCCTGGTGCCGATTGGGCGCGGCCAGCGCGAGCTGGTGATCGGCGACCGCCAGACCGGCAAGTCCGCCGTGCTGCTGGACACCATCATCAACCAGAAGCCGATCAACGCCGGCGACGACGAGAGCAAGAAGCTCTACTGCATCTACGTCGCGGTCGGGCAGAAGCGCTCCACCGTGGCCCAGCTGGTCCGCACGCTGGAGGAGCAGGGCGCGATGGAGTACTCCATCGTGGTCGCCGCCACCGCCTCCGACCCCGCCCCGCTGCAGTTCCTGGCGCCCTACACCGGCTGCGCCATGGGCGAGTACTTCCGCGACAACGGCATGCACGCCCTCATCATCTACGATGACCTGTCCAAGCAGGCCGTGGCCTACCGCCAGATGTCGCTGCTGCTGCGCCGCCCGCCGGGACGCGAGGCCTATCCGGGCGACGTGTTCTACCTGCACTCGCGCCTGCTGGAGCGCGCGGCGAAGATGAACGACGACTTCGGCGCCGGCTCGCTCACCGCCCTGCCGGTCATCGAGACCCAGGCGGGCGACGTCTCCGCCTACATCCCGACCAACGTCATCTCCATCACGGACGGCCAGATCTTCCTGGAGACGGAGCTGTTCTACAAGGGCATCCGCCCGGCCGTGAACGTCGGCCTCTCCGTGTCCCGCGTGGGCTCGGCGGCGCAGATCAAGGCGATGAAGCAGGTCGCCGGCAAGATGAAGCTGGAGCTGGCGCAGTACCGCGAGATGGCGGCCTTCGCGCAGTTCGCCTCCGACCTCGACGCCTCCACCCAGGCCCTGCTGGCCCGCGGCGCCCGGCTGACCGAGCTGCTGAAGCAGCCGCAGTACCAGCCCGTCCCGGTGGAGGAGCAGGTGGTCTCCCTCTTCGCCGGCACCCGCGGCTATCTCGACAAGATCGAGGTGAACCAGGTGACGCGCTTCGAGCAGCGCATGCTCTCCGAGATCAAGGCGGCCAAGCCGGAGATCCTGGAGACGATCCGGAAGGAGCAGGCGATCTCGGGCGACACCGAGAAGAAGCTGATCGCCTTCCTCGACGGCTTCGCCAAGTCCTTCTCGTAAGGGCGCGGGTTAGGGAACACGCCCCATGGCGAACCTGAAGGCCCTCCGGGCGCGCATCGCCTCGGTGAAATCCACCCGGAAGATCACCCAGGCGATGAAGATGGTCGCGGCGGCGAAGCTCCGCCGCGCCCAGGCGCAGGCCGAGGCGGCCCGCCCCTATGCCGAGCGGATGGGGCGCATGCTCGCCTCCCTCGGCGCCGCGGCGGCCAGCAGCCCGGAGGCGCCGAAGCTCCTCGTGGGCACCGGCTCCGACCAGACGCACCTGCTGGTCGTGGTGACCGGCGAGCGCGGGCTCGCCGGCGCCTTCAACACCAACGCCGCCCGCTACGCCCGGACCCGCATCCGCGAGCTCGAGGCCAAGGGCAAGACGGTCAAGGTGATCACGGTGGGCCGCAAGGGGACGGCCTTCCTCAAGCGCGAGATGGGCAGCCGGATCGTGCAGGAGATCTCCTACGCCTCCGTCAAGCGCGTCGGCTTCGACCAGGCGCAGGAGATCGCCGACCGCATCACCGCGCTGCTGGAGGCGGGCGAGTTCGACGTCTGCACGCTGATCTACAACCGCTTCCGCTCCGTCATCTCCCAGGTGCCGGGCGAGCAGCAGCTGATCCCCACGGCCCTGCCGGCGGCGAACGACAACCCGGCCGAGGCCGTGGGCGGCGCGCTGTACGAGTACGAGCCGGGCGAGGAGGAGCTGCTCACGGCGCTGCTGCCGAAGAACCTCGCCATCCAGATCTACCGGGCGATCCTGGAGTCGGTGGCGGGCTTCTACGGCTCGCAGATGAACGCGATGGACAATGCCACGCGCAACGCCGGCGAGATGATCAACAAGCTCACGCTCAACTACAACCGCACGCGACAGGCCAACATCACCA
This sequence comes from Roseomonas sp. OT10, assembly GCF_020991085.1. NCBI lineage: Bacteria > Pseudomonadati > Pseudomonadota > Alphaproteobacteria > Acetobacterales > Roseomonadaceae > Roseomonas > Roseomonas cutis. Next base: position 2,874,268 of record NZ_CP087719.1, read on the forward strand.
GCGAGCTGATCGAGATCATCTCGGGTGCCGAGGCGCTCTGAAGGACCCACCGCCATGAAGAACAACGTCGGGAAGATCACCCAGATCCTGGGCGCCGTGGTGGACGTGCAGTTCCCCTCCGAGCTGCCCTTCATCATGAACGCGCTGACCGCCAAGGTCGGCGACCGCACCCTGGTGCTGGAAGTCGCCCAGGAGCTGGGCGAGCGCACCGTGCGCTGCATCGCCATGGACACGACCGACGGCCTGGTCCGCGGCACCGAGGTGGTGGACACGGGCAAGGGCATCTCCGTCCCCGTGGGCGCCGGCACGCTGGGCCGCATCCTGAACGTCATCGGCGAGCCGATCGACGAGCGCGGCCCGGTGCCGCACGACAAGACCTACACCATCCACCGCGACGCCCCCCTCTTCGAGGACCAGGCGACCGCGGCCGAAATCCTGGTCACGGGCATCAAGGTCATCGATCTGCTCGCCCCCTACCTGAAGGGCGGCAAGATCGGCCTGTTCGGCGGCGCCGGCGTGGGCAAGACCGTCACCATCCAGGAGCTGATCAACAACATCGCCAAGGGCCATGGCGGCGTGTCGGTCTTCGCCGGCGTGGGCGAGCGCACCCGCGAGGGCAACGACCTCTACCACGAGATGATCGACGCCGGCGTCATCAAGCTGGGCGAGAACACCACCGAGGGTTCCAAGGTGGCGCTGGTCTACGGCCAGATGAACGAGCCGCCGGGCGCCCGCGCGCGCGTGGCGCTGTCGGGCCTGTCGATGGCGGAGTACTTCCGCGACGAGCAGGGCCAGGACGTCCTGTTCTTCATCGACAACATCTTCCGCTTCACCCAGGCGGGCGCCGAGGTCTCCGCGCTGCTGGGCCGCATCCCCTCCGCGGTGGGCTACCAGCCGACGCTGGCCACCGACATGGGCGCGCTGCAGGAGCGGATCACCTCGACCAAGAAGGGCTCGATCACCTCGGTGCAGGCCATCTACGTGCCCGCCGACGACCTGACCGACCCGGCCCCCGCCACCTCCTTCGCCCACCTGGACGCCACGACGGTGCTCAACCGCTCGATCGCCGAGCTGGGCATCTTCCCGGCGGTGGACCCGCTCGACTCCACCTCCCGCGCGCTCGACCCGCGGATCGTCGGTGACGAGCACTACCGGACGGCCCGCGAGACGCAGCGCATCCTGCAGACCTACAAGTCGCTGCAGGACATCATCGCCATCCTGGGCATGGACGAGCTGTCGGAGGAGGACAAGCTGGTCGTGGCGCGCGCGCGCAAGATCCAGCGCTTCCTGTCCCAGCCCTTCCACGTCGCCGAGGTCTTCACCGGCACCCCGGGCGTCTTCGTGAAGATCGAGGACACCATCCGCTCCTTCGCGGGCATCGTGGCCGGCGAGTACGACCACCTGCCGGAGGCCGCCTTCTACATGGTCGGCACGATCGAGGATGCGGTGAAGAAGGCCGAGGGGCTGAAGCAGGCGGCCTGAACGGCCTCCTGCCAGGAGAGACAGCATGGCCGAGACCTTCGATCTGGAGCTGGTCAGCCCGGAGCGACTCCTCCTCTCCCGCCCGGTCGAGATGGTCACCATCCCGGCCTGGGAGGGCGAGATGGGCATCCTGCCGAAGCACTCCCCGATGATCGTCGCCCTGCGGGGCGGCGTGATCCGGGTCCAGGAGGGCGGCCGGGAGAGCGAACGCCTCTTCGTGATGGGGGGCTTCGCCGAGATCACCCCCACCCGCGTCACCGTGCTGGCCGACGAGGCAACGCCGGTGGCCGAGGTGTCCCGGGCGGAGGCGGAGAGCCGCCTCGCCGAAGCCGAGTCGGCCTATGCCGCCGAGGCGAACAGCGCCCCGGACGTCCGCGAGCGGGCGATGGAGCGGGTGCAGGCCGCCCGCGCCATGCGCGACGCGGCCACCGCCGCCTGAACCACCCGGACAACCCGACAGCGGCAAGGGCGACCCCAGCGGTCGCCCTTTCCTTTTGCGGGCTGCGGATTGGGGGCGATGGGGAGGGCGGCGGAAGCCGCACCGCGCTTCTGCCATCGCTTTGACTTGAAACCCGGCCCCTGCGAGCGGAGATTCACCGCGGCGCACCACACGGCCGGCCCATCCGGCGCCCCCTCTGGCCACCGCACCGGGAAGACCGATCACCGCATGAAACACTGGCATATCGAGCAGATCGCCTGGGACCGCTTCGACCCGTCGAAGGTCGGGCCGGACGTGATCCCGCTGGTGAAGGCGGCGGCGATGGTGGAGAAGAACGGCAGCGACTACGCCGTCTACCTGAACAACGTCTTCGTGGGCGATCCGGACTTCCAGCAGGCGGCCGACCACTGGGCGGTGGAGGAGGAGCAGCACGGCGACGCGCTGGGCCGCTGGGCGATGCTGGCCGATCCCGGCTGGGACTTCGACACCGCCTTCGCCCGCTACCGCGCCGGCTACAAGATCGAGACGACGGTCGATGCCTCGATCCGCGGCTCCCGCACGGGCGAGCTGATCGCGCGCTGCATGGTCGAGACGGGGACCTCCTCCTACTACACCGCCCTGGGCGACGCGACCGAGGAGCCGGTGCTGAAGCAGATCTGCAAGCTGATCGCGGCGGACGAGTACCGGCACTTCAAGCTCTTCTACGACCACATGAAGCGCTACCTGGCGCGGGAGAACCTCTCCTTCCTCCAGCGGCTGAAGGTCGCCATGGGCCGCATCGGCGAGAGCGAGGATGACGAGCTGGCCTTCGCCTATCATTGCGGCAACGAGGGCGCGGAGATTCCCTACAGCCACGACCGCTGCATCGCGGGCTACATGGGCCGGGCGATGGGCTTCTACCGCTTCCGCCACATCGAGCGCGGCATGGGCATGATCTTCAAGTCCATCGGGCTGGAGCCGCGCGGCCGCATGTCCGACCTCGCCGCCAAGGGCGCCTGGAGGCTGCTGCAATGGCGGCGCGGCAAGTACGAGCAGGTCCTGGCCCGCCCCGCCAACGAGAACGCCGCGCGGGCCGCGGCCTGACAGTGACCTGCCGTCGCCCGCTCCTCGCCGCGGCCCTGGCCGCGGCAGCCCCGATGTCGGCCCAGGGCCGGACCGTCCAGGCCCGCACCGCCCAGGCCCAGCCGGCCGTGCCGGCGGCCCCCCCCGGGCGTGACGGCCCCGGCCTGGGAGAGATCGCCCGGTCCCGTGACCTCGCCTACGGGGCCGCGGCGCAGGGCGGCCGCCTCGTCAACGAGACGGACTATGCCCGCGCCTATGAGGTGGAGGCGGCCCTGCTGGTGCCGGAATACGAGGGCAAGTGGGCGGCGCTGCAGCCCACCGAGGGCCGCTTCGACTTCGGCCCGCTGGAAACCCTGACCGGCTGGGCAACCGCGAAGCGGAAGGCGGTCCGCGGCCATGCCCTGGTCTGGCACCAGGACCTCCCCGCCTGGACCCAGGCCGCCCTGGCCGAAGGGCCGCGCCGCGCCCGCGGCGTGCTGGAGGCGCATATGACGGCGGTGCTGGCCCGCACGCGCACCACCATCCGCGATTGGGACGTGGTGAACGAGCCGGTGGCCGACCCGCCCGGCAGCGACACGCCCCAGGCCACGGGGGAGCTGCGCGACACCCCCTGGCTGCGCGCCCTCGGCCCCACCTACCCGGCGCTGGCGCTTCGCCTGGCGCGGGAGCGCGATCCGACGCTGCGGCTGGTGCTGAACGAGTACGGGGTGGAGGAGGAGGCGCCGCACTGCCTGGAGAAGCGCCGCCGGCTGCTCGCCCTGGTGCGCGCGATCCGCAAGGAGGGGGCGCCGCTGGACGCGGTGGGGATGCAGGCGCACCTGCAGATGGACCGGCCCTTCGACCCGGCCTCCTTCACCGCCTTCTGCCAGGAGCTGCGGGCGGAGGGGCTGGAGCTGCTGGTCACCGAGCTGGACATGCGCGAATCCTGGCAGGTGCCGGAGGGCTACCCCGCGCGCGACAAGCTGGTGGCCGAGCGGATCAAAGCCTTCACCGAGGCCGCCCTGGCCGGGGGGGTGAAGACCTTCCTCACCTGGGGCCTGCGGGACGTGGATTCCTGGCTGGTGAAGGACCCCGGCGTGGCGCGCAAGGACGGCCTGCACCATCGCGGCCTGCCGCTGGACTGGGAAGGCAACCGCAAGCCCTTCTGGGAGGCCATGGCGAACGCCTTCCGGTCGGCCTGACGGCCTCGCCGCCCACCCCGCCCGGCGGGCGGGAGGTGCGGTTCAGCCGGGGGCCCCGGCGCGCGCCAGGCCCGCCGCGACCAGGGCCGCGTTTCCGTCCGCCTGCCGGCCATCGGGCAGCAGCGCGCCATCCTCCAGCCCCAGCCGGGCCATCAGCCCCAGCTCCCGGGCGAGATCGAAACAGGGCCAGACGCTGCGGCCCTCGCCATGCAGCTGACGTTCGGCGGGGTGCTGCGCGGCATCCAGCCGATCGAGGATGGCATGGGCCAGGGCGACGGCTTCCGCAGCCGGCAGGTCCGGGATCTCCACCAGGACGCGCCGGCAGTCCAGGCCGAGGGACAGGAGCCGCGCCGCATCCCCGACCGAGGCCAGCCCTGCCTCGATCCCCACGCCCGCCCGCCGCAGCGCGGCCATGCTGTCGGGGGCGTCGGCCTCCGAGAGGTTGACCGAGGCCTCGTCGGGCCGTGCGGCGCCCAGCGCCGCCCAGCCCGCGATCCCGTCATGGCGCTCGACGGGCGGGGCGATCCAGGCGCCCGTCGAGACGGAGACCGGAAGGCCGGTAGCCGCCCGCACGGCCCGTACCGCCGCGCCGATCACCGCCGGGGCGAGCGATTCACACCCCGTGGCGTCGCGCGGGTGCAGGTGCAGCGCGACCGCCCCGACGGCGGCGCAGGCGGCCGCGTCGTGCGCCAGGGCGGCCGTGTCCAGCGGCAGCGCCGGGTGGAAGTCCCTGGGGCGGGCGCCGTTCAGGCATGCCTGGATGCGCATCAGCCCCGGCCCAGCAGGCGCCGGACCCGCTGGCCCCAGCCGTGCAGCCGGCGCGTGAGCCCCTGCTCCATCCTCTCGATCCGCGAGACCGCGCCGGGGAAGCGGCCCGCCAGCCGGCCCCAGCCCCGGGCCGCCCAGAGGTGCTGATCGCGCAGCACGAACAGGCCGAGCGCCAGGAAGATGAAGCCCTGGAGGAAGGGCAGGATGCAGCCCAGCACCCCCAGCACCAGGCAGCTCCAGCCCGCGGCCATCCGCGCGGCATCGGGCCGCAGGACCACCATGGGCACGTCATCCGATACGGTCATGGCCGCGGCAGGTGGTCCGCCCGGGCAGCCCGATCAACGTCCCTGGGAAGGCACTCTCGCGAATGGCATCGCCGGACCCCGCCGGGCGGGGCCATGCGGCGTCATTCCACCCGGGCGCCGGCGGCGCGGACCACCTCCGGCCAGCGCTTCACCTCGGCACGCAGCAGCTCGCCGAAGGCGCCAGGGCCGGTGCCCGTGACCTCGAAGGCCTGGGCGCGGAGCTGCCCGGCCACCTCGGGCTCCGCCAGGGCGGCGGTGATGGCAGCAGCCAGCGTCTCGACCACCGGGGCGGGCGTGCCGGCCGGGGCGACGATGCCCTGCCAGGTGACGACCTCGAAGCCGGGAAAGCCGCTCTCCGCCACCGTCGGAACATCGGGCAGGGCCGGGTGCCGGGTGGCGGAGGTGACGGCCAGCGCCCGGATCCGGTCGCCGCGGATCTGCTCGATCGCCGCCGGCAGCGTCACCAGCAGCGCGTCGACATGCCCGCCCGCCAGGTCGACCACGGCCGGGCCACCGCCACGATACGGCACATGCGTCCAGCGCGCGCCCGAGGCGGTGGCCAGCAGCGCCCCCGCCAGATGCCCCAGGCTGCCGTTGCCCTGCGACGCCAGGGTCAGCCGCCCCTCCGCCTCCTTCGCCAGCGCCAGGAAGCCGGGGAGGTCGCGCGCCTCCAGGCCGTTGCGGACCACCAGCACCTGCGGCGCGCGCACCGCCTCCGCCACCGCCACGAAGTCGCGGGCGGGGTCATAGCCCAGCTTCGGGAAGATCGCCGGGTTGATGGCCAGCACGTCGGAGCCGACGAGCAGGGTGTAGCCGTCGGGCCGCGCCTTCGCGACGTGCTCGAAGGCGATGTTGCTGCCGGCGCCGGCCATGTTCTCCGCCACCACCGTCTGGCCGAGCGTGGCGGTCAGCCGCTTCGCCAGGACGCGGCCGATGATGTCCAGGCTGCCGCCCGGGGCGACCGGGATGATCAGCCGAAGGGGGCGGTCGGGCCAGGCCCCGGCCGGCTGGGCCCAGGCGGGGGCGGAGGCAAGCGCGAGGCCGGCGGCAAGGAGGCCGCGGCGGGTCGGGACGGGCATGGCAAAGGGTCCGGCGAGCGATGTCGGCCCCCTTTTCCACGTGGCCGGGACGCGAATGCAAGCGAGGGAATTCCCATCCCTTCGGGCGTGATTTGGGGAAAAGGCCTTCCATGGACGGGCCGTTCCGCAGCAACGCCATGCTGCCGCGGCGACTCGGCTCAGGCCGCCAGCCGGAGCAACTCCTCCACCCGCACATGCCGCTCCAGGTGGTCGGCCAGCGCATCCAGCGCCGCCTCCACCTCCGCCCCGTGGTCGCGCGGCGCGGCAGGCGCGCCCAGCCGCGCCAGCCAAGCGGCGCGCTGGGCATCGCCGCCGAACAGCCCGTGCAGATAGGTCCCGGCCACGCGGCCGTCCGGCGAGACCGCGCCCTCCGCCCGCCCCTCCAGCCAGAGCAGCGGTCGCGCCGTGTCCGGCCCGGTGGTGCGGCCGATATGCATCTCGTAGCCCTCGGCCGGCACGCCCGCCGCGTCCTGGCCCGACACCCGGGCCAACCGCTTGTCGCCGGCCAGCACCGTCTCCACCGCCAGCAGGCCCAGGCCCGGGACCTCCCCGGGCGGCCCCTCCACGCCCTCCGGATCGGCGATGCGCCGGCCCAGCATCTGGTAGCCGCCACAGAGCCCCAGAACCCGCCCGCCGCGCCGGCGATGCGCCAGGATGTCCGTGTCCCACTCCTCCGCCCGCAGCGCGGCGAGGTCGGCGATGGTGGCCTTCGACCCCGGCAGCAGAACGAGGTCGCAATCCCCCGGCAGCGCCATCCCCGGGCGCAGCAGCACCAGTTCCACCCCCGGCTCGGCGGCGAGCGGGTCGAGGTCGTCGAAGTTCGCGATGCGCGGCAGCAGCGGCACGGCGATGCGGCAGCGCTGGCCTCCCCGCCGCTCGGGCTTCCAGGCATCGAGGTCGGCGGCATCCTCGGCCGGCAGGCGCCGCGCCGCGTCGAGGAAGGGCACCAGCCCCAGCGGCGCCCAGCCCGTGCGGGCCGCGATCGCGGCCATCCCGTCCGCGAACAGCGACGGGTCGCCGCGCATGCGGTTGACGATGAAGCCCCGGATCAGCGCGGCGTCGTCCGGATCGATGACTGACCGCGTTCCCACGAGGCTCGCGATCACCCCGCCGCGGTCGATGTCGCCCACCAGCACCACGGGCGTCCCGGTCGCACGGGCGAAGCCCATATTGGCGATGTCGCCGGCGCGCAGGTTGATCTCCGAGGCGCTGCCCGCCCCCTCCACCAGCACGAGGTCGGCCTCCGCCCGCAGCCGCGCGTAGCTGTCGAGCACGAACGGCAGCAGGCTGGGCTTCAGCGCCTGGTACTCGCGCGCGCGGGCGGTCGCGTAGACCCGCCCCTGCACCACCACCTGCGAGCCCACCTCGCTCTGCGGCTTCAGCAGCACGGGGTTCATGTGCACGCTGGGCGCCACCCCGGCCGCGCGCGCCTGCAACGCCTGGGCCCGGCCGATCTCGCCGCCATCCTCGGTGACGGCCGCGTTGTTCGACATGTTCTGCGGCTTGAACGGCCGCACCCGCAGCCCCCGCCGCGTGAAGGCCCGCGCCAGCCCGGCCACCAGCAGCGACTTGCCAACGGAGGAGCCGGTGCCCTGGAGCATGAGGGCCCTCATTCCATTCGGCCGGGGCATGCGGGGGAGCGGCCTCCCAGGCTGTCCCCCTTTGGCCCCCTCCCCCTTTCGGGAGTCCGCGAGGCACCACGGCCTGCGCCCGTTCCACGCAGGCTCCACCCGCGGGTGGGGCGCAGGTCCGGCCAGGTGCGGACTCCTGAAAGAAGGAGGGGGATTCGGGGGAGTTCACTCCCCCGAGACATCCGACGCATCAGAACTCGATCCCCGCCTGGGTCTTCACCCCCGCGGCGAAGTGGTGCTTCACCGGCACCATCTCGGTGACGGTATCCGCCGCCTCGACCAGCTCCGGCGGCGCGTTGCGGCCGGTGACGACCACGTGCAGCGCCGGCTCGCGCGCGCGCAGCGCCGCGACCACCTCCTCGGCCGGCAGGTAGCCGTAGCGCAGGGCGATGTTCAGCTCGTCCAGCACCAGCAGCGCGAGGCCCGGCCGGCGCAGCAGCGCCAGCGCCTGCTCCCAGGCGCGGCGGGCGGCGGCGATGTCGCGCGCCTTGTCCTGCGTCTCCCAGGTGAAGCCCTCGCCCAGGCTGTGCCACTCGACCAGCCCGCCGAAGCCCTCCAGCACACGGCGCTCGCCCGTGTCCCAGGCGCCCTTGATGAACTGCACCACCGCCGTGGGCCGGCCATGCCCGACCATGCGCAGCAACAGGCCGAAGGCCGCCGTGGACTTGCCCTTGCCCTTGCCGGTGTGGACCAGCAGCAGTCCCTTCTCGACGGTCTTGGACGCGACCTCCGCATCCTGCACCGCCTTGCGCGCCGCCATCTTCGCGCGGTGGCGCGCGGCCTCGTCCTCGCTCATGCGCTTCCCTTCAGGGCCAAGGGCAGCCCGGCCGCCACGAAGACCACGTTCTCCGCCCGCGCGGCGAGGCGCTGGTTCAGCCGCCCCGCCTCGTCGCGGAAGCGCCGGGCCAGCACGTTCTCCGGCACGATGCCCAGCCCCACCTCGTTCGCCACCAGCACGGTGGGGGCGGCGCGATCCGCCAGCACGGCCTCCAGCGCCGCGACAGCGGCGGGGATGTCGCGCTCCCCCAGCATCAGGTTGGTCAGCCACAGCGTCAGGCAGTCCACCAGCACCGGCCGCCGCCCCGCGTCCCGGAGCGCATCGGCGAGGTCCAGCGGCGCCTCCACCGTCTCCCAGCCCGGCTCGCGCCGGGCGCGGTGCTCGGCGATGCGGGCGCGCATCTCGTCGTCGAAGGCCTGGGCGGTCGCGACGTAGCGCCAGGGCGCCGCGTGGCGGGTCGTCAGCGCCTCGGCCGTGCGGCTCTTGCCCGAGCGCGCGCCGCCGAGGACCAGGGTGAGAGGGGCGGCCATCGCGCGCAGGTGGGCCGGATGGACGCCCCCGCGTCAAGCCGGGAGGCGCGGGCGCCCCGGCTCCCTCCCCGCCCGGCGCCCTGGAGCATGCCCCCCGATCCGGCCATGATCCGGGGGATGCGCCTCCTGCTGGTCCGCCACCTGCCGGCCGAGATCGCGCCCGGCCTCTGCTACGGCAGGCTGGACCTGCCACCCGGCCCGGTGGAGGCGGCCGAGGCGCTGGCCGGCTGCCTCGCCGCTGCCTGGAACGGGGGTCCCGCCCGGGTCTGGACCAGCCCCGCCCGCCGCTGCGCCACGCTGGCCGGGACGGTCGCGCAGCGCCTGCGGGCCGTGCCGGAGCCGGACCCTCGCCTGCTGGAGCTGGATTTCGGCCGTTGGGAGGGCCTGTCCTGGGATGCGATCCCGCGCGACGGGCTCGATGCCTGGGCGGCGGACCCGGCCGGCTTCGCACCGCCGGGCGGCGAAAGCGGCGCCGCGCTGCTCGCCCGCGTCGCGGCCTTCGTCGCCGACCGCCGGCGGGAGGGCGCGAGCGGCGTCGTGGTGACGCATGGCGGGCCGCTGCGCCTGCTGCCGGCGCTGCTGCGCGGCACGGCGCCGGACCTGCTGGCCCCTGCCCCGCCGCCCGGCGCGTGGCAGGTGGTGGAGGCGGCGGGCTGATCCGCCACCCCCGGCCGATTCAGTTTGCCACATCTCCCCTGGCCTCGCCCCGGTACCGGGACGGCCGGAAATGCTCTAAGCCTCCGCGCCTCGGAGCATGGCGCCGGGCGGGGAACCCCGCCCGCGGGAGGCGCCGGAGCACCGGGTGACGCCCCGAACGGCCCGCCGCCTGGCCGGCCGCCAGCGAAGGAACCGCCCCCGCCGATGGCCTCCCCCTCGACGGATGGCCTGGCCCGCACCCCGCCGGACCAGACGATCCCCGCCCCGCCGTCCCCCCCTCCCCCGCCCGGGGCCGCGGACACCGGGCACGACCCCGCGCACGGGTCGCGCGCCCCGATCAGCCGGATCGTGGCGGAGGTGGCGGCGGCCTGCCCGGGGGAGCGCATCACCCTCGGCCAGATGGCGGAGATCTTCGGCGACCGCGCCTTTGGCCTGCTGATCCTGCTGCTCTGCCTGCCGGCGATGCTGCCGGCCATGGCCACGGTCTTCGGCCTGCCGATCCTGCTGCTCGGGGTGCAGATGGGGCTGGGCTGGCGCAGCCCGCACCTGCCGGGCTTCATGGCGCGGCAGTCGATCCGGCGCGTGGACCTGCTGCGCCTGTCCCACAGCGGCTCGCGCTGGCTGGGCAAGATCGAGCGCTTCGTCCGCCCGCGCCCGGGCCCGTTCAACTCCCCGATGGCCGACCGGGTCGTGGGATGGCTGACGGTCTGCACCGCGATCCTGCTGATCCTTCCCGGCCCCGGCACCAACGGGCCGCCGGCCTTCGGCAACATCGTCATGGCGCTGGGCGTGGTGGAGCAGGACAACCGCGTCATCGGCCTGGGCATGCTGCTGACCCTGCTGGGCGTGCTGGTCGGCACCGCGATGCTGGTGGCGATGGGCTGGGTCGGGCTGCAGGGGGCCAGCTACGTGCTGGGCTATTGAGTCCCCGGCCTCAGCGCGTGGCCCCGGGCGTCCAGGTGACGTCCAGCATCCCGCCCCCGTTCAGCACCCGCGACAGCACGAAGAGGTGGTCGGACAGCCGGTTGAGGTAGCGCACCGCGTTCGGCCCGACCGCTTCCTCCGCCGCCAGCCGGACCACCAGCCGCTCCGCCCGGCGCACCACCGTCCGCGCCACATGCGCGTGCACCGCCGCGGGGGTGCCGCCCGGCAGGATGAAGGAGGTCAGCGGCGGCAGCTCCGCATTCATGGCCGCCACCTCCGCCTCCAGCCGCGCCACCTGGCTGTCGGCGATTCGCAGCCGCGACCGCCCCTCCTCCCCGCCGCCACCGGGGACGCAGAGATCGGCACCGAGGTCGAAGAGGTCGTTCTGCAACCGCTCCAGCATCGCGTCCTCGTCCCCCGCCGCGTTCAGGCGCACCAGCCCCAGGCAGGCATTGGCCTCGTCCACCGCGCCGATCGCCTCGATGCGCAGCGAGTCCTTGCGCACCCGGCTGCCGTCGCCGAGCGAGGTCTCGCCGGCGTCGCCGCCGCGCGTGGTGATGACATCCAGCCTGACCATGCGGCTCACTCCATCCGGAAGACGACGCGGTAACGGTGGTTGGCCCAGACCGGCCTCCCCTCGCGCAGGGCCGGGGCGAAGCGGCAGCGCCGCACGCCTTGCCTGGCCCAGTCGTCGAGCGCGGGGACGCCGCTGGATTCGCCCACCCGCGCCGCCACCACGCGCCCGTCATCGGACAGGCGCAACAGCAACCCGACCGCGCCCGTGACGCGGTCGCGGCGCAGGTCCGGCGGATAGCCGATCGCCTCGGCGCAGCCCGGGCGGGGTGCCCCGGGGCCACGTGTCTCCCCCTCCGGCCCGCCGGCGCCGGCACCGAGCCGCACGCCGCCCATCGCCGCGTCCAGCGCGAGGTCGACGACCCCCGCCGCATCGGCCGCCTGCGCCGCGCGCCGCTCGGAGGGCGGCCGCGGCGGGGCGGGCGGCGGCAGCGGCATCGCATCCGCCACGGGCTCGCTCGCGGGCGGCGCCGGCAGGGCGGGCAATGGGGCGGGCAGCGGGGCGCCGTCGGGAGCAGCGGGCCGCGGCGCGGCCAGGGATGATGGCGACGGCAGATCGACCGTGTCCGGGGGCGGAGGCGGGGGAAGGCTCGCCATCGGGGATGGCGGGGCCGGCGCATCCGCCGGCGGCGGGGCGGCCGGCGCGGGCAGCGGCGCGGCACCGGGCCGCGGCGCGGTCCCACCCTCCCCCTCCCCGGACCAGACCAGGGGGATGCCGGCCATCACCGGGACGTCCCGCAGTGGCGCGCGCTGCGCCAGCCACAGCGCCACCGCCATCGCGCCGCCATGCAGCAGCACGGAGAACGCGCCGCCCCGGAGGGAGACGCCGGAAGCGGCACGGCGCGGCGGGCGGGCCTGCGGCCGGCGCAGCGGCCGGCCAGGCCGGCCAGGCCGGCCGGCAGCAGGAGCCGGCCGGCGGGGTGTCACAGCACCACCACCCCGCTGTGCTTCGCCTTCCCTTCCGGCTCGACATGGATGCTGATCACCGCCTGGCCCAGCGCCTCGCGCAGCGCGGCCTCGACCCGGTCGCAGATGACGTGCGCCTCCTCCACCGTCATCGCGGCGGGGACGACGAGGTGGAAGTCGATGAAGGTGTAGCGGCCGGCGCGCCGCGTGCGCAGGTCGTGCGCCTCCAGCGCGCCGACCGCGTGCTGCGACACCGCGTCGCGGATCTTGGATTGCAGGTCGGGCGGCGCGGCCTCGTCCATCAGCCCGCCGACGCTTTCCCGCAGCAGGCGCCAGCCGGAGAACAGGATCATCGTCGCGGTGACCGCGGCCATCAGCGGATCGAGCCAGAGCAGCCCGGTCACCGTGACGAGGCCCACGCCGATCACCACGCCGACCGAGGTCACCACATCCGCCATCAGGTAGTGGGAATCCGCCACCAGGGCGGGCGAGCCGTAGCGCTTGCCGCGCCGGCGCAGGATGGTCGCCCAGACGGCGTTCACCGCCGCGGCCGCCGCGGAGAGCGCCAGGCCGATCAGCGGCCGGTCGGGCGCCGACGGATTCTGCCAGGCCGACCAGACCTCGCGCAGGATCAGCGTGGCCGCCGTCACGATCAGCGCCCCTTCCAGCACGGCGGAGAAGTACTCCGCCTTGGCGTGGCCGTAGGGGTGGTTGTCGTCGGCCGGCATGGAGGAGTAGCGCACGGCCGCCAGCGCCGCCGAGGCGGCGGCGACGTTGACGACCGTCTCCAGCATCTCCGCGAAGAAGGCGGTGCTGCCGGTGATCCACCAGGCAGCCCCCTTCATCGCGAGGACGGAGAAGCCGACGGCCAGGCTGGTCCAGGCGGTGCGTTCGGAAGGCGACATGGGCGCGGCATACCGCGCCGCAGCGCAGCGCGGCCATACACCAGTTTGGTCGCCCCGGATCAACTCGTAGCCGCGGCTACACCCCCGCCCCGGTCAGACGGAGAAGTACTTGGCGCGCGGGTGGTGCAGCACGATCGCCGAGGTCGACTGCTCCGGGTGCAGCTGCCACTCGTCGCTGATGCTGACGCCGATCCGCCCGGCATCGAGCAGGCGCAGCAGCCCCTCCTGGTCCTCCAGCCGCGGGCAGGCGGGGTAGCCGAAGGAGTAGCGGCCGCCGCGGTAGCCCTGTTGCAGCATGCGGTCCATGTCGCGGTCGTCCTGCGCGGCATAGCCCCATTCGGCGCGGATGCGCTTGTGGACGTATTCCGCCATGGCCTCGGCCATCTCCACCGACAGCCCGTGCAAATAGAGGTAGTCCTGGTAGCGGTTGTCGTCGAACCAGGCGCGCGCCACGTCCGACGCCTTCTGCCCGACGGTGACGACCTGCAACCCGATCACGTCGCGCGCGGCAGGCCCATCGCCGATGTCGCGCACGAAGTCGGCGATGCAGTCGCCGTCCTGCTTCGGCTGGCGCGGCAGGGTGACGCGCCACACCTCCGTCTCGCCATCCGGCTCGAACAGGACGAGGTCGTTGCCCTGGCCGGCGCACTTCCAGTAGCCGTAGATCGCCTGCGGCTTCAGGATGTCCTCCGCCTCGGTCAGCGCCAGCATGCGCTTGAGCACCGGGCGCAGCTCCTGCTTGGCCCAGCCGAGGAAGTCGTCCAGCGAGCGGCCCTGCTTCCGGAAGCCCCACTGGAACTGGTAGAGCGAGCGCTCGTTGATGAAGGGGATGATCGCCTTGGGCGGCGCCTCGATCACGCGCGGCCCCCAGAAGGGCGGCGTGGGCACCGCCTCCTCCGCCGTCATCCGCTCCCGCCGCGCCTTCGCCTCGTTCACGTCCACGGGGGCGAAGCCGCGCGGGTCGGCGGTGCCGAGCGTCCGGCGCTCGTTGCGCGACTTGCCGACGCGCTTGGCCTGGAGGGCCGCGAGGTAGTCGTCGAAGCCGTTGCCCATCACCCGGTCCATCAGGTGCAGCCCGTCGAAGGCGTCGCGCGCATAGGCGACGCGCCCGACCCCGCCGCCATTGGCGTAGGCGCGGACGCAATCCTCCTCGACGTAGTTGCGCGTCAGCGCGGCGCCGCCCAGCAGCACGGGCACGTCCACGCCCTGGCGCGCCATCTCCTCCAGGTTCTCGCGCATCACCACGGTGGACTTCACCAGCAGGCCGGACATGCCGATGGCGTGCGCGCGGTGCTCCTTCGCCGCCGTGACCATGTCGTTGAGCGGCACCTTGATGCCGAGGTTGACGACCTTGTAGCCGTTGTTGGTGAGGATGATGTCGACGAGGTTCTTGCCGATGTCGTGCACGTCGCCCTTCACGGTGGCGAGGACGATGGTGCCCTTCTCCTGCCCCGCGATCCGCTCCATGTGCGGCTCCAGCCAGGCGACGGCGCTCTTCATCGTCTCGGCCGATTGCAGCACGAAGGGGAGCTGCATCTTGCCGGCGCCGAACAGCTCGCCCACCGTCTTCATGCCGTCCAGCAGCAGCTCGTTGATGATGGCGAGCGGCGCGTGGCCGGCGGCCATGGCGGCGGCCAGGTCCTCGTCCAGCCCCTTGCGGTCGCCGTCGACGATGCGCTCCTTCAGCCGCTCCTCGACCGTCTCGGCCTTCTTGCGTGCGCCAACCTCGGCCGCCTTGCGGCCCGCGAACAGCTCCAGCAACTTCTGGAGCGGGTCGTAGCCCTCGCTGCGGCGGTCGTAGATCAGGTCTTCCGCGACCTTCACCTCCTCGGCCGGGATCAGGTGCAGCGGCTTGATCTTCGACACGTGGACGATCGCGCCCGTCATCCCCGCCTTGACGGCATGGTCGAGGAAGACGCTGTTCAGCACGTGCCGCGCCGCCGGATTCAGCCCGAAGGAGATGTTGGACAGGCCGAGGATGATCTGGATGTCCGGGAAGCGCTCCCGGATCATGCGGATGCCCTCCAGCGTCCACAGGCCCAGCTTGCGGTCGTCCTCGTTGCCCGTCGCGATGGTGAAGGTCAGCGGGTCGATCATCAGGTCCGACTGCGGCAGGCCGTGCCGGTCGCAGGCGAACTCCACCAGCCGGGTCGCGATGCGCAGCTTGTCCTCGGCCGTCTTGGCCATGCCGACCTCGTCGATGGTCAGCGCGATGACGGCCGTGCCGAACTTCTTCGCGAGCTTCATGCGGTCCGTCGCATGGCCCTCGCCATCCTCGAAGTTGATCGAGTTGATGATGGGCTTGCCGCCGTGCAGCTTCAGCGCCGCCTCGATCACCGGGGTCTCGGTGGAATCGATCACCAGCGGCGCGTTCACGCTGCCGGTGAAGCGGCGGATCACCTCGTTCATCTCCGCCATCTCGTCGCGGCCGACGAAGGCGGTGCAGACATCGAGGCTGTTCGACCCTTCCGCCACCTGCTCGCGCCCCATGGCGACGCAGCCGTCCCAGTCATGCGCCGCTTGCCGCTCGCGCCACGCCTTGGAACCGTTGGCGTTGCAGCGCTCGCCGATGGAGAAGTAGGCGTTCTCCTGCCGTAGCGGAGTCGCGGCGTAGAGGCTGGCGACGCCCGGCACCCAGACCGCCTTGCGCGCGACCGGCGCCGGACGGTGCCCCGCCCCGCCCAGCCGGCGCAGCATCGCATCCAGCGCGGCGATGTGCGGCGTGGAGGTGCCGCAGCAGCCGCCGATCAGGTTCACCCCGTCCTCGGTGACGAAGCGTTCCATCCAGCTCGCCATCTCGGCGGCACCCAGCGGGTAGTGCGTCTTCCCGTCCACCAGCTCCGGCAGGCCGGCATTGGGCTGCACGGAGACGAGGCCGCGCCAGGCGCCGGCCAGGTAGCGCACGTGCTCCGCCATCTCCTGCGGGCCCGTCGCGCAGTTCAGCCCGACAAGCGGCACGTCCAGCGCGTCGATCACCGTCGCGGCGGCGGCGATGTCGGGGCCGACCAGCAGCGTGCCCGTGGTCTCCACCGTCACCTGCACGAAGACGGGGATGTCGCTCCCCGCCTCCCGCTTGGCGGCCTTGGCGGCGTTGACGGCGGCCTTGATGAACAGCGTGTCCTGGTTGGTCTCGGTCAGCAGCGCATCCGCCCCGCCCGCGATCAGCCCGCGGCACTGCACCAGCAGCGCCGCCTCCAGCGTGTCGTAGTCGATGTGGCCCAGGCTGGGCAGCTTGGTGCCCGGGCCGATGTCGCCGACCACCCAGCGATGGCGCCCGTCGGCGAAGCTCTCCGCCGCCTCGCGCGCCAGCTCGACGGAGAGCTTGTTGATCTCGTGGGCGCGGTCGCCGAGCTGGAACTCCTCCAGCGTGATGGGCGAGCCGCCGAAGCTGTTGGTCAGCACCATGTCCGACCCCGCCTCGTAGTAGCCGCGGTGGATCTCGCGGACCATCTCGGGGCGGGAGAGGTTCAGCACCTCCGTGCAGTTCTCCTTGCCCCAGTAGTCCTTCTCGACGTCGAGGGTCAGCGCCTGCACACGCGAGCCCATGCCGCCGTCGCAGAGCAGCACGCGGTCGCGCAGGGCGTCGAGCAGATGGGGTCGGGACATGGTGCTCAGGTCCTCAGGCCGCGAGGGCCGCTTGGGGCACGCGCCGGGCGGGCCACAGCCGCACCTCCAGCGGGCCCGCGATCGGAAGGGGCGGGGCAAGGGTGCAGCCGGCGGCGCCGAGCCAGCCGGCCACCTGGGCGTCGTCGAAGCCGGGCCAGCGATGCGCGTGGCGCTCCAGCAGCGCGGCGCGGTCATGCGGGCCAAGATCGACCAGCAGCAGGACCCCGCCCGGCGCCAGCACCCGCGCCGCTTCGGCCAGCACCGCCGCCGGGTCCTCGGCGTAGTGCAGCACCATCTGCAAGGTCACCGCGTCGAAGCCGGCATCCGGCAGCGGCAGGCGGTACATGTCCGCCTGGCGCACGGCGCAACGGCCGGCGAGGCCCCGCTCCGCCAGCCGGGCACGGGCCAGGGTGAGCATGGCGCGGGAGGCATCGACGCCCAGCGCGCTCTCCGCCCGCTCCGCCACCAGCTCCAGCATGCGCCCCGTGCCGGCCCCGATGTCCAGCAGCCGGCCGATGCGCGGCGGCAGCGCCTCCAGCACGGCGGCCTCGATACGGGCGGCGGGCAGGTCCAGGGCGCGCATCTCGTCCCAGTCGGCGCCCTGGCTGCGGAAGGCCTCCGAGGCCTCGCGCGCCCGTTCGGCGGCCAGCCGGGCGGCGGCGCGGCGGTCGGCCGCCAGCTGGGCGTCCTCCTCCGGCAGGCGGGCGAGCAACGCCCGGACCAGCCCGGCGCCGGCGGGGATCTGGAAATACGCATTGGAGCCTTCCGGCGTCCGCTCCAGCAGCCCGGCTTCGGTCAGCAGGCGCAGGTGACGGGACAGGCGCGGCTGGGACTGGCCGAGCACGGCGCAGAGGTCGCTGACGCACCACGCACCGCGGGCGCAGAGCGCCAGCAGCCGCAGGCGGGTCGGTTCGGCGGCGGCGCGAAGTTGCGACAGGAGGGCTTCCACGGTTGGACAATGACATAAAGATATCCTTATGTCTAGCCGATGGCTTGGTTCCTGGACTCGCGCATCCCCGTTCAGGCCGTCCCCGACCTGCCTGCCCTGGCGGAGGCGCTGGCCGGCGGCGGCCCGGCCGCGCTCGTCGTGCCCCTCCCCTTGCCGACGCTGCCCCCGGGCGCGGTGGCACAGGAGGCCACGGATGCCGTCGCGCATCCCGTGGCCTGCTCCTGCTGTGGCGGCATCGCCCGCCCCGCCCTGGCCGTGGCGCTGGACCGCCTGTTCCAGGCGCGCGTGCGCGGCGCGGCGCCCTGGTTCGACCGCGTGCTGGTGCTGGGTGGCGCGGCCGATGCGCTGCCGGTGGTGCTGCGCGAGGATGTGTTGACGGCGGCGCGCTACCGGCCTCCGGCCGAGGCCATGCCACCCGCCGGGCCATCCCCGACGGACGACAACCCCTTCGCCGAGGGCTGACCGGGCGGGGGCGGCAGGCGCCGCCCCCGCAGCCGCCTCAGCGGGCGGCGGTCACCGGCCCCGGCTGGGTGGCATAGAAGGCTTCGCGCACGGCATTGGCCGCGGCGCCGCCGTTCACCCCCGTCTGCGTCATCACCACGATGGACAGGCGGTTCACCGGATCGACGAAGAAGCCCGTCCCGTAGATGCCGCCCCAGCCATAGGTGCCCTGCGGCTGCAGCGTCTTCGCGGCGGCCGGGTCGGTCACCACGGAGAAGCCGTAGCCGAAATCATAGCCGGGGCCGCGCAGGTTGACCGGGAAGCCGCCCGTCTGCGGCCGCGTCATCTCCGCCACCGTCTCGGGCTTCAGCAGCCGCACCCCGTCCAACTCGCCGCCGTTCAGCAGCATGCGGGTGAAGCGGGCATAGTCGCCGATCGTCGCCGTGGCGCCCGCCCCGCCCGAGGGATAGGCGCGGTCGCTGAAGGCGCGGTTCGGATCGGCCGTCCAGGTGCCGCCCGAGAACGGATAGGGCACGACCTGCGGGCTCGCCATCGGCCGCAGCACGCCCGCCGCATCCGGGTAGAGCGCCGTGACCATCCGGCCGCGCTCCGAATCCGGCACGCGGAAGGCCAGCGAGCGCAGGCCCAGCGGCCCCGCGATGTTCTGCGCGACGTAGCGGTCCAGCGGCAGCCCGCTGGCCTTCTCCACCACCGCGCCCAGCACGTCGGTGGAGAGCGAGTAGCGCCAGCCGGAGCCGGGCTGGATCGCCAGCGGCGCGCGCGACAGGCGGCGCATGTTGTCCCACAGCCCGCGATCCGGTGCCGCCAGGCCATCATCCACGCCCAGGCGCCGGTACTCCTCCACCACGCCCGGCACGTTGAGGAAGGTGTAGGAGAGGCCGCTGGTGTGGCGCAGCAGGTCGCGGACCGTCGGCTGGCGCTGGGCCGGCACGGTCCGCCCGCCCTCCACCACGACGCGCAGGCGGCGGAACTCCGGCAGCCAGCGTCCGACGGGATCGTCCAGCCGGACCTTGCCCTGCTCCACCAGCTGCATCACCGCCACCGAGGTGACGGGCTTGGTCATGCTGGCGAGGCGGAACAGGCTGTCCGGCCCGACCGGCTCCGCGCCGCCCGGCTCACGCGGGCCGGCGGCGCCCTGGTAGAGCACCGTGCCATCCGCCGCGACCACCAGGGCGGAGATGGCGCCGACCTTGCCGGACTCGACCTCCCGGCGCAGCGCGGCGTCGAGGGCGGCCTGCCGCGACGGCGCCGGCGGCGGCGTGGGGGCGCAGGCGAAGAGCGCGATGGTGGAGAGGTGCAGCGCGGCCAGCGCCCCCAGGCGCCGCCGCATGACCGGCCAGTTCATGGATCCGTTTCCTCGACGCGATTCGGGACCGTTGCGGCCCCGGGCCGAGGCTGCCGCGCTCAACTGCCCGAGGGCAAGCTCCGCTCGCCCTCGCCAAGGGCGCGCTGCATGTAGACGACGTCGATCCAGCGGCCGAACTTCAGCCCCACCGCCTTCAGCACGCCCGTCTGGCGGAAGCCGAGCGAGACGTGCAGACCGATCGAGCCGATATTCTCCGAATCTCCGATCACCGCCATCATCTGGCGGAAGCCCGCCCGCTCCGCGCGCGCCAGCAGCTCGGCGACCAGCGCCTTGCCCACGCCCTGGCCGCGCACGTCGTCGCGGACATAGATCGAATCCTCCGCGGCGAACCGGTAGGCCGAGCGCGGATGGAAGGGCGCGTAGTAGGCGTAGCCCACCACGTCGCCCGCATCGTCCTCCGCCACCAGCCAGGCCCAGCCACCCTCGCGCACCTTGGCGAGGCGGCGGCCCATCTCCGCCTCGTCCGGCGGCGTCTCCTCGAAGGTGCCCGTGCCGTGCAGGACGTGATGCGCGTAGATCGCGGCGATGGCGGGGATGTCGGTATCGGCGGCGTCGCGGATCGGCATGGACCTGACCTGGAAGCGGTGGCGGAAGAGCGGGACAGCCCGCCTTGGCAGGGTGCCGCGCCGGCCCGGTCCCGCGCGGCGACGCCCTCGCCCGCCCGGCTGGCCGGCAGGGCCAGCGGGGCGGACCCGCTCTAAGGGCCGCGCGCAGCCGCCGCAAGGGCGCGGCGGCGGGCGGGCCTCAGCCCTCCAGCCCCAGCGCGGCGGAGAAGCGCTCGGCGAGATGCAGCAGCGCGCGGTCGCGTCCCGGGGCGGCGACGAGGGAAAGGCCCACCGGCGCGCCGTCCACCGTCGCCGCCGGGACGGACACCTCGCAGAGCCCGGCGAGCCCGGCGAAGGCGGTGACGCAGATGGTGCGTTCGCGTGTCGCCTGCTGCTCGCTGGCCGGCGCGGTGAGCAGGGGCGCGACGGTGGGAGAGGTGGGGTAGGCCAACACCCCGCCGCCCGCCAGCACGCGGCGCAGCCGGCCCTGCACCATGCGGCGGAAGGGCCGCGCGGCGGCGGTCAGCGCGGGGTCCTGGCGGCGCGCCGCCTCGAAGCGCTCGCCCACGCCAGGGCCGAAGGCAGGGCCGTGCTTCGTCACCCAGCCGCCGAGCGTCGCCCAGGCTTCCTCCCCCTGGAGCGCGCGGAAGGCCTCGTAGAAGGCATCGAGGCCCTCGGGCGCCAGATGCACCAGCAGCGCCGGGCCGAGTATCTGCTCCAGCCGGCCGAGCGCCGGCTGCAACGCCTTGGCGGTGCCCGGAAGCGCGTTGAACCAGGCCTCCTGCAACTTCAGCAGCGGGCCGGTCAGCCCCTCCCCTCCCCCCTGGTCGGGCGGCAGCAGCGCCTCGCCCACGCGGCGCAGCACGGTGGCGCGGCCGGCGAACCAGCCGGCGGTGTCGAAGGACGGCGCCAGGGCCCGCGCGCCGGTAAGGCTCACCGCGCCCCAGGAGGGACGGATGCCCCAGATGCCGCAATAGGAGGCGGGGATGCGGACCGAGCCGCCCGTGTCCGAGCCGAGCGCCGCGTCCACCAGCCCCGCCGCCACCGCCGCGGCCGAGCCGCAGGAGGAGCCGCCGGGGAAGCGCTCCGGCGCCGCCGGGTTGACCGGCGTGCCGTGCCAGATGTTCTCGCCGGTCAGGCCGAAGGCGAGCTCGACCGTCTTGGTCTTGCCCACCAGGCGCGCCCCGGCCTCCAGCAGCGCCACGATGGCGGGAGCGGTCGCGGCGGCGGGCTCATGCGTTCGCGCCCAGTCCGGGTTGCCATAGGTGGTGACGTGGCCAGCCACGTCGAAGAGATCCTTGGCCGCAAAGCGCAGGCCTTGCAGCGGGCCTTCCGCCGTACCGGGGAGCGTGACGCGCTCGCCCGGCATGAAGGCTCCGACCCGATCCGATTCCATGGATGTGGTCCCCCACGCGATACCGCGTGGAAGTTGCCGCACGGCGCGGCAGCGCACAACCGTGCAAGCCCGCAACCATGTCCCGCGGCGCGACGGCCGCCACCCGACGCCGGGCGGCGGCCGTCGCGCGGCCTGGCGCCTCAGCGCGCGCGGAGCAGCTCCGGCACGTGCAGCAGAATGAACTCGTTGTCGTCCGCCCGCGTCAGGTGGCGCGCGGCGCTGAAGGGCAGGTTGTTGTCGTTGGCGATGATGATGTGCTCCTCATCCACCCGCGCCACGTCCTCGATGGTGAAGAAGGGGAAGGAGAAGCGGTCGCGCGGCGCGTCGGCGGCGCGGTCGCCGCGCTGGCGGGCCAGGTTCTCCGGGTCGCGGATGGCCAGCAGGTCGATCTGGCCGATGCGCTTCACGAAGCCCTCGCCGTCGACCTCGCCGAGATCGACCAGGGTGACACGCTTCACCTTCGCCGGGTCGTGGAAGCAGGCCGGCGGGCGCTGGCCGTCGCGGCAGCCCAGCGACGGGTCGCCCTCGCCGTCGTCGCGCTCGATGATCAGGGCGCGGCGCTCGTCGATCATGTTGAAGTCGCCGATCGAGACGGCGCCCGGCGTCAGGCGGAACTTCAGCACGCGCCCCGTCCAGTCGCCGCGCGGGATGGAGAACTCGAAGATGCGCAGGAAGCCGCCCTCGGCCTGGTCGCTGCCCTCGGCGAAGAGCGGCTTCTCCAGCAGGGCGTAGAGGGTCTGGCTGTCGGCGGAGATCGCCATGCCCTCATAGCCGCCGGAGCGGCGCGAGCGGAACGGCACCGTCGCGTTCGGCGCGGCCGGCACCTGCAGCGAGGGGTGGTCCGGCGACAGCAGCGGCTTGCCGTCCAGCTTCGTCTCGACCACGCGGCGGACGCGGCCCTCGGCGTCGACCTCGATCAGGAAGGGACCGAACTCCTCGCCGATCCAGAAGCCGCCCTCGACCGGCTGGATGCTTTCCGGGTCGAAGTCGGCGCCGGTCAGGTAGCGGCGCTCCGTCCCCTCCAGCGCGATGCGGAAGGGCACGCGGCGGTCGGGGTCGGAGAGGAAGATCGTGCGCTCGACCGTCACCTGGCCGCTGCGGAAGTCGGGGCGGACCTTGTGCACCATCAGCATGGCGTCGCCGCTGTTGCGCTTGTTGCCGAAGCCGTTGTCTGTCAGCACCCAGTAGGCGCCGGGCTCGCCGCGCACCGGCTTGATGCCGGAGAAGCCCTGCACCGGCTGGCCCTGGAAGGGGAAGGACAGGCCGGTGGGACGGCCGTTCGGCGCGGGGCCGGTGGTGCCGGGGAGGCTGCCCGCCTGGTCGACTCGCAGGTTGCCCGGGCCGGCGAAGCGGCCGGAGACGCGCAGCTCCGCCGGGGCGTCGGACGGGGGCGTGGCGAAGGTGGCGGCCGGCAGCACGGCCTGGCCCGCGAGGGTGGCGGGGAAGGTGGTCTCTGCCGCCGCCGTCCCCAGCAGGGCAGCGGCGAGGACGGGCAGGCACAGGACGGGCAGGGCAAGGCGCATGCAGCGACTCCGCGATCGGATACGGCGCTGCGCTTAGGACGGGGGGATTGCACGGGGTTGACCGCTGCGTGACGCGGCGATGACAGGCGCCGCGCCCCGCGTCAGGGCAGGGTTTGCGCCGCCGGCGCGAACTGGCGAGCTATGGCCGGAACTGGGTGATGGCGGTGTGAGAGAGGCGGCGTATCGAGGTGGGTGACAAGCCTGCCTGAACCTCCCGAAGGAGCGATACGCCATGACGAAAGATACCACTGTCGTTCCACTTCGTCAGCCTGAGACGGTGGAGGACCCGCTGACGGCGGTCCTGAGGAGCGGGGCCCGCCGGTTGCTGGCCCAGGCGGTTGAGGCCGAGGCGGAGGCCTTCCTGGCCGAGATGAGGGGCTTGCGGCTGCCGGATGGGCGCGAGCGCCTGGTGCGGCACGGGCATGGCCCGGAGAGGCTGGTGCAGACCGGGATCGGCCCGGTGCCGGTGCAGCGGGTCAAGCTGCGCGACCGCGGTGCTGGCGAGGAGGCGGGCGGCGAGCGCATCCGCTTCGCCTCGGCTCTTCTGCCGCGCTGGGCGCGGCGGACGCGGAGCCTGGATGCCCTGCTGCCGATCCTCTACCTGCGCGGGGTCTCGATGGGCGACTTTCAGGAGGCGCTCGGGGCCCTGCTGGGCCGCGAGGCGCCGAACCTGTCGCCCTCGGTGATCGCGCGGCTGCGGGACGACTGGGAGGCGGACTACACGCGCTGGCAGCGGCGCGACCTGTCGGCCCGTCGCTACGTGTATGTCTGGGCCGACGGCGTCTACCTGCAGGCCCGGATGGAGCCGCAGGCCGAATGCATGCTGGTGCTGATCGGCGCCACGCCGGAGGGCAGGAAGGAGCTGCTTGGCTTCCAGGTGGGCCTGCGCGAGAGCGCGCAGAGCTGGCGGGAACTGCTGGTCGACCTCAAGGCCCGTGGCCTGATGATCGCGCCCGAACTGGCCACAGGCGATGGCGCGCTCGGCTTCTGGAAGGCGCTCGAGGAGGTCTGCCCGGCCACCCGTCATCAGCGGTGCTGGGTGCACAAGACCGCCAACGTCTTGGATAAGCTGCCGAGGTCGGTCCAGCCAGCCGCCAAGGCCGATCTACGCGAGATCTGGCAGGCGCCGGACCGCGCGACAGCGGAAGCGGCGATCACGACCTTCGCCGAGAAGTACGGGGCCAAATACGAGAAGGCGGCCACCTGCCTGCTGAAGGACCGCAACGCTCTGCTGACCTTCTACGACTTCCCCGCCGAACACTGGGACCACCTACGCACCTCGAACCCCATCGAGAGCGTGTTCGCCACCGTCCGGCACCGGACCGTCCGCACCAAGGGCGCACTGTCGCAGGACACCGCTCGGCTGATGGTGTTCAAGCTCGTCATGGCTGCGGCCAAAACCTGGCGCCGGCTGAAGGGAGAGAACCAGTTGCCCAAGCTGATCCAGGGCATCACATTCAAGAACGGCGTCGAGGTTACCAACACGCCAGCGCAGCACGCCGCCTGATCACGGCGTCACCCAGTTTCCAGCATAGCTCCGAACTGGCCGAAGGGCGGGACATAGGGGCGCTGGTATGGCACCTGCGGCGAGGCCGGCGGGTCGTAGGGGCGCTGGTACTGCCCGGTGGGATAGGGCTCGGCCGGCGGCATGCAGCCCGGCAGCAGCGCGAGCAGCCCGAACAGGCCCAGCCACGGCGCCCCCCGGCCCAGCGCCCGGGCCCGGCCCGGCCCGGTACCGCGCGGCGGCATCATCCCGCCGCCCCGCCCGCCGGGCCGAGCAGGGCACGCGGCCCGCCCGTCGCAGCCGGGTTGCGGGGCGTCTCCTCCACCGGCTGGGGCGGGCGTGCGGCAGGCACCTCGGCCGGCATCGGCACCCGTGGCGGCGGCTCCGACGCGGCGCAGCCGGCCAGGGCCAGCAGCGCCAGCCCGGCCGGCCACGCCCGGACCGGCCGCCGGGCCTCAGGCATAGGCCTCGGCCTCGACCTCGACCACGAAGCGCGGGTCGGCGAGTCCCGCGACCAGGATCAGCGTCGCCGCGGCGGCATGGCCCTCGAACCAGGCGTCACGCTTGCGGCGCCAGGGCCCGATCACCATCCGGTCGGTGAGGAAGACCGTGATCTTGGCGACGTTCTTCTGGGTCATGCCATGCGCCTTCAGCACGGTCAGCAGATTGGCGAAGACCTGGTCGATCTGCCCCTCCGGATCGGTACTCACCGTGCCGTCCGCCGCCACGCCGACCTGCCCGCTGATGATCAGCCGCTTCCCCGTCCCCTCGATCAGGGCCGCATGGGAATAGGCCGAGGCAGGGGCATGCACGCCTTCGGGATTGGAAACGGTGATGGTGGCCATGGGATTCCTCCGGCAACGGCCCCTATCCTGCGGGTCTTATCCGCTCTGCGAAAGGTCTTCCCGCCGGATGCCGTTCGGGCCGCCCTCGGGAGGCACCGGGGCGGCCGGGACGGTGTCCTGCAGCCAGTCGCGCAGGTTGCGGCGGACCTGCACCTCGAACTCCACGTTCAGCTCGTCCATCGCCCTGGCCACCACCTCGCGGGCATGGGCCGCCGCGGTGCGGGCATTGCCTTCCACCCGCGTCGAGCTCTGCCGCGCCTCCGCCTCCGCGAAGGCCTGGCGGGCCCCGTCATCGGACACCACCTCCACCCGGCAGCGCAGCACCACCGTCAGCCGCTCCTGCGGCTCGGTGAACATGCCGCCGCCGCCCAGCCGCTCGCGCACCAGGCTGGCCGTCTCCACCGTGAAGCGCGCCGTGCCGGTCATGCCGCCGGCCAGCACACGCTCCCGCCCCATCCGCGCCACCTCGTCGGCCGGCACCATGGGCGCGGGCGGGTCGGTGCGCCGGGCGGGGCCAGGCGGCGCCTCCACCACCTCGACCGACCGCACGTTCAGCCGCAGCGGCGTGAGCCAGGCATAGCCATCGGGGCGGAAGGGCGTGTCGGCGACGGGCGCCTCGCGGTTGCGGCCGCAGGCGGCGACGGCCAGGGGAAGCAGCAGCAGCAGGCGTCGGCCGGTCATCATCTCCCCTTTCCGCGGCGGGACGGGGCGGAGGAAACCGCAGGGCGCGGTGGCGGGCAAGCAGGGGAACGGCAGGCCGAGCCCAGAGCCCCGGAGGCGCGCCAACCCGCCGGAGCCGGCCCCCGGACCGCAGGGCGGGGCCACGGACCATCCGCCCGCAGGATTCCCGGCCACGGGTGTCGTGCCCACCCAACGCTCGACCGGAAGTTGCACGGGCGGCTTCCCATAGGTACTCATTTCGGCTTGGGTTCGAAAGCTGGGCCGGCGAGTCTCTCGGAGCCCCCAGAGGATCGGATCCCCTGGAGGAACCGGTGCCATGTCGTGGACGCGTACGGACTACTTCACCTACTTCACCGACGGGAACACCGGAACCACCCATCGCGCCGGCGACCAGGTGTGGAACTTCCGCTACCCGGGAGACCGCAGGGACTATTCCATCTGGGTTTCCGGCACCAACCCGCAGAATGGAAACCACAACGCCTTCGCCAAGAAGCACCTGCTGACGGTGAAAGGCGGCAAGTCAGGCGACCTGGAGGAAAAGCTCGCCGACATCCATTCCAACCGCCGACTCGAGGACATCGACGGCTACAACGCGAAGCGCGCCAAGCAGCACTCGCGCATGTCGCTCGCGGGCCAGGCGCAGTACCCGACGATGGCCCTGGGCGGACAGGCGATGAACACCTATGCCCTGGGCGACACGACCTCCACGCTGAGCGTCGTCGTCTGCGACCTGATCCCGCCGGACAAGCTCCGGTACGCCTTCGCCAAGGCCCTGTCCGCCGCCAACCTGCAGGCGGGCCAGGCCACCCAGCACATCGTCGTCCGGTTTGGCGACTACGCCTGCGTCAAGCGGCACGACTTCATGTCGAACGAAACCACGGACGGGAACACCATCACCGTCACCGCCTACTGCACGGCCATCAACGCCCATGGAGTGACGGCCCACATCGTGCATTGCAGTGGGTGACGCCGCGCCGGCGGTTTCCACCGTCGTCTCGCCGGGGAGAACGGCGCGGCGATGCGGCCGCCGCCCGGCCGTCAGGCCCGCCCGGACGCTGGGCGGACCTCCATCCGGTCGAAGCGGAAGGCGACGTTGCAGAACTCGCAGGTCATGGTGATCGCCCCGCCCTCCGCCATGTGATCCAGGTCGTCCTCCGCGAAGCCCTGGAGCACGGAGGCGAGTCGCGCGCGGGAGCAGCGGCAGCCGTAGGACAGCGCCCTCGCCCGGTCGGTCACCAGGCCCTCGGCATGGAAGAGTCGGTGCAGGAGTTCCTCGCCCGGCAGCGAATCGTCGAGCAGCTCCGCCTCCGTCACGGTGCTGGCGAGGATCGTCGCGGTGTTCCAGGCTTCCGCCTGCTCCTCCGCCGTCATGGCACCGATGCCGCCCTGCCCCGCCACCCGCTCGAGGATGAGGGCGGTGGCGCGCCAGCCCTGCGGCGTCGGCGCCGCCGCCAGCCGGACCCAGGCGGCGATCTGCTCGGAGGTCTCGAAATAGGCCCCGGTCATCTCCGCCAGGTCGCGCCCGGTGATGGCGACGATGCCCTGATAGCGGTCCATGTCGGCCCCCTGGTCGCAGGTGAAGGCCAGGTAGCCCTTCCCCAGCAGCGACGCCGCATCGCCCTCCGGCGCGTCCCCGGCCCGGCCTTCCTCCACGCGCGCGTAGCCGCGCAGCGCCCCGCCATCGGTGCAGTCCGCCAGCAGCATCGGCACCGGCCCGTCGCCCTTGGCCTGCAGGCTGAAGGAGCCCCGGAACTTCAACGCCCCCGCCAGCCCGGCCGTCAGCGCCAGCGCCTGCCCCAGCAGCCGCGCCACGTCCGGCGCGTAGTCGTGGCGGGACAGCAGCGCCTCGGCCAGCGGGCCGAGCCGGACCAGCCGCCCGCGCACCGGGCGATCCTCCAGGTGGAAAGGCTGCAGGCCGCGCGGCACCACCAGATCCGGCACGGGCGGCCGGTCGTGGTTGAGGAAGTCGGGCGTGCGGGACGGCTGGGTGGGATCGCTCACGCAGGAAACCTGGGCAGGAAGGGTCGGGATCGCCGGAACAGATGGGGCCGGCTGGCACAGGATGCGACCGGGACCGGACGCGGGGCTGCCCTGCCGCGCAACGCCCCGCACCGGCAGGCGGCTTTCAGGCCGCCGGCCGCTCCATCAGCTGCGCCGTCACCAGCCGCTGCACCGGCGGCAGGTGGTTGCCCAGGCGCAGCGCCGCGTTGCGCACCAGCCGCGCCGGCAGGCTGGAATCGTTGTAGAGCAGCGCCGTGACGTTGGTGGCCAGGAAGAGCGGCCGGGTCGAGCGGCGCAGCGCCAGGTGATAGCGCCGCAGCACGTCCGGGGCGCCGTGGTCGCGCCCGGCGGCCAGCGCCTCGCGGATCATCCCGGCCAGGGCCTCGCCGCCGCGCAGGCCGAAGTTGAAGCCATGCGCCGTGACCGGGTGCATGCCCACCGCCGCATCGCCCAGCAGCGCGGCGCGGGTGGCGAAGAAGCGCTCGGCATAGGTGGCGGCCAGGGGATAGACGTGACGGGTGCTCGCCAGCTCCATCGCCCCCAGCCGGTGGCGGTAGCGGCGGGCGATCTCCTCGCCGAAGGCCGCTTCCGGCATCGCCTCCAGCACCGCCATCTCGGCCGGCGGCAGGGTCAGCACCACGGAGGACATCAGCCCGTTCAGCGGCAGCATCGCCATGGTCTGGCCGTAGTCGAACCACTCCGTCGCGACATGGCCGTTCGGCTTCTCGTGGCGCAGGCGGCAGACCAGCATGCGCTTGCCGAAATCGCGCACCTCCACCCCGATGCCCAGCGCCTCGCGCGTCGGAGACTGGCGGCTGTCGGCGGCCACCAGCAGCCTCGCCGTGACCGTCCGCCCATCGGCAAGCCGCAGCGTCGCGCCCTCGATGTCCGTGGACACGCCCATCACACCCGTCCCGGCCAGCAGCGTCACCCCAGGCGCGGCCTTCGCCACCCGGTAGAGCGCCCGGCGGATCAGGTGGTTCGGCACCAGCCGGCCCAGCTCCGCCACGCCCTTCCCCTCGGGCCCGAAGCGCAGTGCATAGGGGGAGCCGCCGTTCAGCACCGCCGCCTGGCGCAGGGCGGAGGTCTCCTCCGCCGGGATCAGCGCCCAGGCGCCGACCCGGTCCAGGATCTCCTGCGACAGGTGGGTGAGCGCGATCTCCCGCCCGTCGAAGGCGGCCTGCTCCAGCGCCGCCTCGGGCTGGCGTTCGACGATGGTGACGGAGAGGCCGCTGCCGGAGAGCAGGGCGGCGAAGGCGAGGCCGGCCGGGCCCCCGCCCACCACGGCCACGTCGGTACGGATCACATCGGACATGGCCGGCAAGATGGCCCCTGGCCGGCCTCCCGGGAAGGGGCCGGGCGGCCGGCGGTCAGCCCGCGCCCAGCGCCCAGAGCAGCACGCCCTTCTGCGCGTGCAGCCGGTTCTCCGCCTCGTCGAACACCACCGATTGCGGGCCGTCGATCACCTCCTCGGTGATCTCCTCGCCACGATGCGCCGGCAGGCAGTGCATGACGACCGCGTCCGGTGCCGCATGGCGCATCAGCGCGGCGTTGAGCTGGTAGGGCGCGAGCAGGTTGTGCCGGTTCACCGTCTGCGCGTCCGGCTTCTCGTCGGACATGGAGACCCAGGTATCCGTCACGACGCAGCGCGCGCCGCGCACGGCGGCCGCGGGATCGTCCGTCTCCTCGATCCGTGCGCCCTCGCGCCGGGCCCAGGCGACCAGCTCGGGCGGGGCGCGCAGCGCCTCGGGGGTCGCGAGGCGCAGGGTGAAGTCGAAGCGCGCCGCGGCCTGGATGAAGGATTGCGCGACGTTGTTGCCGTCGCCCGTCCAGGCGACGGTCTGGCCGGCGATCGGGCCGCGATGCTCCTCGAAGGTCAGCACGTCCGCCATGATCTGGCAGGGGTGCGAGACGTCGGTCAGGCCGTTGATCACGGGCACCGTCGCGTGCTCGGCCAGGCCGCGCAGCTTTCCCACGTCGTCCGTGCGCAGCATGATCGCATCGACGTAGCGCGACAGCACCTTCGCCGTGTCCGCCGGCGTCTCGCCGCGGCCGAGCTGCATGTCGCGTCCCGACAGCACCACCGCATGGCCGCCGAGCTGGGTGATGCCCACCTCGAAGGAGACGCGGGTGCGGGTGGAGGGCTTCTCGAAGATCAGCGCCACGCTCTTGCCGGCGAGCGGCTTGCCGGCGACGCGTCCGGCCTTGGCCTCGCGCGCCAGGTCGAGCATGCGCCGCAGCGTCGGCGCGTCGAAATCCATCAGCTCGAGAAAGTGGCGGGGGGCGCCTTGCCCCCCTTCCACCGTCCGGAGCGCGGCGCTCACTTGGCCGCGGCCTTCGCATCCGAGGGCGTCATGCGCAGGGCGGCGCGGTCGAGCAGGCGGATCGCCTCGTCCGCCTCCGCCTCCGTGATGATGAGGGGCGGCGCGACGCGCAGCACGTTCATCCCCGCGGCGACCGTCAGCAGCCCCTCGGCCACGGCGGCCGACTGCATCTCCGTGTTGGAGATGCCCTCGTGCAGCTTCAGGCCGAGCAGCAGCCCCGCGCCCTGCACGCCGGCGATCACCTTGGGATGCTTCTCCGCCAGGGCGAGGAAGCCGCGCCAGAGATGCCGCGCGACGCGGTCCACCTGGTCGAGGAAGCCCGGCGCCAGGATCACGTCCAGCACGGCGTTGCCGGCGGCGCAGGCGAGCGGCCCGCCGCCATAGGTGGTGCCGTGCGTGCCGGGCTTGAGGTGCTTCGCGACCTTCTCCCGCGCCAGGATCGCGCCCAGCGGGAAGCCGCCGCCGATGCCCTTGGCCGAGGAGATCACGTCCGGCTCGATGCCGGCCCATTCATGCGCCCAGAGCTTGCCGCTGCGGCCCATGCCCGTCTGCACCTCGTCCAGCGCCAGCAGCAGGCCGAACTCGTCGCAGACGGCGCGCAGCTCGCGCAGGAAGCGCAGATCCGCCGGGCGCACGCCGCCCTCGCCCTGGATCGGCTCGATCATGATGCAGGCGGTCTGCGGCGTGATCGCGTCGCGCACCGCGTTCATGTTGCCGAAGGGGACGTGGTCGAAGCCGTCCACCGGCGGGCCGAAGCCCGCGAGGTACTTCGCGTTCCCGGTCGCCGAGAGCATCGCCAGGGTGCGGCCGTGGAAGGCGCCCTCGAAGCACAGGCTGCGGAAGCGCTCCGGATGGCCGTTCTCGGCGTGGTACTTGCGCACGGCCTTGGTCATGCCCTCGTTCGCCTCGGCGCCCGAGTTGCAGAAGAAGACGCTGTCCGCGAAGGGCGTCGCCTCCACCAGCCGCGCCGCCAGCCGCTCGGCCTGGGGCACGCGGTAGAGGTTGGAGCTGTGGACGATCTTCGCCGCCTGTTCGGCGATGGCCTGCGTCAGGTGCGGATGGCCGTGCCCCAGGCTGCTGGTGGCGATGCCGGAGCCGAAATCGAGGAATCGTCGCCCGTCATCCGTCCACAGCCAGGCGCCCTCGCCCCGCTCGAAGGCGAGGTCGGCACGGTTGTAGGTCGGCATCAGGGCGGGGATCACGAAGCGGACATCCCTTGCACATCCCTCGCGGGGAGCGACCGTCGCCCGCCGGGAGGGAAGTCGGCGAAGATGGCGGAAACATTCCGCACGGTCAAAAGCCTTGTGCCCGCCTGCCCTGCGGCCCCGGCGTGGCGGACCTGCGTGCGGCCCTCCCGGAACGCGGAAAGGGGGCGCCGCGACGGCGCCCCCTCCCCATCCGGTGCGGCCGCGGATCAGCGGCAGGTATTGGGATCGGTGGTCCCCAGGGCGCGGCTGACCTGGGTCCCCGGCGGGTTCCCCGGCGTGCAGTCGCGCTGGCGCGGATAGGCGCCGGACACGTCCGTCCCGGCGGCGCGGTCGAGGGCGCGCGTGGCCTGCGTCCCGGGCGGGTTGGCCCGCGTGCCGTCGGACTGCGCCGGGTAGGCGCCCGAGGTATTGGTGCCGGCGGCGCGGTCGAGCGCGCGCTCGGCGGCGGTGCCCGGCGGGTTGCCGGCCATGCCGGGGCCGTGGTCGGCACAGGCGGATACGCCGACCAGTGCCGCGAGGGCCACCACACCACGCAACGTCGAGCGATCGAACATCATGCTACTCCCAGGTGTTGGCTCCGCCTCATCCGGCGGTGTCCTGGCAACGCGGCGTTACACGGAAGGTTCCCTCGCCCCGCCTCGCCGCCGTCGCAGCCGCCCCCGGACGCAACAAGGCCCGGCCCCCGCGAAGGGGCCGGGCCCAGCCTGTCCGTCGAAGCCGCTCAGCCGCGGCCGGTACCGTATTCGAAGGTCGGCAGCGCCGTCAGGCTCTCCTTGGTCGCGCCGGAGATCACCCAGCGGTTCTGCCCGCTGTCGAAGCGGAGCTGGTCGAAGGGCACGGCCACCAGCTTCGCGCCGATGCCCAGGAAGCCGCCCACGGAGAGGATCGCGGTGCGCGCGCCGCCCTGATGCGTCAGCACGATGTCGTCGACCGAGCCGATGGACTCGTTGCGGTCGTTGTAGACGTTGGTGCCGATGATCTTGCTGGCCCGCTCCATGTCACTGGCAGCGGTCACGCGCGGAGGCGAGGACGGCATGGCCGAGCTGGCCGACGGCGACGCGGCCATGCTGCCCGGGCTCGCGACCGAGCCGGTCGTGGCACGGGTGTTGGGCGCGTTGCTGGTGGCGTTGTCGGCGGCGCGGCCGATGGCGGTGCCGGGCGGGTTGTTCGGCGTGCCGTCGCTGTTCTGCGGATAGGCGCCGGACATGTTCGTCCCCGCGGCGCGGTCGATGGCCCGCGACACCGCGGTGCCGGGCGGGTTGCCGGGCGTGCCGTCGGGGGGCGTCACATTGCCCGTCGCCGCATCGGCGGCGCGCTGCGTCGCGGTGGAGGGCGGGTTGCCCGGCGTGCCGTCACGCGGCGTGCTGGTGTTCTGCGCCAGGACGGGCGTGACCATCAGCGCGGCGACGGCGGTCATGGCGAGAAGGTTGGTGCGGGTGCTCATGGCGGTCATTCTCCCAGACGTGTTCGGGTGCGCGATGAACGCATGGCCGCTCCCGGCGGTTGCGGGGCGCCGGCTCCGTCGGCCCGGGTCCCGGTCCCGTTCACGCGCGGCTCCGCTGGGCACCCCTCGCCGCGCATGGCAGGATCGGCCGCATGCCACGGCGTCAGACAGGGTGGGACACGGGTCCGGACGGGGCGGCACGGCCGGATCGGGATGCGCCGGCGGCTCGCGCCCCCGCCCGGCGGCGCGAGCCGCCGGCGGGCCCCGGGCCGGACGCGGCAAATCTGCGGGAGGCGGCGCTGGCGCATCTCGCCCGCTTCTCCAGCACGGAAGCCAACCTCGTCCGCGTCCTGCAGCGCCGCATCGGCCGCTGGGCGCAGCGGGCGGCGCGGGAAGGCCAGCCCGCCGAGGCCGTCGCCTCCCAGGTCGCCCGCGCGCGGGAGGCGGCGGTGGAGGTCGCGCGCGCGATGGTCGCCATGGGTGTCGTGGACGACGCCGCCTTCGCCGCGGCCCGGGCACGCCGCCTCTCGCGCGCCGGGCGTTCCCGCCGCGCCGTCGCCGCGCACCTGGCGGCGAAGGGCGTGGCCCCCGGCACCGCCGGGGAGCTGCTGGAGACGGGGGAGGTGGACGAGCTGGCGGCGGCGCTCGCGCATCTGCGCCGCCGCCGCCAGGGGCCCTTCGCGACGGCCGCCGCCACGCCCGCCGACGGGGGCGACCCGGCCGCCCGGCTCCGGGCGCTGGCCGGGCTGGCCCGCGCCGGCTTCCCGCGCGAGGTCGCGGAGGCCGCGCTCGACACCGATCCCGACGAGGCCGAGGCCCGCCTGATCGCCGCGCGGCGCGACTGAGCGGCATGGCGACGGAGAGCCCGGGCGACGCGCCCGTCCCACGCCCGGCCGCGCGCGCGACCTTCACCCGCGCGGGCGTCGTGCGCGGCGCGAAGGTGGCGACGGAGCTGCTGCTCGGCATGGTGCCCTTCGGCCTGGTGGTCGGCATCCTGGCCAATTCCCGCGGCCTGTCCCTGGCGGAGCTCGGCCTGATGAGCGGGCTGGTCTTCGCCGGCGCCTCACAGCTTCTCGCGCTGGAGCTGTGGCGGGAGCCGGTGCCGCTGCTCGCCGTCGGCGCGGCGGCGCTGGTGGTGAACCTGCGCCTGCTGCCCATGGGCGCGGCGCTGGCGCCCTGGCTGGCCGGGCTGCGCGGCTGGCGGGTCTGGGGCAATCTCGGGATGATGGTGGACCACACCTACGCCCTCGCCGTGGTCGAGGAGCGCCGGGGCGGGCGCGATGCCGGCTACCTCTTCGGCATCGGCATCGTCACCTGGGCGGGCTGGCTGGCCGCCACCCTGGCCGGGCACCTGCTGACCAGCACGCTGAACCTGCCGCCGGGGCACCCGCTCTTCTTCGCCGCCGTCGCCACCTTCCTCGCGCTGCTCGCCTCGCTGTGGCGCGGCGTGCGGCGCGACGTGCTGCCCTGGGCGCTGGCCGGCGCCGTCTCCCTCCTCGTACACGGGCTCGGCCTGCCGGCGCCGCTGCCGCTGCTGTTCGGCGCGGCCTCGGGCGCGACCCTGGGCGCCTGGCGGGCGACGCGCCGCCCGCGATGAGCCTGCACGCCGACGCCCTGGCCGGCATCCTGGTGATGGCGGCGCTGACCTACCTGTGCCGCGCCGGCGGCTACGTCCTGCGCCGCTCCTTCCGCCTGCCGCCCTTCGCCGAGGCGCTGCTGCGCGAGCTGCCGGGCCCGCTCTTCGTCGCCTACGCCGCGCCCGCCCTGCTCGCGCATGGCTGGGTGGGGCTGGTCGGGGCCGTGGCCGTAGTGCTGGCCCAGTGGCGCTTCCGCCAGTTCGGCCTGTCCATCGTGATCGGCGTGGCCGCGGTCTGGGCGGCGCAGCTGCTGGGGCGGTGATCCGGGCGGCCGGCGCCCCGGTCTCGCGGCACCAGCCGACGCCGGCCCTGCGCCCCGGCGGGTGCGCCGGCCGGAGGCGGCCCGAACCCGCCCGCCTCAGCCGCCGGCCAGCACCGTCACCGTCGGCCAGCCGGCCACCAGCGCCTCGGCCGTCCGCAGGTTCAGCGCGAGGGGCACGTCATGCACCACCGCGATGCGCATCAGCGCCCGCACGTCCGGCTCGTGCGGCTGGGCCCAGAGCGGGTCGATCAGGAAGATAATCGCATCCACCCGCCCCTCCGCCACCCGGGCGCCGATCTGCAGGTCGCCGCCCTGCGGGCCGCTCAGCACCCGCTCCACCTTCAGCTCCGGGATCGCCTCCTTCAGCCGCTGGCCGGTCGTGCCTGTGGCGACGACCCGGTGGCCGGACAGCACGGCGCGGTGCCGCTCCGCCCAGGCCACCAGCGCATCCTTGCGGGTGTCATGGGCGATCAGGGCGAGGGTCAGAATGGTCATGCGCGACTCCGGCATCCCCGCGAGGGTGGGCACCTCGCCCCGGCGCGGCAAGGCGGGGCTGGCCTCCCCTCATCCCCCCGCCCCGCGCGCCTGCTCCCGCCGCAGCAGGTAGAGTCCCGAGCCGATCACCACCGCGCCGCCGAGCAGGGTCCAGCGGTCCGGGACCTCGCCGAAGACGGCGACCCCGATGGCGATGGCCCAGAGCAACTGGGCATAGAAGAAGGGCGCCAGGACGGAGGAGGTGGCGCGCCGGTGCGCCACGATCAGCAGCCCGTGGCCCAGCGCCCCGAACAGCCCCAGCGCGGCCAGCAGCAGCCCGTCGAGCAGGCTTGCCGGCGCCTGCCAGACGAAGGGCAGCACCGGCAGGAACAGCAGCGACCCCACCAGCCCCGTGTAGAACATCGTCGTGGCGCTGCCGTCGCGCAGCGCCAGCCGTCGCGTCGCCAGGAAGTACAGCGCGTTGGAGCAGGCGACACCCACCGAGTAGAGCATGGCCGGCTGGAAGCCCGACCCGCCCGGCCGGGTGATGACCAGCACGCCGAGGAAACCCGCCAGCACCGCCACCAGGCGGCGCGGCCCGATCCACTCGCCCAGCACCGGCCCCGCCAGCACCGCCGCGATCAGCGGCGCGGCGAAGGTGATGGCGGTGGCCGTGGTGAGCGAGAGCGAGCGCAGCGCCATGAAGGAGCAGAAGGTGGAGAAGGCCAGGCAGAAGGCCCGGGCGCATTGCAGCCAGAGCATGCGGCTGCGCAGGATCTCCGGCTGCCGCACCGGGTTCAGGGCGATGGCGGTGAAGACGAAGCTGCCGAGGTAGCGCAGCGCCCCGATCTGGAGGGCGTGATAGCCCGGGCTCAGCCATTTCGCGGTGGAATCCAGGCAGGCGAAGAAGGCGACCGCCAGGAGCAGCAGCGCGATGCCGATGAGCTGCTCGCGCCGCTGCGCTCCGTGATCCTGGCTCAAATCCCACTGTCCCAACCGTTCGACGGCAGCGTCTGCTGCGACGCAGCATCCGCCACCCCGGTGAGGTCAGGCATGTCCCATGCCAGGGGTGGGGGGCTTGGCGCTCAGCCCGGGTGAAGAAACAGCCCAGCCAACACGGTCCGGCCGGCGGGGAGAAGCCGCTTAGGTCAGCACGTAGCGCACCGGCCGCGCCGGCTCCGGCAGGTCCGGCTCGCCCAGCGCCTCCAGCAGGTCGATCTCGACCACCCGCACCAGCGCGTCCAGGGGCAGGTCGTTCTGGGCGAGGCCGAAGGGCTCCTCCAGCTCGTCGCTCAGGGCATCGAGGCCGAACAGGGTATAGGCGAGGATGCCCGTGACCAGCGGGGTGAAGAAGCCGAGCGTGCCCACGTAGCCGAAGGGCAGCAACAGGCAGAACAGCCAGGCCGAGCGGTGCAGCAGCAGGCTGTAGGCATAGGGCGTGGGCGTGTGGCGGATGCGCTCCGCCCCGGCCTGTACCAGGGACAGGGCGTTCAGCCGCGCCTCCAGCATCCCGAACAGGACCTCGCCCAGATGCCCGTCGCGCAACGCCGCCGCGAACTCCTCCGACTGCGCGCGCAGCAGGGCCGCGCCGGGGTTGCGGCGCGTGGCGAGCGCGGCCGCCTCCGCCGCCTCCAGCCAGGGCCGGGCGGCGGCGGCGCCGTCCCCGTCCCGCAGCCGGGCGGCGAGGCAGTGCGCGAAGCCGATCTGCCGCCGCAGCACCCGCCGTTGCCGCGACGCATCGCCCGGCAGCAGCGACACCACCTCGCGGGCCAGGCAGCGGCTCTCGGTGACGAGCAGACCCCAGAGCTGCCGCGCCTCCCACCAACGGGCGTAGCAGGTGTTGTTGCGGAAGCCGAGGAAGATGGAGAGCGTCAGCGCCAGCACGGAGAAGGGGGCCGTCGTCAGCTCCGGGAAATGCTGCGGCCAGCGCCGGTCGAGGAAGGCGAGGACGAGCGAGAGCCCGGCCACGAAGCCGACCTGCGGCGCGATCAGCGGCACGATGGAGCCGCGCAGGGCGAAGAGCAGGTCGAAGGCCCGCGGCCGCGGGCGCACGATCATGGCGGCGGCTCCGCCCGCCGGCGGCGCCGCGCACCGTGGTCCCCGGGCAGCTCCCTGCCCCGGCCGCCACGGCGGCACCCCGCCGCCCCGTGGCCCGCGTCACGCTGGCCGGTCCAGGCAGGCCCCGTGCCGGCGGCGGGTGGTCCGGCGCCCCGGCACGCGCCGCGCCGGCCGCGAGGCCGGCCGGTCAAGCCGAGGAGGGTCAAGCCGAGGAGACGGAGCGCATCCGCGCGCCCCGTGCGCGCTGCAGCCCGGCCACCACCGCCATCGCCGCCAGGGCCAGGGCGAAGCGGGTGGGCGCGTTGAACATGTGCCCGAAGGCCGCCATCAGACCCGCCGCGCCCAGCAGCAGCCGCACCGGCATGGCAAGCGGCCCCATGAAGCTGCCGGCCCAGGCGGCGGTGATGGCAGTCAGCGCCAGCACCTGGATGGAGAAGGCGAGCCCGATCTCCAGCAGGCCGCCGCGCAGCATGATCCCCGGGTCGTAGATGAAGGCGAAGCCCACGGTGAAGCCCGCGATGCCGAAGCGGGTGGCGTGCAGGCTGGTGATGGTGGGCCCCGCCTTGGCGATCGAGGCGGCGGCGAAGGCGGCGGCCGCCACGGGCGGCGTCGCGTCCGCCAGCACGGCGAAGTAGAACAGGAACAGGTGCGCGGGCAGCATGCCCACCCCCATCTCCATCAGCTGCGGCACGCCGATGGCCGCGGCGATGATGTAGCTGGGCGTGGTGGGCAGCCCCATGCCCAGGATCAGCACCGCCAGCGCCAGCAGCACCAGCAGGACCGGCAGGCTGCCGCCGGCCAGGTCCTTGATGATGCCGCCGAAGGCCACGACCATGCCGGTGGCGGTGAGCGCGGAGACGACGATGCCCGCCCCCGCGATGGCGACCGCCAGCGGCGCCATGGTCAGCGCGGCGTTGTGCAGGCTGTCCAGGATGACCCGCGGCGACATGCGGGTACGCCGGCGCAGCATGGCGATGGCGATCATCGCCATGGTGGCGCAGAAGGCGGCGAAGTTGCCGCTCCAGCGCGACATCATCAGGTAGACGAGCAGCGCCATCGGGATCACGAGGTGCGCATCCGCCGCCACCTCGCGCCAGGAGGGGATGTCCGCCTTGGCCATCGGCGCGATGTTCAGCTTGCGGGCCTCGAAATGCACGGCGACCAGGATGGCGAAGTAGTAGAGCACCGCCCCGAGCGCGGCCGCGACGACGATCTCGCCATAGGGGATGTTGGTGATCTCGCTCATCACGAAGGCGGCGGCGCCCATCACCGGCGGCATGATCGCCCCGCCCACGCTGGCCGCGGATTCGATGCCCCCCGCCACCGCCGGGCGGTAGCCGATGCGCACCATCAGCGGGATGGTCATGGCCCCGGTGGTGATGACGTTGGAGACGGAGGAGCCGCTCATCGTCCCGAACAGGCCGGAGGTGACCACGGCCACCTTGGCCGGCCCGCCGACGTAGCGCCCCGCCGCCGCCGCGCCCAGGTTGCTGAACAGCCGCCCCGTGCCGGAGCCCTGCATGAAGGCACCAAAGGTGATGAAGACGGCGATGGTGGTCGCCACGATCCCCGTCAGCGGGCCGTATACGCCGCCCGCCGTCGGCACCAGCCACGACGCCTCCAGGATCTCGGCCGGGCTGAACTCCCGCGTGTTCAGCACGCCCGGCAGCAGGTGGCCGAACTGCATGTAGGCGATGGAGAGGATGACCATCCAGGCCAGGCCAGGCTCCACCGCGCGCCGCGTCGCCTCCAGCAGCGTGACGATGGCCAGCACCGCCAGCACCATCATGGTCGGGCTGAACGGGTCCACGTATTCCATGCGGTCGGAGACGGCGGCGGCGTTCCACAGCACCCAGGCATGCGGCGCCGCGGCGGCCAGGAACCACAGCCAGTCCACCGCGCTCGGCCGGTGGCGAGGGCTGGCGATCCGCCGCGCCGGCCAGAGCAGGAAGATGGGCGGGACGAAGGCGAGCAGGTGGAAGCCGCGCATCGCGATCGGCTCGGGGAAGCCGAAGCCGCCCCAGTACAGATGCAGCGCGGCCACACCCGCGAGCCAGAGGGTGAGGATCTGCCCCAGCGGGCCCTTCAGCTTGCGCAACGCGCCCGTCCCCGTCCCGCGCCGCTCAGCCCGGCATGCCCGCCAGCTCGCGATAGGCGCGCGCGGCACCGGGGTGCAGCGGGGCGCCGGCGTACTTCCAGGCCACCGCCGGGTCGTAGGCGGCCATGGAGGCGTGGATCTGCTTCAGCCGGTCGCCCTTGTTGCGGATCAGCGTGCGCGTGACCTTGTAGGCGACCTCCTCGGGCAGCCCCTCCTGCACCACGATGACGCTGTCCATCGTCGTCACCGGCACGTCGCCCGTCTGCAGCGCCGGGTAGGTGCCGGCGGGGATGATGCCCTGGTTGTAGGCGTAGGTGTCGATCAGGTGCTTGCGCACGTCCTCGGGGAAGGCGACCAGCACGGCCTTGCGCCGGCCGGTGCCCAGCTCCGTCAGGATCGAGGCGGGCTTGGCGAGCGCGACGTAGAGGTAGTCCACCTGCCCGTCGCCGAAGGCGTCTGCGATGTCGTTGTAGGAGCCGTTGAGGTAGCGCCCGCCCTCCGACCGGATCCGGTCGGGCGAGGTGCCGTAGAACTTCAGGATGCGCTGCAGCGTCATCTCGTCGGTCGAGGAGCGCTGCGGACAGCCGATCTTCACCCCCGGCCGGGTGAGGATGGACTTCATGTCCTCCGGCGTGCCGTCGGCGACGCGGACGAAATTGTGTTCGGTCGGCGAGTAGCCGGTGCCCAGCGTGCGGATGCGGGCGTGCTTCTGCTGGTAGGGCTCCTCGCCCCGGACGGCGGCGGCGGTGAAGGCGTCGATGCCCCAGCCCATCTGGCTCTGCCCGTTGTTGATGCGGGTGGGGTTGGCCAGGCCGCCGCCGGGGACCACGCGGATCTGGATGTCCGGGTTCTCGTCCTTCACCAGCGCCGCCACGCCCGCCGCCATGGTGTACCAGCCGCCGCCCAGCGAGCCCGCCACGAATTCCAGCGTGCCCTGCGCCCGGGCCGGCCGCAGGAAGGGCAGCGACAGGGCGGCGCCGCCCAGGCCGGCGCCCAGGGCGCGCCGTGTGAGATGGATCGTCATGCGGAACCGGCTCCTTGTGCTTCCCCGGGCTGCTGGGGCCCGGCCATGCCGGGCGCCGGACAGCAAGCGCCGTGCCTGATCCTGCGCTGCCCCCCGCCCGGACGGCAACCGGAGGGTCACATGGTTTGACGGCCCTCCCCCTCTGCCGCCAGCCTGCCCGCCGATCCGGGAGGGAACGATGCCCGCCTCGCACCACCAGACCATGCGGGCCCTGGCGCACAACAACGCCTGGGCCAACCACCGCCTGCTCGCCGCCTGCGCCGGGCTGTCCCAGGCGGAGTTCGCGGCGCCGCGGACGGGGTTCTTCCCCTCGATCCAGGCGACGCTGAACCACATCCTGGTCATCGACCGCTTCTACGTGGACGCGCTGGAAGGCGGCACGCTCGGCCCCGCCGCCTGGGCGGAGCGCATCCCCTGCCCCACCCTGGCCGGGCTGCGCCCCGCCCAGGCGGCGGTGGACCGGCGCCTGATCGCCTGGGTGGAGGGATGCGGCGACGCCGGGCTGGATGGGATCGTCACCGTCCACCGTGGCCAGCGGGTCCAGCGGGAGCGTGCCGACCGCCTGCTGCTGCACCTGTTCCAGCACGACATCCACCACCGCGGGCAGGTCCATGCCATGCTGAGCGGCACCCCGGTCGCCCCGCCGCAGCTCGACGAATTCTTCCCGGCGGAGGAGGCCCCGCTGCGCGCCGGGGACTTCGCGGAGCTGGGCTGGTCCGAGACGACCGTCTGGGGCGCTTGAGGCCCCCGCGCGCAACCGCCCAGGATTGTGTCCCCCAGCCCTGTCATCCTGGTGTAACATGGCGGCATGCGGCGGTCCGGGGCAGCCTTCATGCCTCGGCGAGGAGGGGAGCAAGGCGCCCGTGGCCCCTGCATGGGATGGCGTACCCGACAGGCCCGATCGGAGCGGCTGGCACTGGGTGGAGGACGGCGACGGGCTGCGGCCGCTGCTCTGGCGTGGCGGCGACTGGGCCGATCCGGAGGATCGCCATGCCTGGAAGGACGGCTTCGCCCTGCTCTCGCCGCACGACCTGCGCAACGCCCGCTATTTCGGCCCGGTCGAGATGCCGCGCGTCGTGGCCGACCGCTTCCGGCTGGAGCTGCTCTTCGGCCTGACCTGAGCGGCGCGGGCCGGCCGCTCATCGCCCCGCCGGCGGGACCACGCGCAGCGAGACGTCGGAGAGGAAGGCCTCGGCCTTCTCCGCCCCGCGCGCCATCAGCCGTTGCAGCAGCGCTGGGCTGCGGTCGAGCTTCGACGGGTAGTCCAGGGCGATGTCCAGGGCGATCTCCCGCACCGTGACGGGATCGTACCGCGTGGCCAGGACGGGGAACTCCGCGCGCAGCCGGTTGATCTTGTCGATCAGGTAGAGCTCGTGGTCGAGCGGCAGGTTCCCGGCCATCTGGTTGCGGCGGTCGCGGATGCCGGCGCTGCTCACCGGCTCCGCCTCGCAGCCGGACGGGTTGATGCGCACCACCCAGATCTCCTGCGGCTTGGTGTCCAGGTCGAACAGCTCCCGCACCGGCGGGTTCTGCGAATAGAGCCCGTCCCA
The DNA here is from genome assembly GCF_020991085.1 of Roseomonas sp. OT10. Taxonomy (NCBI): domain Bacteria; kingdom Pseudomonadati; phylum Pseudomonadota; class Alphaproteobacteria; order Acetobacterales; family Roseomonadaceae; genus Roseomonas; species Roseomonas cutis. The sequence goes on from NZ_CP087719.1 coordinate 2,916,445, forward strand.
CCACAGGCGCCCGTCCGCCCGCACCGCCTGGAACAGCGGCGGCACGGCGGCGGAGGCGATCACCTCCTCCAGCGCCAGGGTCTCGCCGCGGAAGGCCGTGCCGCCACCGTTCAGCACGTCCGCCGCGCCGACGAACAGGGCCGGGCGCCGGCGGCGGCCGGGATCGTCGGGAACCTCCTCCAGCCGCAGATGGCGGCGCAACAACCGCTCCAGCGTCGGCTGCGCGGCGGGGGAATAGGCGTAGGGGCTGACGTCCACGGTGACCGGGAAGCCCGCCGCCCAGACGGCCCAGTTGTTCAGCACGGCATCCCAGGGCGCCGCCGCCGCCAGGTCGGACCAGAAGCCCGCCAGGCGCTCGCGCGCCGATTCCGCACCCTCCGTCACCAGCCCCGCCCAGGCCAGCGCGGCACACACCGCCCCGCCCGAGGTGCCGGACAGCCCGACCAGCTCGTAGCCGGCGAGCCGCCCCGGCAGCAGCAGCTCCCGCAGCGCCCCGGCGGTGAAGGCCGTGTGGCTGCCGCCGCCCTGGCAGGCGATGGCGATGCGGGTGGGGGCGGTCGTGGGACGGCGCATGGCAGGACGGACCTCCCGGAGGGATGGGAGGCGGAGGCTACACGGAATGAGGCGGGGTGTGGGCCTGGGTCCCGGCCCGGGAGGTCGGGGCGCGATGACCGGCCGCCGGCGAGGCCGATCCAGGTTCGGGAATGACTGCGGCAGCCGTCATCGGCCCGGTGCCGTCCTAGGTGGCCGTTGCGGGGATGCTGGGACGTTCCGCCACGCGCTGCCACCATTCCCGGAGTCCGGCATGCGGGCGAAGCAAATCCTCAGCTTCGGGTGTGGCATGGAAGCAGGCGAACATCGGAATGGCATGAAGGTCAGCCAGAGTCAGGACCGAGCCTGCCAGGAAGGGCCCCGCGCCTCTGATGTCGGCCAAAGCCTTCAGGCAGGTGATCGCCATGGGAATGGCGGCCTGCAATGTCGCCTCGTCCGGGACCTGGCCGCGCCTGGGGACGGAGACCCGCTCCACGAAGATGCCTCGGACCAGGGAGGGGTAGGCGTAGGAATCGAGGATGCTGATGATCTGATTGGCCCTGGCGCGGGCTTCGGCTCCCTCGGGCTGGAGGGATGGGCCGGCAAACGCTTCATCGATGTAGCGCATGATCGCCCCGGCTTCGTAAAGCCTGAAGCGGCCGTGCTCAAAAGCCGGGATGCGGCCGAATGGCTGGCGGGCGAGGTGATCGGCCGGAGGACCTCCGGGCGCGAACACATCCACAGGCACCAGGGTGTAAGGCACGCCTTTCTCGGCGAGGGTCAGACGGACCGCACGCACATACACGCTGTAGGACGCTCCGTAGAGGATGGGATGTTCGCTCATTCCTGCCCCTTTGGCCCTGCCCCTTTGGCCCTGCCCCTTTGGCCCTGCCCCTTTGGCCCTGCCCCTTTGGCCCTGCCCCTTTGGCCCTGCCCCTTTGGCATGGTCCCGGCACACGCCAGACAAGCCATGGCGAGGGTCCGGATGCCACCCATCGCAGCCCTCCACGGGGCGCGAGGTCGCTCATCGCCGCGGCGAGGGCGGTGAGATGCCCGGCATGGCCACGTCCAGGGCACGGCCGGCTGGAAGGATGCCTCCCAGGATGATGTCCCTATGAACGACACGGGCCGGAGCACGCCCGCGGCGCACCCCGGCCCGGCAGGGTCGTAAGGCAAACCCGGCGGCGTCTCCACCCGCCGGGCTGCCCCTCGTCTCAGGCCGCCTCGCTCTCCGCGCGGCGGGCGTGCTTCTTGCGCTCGTGCGGGTCGAGGTAGCGCTTGCGGATGCGGATGGCGCTCGGCGTCACCTCCACCAGCTCGTCCTCCTCGATATAGGCGATCGCCTGCTCCAGGCTCATGCGGCGGGGCGGGACCAGGAGAAGCGCCTCATCCTTGCCGGCGGCGCGGATGTTGGTGAGCTTCTTCTCCTTGATCGGGTTCACCTCCAGGTCGTTGTCGCGGGAGTGCTCGCCCAGGATCATGCCCTGGTAGACCTTCACGCCCGGATCGACGAAGAGCGCGCCGCGCTCCTGCAGGTAGAACAGCGCGTACTGCACCGCCTCGCCATCGGCATTGGAGATCAGGCTGCCGTTGCGGCGGCCCTCGATCGGCCCGGCCCAGGGCTGATAGCCCAGGAACAGCCGATTCATCATGCCCGTGCCGCGCGTGTCCGTCAGGAACTCGCCGTGATAGCCGATCAGCCCGCGGGAGGGGATGTGGAAGGTCAGCCGGACCTTGCCGCCGCCCGAGGGACGCATGTCCTGCATCACGCCCTTGCGGAGGGAGATCTTCTCGACGACCACGCCGGAATACTGCTCGTCCACGTCGATGAGCGCCTCCTCGAAGGGCTCCTCGCGCTCGCCGGTCTCCGGGTTCTCACGGGTCAGGACGCGCGGGCGCCCGATGGTCAGCTCGAAGCCCTCGCGGCGCATCTGCTCGATCAGCACGCCAAGCTGGAGCTCGCCGCGGCCGGCCACCTCGAAGGCGTCCACCTCCTCGGAGATCTTCACCCGGATGGCGACGTTGCCCTCCGTCTCCTTGAACAGGCGGTCGCGGATCTGGCGCGAGGTGACCTTCTTGCCCTCGCGGCCGCCCAGCGGGCCGTCATTGATGCGGAAGGTCATGGCCAGCGTCGGCGGGTCGACCGGGATGGCGTGCAGCGGCTCCGTCACCTCGGGCGAGGCGATGGTGTCGGGGATGGTCGCATCGGACAGGCCGGCGATGGCGATGATGTCGCCCGCCTGCACCTCGTCCACCGGCACGCGGTCCAGGCCGGAGAAGGTCATCAGCTTGGTCAGCCGCCCCGTCTCCACCACCGTGCCGTCCTGGCGCAGCACGCGGACGGGCATGTTCACCTTGGCGGTGCCCTGCTCGATGCGGCCCGTCAGGATGCGGCCGAGGAAATTGTCCGCCTCCAGGATCGAGGCGTTCATGGCGAAGGGCTTGTCCAGCTCGACCTTCGGCGCCGGCACGTGGCTCAGGATCAGGTCGAACATGGGCGACAGGTCCTTGCGCGGCCCGTCCATGGTCAGGTCCGCCCAGCCCTGGCGGCCCGAGGCGAAGAGGGTGTGGAAGTCGAGCTGCTCGTCCGTCGCGCCGAGGGCGGCGAAGAGGTCGAACACCTCGTTATGGACCTCGTCCGCGCGGGCGTCCTGGCGGTCCACCTTGTTGATGACGACGATGGGCTTGAGGCCCCGCGCCAGCGCCTTGGTCAGCACGAACTTGGTCTGCGGCAGCGGCCCCTCGGCCGCGTCGCACAGCACGATGGCGCCGTCCACCATGGACAGGATGCGCTCCACCTCGCCGCCGAAATCGGCGTGGCCGGGCGTGTCAACGATGTTGATCTTGACGCCCTTCCACTCCACGGCCGTGGACTTGGCGAGGATGGTGATGCCCCGCTCGCGCTCCAGGTCGTTGCGGTCCAGGGCGCGCTCGGCGACCTGCTGGTTGGCGCGGAAGGCGCCGGCCTGCTTGAGCAGGTTGTCCACGAGCGTCGTCTTGCCGTGGTCGACGTGCGCGATGATCGCGACGTTGCGAAGTTCCATGTTCCTCGGGATCCCGGAGTGCGGTGCGCGCACGGGAATCCCCCCGATGGCGCCATGTTGCGGCGCACAGATAGGGGAACGGGCGGCAAAAAGCGAGGGTTGCAGCCCTGTGCGCCTGTCGCGCCTGGGGCGCGCGGGTCGCCGCGGGGACGAGCGCCCCAGGCAGGGGCGCCTTCAGGAGCGTGCGCCGGGGGCGATACCCCCTGGCCTCGCTGCGGACGGGTGCCCCCAGGACCAGGCGGCCCGGGGGGCCAGCCCCGACGGGGTGGCCAGGGCGGCATGCGTCCGTGCCGGGTCCCCGGGGAACGGGGGCCCGGCGGGGGCCTCAGCGGGCCGGGGCCATGCCGCCGCCCATATGCGCGGCCAGGGCGGCATCCGCCTCGTTCAGCGCCGCCGTGGCCGCGGCGCCGTTGCGTGCCGCCAGCGCGGTGCGCGCCCGGCGCAGGGCGGTGATCGGGGCGGCGTCGTCCGGCCGGCCGGCACGGGCCAGCGCCTCGGCCTGGGCGGCTTCCATGGTCGGCGCGGTCGCGGTGATGGTGCGCGTCAGGATGCGGGTCTCGGCGCGCTCCACCAGCTCATTCGCCATGCCGAGGTTCCGGCGGGCGATCGCCTGCTTGGCCGAGGCGATCATGCCCCGCACGTCGCGCGTATAGGCCGCGTCCGCCGCGGCGGCATCGCGGTTCTGCGCCGGGACGGCCGGGACGGCGGCGGCGTTGCCGCGGGCCCGGTTCATCTCGTCGATCGAAGTCTGGGCCTGGGCCTGGGGCACCGCGGCGGCGAGCATCCCCGACAGGATGGCCACGCCCAGGTTGGCGGTGCAGCGACGTGCGATCATGACGACCTCTCCTTGTTGCCATTGCCGAATCGAAGGCGAATCAAACCGGGGCAATCATCCTGCCCGGCTACCGTTCAGTGGCAGGCGGCCCCTGTCAAACGAATGCCTCTCGCCAACCGGATGCTGGGTGAGGCTGCCTCGCGGTGGCTCCCTTCCTGGCATTCCACCGCCCCCGCTAGCGCACGTCGCCCTGCGCCGGGGACCGCGCATCCACCGGGGAGCCGGTGCTCCCGGCCGCGAAGGGCACCGGGGTGGGGTCGCCCGGCCGGTTGCGGAAGGGCGCCTCCATGTCCCGCCCCTGCGACTGCGGCAGCGCGGCGGAGGAATGCACGACGCCGGACGAGGGCGGTGCCCCGGGCGTGCCGCAGGCTGAGAGCGCCAGGGTGGCAGCGAGAGTGGCGGCGAGAAGCGGCAGGGCCGGGAAAGGCGGGCGTCGCAAGGCGTGGTCGCTCCGGCAGAACGGGGATAAGGGCCGCGGCAGGGCCACGGCCTGGAGGGCAAACCGGCAGAGCGGCGCCGGGTTGCGTCGAAACGGCGCGTCAATGCGGCGGGCCGCCCGGCATTCCCCGGATGCGCTGGAGCCCCGCGTCCAGGGTGGCGACGCCGTTGTCGAAGCCGCCCGGGGTCTCGATCCTTGAGAACAGGCCGAGCGGCCCCTTGGTCCGGCGCCCGCGACGATCAGGCTGTCGCGCAGCGGCCCAGCGAGATCGCGGGCGATGGCCGCATCGCTCTCCGGCGCCACCGTCGGCGTCACGCAGCGCTGCGTCCCCAAGGATCGTGGCAGCGCGTCACCGCCGACGGCATCGCTGGCACGGCCGAGGGGCGACTGGCCGCGGGGGCCCGCATCGTCGCCGCGCTCGCCCGCACCGGGCAGTCCCGGCCCCGCCAGGGCGTCAGCGCAGCCCCAGCCGCGCGCGCAGGTCCGATTGCGGCCGGGCACCGAAATGCGAGATCGCCTCCGCCGCCGCCACGCTGCCCCAGCGGCCGCACTCGGCGGGCGGCAGGCCCTTCGCATGGGCGGCCAGGAAGCCGGCGGCATAGGCATCGCCGGCCCCGGTGGTGTCCACCACCGCCGTCGGCTCGGCGGCGACGGCATGCGCCACGCCCTCCACGACCACCACGCTGCCCTTCTCGCTGCGCGTCAGCGCGGCGACGCGCACCTCGCGCGACGCGGCCGCGAGCCCCGCCTCGAAGCTGTCCACCTGGTAGAGGCTGAGCAGCTCCGCCTCGTTGGCGAAGAGGATGTCCGCGCGGTCGCGCACGAAGTCGCGGAAGGCGTCGCGGTGGCGGCCGACGCAGAACGCGTCGGAGAGGGTGATCGCCACCTCGCGCCCCGCCCCGCGCGCGATGTCGGCGGCGTGGCGGAAGGCGGCCTGGGCGGCCGGCGGATCGAAGAGGTAGCCTTCCATGTAGGTCACGGCGGCGGCGCGGATCGACGCCTCATCCAGGTCCTCCGGCCCGAAGCCGACGCAGGCGCCGAGATAGGTGTTCATCGTGCGCTGCCCGTCGGCGGTGACGAGGATGAGGCAGCGCGCGGTGGGCGCGCCCGCCTTCGCCGGCGGCGTCGGGAAATGCACGCCGATCGCCCGCATGTCGTGCGCGAAGACGCGGCCCAGCTCGTCCTCGGCCACCTTGCCGAGATAGCCGACCCGCGCGCCCAGCGCCGCGGCCACCGCGCAGGTGTTGCCGGCGGAGCCGCCGCTGCTCTCGATCCCCGGCCCCATGGCGGCGTAGAGCGCATCCGCCTCGGCCGCGTCGATCAGCCGCATCTCGCCCGGATGCAGCCCGCGCCCCGCCAGGAAGTCCGGCTCGGCCCGGGCCAGCACGTCCACGATGGCGTTGCCGATGCCCAGGATGTCGAGGGTGGGGGCGGTCATGCGGATCTCCGGCGGGAACCCGGCGATCCCGGGCGGCGCCCCCGTTAGCAGTCCGCGCCGGCGCCGTCAGGGGGCTCCGGCAGGCGCCGCCGGCCCGGCGCGGCTCCCGGGGCCCGGTGCGCGAATCACGGCTTGTGTCTTTACGACACACCGTGTGTGCCGCAGTGCCACAATTGTCCGGCCTGTCGGGCACGTGTTAGCGAGGTTTCGGGCCGGTACGATGGGGATCGTGCCGCACCCGGCCCGGCCTGCGGAGGGGAGACCGCTCGCCGCGCGCCATCCGCCACACCTTGACACTCGCCGACAGGGGGGGAGCCGCAGCATGTCCGTCTTCCGACGCAAGCGGGAGGATGTTCCGCCCGAGGCGCCGTCCACCGCCATTCCGGTGGCCCGGGACCCCGAACTGACCGTTCCGCCCTTCCGACCGCCCGCGCCGGCGGCCGGAGCCGCAAAGGATGCCAGCGCGATGAGCCTGCCGCCCAAGCCCAACGCCATGCCCGGCCAGGCCGTTCCGCCCGGCCCGGCCACCCGCGCCGCCGGCCCCGCCCCGGCCGGTGGCCCCGCCTCGCGCCCGTCGCCGGCCGAGCGCCGCACGCTGGTCGTGGGCAAGGGCATCAGCCTGCAGGGCACCGTCTCCGATGCCGAGCGGCTGGTCGTCGAGGGCACGGTCGAGAGCCAGATGATCCACGCCCAGGAGCTGCAGATCAGCCACGCCGGCGTGTTCAAGGGCGAGGTGCAGGTCGAGGATGCGGAGGTCGCCGGCGTGTTCGACGGCACCATCACCGCCCGCGGCAGCCTGATCATCCGCGCCACCGGCCGGGTGCTGGGCGTCGCCCGCTGCCGCCGCCTGCAGGTGGAGGAGGGCGGCCAGCTGTCCGGCCGGATGGAGATGCTGGGCGACGGCAACGTCCCGCCGGGTCCGGCCCCCGCGCCCTTCTCCGCGGCGGAGCCCGGGATGGCCCCCGGGATGGCCGAGGTCTGATCACGCACGCGCCGCAGCCCCCCGGGTCGCGGCGTCCTTGCCGGAGAGCGTCAGCAGCATGGGGCGGGTGCCATCCCAACGGGGCCGTGTCCCTCCCGTGCTGACGCTGTTCCTGCTGTCCGCCTGTGCCGCCACCCCGCAGGAGGAGGCGCAGGCGGTGCTGGCCGAGGTCATGGCCAACCATCGGGCCTCGATGGCGGCCAGCGGAGGCGCCGCGGCGGGTTCGACCGCCGGCGCGTCCGCCGCGGAGGGGGTTTCCGCGGCGGGCAGCGGCGCTGGGCGCGGCGGGACGGAAGGCCTACGTCCCGTCGCGCTGCGCCCTCCTGCGGCAGGGGCCGGCATCGCCTCGGCCGCCGCCCTGCTGGAACAGTCGCCCGAGGCGGTGCTGCGCGCCCTCGGCCCTCCTGCCCTGCGCCGCCGCGAGGGGACGGCGGAGGTCTGGCTCTACGAGGGCGGGCGCTGCCACCTCGACCTGATCCTCTATGCCCGCCCCGGCGGCGGCGCCCAGGTCGCCTGGGCCGCCGCCCGCGCCGCCGGGACCGGGCGCGTGACGGAGGCCGCCTGCCTGGCCGCCATCGCCCGCCGGGGAACCGGGCTCTGATGGCGCCGCCCGGCCGGGCCGGCCTTGCCGCGGCACCGCCGGTCCGGCGGCCCTTCCCCGTCGCGCCCGGAGGGCGGGGCGTGTGCGATTTCCGGCGCGGCCGGCCCGGCATGGGCACGGCATCCGCCCTGGCAGAAGGAGGGCCCCCCGGTGCCCACCAGTGATCGCGTCTTCCTCGTCGTGGTCGACGACAGCCCGGAGCGGGTGGTCGCGATGCGCTACGCCTGCCTGCGCGTGCAGAAATCCGGCGGACGGGTCGCGCTGCTGCGCGTCACCGAACCCGCCGAGTTGCAGGAATGGGCCGGCATCGGCGCGATGATGGAGGAGGAGCGCCGGCAGGAGGCGGAGCAGCTTCTCTCCGCCTTGGCCGCCGAGGTGCAGGAGATCACCGGCGGCCTGCCCCTGCTGCTGATCCGCGAGGGCGAGCCCGTGGAGGAGATCCTGGCGCTGCTGCAGGAGGATCCGCGGATTTCCATCCTGGTCCTCGCCGCCTCGCCGGCCGGCAGCGGCCCGGGGCCGCTGGTGACGGCGCTGACCGGCCGCCACGCGGCCCAGCTCCGCTGCCCGCTGACGATCGTGCCCGGCAACCTCAGCGACCAGGAGCTGAACCGGGTCACCTGAACCCCGGCGGCTGCGCCAGATCGGGGCCGCGGGTCTGGCATGCCCGCCGGTCGGCGCGGTTGCTTCCCGGCCGGACCCGTCCCACATACCCCGCGATCACGCGCGCGCGACGCCAGGCCGGGGCGCGGACCCGGCAAGCCAGACGGGAACACCATGTTCATCGAGACCGAGCCCACCCCCAACCCCGCCACGCTGAAGTTCCTGCCGGGCCAGGATGTGCTGGGGGCACGCGGCACCGCCGACTTCCCGGACGCCGATTCGGCGGAGCGCTCCCCCCTGGCGGAGCGGCTGTTCCGGCTGGACGGCGTGGCGCGGGTCTTCCTCGGCGCGGATTTCGTCACCGTCACCAAGGCGGACGGCACGGACTGGCAGTCCCTCAAGCCGCAGGTGCTGGGCGCGGTGATGGAGCATTTCCTCGCCGGCCGGCCGATCCTGGCGGACATGCCCTCCGAGGCGGAGGAGGAGGAAGTCGACCCCGCCGATGCGGAGGTGGTGGCGCAGATCAAGGAGCTGCTGGATACGCGCGTCCGGCCGGCGGTGGCCAGCGATGGCGGCGACATTGTCTTCCGCGGCTTCCGGGACGGCGTCGTGCGGCTGCACATGCAGGGCGCGTGCTCCGGCTGCCCCTCCTCCCGCGCCACGCTGAAGCACGGCGTGGAGACGATGCTGCGCCACTACGTGCCCGAGGTGGTCGCGGTGGAGCAGGTCGAGGCCTGACCCTCCCGCGGCGCCGCCCGGTGGGTGGCGCCCGCCCCCTTCGCCCCTGTTGAGCCGCCCCTCCTAAACCTCCCGTGATGGGACGGGCGGTTGACCGCCTCCGGCTGCCCGGCTGATGGTCCCGGCCCGTCCGGGGCGGCGACCCGCCCGCCGGGGGGAAAGCCAGGGGAACGACCATGCGCCTGCCGACCGCCCTTCTCCTCGCCGCCGTGGCCGCTTCGCCGGCCGTGCTCCCGGTCCGGGCCCAGGCCCAGGCGGTGCCGCAGATCGAGCCGCGCTCGGATGCCGCCGTCACCTACCGCCTCACGGGGCAGGGCGTGCCGGAAGGGACGCAGCTGCGGGTGGAGTGGCTGGCCGCCGAGCGGGTGCTGCGCACGGCCCCGCCCGGCCTGCCGGGCTATGTCCTGTTCAACCGCAAGGCAGGCACGGCCCGGATGGTGATGGAGCAGGCGCGGATGGTGATGGATCTTCCGGTCAGCCCCGAGACGCTGCGCGGCATGGGCATGGCGTCGAGCCCGACGGCACGCTTCACCCGCGGCGGGACGGAGCGGATCGCCGGCCTGACCTGTACCGTCTGGACCATGCAGGATGGCCAGACCACGGGCAGCGGCTGCATCACCGAGGATGGGGTGATGCTGCGGGGCGAAGGGCAGAGCAACGGCCGCAAGGGCAGCCTGGAGGCGCTGGAGGTGTCCCGCGCGGCGGCCGACCCGGCCCGCTTCCGCGTCCCGGCCGGCTTCCAGGCGATGCAGATCCCGAACCTGCCCGGCGTGCCCGGCCTGCCGGGCGCCGCCCCCAAGCGGAACTGAAGGCGGGGCCGCGTTGCCCCGCCGCTACAGCGCCAGTTCCACCATCACCGGCACGTGGTCGGAGGCCTGCGCCCACCCCCGCGCCGGCTTCAGCACCACATGCCGCCGCAGCGCCCCGGCGAGGTCCTGGCTGACCCAGACATGGTCCAGCCGGCGGCCGCGATCCGCCGCCTCCCAGTCGCGGGCGCGGTAGGACCACCACGTGTAGAGCTTCTGCTCCGGCGGCACGAAGTGGCGCAGCGCGTCGTGCCATTCCCCCGCCTGCTGCCAGCGGGTCAGTGCCTCCACCTCGATGGGCGTGTGCGAGACGACGGTGAGCAGTTGCCTGTGCGACCAGACGTCGTGCTCCAGCGGCGCGATGTTCAGGTCGCCCACCAGCACCGCGCGGCGTGCCGCACCGCGCCCGGCGGTCCAAGCGGTGGCCTCGGCCAGGAAGTCCAGCTTGTGGCCGAACTTGGGATTCGCCTCGCGGTCCGGGATGTCGCCGCCGGCGGGGACATAGAAATCGTGCAGCTCGACCGGCCCGCCCGGCGCGTCGATATCCACGCCCAGGTGGCGGCAGTCACCGCGGCCGCACCAGTCCGGCTCGCCGGGGCGCAGCAGGATCGGCAGGCGCGAGAGCACGGCGACGCCGTTGTAGCCCTTCATTCCGCGGATGACGCGGTGGGTGTAGCCCAGCGCCTCGGCCGCCGCGTGCGGGAAGACGTCGTCAGGCGACTTCGTCTCCTGCAGGCAGAGCACGTCCGGCGCCAGCTCGGCGTCAAGCTGCGCGAGCAGGGGCGCGCGCAGCCGGACGCTGTTGATGTTCCAGGTGACGATGCGCAAAGCGCGCGCGCTCAGGCGATCGTGGTGCGCACGGTGCCGACGCCCTCGACCGTCCCTTCCAGCACGTCGCCCTTCACCACCGCCGCCACGCCCTCGGGCGTGCCGGTCATGATGAGGTCGCCCGGGGCGAGGGCCACGAGGTGGGAGAGGTTGGCGATGATCTCCGGCACCGACCAGATCATCTTCGACAGGTCGGAGGACTGCCGGACCTTGCCGTTCACCACCAGCTCGATCTTGCCCTTGCCCGGGTCGATGCCGGCCGCGGGCACCAGCTCGCCCATCGGGGCGGAGGCGTCGAAGCCCTTCGCCATGTCCCAGGGGCGGCCCATCTTCTTCGCCACGGTCTGCATGTCGCGCCGCGTCAGGTCGAGGCCGACGCCATAGCCCCAGACGTGCTTCAGCGCCTCGGCCTTGGGGATGTCCCGGCCGCCGGTGCCGATCGCCACGATCAGCTCCAGCTCGTGGTGCAGGTCGGCCGTCTCGGTCGGGTACGGGGTGTCGGCGCCGCCCGTCACCACGGCATCGGCCGGCTTGGTGAAGTAGAAGGGCGGCTCGCGGTCGGGATCATGGCCCATCTCGCGCGCATGCTCGGCATAGTTCCGGCCGACGCAGAAGATCCGGCGCACTGGGAAGGCCCCGCCGCCCTTCACCGGCACGGCAGCCTGGACGGGGGCGGCGATGACGAATTCGGCCATGGTGGCGGTAGACTCCCTGCTCGACGGACCATCGCGCCCTCAGCGCCCCGGTCATGGGGCGGCAGGCGGATGGCCGGTGCGGGCGGGAAGATAGCGGCAGGGGATGGTGGCCCGATAGATGGCCCGGCGATCGTTCCGGGCGCCACCAACGACAAAAGCCCGGCCTCGCGGAGCGAAGCTGGGTTGGGAAGGGTGGCGCCCGGTCAGGGGGGTGACCGGGCGCCGTACGCTTCAGACACTACTTCCGATCGGAGTCGTGGTCGGGCGAGCCGGCAGGGGAACCGGCTGCCGCTGGAGCAAGTTATGCACCAGCCCTGCAACTCTATGCCCTTTTCACGTTGAGATGCAAAGGGTTTGTGGCACGCGCCCACGCGATGGGCGCCATGTCCTGGTCACGGCCATGTGAAACGCCGGCCATGATTGCCTATTCCGCCGCCAGCAGGGTGGCGGAAGACTGCCTCCCCTGTCGGAACGCCAGGGCCGCCCGCCCGAAATGCTCAAACAAGCGGCGGGACAGCGGATCCGTCTGCCAATCGTATTCCGGGTGCCATTGCACCCCGATCGCGAAGCCACGGGCCCCCTCGACGCGCGCGGCCTCCACCGTGCCATCCGGCGCCCAGGCCTCGGCGATCAGCCGGGGGGCGATCCGGGCGATGCCCTGGTTGTGCAGCGAATTGACCGGAACCGAATCCAGCCGCGCATCGAGACCGCTCCAGAGGCGGGCGAGGTTCGCCTCCGGATCCACCCGGACCGCATGGGCCTTGCCGGTCCGCACGCCGGCCAGCGCCTGGTCGGAGGGAGTCGAATGGTCCATCCGGCCCGGCAGGTCCTGGATGCGCTGATCGAGGGTCCCGCCGAGCGCGACGTTCAGCTCCTGGAAGCCGCGGCAGATCGCCAGCACCGGCACCCCCGCCTCCAGGGCGCCGCGGATCAACGGCAGGGTCGTGGCATCCCGGGCGCAATCCTCCGGCGTCCCCTCGCAATGCGGCGGGCCGCCATAGAGGGAGGGCTGCACGTTGGAGCGCGAGCCGGTCAGCAACACGCCGTCCAGATGCGGCAGCACCGCCGCCACCGCCTCCTCGCCGAAGGCCGGGACCAGCACCGGCACCCCGCCGACGGGCCCCAGAACGACGGTGGCATAGTGGTCCGAGGCGGCATGGTTCGGCATGCCGAAGATTCCGAAGGGCTTCACGCAGCAGGAGACGCCGATCAGCGGACGCATGCTCACCTCAGACCTCGCAGCAGGTTTGCCGGCACAGTGTGACAGCAGGATGGCAACGGCAGGCAGGCAATCCGCGTGCCGCAGCCACGCGGCGCGCGCTCAGCGCCGCTCCCGCTCCCATTCCGGGAAGCGGGGGTCGTTGAAGTCGAAAAGCCGGGGGTCGAGGCGCATGCCCGTCTCGATGGCGGAGAGGGTGACCCGGGTCTGCTGCCCCTGTGCATCGACCACCAGCCATTGCCGCAGTTCCATCGGCTCCTCGGCGAAGACCAGGGTCAGCCGCCCCTCGGCGGGGCTGTTCGTCCGGTGCAGCGTCACGCGCAGGAAGCCGCCGGAGCGCTCCAGCCCCGTGACCGTGACGTCGCCCGACAGGCGCAGGTCCCGCCGCAGCAGGAAGCCCAGCGGCGTGGAGGAGACGGGCACGATGGAGGGCTGACTGAGCTCCCGGTCGAAATGGTAGAACTGCCCGTCGCTGGCGATCAGCAGCAGCGGCTCCGGCGGGTCGTAGTCGAAGCGCATCCGCCCCGGCCGCCAGATATAGGCCGTGCCCTGTGCCGTGCCGCCATTCTGCGCCAGTTGCAGGAAGCGCGCCCGCAGCGTGGTCAGCCCGTTGAAATAGGCCTCGATCTTCCGCAGCTCGGCGGGGCCGGGCCGGGCCCCGGCCGTTTGGGCCGCGGCCGATGCGATCAAGGACGGTGCCCCCGGGGACAGGACCAGGGGGGCGGCGAGGAGCGGGAGCAGCGAGCGGCGCAACATGCCCCGCATGTGGCGGGACAGGCGGGGCGCGAAAAGGGCCAGCCCGTCCGATCCCTGCCCCGAGCCCCGCGCGGGTCCCGCCGCCTGCCGCCCCGCCCGCCCGCCCGGCACGGGCCCCGCCGCCCGTGCCGGGGCGGGTGCGGGCCGGCATCAGACCTCCACCACCCTCCGGCCCACGGGGAAGAGGCTGGCTGCGGCCAGCTTCAGGTGCGCCCAGGCGAAGGGCAGCCCGATGATGGTCAGGGCGCAGCCCAGGGCCAGGGAGAGATGGGCCAGGCACAGCCAGATCCCCGCGAAGACGAACCACAGCACGTTCGCCACGACGCCCAGCGGCCCCATCCCGATGGTGGGGCGGCCGGTGACCTGCGAAACGGGGACGAGCTCCCGGCCGAAGGGCAGGAAGCTGTACTCGGCGATGGTCAGGCAGGCGCGGGCCCAGGGCAGGCCGACGATGGTCAGCGCCATGATCGCGGCCGCGACCAGCCAGCCCAGCGCCACGACGAAGCCGAGGCCCGGGACGTTCCACAGGATGTTGAGAAGCAGGGTCATGGCCGTCATCTATGCAGCGACACGGCCGTTTTCCAGGAAATCGTCCGGCCTTTCGCCGCGACGGTCGGAAGGATGGCCGGGCGGACCGGCCTGGGCCCGGCTGGGCCGGGGGGTCCTTGACGTGGGTCATCTCCGCCCCGGGGCAAATCGGGCATAGGCTGCCCCGGCACGCCGCGGAAAGGAGCCGAGATGCCCGAGACGGAGCCCGCCCCCGGGGATACCGACGGCGAGGGAACGGGCGCGGCGCCGGTCCGCCTGGTCTTCGACGGGCATGCGCTGGAGGCCGCGCCGGGAACCTCGCTGCTCCAGGCCTGGCTCGCCGCCGGGCTGCCGCTGACGGAGAATGCGGGCTGCCTCGGCCAGGGGGTGTGCGGCGCCTGCCGCGTGCTGGTGCGCCGCCCGGGCGAGCGGCTGGCCGGCACCGCGCTGGCCTGCGAGGTGCCGGTGGCGGAGGGGATGCAGGTGGCCTTCCTCGACCACTTCCCCGCCACCCGGCCGCACCCCTACGACCTGCGCGCGCTGACCGACAGTTGGACGGCGCTGGACCAGATCGACGCCGTCTTCCCCGAGGCGAAGCACTGCCGACACTGCGGCGGCTGCGACCGTGCCTGCCCCAAGGGGATCGAGGTGCAGCGCATGGTCAACCTCGCCGCCGCCGGGCAGGCCTTCGCCGCCGCCGAGCTGTTCGACCATTGTGTGCTTTGCAACCTCTGCGTCGCCGCCTGCCCGGAGCATATCGACCCCGCGCATCTGGGCCAGTTCGTGCGGCGGATGAGCGCCTCGCTGACGCTGCGGCCCTCCGACCTGATCCTGCGCCTGCGCGAGATCGGCGAGGGCCGGCAGCCGATCGACCCGGACGCACCCGGTGCCAACCCACCCGGCGCCAACCCGTCCGGCGCCAACCCGCCCGCGCAGGCCGGGGCCGCGCCGTGAGCCCCGCCGGCATCCCCCATGCCCGGGCGCTGGCCGCCTGGCGCGCCGCCGCCCCCGCGCCGGAGCATCCGCTGGACCTGCCCGTTCCCGAGCTGCTGCGGGGCTTCCACCCCGACCATACGCCCGGCGCGATGGAGACGCTGCGCGTGGGCGTCAGCGCCGGCGCCCCCTGCCCTGCCGCGCTGGCCGAACTCCTGCAATCCGACGCCCTGCTGGAGGACGAGGACATCGCCGGCGCGCCGATCCTCGACACCGACGTGCTGGTGCTCGGCGGCGGCGGCGCGGGCTGCGTCGCGGCGCTGACGGCGGCGCGGGCGGGGGCGCGGGTGCTGCTCGCGACCAAGCTGCGGATCGGCGACAGCAACACGGTGATGGCCGAGGGCGGCATCCAGGCCGCGGTCGGCCCCGAGGACAGCCTGCAACGCCATTTCGAGGACACGCTGCGCGCCGGCCACTTCGCCGCCGACAAGGTGCTGGTCGCGGCGCTGGTCGGCGACGGGCCGGAGGTGATCCGCTGGCTGATCCAGGAGGGGATGAGCTTCGACCTCGCTCCCGGGGGCGACCGCATCGGCGGCACGCTGCTGCGCAAGACCCCCGGCGGCGCCACCGCCGCGCGGCTGCTCTCCTACCGCGACTTCACCGGGCTGGAGCTGATGCGGGCGCTGCGCGAGGCGACGCTGCTGCAGCCCGGCATCACCCTGCTCGACCGCCACCCGGCGCTGGAGTTGCTGACGGACGACCGCGGCCGCTGCGCCGGGGCGGCGTTGCAGGACCTCGCGCACGGGCGGGTGGTGCTGGCCCGCGCGGGCGCGACGGTGCTGGCCACCGGCGGCGCCGGGCGGCTGCACCTGGCGGGCTTCCCCACCTCCAACCACTACGGCGCCACGGCGGACGGGCTGGTGCTGGCCTATCGCCTGGGCGCCGTGCTGCGCGAGGCGGAGAGCTTCCAGTTCCACCCCACCGGCATCGCCTGGCCGCGCTTCCTGGAAGGCCAGCTCGTCAGCGAGGCGGCGCGCTCCTCCGGCGCCTTCCTGGTCAACGGGCTGGGCCGGCGCTTCGTGGAGGAGCTGAAGCCGCGCGACGTCGTGGCCTCCGCCATCCTGCGCGAGATCGCCGAGGGGCGCGGGGTGGTGCGCGACGGGCAGGCGGGCGTCTTCCTCGACACCCCCTCGCTGGAGCAGGCGAAGCCCGGCATCCTGCACAAGGGGCTGGTGACGCTCTCCCACCTCGCCCACCGCGCCGGCTTCGACCCGGCGGCGGAGCCCTTCCTGATCCGCCCCACGCTGCACTACCAGAATGGCGGCGTGGCGATCGACCCGGCGGGGCGGACGGGCGTGCCCGGGCTGCTCGCGGCCGGCGAGGTCACGGGCGGGCTGCACGGGAAGAACCGCATGATGGGCAACGCCCTGCTGGAGCTGTGCGTCTTCGGCCGGCGCGCCGGGGCCGCGGCGGCGGCCGATTCCCGCGCCGAGCGGCCACGCAACGTCGGGCTGACGCACCTCGCCGACTGGCGCCGGGCGCTGATCGCGCAAGGGCTGCCGCTGGAGCGGAAGGCGCCGATGCTCTTCCCGCCCTACGGCAACTACGACGCCGCCACCGCGCGGAGGCGGGCGGCATGACGGCGGAGTCCCACGTCCCGCTCGACGGTCCCGTGCTGACCGCCCGCGCCGTCCGGGTGGGGCCCGACCTCGGCGCCTGGGAGGCCACCGGCGGCGGCAAGGGGCTGCGCCACGCCCTGGCCGACCGCGACGCCATCCTGCCCGTGCTGGAGGCGGCCGGGCTGCGCGGCCTGGGCGGCGCGGGCTTCCCCACCCACCGGAAATGGGCCGCCGTGGCGGCGCAGCCGGCACCCGCCGGCGGCAAGTGGGTGGTGGTGAACGGCAACGAGGACGAGCCCGGCACCTTCAAGGACCGCTTCCTGCTGTCCGAGACGCCGCACCAGGTGATCGAGGGGGCGCTGATCGGCGCGCTGGCGGTGGGTGCCGTCAACGTCGCGCTCTACGTGAACCCGCGCGAGGGCGCCTCGGTCCGCGTGCTGCACGCCGCCGTCGCCGCCTGGGACGGCACGCCGCTGCTCGCCGAACTCTCCGGCGCGCTGGGCGCCCCCATCTCGCTGCGCGTGGTGGAAGGCTCCGGCCTCTACGTGGGGGGCGAGGAGACGGCCGCCATCGCCAGCGTGATGGGCGGCTTCCCCTTCCCCTCGCTCAAGCCCCCCTTCCCGGCCGAGCAGGGGGTGGACGGCGCCCCCACCCTGCTGAACAACGTCGAGACCTTCGCCCATGCCGGGCACATCCTGCGCCACGGCGCGGAGTGGTACCGGGCGCTGGGGCGCAACGGCGCGCCGGGGACGAAGCTCTTCTCCCTGTCCGGCGACGTGATGCGCCCCGGCCTCTACGAGCTGCCGATGGGCACGCCGCTGCGCGAGCTGGTCTTCGACTGCGGCGGCGGCGTGCTGGCGGGGCGGCCGTTCAAGGCGGTCTTCACCGGCGGGCCGTCCAACACGCTGCTGACGGCGGCCGACCTCGACGTGCCGCTGGATTTCGACAGCGTGCGCGCCCAGGGCTCGCGGCTCGGCACGGGGGCGATGATCGTCGTCGGCGAGGGCACCAGCATCCTGCGCAAGACGGCCGAATACGTCGCCTTCTTCGCCGCGAATTCCTGCGGCCAGTGCCCGCCCTGCAAGGTCGGCACCCGCCAGGTCTCCCGCATCCTGGAGCGCATCGAGGGCGGCAGCGGAAGGCCCGGCGACCTGGAGGCGCTGGAGAACCTGACCCGGCTCCTCCCCGGCTCCGGCCGCTGCGGCCTGGTGGACGGGGCGGCGACCGTGCTGGCCAGCTCGCTGCGCACCTTCCGCGGCGAGTACGAGCGGGCCGTGGGTCGGGACGGGTAGGCGGGCCCCCGTCGCGTCCGTCAGAAGCTCGGCTGGATGACCCGCGTGCCCTCGGTGATCGGGTTGGGCGCGGCGGGAACCACCCAGCCGTCGCCGGCATCGAGGCGGCGGACCTCCTGGTTCAGCGCCCCCAGCGCAAGCTCCCCCATCGGCAGCGGGCCGGGCGAGGCCAGCCGCTCCAGCGTCCGCTGCCCGCCGAAGCGGAAGCTGCGCTCGTCCAGCGCCCCCGCTGCCGCCGCGCGGTCGCCGCGGCCCAGCGCCGCCGCGGCGCGGGCCAGCGCGGCCGCGGCCTCCGTCGCGCTCATGCCGGGCATCTGGCCGGTGACGTCGCGCATCTCCTCCCGGGCGGCGAGCACCCGGCTGCGCAGCCCCTCGGCCAGCGGGTCCCAGCGCGGATTGGCCTGGATGTCCGCCCCCAGCCATTCCAGCAGGGCGGCGGCCCGCGCGGTGGCGGCCGGGTTGCCCTCCAGCCCGCGGCCATTGTCGCGGTAGGTCTCCGCCAGTTCCGCGATGGCCTGGCGGGCCGGGTCGGGACCGGGGATCAGGCCGGGCGGGGGAGAGACGGGAGCGCGGGGGGTGCGGACCTGCTCACGCAACGGGGCGCAGGCGGGAAGCAGCGCGGGGGAGAGAAGCAGGGCGCGTCGGCGCATGGCGGTTCCGTCACTGGCGGCCGAGGGCCAAGGGGATGTCGTCGTCGCGGCCGAATTCCAGGTCCCGCCGCGCCCGTTGCAGGGCGGTGTTCGCCTGCGGCAGGCGCGGCAGCGCCGCGAGCCGGTCCAGCGTATCCGGCGCGAAGTCCGGCGGCGAGAGGGCGGAGCGCGCCGCGGCGGGGTCGCCCGCGCGCAACGCGCCGGCGGCGTTCACCAGCCCGTCCACCACGGGTTGGGTCGGGGCGGCGCGGCGGATGCCCAGGGCCCCGCGGACCTCGCTGCGCGCCGCCTGGAGCGCCGGGGCGGTGACGGAGGAGAAGTTCTGGAACATCAGCGCCCGCGGCACCTCGGCCGCCAGCCATTCCAGCCGCGCGACGGCGATGGCGGCCTCGGCCGGATCGCCGGCCAGCGCCGCAGGATGGGCGAAGGCCGTCGCGGCGCCCTGGATGATGTTGGTGGCCCCCGCCGCAGCCGGGCCCTCGGTCAGGGCGGCGGCGGCGAAGGTCTCGGGCTCCGGCGCCGCGCAGGCCAGGAGGGGCAGCAGCAGGGCAAGCTGGGTGGCGCGCATGGTCCGTCCTCGTCCCGGGCCGTGCGTCGGGCCGGCCGCCGTCGCAGATGGGGCGGCGGCGGCCGGCGGGAAGCGGTCAGGCGGCGCGGTTGAGGCGCGCCTGCACGTCCACGCCCAGCATCAGGCCGAGATTCTGCACCGCGGCCCCCGAGGCACCCTTGCCGAGGTTGTCCAGCCGGGCGACCAGCACGGCATGGCGGCGCGCCGCGTTGCCGAAGACGCGGAGTTCGAGGGCGTTGGTGTCGTTCAGCGCCTCCGCCTCGATCTTGCCGTTGGCCTCGGCGGGCAGCACGCGCACCCAGGCCGAACCGGCGTAGCGCGCCTCCAGCGCCTGGCGCAGCGTCTCCAGCGACGGATTGCCCGGCAGCGCGTCCAGGTGCAGCGGGATGGAGACGAGCATGCCCTGGCGGAAATGCCCCACGCTGGGCACGAAGATCGGGCGCCGGGTCAGGCCGGAATAGCGCAGGATCTCGGGGACATGCTTGTGCTCCAGCCCGAGGCCGTAGAGCTCGAAGTTCGGCGCCTGGCCCGCCTCGTGCTCCGCGATCATCGCCTTGCCGCCGCCGGAATAGCCGGAGACGGCGTTGATGGTGACGGGATGATCCGCCGGGACGATCCCGGCATCGACCAGCGGCCGCAGCAGCGCGATGGCGCCGGTCGGGTAGCAGCCGGGGTTGGACACGCGCGGGGCGGCGGCGATGGCCGCCGCCTGCTCCGGCGACAGCTCGGGGAAGCCGAAGACCCAGTCCGGGTCGGTCCGGTGCGCGGTGGAGGCGTCGAGCAGCTTCGGCGCGTCCGCCCCCAGCGAGGCGGCCATGGCCGCGCTCTCCTTCGCCGCGGCGTCGGGCAGGCAGAGCACCACGGCGTCCACCTGGGCCATCAGGGCGCGCTTCGCCTCGGGGTCCTTGCGTCGCTCCGGGGCCAGGGATCGCAGCGCGACGCCGGGGATGGCGGACAGGCGCTCGACGATCTGCAGCCCGGTGGTGCCGGACTCGCCGTCCACGAAGACGGACGGGATGGGACCCTTCGACATGCGACGTTGGCTCCTCGGCCCACTTCGGGCCGCTCGGGAAGATGGCGCGTCCCCCGCGCCAGGGAAACCAGGGTCTTCGCGGCCCTGGGATGCCGGAATGGAAAAGGGGCGGTCCCTCGCGGGACCGCCCCTTTCCGTAGCCATGGTCGGGCCCGGGCGCCGATCGGCGCCCGCAGGCCGATCAGCGCTTGCTGAACTGGAAGGAACGTCGGGCCTTGGCCTTGCCGTACTTCTTGCGCTCGACCACGCGCGGGTCGCGGGTCAGGAAGCCGGCCTTCTTCAGGATCGGGCGCAGCTCCGGCTCGTAGTAGGTGAGCGCGCGGCTGATGCCGTGGCGCACCGCGCCGGCCTGGCCGGACAGCCCGCCGCCGACCACCGTGCAGGTCACGTCGAACTGCTGGTAGCGGTCGGAGACCAGGAAGGGCTGGGCGATCAGCATGCGCAGCACGGGGCGGGCGAAGTACTTCGCCGCCGGCTTGCCGTTGATCTCAAAGCCGCCCTTGCCGGGCTTGAGCCACACGCGGGCGACCGCGTCCTTGCGGCGGCCGGTGGCGTAGGAGCGGCCCTGGGCGTCGCGCTTCGGCTCGCGCGGGGCGGCGGTGCCCTCGGCGGCCGCACCGGCCGGGGTGCCGGCGACGAGGGTCTTGAGATCGGCCAGGGAGCTCACGCTGGAGCTGGCGGTCCCAGAGGGGGAGGTGGTCTCGCTCACGGTCAGGCCGCCTTGTTCTTGCGGTTCAGCGCGCCGACGTCGAGGGAGGCGGGCGACTGGCCGGCATGCGGGTGCTCCGCGCCGGCATAGACATGCAGGTTGCGCATCTGCTGGCGGCCGAGCGGGCCGCGGGTGATCATGCGCTCCACGGCCTTCTCGATCACGCGCTCCGGGAAGCGGCTCTCCAGGCGCTCGCGCACGGTGCGGCCCTTGATGCCGCCGGCATAGCCGGTGTGCCAGTAGAAGACGGACTGCTCCGCCTTGGCCCCGGTCACGCGGACCTTGCGCGCGTTCACGATGACCACGTGGTCACCGCAATCGACATGCGGGGTGAAGGTGGGCTTGTGCTTGCCGCGGAGGCGGTTGGCGACCAGGGCGGCGAGGCGGCCGAGCACGAGGCCCTCCGCATCGATGAGCACCCAGTCCTTCTTGACCTCCGCCGGCTTGATCGAGCGGGTCTGCGTGGAGAGCATCGTTACCGGTTCTGTGTAGCAGGAAGCGCGGCTTATCGTCGGCGAGGGCCGGTGCGTCAAGGCTTTTCGGATGTGGTATCCATATACCACATCACCCGGCGGCCCGCTCCCCCAGGAACGGGAACTCCCCCGCCGCCGCCCACGGCCCGCCCCGGTAGCGCCAGAGCAGCAGCCCCTCGCCTCGCCCCGACCAGGGCGCGAAACCCTGCTCCAGCGCCGCCAGCAGCGTCCGCGCCGCCGCGGGCGCCACCTTGTTCTGCACCGTCACGTGCGGCCGCCAGCCCTGCCGGTCCTGCGGCCCCAGCCAGCCGTGCCAGGCCCCGGCCAGCAGCCCGCGCAGCTTCACCAGGGGCAGGCTGTCCACCGTGACGGCCACCCCGCGCCCCAGGCTGCGCAGCCCAGGGAAGTCCAGCGGCATGGGCGGCGTCGCGGCGGCCAGGGTGGCGAGGTTCGCCGCCACCTCCGCCTCCGCCGCACCGGGCAGGGCGTGGAACAGGGTCAGATGGGCGGAGAGGTGGTTCCGCTCCGCCGGAAAATGTGCCCGCCGCAGCGCATCCAGCCGGGCGAAGCTGGCCGGGTCGAGCCGCAGCGAGACGATCAGCGGCGCCTCGCCCGTTGGAGGTTCGCCCAGTAGAAGCTCGCCCAATGGGGCCTCGCCTGACGGCGGCCGCTCAGGTCCAGCCGCCATCCACCACGAACTCCTGCCCGCAGATCATCTTCGACGCGGCGGAGGCGAGGAACAGCGCCATCTCCGCGATGTCCTGCGGCATCACGCGGCCGGCCAGCATCTGCCCCGCCTCGATCTGCCGCTCCGCCTCCGGCGTGACCCAGAGGGCGAGCTGGCGCTCCGTCATCACCCAACCGGGCACCAGCGTGTTCGCGCGGATGTTGTGCTTGCCGTAGTCCCGGCCGAGCGAGCGGGTCAGCCCCTGCACCGACGCCTTGGCCATGGTGTAGCCGGCCATCCCCCCCTGCCCCAGCTTCCAGGAGCAGGAGCCGAAGTTCACCACCGCCCCGCCGCCGGCGCGGATCATCTGGGGGATCACCGCCTGCGCCGCGAAGAGCATCGGCCGCATGTTCACCGCGATGCGGTCGTCGAAATAGTCCGGCGTGACGTCCTCCAGCCGGTGGCGCTCGTCATGGGCGGCGTTGTTCAGCAGCACGGTGATGTCGCCATGCGCCTCCCGCGCCGCCTCCACCGAGCGGCGCAGCGCGGCGATGTCGCGGATGTCGCAGGGCAGGAAGAGCGGCGCGTGCGCGACATCCGGCGTCAGGCGCGCCACCAGCGCGCGGCTCGGCGCCTCGGCGATGTCCACGAAGGCCACCCTCGCGCCCTGCCGCGCGAAGGATTCGGTCAGCGCGGCGCCGATGCCGCTGCCGCCGCCGGTGAGGTAGACGCTGCGGTCCCTCAGGTCGGGATAGATCGCCGCTGGCTGCATGGGCGTTGCTTCCTCCGGGGGCGGCGGTTGCGGGGCCGCCCTGCCCCGCCGGCGTACCACCGCCTGCCGCCGCGGCGAAGCCGGCCCGGCTTGCCCGACGCGGTGGGCCGGTGCCAGAGTGCCGGGGCTTGAGCCGAGACCGCCAGACCCAGGGGCGCCCCGCCGCCGCGGCGGGAGTGCCCGGCCCGTGAAGGGGCGAAGGCCCTTTCCGCCCGGCCTGCCGCCCATCCTCCTCGGCCTGCTGCTGGCGGGCTGCGCCGCGGACGGCAGCCGGCCATCCTCCTCCCGCGCCGAGGCCGCGGCCCAGCGCGCGCGTCAGGCCCAGCCGGCGGCCCGGCGGCAGGCCCCGCCCCGCGACAACCAGCCGCTGCCCCTGCCGCCTGCGCCGCCACCGGATGCCGGGGATGCCGGGCCGGCCACCGCGGAGCCCCCGCCGGCCCCCGCCCGGCCGGCCCCGCCGCCGGCAGCCGTGGGCCCGCCACCCGACCCGCCGGCGGCCGGGGCCACCCCCGCGCCGGAGCCGGTCCGGCCCGCCTATGCCCGGCTGCGGAGCGACGGGGCGGTGGGCTGCCGGCACGCCGCCACGCTGCGGACCCTGGCCGCGCTTCCCCCGGCCCAGGGCAGCCCGCCGGGAGGCAGCGACCCCGGCCGTGCCGCCCGGCTGCGTGAGCTGGACTGCCGCTCCCTGCCCGCCATCCTCGACTGGGAGCTGGTCCGGCGGGAGGGCGACGCCGTCCTGCTCCGCCTGCCGGGGGCCGATGGCGGCGGCCTGGCGCTGTTCTTCCGGGCCGGGGACGTGGTCCTCCCCGGCTCCTGATCAGGTGCCGCCGTTCACGCTCAGCACCTGGCCGCTGATCCAGGCGGCCATGGGGCTGGCCAGGAAGAACACGGCATTGGCGATGTCCTCCGCCGTGCCGAGGCGGCGCAGGGCAATCCCGTCCAGCAGGCGCTGCTGCCCCTCGGGGCCATAGGACTCGAACTGCGCGACCGAGGCGGGGTTGGTCGGCGCGAAGCCCGGTGCCACCGAGTTCACGGTGATGCCCTGCGGCCCCAGCTCGTGGCAGAGCTGCCGGGTCAGCCCGACCAGCCCGTGCTTGGCGGAGCAATAGGCCTGGATCCCGGTCAGCGAGCGCTGCAGCCCGGCGCCGCTGCTGATGGTGACGATGCGCCCCGTCCCCGCCCGCTTCATCCCCGGCGCGGCGGCCGCGCAGAGGTTGAAGGCCGCGTGCAGGTTGATGTCGAACAGCGCGTGCCAGTCCGCCTCCGGCACCTCCTCCACCGGGCGCATCACCTGGCCGCGCACCCCGCCGGCATTGCAGACCAGCACGCCGACCGGGGCGCCGGCCGCCGCCTCCACCCGGGCGATCCAGCCGCGCGCGGCGCCGGGGGCGGTCAGGTCGAAGGCGTCGGTGGAGATGCCGGTGCCGGCGGCGGTCTCCGCCAGTTCCTCGGCCGAGAGGTCGCAGCCGAAGACCCGTGCCCCGGCCGAATCGAAGCCGCGCGCGATCACCCGGCCGAAGCCGTGGCCCGCACCCGTCACCGCCACCACCGTCCCGTCGAAATCCAGCTTCATCCACCTGTCCCCCGCCACGGGCACAGGGGAAGCGCTCCATGCCGCGCGCGGCATGCCTGCCCTTCCCCCTCCCCGGCTTGTCGCTGCCCGGCGCGCGGCCGAAGCTGCGGCGCGGTACGGGAAAGAAGGCTGGGGCCGGGCTGGTGAGGTCGTCAATGCGCGCCCCTGGGCCTACCCCTGGGGGGCCTACCTCTGGGGGGCCTACCCCTGGAGGGCCTACCCCTGGGCTCGCCGCGGACGCGCCGATCCCCCCCGGGCCGATCCCCCCCGGCGGGCCGGGCCCGGCCGGCGGCGGCCCCGGGGCCGACCCGCGGCGGGACAACCTGCGCGGGGCGCTGTTCATGCTCGGCGCCGCGCTGATGTTCTCGGTCGAGGCGCTGTTCCTGCGCTGGATGGCGGCGCGCGGGATCCCCATCGGGACGCAGCTGCTGGCCCGCTGCCTCGGCCAGCTCGCCTGGGTGGCACCCTCGATCATGGCGGCGGGGCTGCTGGTGATGCGCACGCGCCGTCTGGGGCTGCACCTGCTGCGCGGGGTGTGCAGCCTGGCCACCTGGGGCCTCTACTTCCTCTCCTTCGCCTTCCTCGACCTGGCCAGCGCCACCGTCCTCTCCTTCACCAACGTCATGTTCACCTCAATGCTCGCCGGCCCCGTGCTGGGCGAGCGGGTGGGGCCGGCGCGCTGGGCCGCGACTCTCGCGGGGCTGGCCGGGGTGGCGCTGATGCTGCGGCCCTGGTCGGCCGGGGCGGCCATCCCCCTGCCGGGCGTGGCGGCGGCGCTGGCGGCGGCGCTGTGCTGGTGCGGCATCACCCTGACCTCCCGCGTCCTCACCCGCACCGAGCGGACGCTGACCGTGGTGGGCTGGGTCGGGGTGGTGACGACGCTGAGCGTGCTGCCGATCGCCGTGGCCGGCTGGCAGCCGCTGGCCTGGGGCGACATCGCCATCCTGGCGGTGTTCGGGCTGGTGACGCCGGGCATCCTGTGGCTGACCACCGAGGCGCTGCGCCATGGCGAGGCCAGCGCGGTGGGGCCGCTGCAGTACATGCGCCTGCCCGTGGTGGCGCTGGCGGGGTGGTGGCTGTTCGCGGAGGTGCCGGACGGCGCCGCCTGGCTGGGGGCGGCGGTGATCGTCGGCAGCGCCCTGACCATCACCGCCGTGGAGGCGCGGCGGCGGTGAGGCCGTCCGTCCGGGCCGCGCTGCTGATGATCGCCGCGGCGATCCTCTTCACGCTGGAGACGGCGGCGGTGAAGGCGATGGCGGGGGTACCGATCGCGACGGTGGTGCTGGCCCGCGCCCTCGGCCAGTTCGTGCCGCTGGCGCCGGTCGTCTGGCGCGATGGCCTGGCGCGCGAGGGCACCGGGCTGCTGCGCACGCGCGAGCTGCCGCTGCAGCTTCTGCGCGGCACGCTCTCGATCTGCTCCTGGGGGCTCTACTACAACGCCTTCTCGGCGCTGCCGCTGGCGACCGCGACGGTGCTGTCCTTCACCGCCGTGCTGTTCACCACCGCCCTGGCCGGCCCGGTCCTGGGCGAGGCGGTGGGCCGCGCCCGCTGGGGGGCGACGCTGGTGGGCTTCCTCGGCGTGCTGGTCATCCTGCGCCCCGGCGCGTTGCCGGTGGAATGGGCGGCGCTGGGGGCCCTGGTCTCCGCCCTGCTCGGCGCGGCCGTCACCCTGGCGACCCGGGCGCTGGCCCAGGGCGAGCGGATCGACACGATCATGCTCTATGTCGGGCTGATCACCCTCGCCGGCGCGCTGCCCGCCGCCTGGCCGGGGCTGGAATGGCCCGGATGGCGCAATGCCGGCCTGCTGGCCGTGGTGGGGCTGCTGGGGGCGACGGGCATGCGCTGGACGATCCACGCGCTGCGCCTGGCCGATGCCTCGCTGATCGCGCCGCTGGGCTACGTGCGGCTCGTCTTCGCCGCGCTGGCCGGGGCGCTGCTGTTCGGCGAGAGGCTGGATGCCTGGCTGGCGCTGGGCGCGGCGCTGATCCTGGGCAGCGCGCTCTACGTCGTGCGGACCGCGCGGCGGCGCTGAGGCACCCGGGCCCGCGGCTTGACCACCCTGCCGGCGGCTGCTCTGCTCGACGCCGGCTCGGCCGGAGCCCCCGTGTCCGCGGAAAGGGCTGCGCCCACGTCCCCCGGAGAGTGGCGCCTGTCCTGCCCACCCTTTCCTGCCTGAGCGGCGGACACAGGCACATGGAAGGGGCTTCTCCTGTCCGACCATCCCGATCGCGCGTCCGCATCCGGACGGGCGGCCTCGCCGTTCCGGCTGAACCTCGAGCAGCAGCGCAAGCGCGCCAAGGAGCTGCTCGCGGCCCTCCGCCGCGGCGAGGCGGAGGCGCTGCGCCGCTTCCGCCTGCATCACCCGCGCGGCGCCGCCCCGCAAGCGGAGCTGGCGCGGCTGGGCGAGGCGCAGCTCGTCATCGCACGCGAACTGGGCCTGCCGAGCTGGCCGCGGCTGAAGGCGCACGTCCAGGCCATGGACCGGAGCTGGTCCGGCATCCGCGGCGGCGCGCCGGCCCCGGACCGGGAGATGGCCACGCTGCACATCCGCTGCGGCTCCGACATCGGGCCGGGGCTGCGGGAGGCCGGCTTCGGCGGCGACTTCCTGGAATACTCCGACCCCGTCTGCCAGGGCCCCGTGACGGAGGGCCCGGACTGGCTGGAACGGCGCGCGGCCTTCCTCCACCACGCCTATGGCGCGGGCTCGGGCATGGACCGGGGCGCGATCGACGCGAAGCTGCGGGACGGGGAGGCCGGCCTGGCCGCTGCGGCGGATCGCTACGCCCGCGTGGTGCTCTGGTTCGAGCACGACACCTACGACCAGCTCATCCTGGCCCGTTGCCTGGCGGCCTTCGCGACCCGGCCACCACGCCGGCTCGAGCTGATCTCGCCCGCCCGCTACCCCGGCGGGACACGCTTCATCGGCCTGGGACAGTTGCCGCCCGAGGCGCTGCGCCTGCTCTGGGAGGAGCGCGCGCCGGTGCCGGAGGCGGCGCTGCTCGCCGGCCAGCAGGCCTGGGCGGCGCTGCGTGCGCCCGACCCGCGCGCCCTGGCGGCCCTGGCCCGGGCGGGCACGTCGGGCGTGCCGCAGCTCGGCCGCGCGCTGCGCCGGCACCTGCAGGAGCTGCCCTGGACGCGGGACGGGCTGGGGCTGAGCCAGCGCCTCACGCTGCAGATCGTCGCGGAGGCGCCGCGTACCGCCGCGCAGGTCTTCCACCAGCTCATGACGGAGCGCGAGCCCCTGCCCTGGATGACCGACCTGATCTTCCACGACGTGGTGGAGAGCCTGCGCCAGGCGGACGCGGCCGCGCTCGAGGGCAGCTTCGACGGGGAGGAGCGGCGCTGGCCGCTTGAGCGGCTCTCGCTCACGCCGCTGGGCCGTGCCGTGCTGGCCGGGGAGGCGGACTGGCTGTCGCACCGCCCGCAGCCGCGCTGGGTCGGCGGCGTGCGGGTCCCGGAGACCCCGCCCTGCTGGCGCTGGAACGAGGCGACGGCGGAGGTCAGGCACGGCTAGCCGGCCCGGCGTGGCAGGACGCTTGCACGTACCGCCCCGGCCGCCTCGTCGCGGCCTCGCCGGAGGCCGAAACGCCGGCTGCCGAAACGCCAGACAGGGAACGCATGATGAGCCACCCCCGCCCCCATCCCCGGTGCCCGCGCGCATGACCCGCCGCGCCGCCCTGCACCGCGTGCCGATGGCCCATCCCGGCGACGTCTCCGCCGTGGCGTCCCTGTTGGACGCCGGCACCGTGGACCCGGCCGCGGTCGTCGCCATCCTCGGCAAGACCGAGGGCAATGGCTGCGTCAACGACTTCACCCGCGCCTATGCGGTGGCCGAGCTGGGCACGATGCTCGCCGCCCGGCTGGACACGTCGCGGGACGCCGTGCTGGAGCGCGTCGCGATGGTGATGTCCGGCGGCACGGAGGGCGGGCTGTCGCCGCACTTCCTGGTGCTGTCGGTGGCCGAGGCCGAGGCACCGGCCGAGCCCGCGGGGGCGCTCGCCATCGGCACCGCCTTCACGCCGCCCTTCCGCCCGGAGGAGATCGGCCGCATGGCCCAGGTGGAGCGCACGGCGGAGGCCGTCCGCGCCGCCATGCGCGACGCCGCGCTGGACGATCCCGCGCAGGTGCATTTCGTGCAGATCAAGTGCCCGCTGCTGATCTCCGAGCGCATCGCCGAGGCGGCGTCGCGCGGGCAGTCGGTCGCCACCCACGACACCTATGCCTCGATGGGGCTGTCGCGCGGCGCCTCGGCGCTCGGCGTCGCCCTGGCCCTGGGCGAGGTGGAGGCGGCGGCGCTGTCCGATGCGGCGATCGGCGGGGACCTCTCGCTCTGGTCCGGACGCGCCAGCGCCTCGGCCGGGGTGGAGCTGGTCCGCAACGAGGTGATCGTCTTCGGCAACAGCCCCGCCTGGGCCGGCGACCTCCACATCGCGCATGACGTGATGCGGGACGGCATCGACCTGCCCGCCGTGCAGCGCGCCCTGGCGGCGGTGGGGCTGGGGGGCGGCGGGCAGCTCGGGGCGGCGGAGTCGGAGCGGCTGGTCGCCCTGCTGGTGAAGGCGGAGCCCTCCGCCAGCGGCGCCATCCGGGGCCGGCGGCACATCATGAACGACGACAGCGACATCAACGCGACGCGCCATGCCCGCGCCCTGGTCGGCGGCGTGGTCGCGGCGGCGGTGGGGCGGACGGACCTCTTCGTCTCGGGCGGCGCCGAGCACCAGGGGCCGGATGGCGGCGGGCCGGTCGCGGCGATCGCGCGCCGCGGCTGAGCCGCACGGCGCGCTGGCGCCGCGGCGCGCCCTGCCGCAACCTCCGCCGCAACGGCCCCGCCGGGCAGCGGGCCACGAGGCAGGGAGTGGACGCGCCATGGTCACACGCCGCACGGGCATCGCCGGGGCCCTGGCCGCGGCCGCGCTCGGCTTCGCCGGGCCGGCCAGGGCGCAGGCGCCCGGCTGGCCGCAGGTCCTGGTCCTCGCCACCGCCTCGCCCGGCGGTACCTACCACGCCTATGGCCGGGGGCTGGCGAAGGTGCTGGGCCGCGCGCTCGGCCTGCCGATCTCGCTACGGGAGACCAGCGGCCCGGCGGAGAACATCCGCCTGCTGGAGGCGGGCGAGGCCCACATCGCCTTCGTCACCCTCGGCGCGGCGCTGCGCGCCTGGAGCGGCGGGGAGGAGACGGGCGGCCAGCCGATGCGCGCGATGCACGCCGCCTTCGCCATGTACGACACGCCCTTCCACTTCCTGGCCCGGCGGGATTCGGCGATCGATTCGCTGTCCGCCCTGGACGGCAAGCGCCTGGGCGTGGGGCCGGAGGGCGGCACCGGGGCGACCTACACGCCGCCGATGCTGGCGGCGCTGGGGCTGCGGGCGCAACCGGTGCATGGCAGCTGGGAGGCGCTGGCAGAGGCGCTGCGGGCCGGGCAGATCGACGCGCTGGCGGTGGCGGCCGGCACCCCCTTCCCCGCCGTGGCCGACCTCGAGGCAAAGCGCGCGATCCGCTACCTGCCGCTCTCCCGCGCGCAGATCCGCACGATCCGGCTGGCCCTGCCGGAACTCGGCGCCTCGACCATCCCGCCGGGCACCTATCCCTCGCTGATGGAGGGCTACGAGACGGTCGGACTGTACAACCTGGCCGTCGTGCACCGGTCCCTGCCCGTCGACCTGGTCTACGACATCGTCCGCGCGGTCTTCGACGCCCATGCGGAGATGATGGAGGCGCACCCGGCCGCCGCAGCCACCGTGCCCGCGAACTTCACGCACAACACGCTGCTGCCCTTCCACCCGGGCGCGCTGCGCTACTACGGCAACCGTGCCGTGCCGGGCACCGTGATCGGCGACTGATACGGACGGCATGATGCCTTGATCCGTGCCGGCGTAGGGTTCGCCCGTGGCCTGGGGGCAAGGCGCTGCCTCGCCCCCGTACCCCCAACTCCGCCAGGACCCGCTGATCCCCTTTTGGGGGCCCTGGACCCGAGGAGTGCTGCCGCGCGGCTGTCCGTGACGGGGTCGTGAGGTCCGATCCAGCCGCGTGAACGAATTGTCAGCGCCGGCCCATCGGGGGGTGAGGCGCCCGGGCGCAAGTTCTCCTCACGCGGACGAACCCCGCCAGGGACGCCGCGCCACGGAACGCTTGATCGGAAAGTTGGCCTCATGAAGTCGCTGCGCCTGCTCCTCACCCTGGCGGCCCTGACCGTTCCTGCCGCCCTCGCGACCGCCCCGGACGCGCATGCGCGCACCACCCGGCACGGCACCGAGGCCTCCACCACGCGGCACGCCTCCTCGGCCCAGCGCACCCATCGCCAGCACGCCAGCAAGGCCCGCAGCCGCCGCCCGGCCGCCGCGACGCCGCAGCAGGACGGCTGATCCCGAGATCGGCGGCGGCCTAATCCCGGCAGGTCGTCGCTCGACCGGCCGTTTCCTCGGAAACGGCCGTCTGGGCCGGTCGGACTCCGTCCGGCCGGCCCTTTCTTTTTGCCGGCGCCGTGACAGGCTGCGGACGCCGCCATCCGCGGGCCCTCAGGACAGCGGCCGCGCCGCGCGGCGACACCGTGCCCTCAGCCCCGCCCCCGGCCGTCCGGATCAATCGTCTTCGTAGGGATTGCTGGTGCCGCGCAGGTGCAGGCGGATGGGCACGCCCGGCATGTCGAAGGCTTCGCGGAAGCCGTTGACCAGGAAGCGGCGATAGTCCTCGGGCAGCAGCTCCGCCCGCGTGCCGAAGATCGTCAGGGTCGGCGGCCGCGCCTTCGGCATCGTGACGTAGCGCAGCTTCAGGCGCTTGCCCTCCACCAGCGGAGGCTGGTGACGCTCCAGCATCGTGTCGAACCAGCGGTTCAGCGCGCCGGTGGGCACGCGGCGGTTCCAGCGCTCGTAGGTCTCGCGCACCGCCGGCATCAGCTTCTCCACGCCGCGCCCGGTGGCGGCCGAGATCGGCACCACCGTCACCCCCTTGGACTGGGCGAGCGAGGCGGTCAGCACGTCCTCCAGCGCGCGGCGGGTGCCGTTGCGGTCCTCGACGGCGTCCCACTTGTTCAGCGCGATCACGACCGCGCGCCCCTCGCGCTCGGCCAGCCGGGCGATGCGCAGATCCTGCTCGTCCATGCCCAGCAGCGCGTCGAGGACGAGGATGGCGACCTCGCACTCCTTCAGCGCGGCGATGGTGGCGGCCACCGACATCTGCTCCAGCCCCTCATGGACGCGGGCGCGCTTGCGCATCCCCGCCGTGTCCACCAGCCGGACCTTGCCACCACCCCCGGGGCCACCCGCCCGGTCCACCCACTCCACCGCGACCGAGTCGCGGGTCAGGCCGGGCTCCGGCCCGGTGATCATCCGCTCCTCGCCCAGCAGGGCGTTCAGCAAGGTGGACTTGCCGGCGTTGGGGCGGCCGACGATGGCCAGGCGCAGCGGGCGGTTGGCGCGCCGCGTCTCCTCGTCCTCCTCCTCCTCCGGCTCGTCCTCCGGCTCGGGCGGCAGCTTGGCGGCGATCTCCGCATGCAGCTCGCCCCAGCCGTCGCCATGCTCGGCGGAGACGGGGATCGGCGAGCCCAGCCCGAGCTCGTAGGCCTCAAGCGCGTTGGCGGCGCCGGTCCGGCCCTCCGCCTTGTTGGCGAGCAGCACCACCGGCTTGCTCTGCCGCCGCAGCCAGGTCGCGAAGGCGCGGTCGGAGGGGGTCAGCCCCGCGCGCGCATCCACCACGAACAGGATCAGGTCCGCCTCGCGCAGCGCCGTCTCGGAGGAGGCGCGCATGCGGCCGGGGATGGTGTCGGGCGGGGATTCCTCCAGCCCGGCGGTGTCCACCACCGTCACCTCCCGCCCGGCGATGCGGGCCTCGCCCTCCTTGCGGTCGCGGGTCACGCCGGGGGTGTCGTCGACGATGGCGGTCCGGCGGCCGACGAGGCGGTTGAACAGGCTCGACTTGCCGACATTGGGCCGGCCGAGGATCGCGATGCGCGGCTTCATGGCGGGATGGGGTCCTCTCAGGGCGACGGGGGGCAGGCGGCCCCCGCCGCGAACGGGCGCTGCGACGCAACGCCATATCTGCAACGCCGCTGCCGCCTTGCGGAAGCCCGACCGGCCCCCCGCGCGACGGTTCCGCGGCAGAACATGCCCCGCGGTCGGCCCGCGGCGCGACGCCACCGTGCCGTGGCGGACGACGCGCCCGCGCGCCTCAGGCGCGCAGGGCGGCCAGGTTGCCGTCGTCGGCCAGCACCAGCAGGGCGCCGCCGGCGATGGCGGCGGGCAGGCTCACCGGCCCCGGCAGCGGCAGGCGGGCGACCACGGCGCCATCGGCCGGATCGACGACCAGCGCCTCCGAGCCTGTGCCCGGCACGATGATGCGGCCGCCGGTCAGCACCGGGGCGGCGAAGCTGGCCGGCTCGCGCCGGCGGCTGCCGGGCGGCGGCGGGGCGTTCAGCGCCGTCACCCAGCGCACCTGGCCGCTGTCGCGGCTGATCGCCACCAGCTCCTGGTCGTAGGAGACGAGGAAGATCCAGTCCCCGGCCACGGCGGGGGTGACGGTGCCGCCGACCTCCCGCTCCCACAGCCGGCGGCCGGAGCGCAGGTCGACCGCCATGGTGGTGCCGCCGCGTCCGACCGTGATCACCCGCCCGTCGGAGATGACCGGGGCGGCGGTGACGCCAAGCAGGTCGGCGATGCCGCCGCGCCGCTCGCTGGGCAGGGCGGAGAGCGCCTCGGTCCACAGCACGCGGCCGTCGCTGGGGCGCAGGCAGACGAGGTCGCCCGAGGGGAAGCCGGCGACGACCATCTCCCCCTCCACCGCCGGGGAGGGCAGGCCGAGCGGGACGGCGGTGACGGGCTGCGCGCGATAGGTCCAGAGCCGCCGGCCATCCTCGGTGGAGAGGGCGATCAGGTGGTTCTCCAGCGTGACGACGAAGATGCGGCCGTTCGCCACGGTGGGGGCGCCCCGGGTGGGCGCGGGGGTGCGGACCCGCCAGCGGACGGTGCCGTCCGCCGGGTTCACCGCCAGCACCTCGGCCAGGCCGGTGGCCAGGTAGAGCGTATCGCCCTCCAGCGCGGCACCGGCGCCCACCGCGCCGACGTCGTCGTCCTTCGGGCTGGTGTCCAGGCGCCAGCGCCGCCCGCCACGGGCCAGGTCGAAGGCCGAGACCTCGCCGAAGGCATCCGCCGCATAGACGGTGTCGGCGGAGGCCACGGGGCCGGCGGTCATCCGCTGGCGATAGGCGCTGCCGGCGCCCACCGAGCTCCTCCAGGCCTGGCGCAGCGATTCGGCCGGCAGGTCGGCCATCCCGGGGGAATGGTCCAGGCTGCCGCCGGACTGCGGCCAGGAGGCGATGGGGGCCGGGGCGGGCAGGCTGACCGGGCGGCTGGCCACGGCGGGGTCCGGGCTCACGCTCCGGGCGCCGTCGATCACGGAACGGCGCTCGCCCGGCAGGGGCGGCGGCTTGTCGGAGAGCAGGTCCTCCAGGGTCTCGCACCCGGCGAGCAGCCCCATGGCACCGAGCAACGCCATCCGCCGACCGGCCACCAGGGGGTGGCGGGAGAGGTCACGCCTGATCGTCATCAAACCTTATCCATCAAGCCCGGCGGCAAGGCGCGCGGCGCGGTCGCGCACGCCCTGCGGCGCGGTCACGTCCGCCGCCAGCGCCTGCAGGCTGCGCTTCGCCGCCTCGCGCTCGCCACGGCGCACGGCGACCAGGGCCTGAAGCTCGCGGGCGGAGGCGCGCCACGGGTTGCCCTCGGCCGCCAGGGGCGCGAGGCGGGAGGCCAGCAGGCCGGGATCCTGGCTGTCGAGCCCGTGCAGCGACCACATCAGGGAGGCGAGGTCGCGATAGAGCGGATCGGCCGCGCCATCGCTCGCCACGGCGTCCCACAGGGCCAGGGCGGCCACGCCGTCCCCCGTCTCCGCCCGCAGCGCGGCGGCGCGCAGGCGCGCCAGCACGCGGTAGCCATGTGGTGCCGTGTCGGCCAGGGCGGCGAAGCGGTCGCCAGCGGCCTTCAGGTCGGCGTTCTCGGCCTCCGTGGCGCGGCTGACCTCCAGGAAGATGGCCGCGGCCTGGTTGGCCTGCCGGGCCTGCCACCACTGCCAGCCCTGCCAGCCACCGACCCCGAGCAGCGCCGCCAGGGCCACCACGCCGAACAGCCCGCCCCATCGCGTCGCCAGACGCCGGGCGCGCTCGGCACGCAGCTCTTCCTGGACCTCGTCGAAGATGTCGGGCACCTGCGGAGCCACCCCCTGTAAAGGTCGCGGACCATAGCGGCCCCTCCCCCCGGCGTTAAGCCCGAACGCGCGGATGCCGCCACAAGTCCCTGTGCCGGCCCTGTTCGGGGTGCGGTTCCAGGATGCGCCGCGGCGGGGCCGGCCGCGACGGCGCCTCCCTTCCGGGGCCCGTCCCACGGTCCCGCCAGATTTATTGACCATCGAGCAATTAATCGCCAGAATCCGGGCCGCGCCGCCGGAACGAGCGGCCACGGGAACCGCACCACGGCGTCAGTTCAGGGCCCAGCCCAGGGAAGGATCTCCTCGTGCGACGTCGCAACCTGCTGGCAGCCGGGGCCGCCGCGGCGCTGACCGCGCAGCCCCGCCTCCTCGGTCGCCCCGCCGTGGCGGCGCCGGCCTCCGTGCTGCGCTACGTCCCCTCGGCCAACCTGACGCTGCTCGATCCGGTCTGGTCCACCGCCTATATCAGCCTGTGCCACGGCTACGCCGTCTTCGATGCGCTCTACGCCACGGATGCCGCGGGCAACGTCCGGCCGCAGATGGCGGAGGGGCACGAGGTCTCGCCCGACGGGCTGACCTGGACGATCCGCCTGCGCGACGGGCTGCGCTTCCATGACGGCGAGCCGGTGCGGGCGGCGGATTGCGTGGCGAGCCTGGCGCGCTGGTGCGCGCGGCAGGCCACGGGACAGGTGGTCGGGAGCTTCGTCGCGGCCTGGGAGGCGGCGGACGACCGCACGCTCCGCGCGCGGCTGCACCAGCCCTTCCCGAACCTCGCCTATCTGATGGCGCATTCGGTCTTCCCGGCCTTCGTCATGCCGGAGCGGCTGGCGCAGACCGATCCCGGCCGGCAGGTGACGGAGATGGTGGGCTCCGGCCCCTTCCGCTTCGTCGCCGGCGAGTATGTGAGCGGGGCACTGGCCGTCTACGAGAGGTTCGCGGGCTACGTCCCGCGCGGCGAGGCGGCCGACTGGACCTCGGGCGGCAAGGTCGCGAAGGTCGACCGCATCGAATGGCGCGTCCTGCCCGACGGCGCCACCGCCGCCGCGGCGCTGCAACAGGGCGAGGTGGACTGGCTGGAGCGCCCGGTGGCGGACCTGGTCCCCGTCCTGGCCCAGCGCCGCGACATCACGCTGAAGCCGATCGACCCCACCGGCTGGGCGGCCGTGCTGCGCTCCAACCAGCTCAACCCGCCCTTCGACAACCCGCGGCTGCGCCGGGCGGTGCTAAAGGCGGTGAACCAGGAGGACTTCATGCGGGTCGCCGCCGGCGACGACCCGCAGGCCTGGCGCCTCTGCCGCTCCGCCTTCCCCTGCGGCACGCGCTTCGGCGATGAGATCGGGGCGCCCTTCATGCCGGCCGATCCGGCGGCGGCGAAGGCGGTGAACTTCCTGGTCCGCGGACTGGGCCAGAAGGGCTATTTCGGCTGGTACGAGAACGCCGAGGTCGAGGCGCTGACCCAGCGTTGGCTGGAGGCGGGCGAGGAGGCGGAGCAGCGCCGCCTGTCCGACGCCATCCAGAGGATCACCTTCGAAACGGTGCCCAACGTCCCGCTGGGCCAGTACGTGCAGCGCAGCGCCTGGCGGACGTCCGTCCAGGGCGTGCTGCAAGGCCCGGCCACCCTGTCCTGGAACGTCAGCAAGGCCTGAACCGACCCCGCCGCCCCCAGTCCCATACGGACGGCAGGACGACCTGACCGGTCGCGTTCCGGCGTCGGACCGGGAGGGGACGCGTCCCCTCCCAGACCCTCCCCTGCCGGGGCCACAAGCGGGCCCCGGACCCCGCTGGGAGTCTGACGCTTCATGGCTGCCGTCAGCCTGCGGGCTGGTCCCGGGGAGAGCGCGGACAGGCGGGACTCTGAAAAAGCTTCAGAAGTCGTCAGCGAGTGCGGATACCGTACCCGCCGAGGAGCCAAGCTCCTCGGCGCTGTGACCCCGTCGCAGGCTGTCCCGCGGCAGCGCCAAATGGGTCCAGGGCCCGCAGGGTCCTGGCGGAGTGGGGGTACGGGGGCGAGGCAGCGCCTTGCCCCCGGGCCACGGGCGCATCCCGCGCCGGCACGGATCAGCGCATCACGCCGTGCGTATCAGGCTGCCATCTCCGGCAGGTCGCCGGG
Source organism: Roseomonas sp. OT10 (assembly GCF_020991085.1). Lineage (NCBI taxonomy): Bacteria > Pseudomonadati > Pseudomonadota > Alphaproteobacteria > Acetobacterales > Roseomonadaceae > Roseomonas > Roseomonas cutis. The sequence goes on from NZ_CP087719.1 coordinate 2,953,079, forward strand.
CGCCAGCAGGCGGACGAGGCGGCCACCGCCGGGCTGGAGGCCCTGCCACGGGGCGGCGACGGCGAATTCCGTGAGTGTCCCGGTCGGGTAGCCTTCCGCCAGCCGGCGGGCGTCGCGGCCGCCGGCGGCCAGGGCGGTGGGTCCCGCCAGGGCGGTGGCCAGGTCGTGCAGGCCGGGATTGTGCCCCACCAGCAGCACGCTGCGGGCGGTCTGCGGCACGCGTTGCAGCGTGCCCAGCAGGTTGCGCCAGGGGGCGAGGTAGAGCTCGTCCATCGGCTCGACCAGCGGCGTGCCCTCCAGCGGCACCAGCGCCTCCAGGGTCTGCAAGGTCCGGCGGGCGGAGGAGACCAGGACCACCTCCGGCGCCAGGCCCAGCCCGTGGAAGGCACCGGCCATCGCCACGGCGGCACGGCGACCGCGCGCGTTGAGCGGCCTGGCATGGTCGGACAGGGCAGGGTCGTCCCAGCTCGACTTGGCATGGCGCAGCAGCAGCAACTGTCGCATGTCCCCCAGCATGGCATGGCGGCGCCCGCCTGTCGCCCGCCGCGCCGCCCGCCGGGCGAGGGGGTGGGTGGCGGTTGACGCAGGCGTGCGGCTGCCGTGTCTAGCCGGCGGATCGGGGGCGCCCCATCTGCGCGGCCCCCGTGGGGGCGGGCCGGGCAGCCGGCGCGAGGGGACAGGGAGGCGCGCTTGACGGCAGCGACGGGGAGGCGGGGGCCGGGGGACGGCCCGACGGCAGGCGTGGCGCGACCCACGGGAACCGGCGCGCCCGCCCTGCCCCGCCGGGCCCTGCTGGCGTCCCCGCTGCTCGCCGCTCCGCTGCTGCTGGTCCCGGCCCGCCTCCGGGCCGCGCCGCCCGCCGGGGGCTATCGCTGGCGGATCATCCGCGACGGCAGCCCGGTGGGGACGCATCGCGTGTCCTTCTCCCGCCAGGGGCCGGTGCTCAGCGCGCGGACGGAGATCGCGATCCTCATCCGGCTGATGGGCTTCACTGTCTTCCGCTACCGCCACGACTACACCGAGACCTGGGAGGGGGAACGGCTGACCGGCTTCCGCTCCCTCTCGGAGCGCCAGGGGCTGGTCGTGCAATCCAGCCTGCGCGCACAGGGCGACGGGCTGCTCGCCATCCAGGGGGATGGCCGCGAGGCCCGGCTGCCGCGCGATGCCGCGCCCCTGTCCTGGTGGGACCAGGCGACGCTCACCCGGCCGCTCTTCGACACGACCACGGGCCAGCCGGCGGAGGCCCGGCCGGTGCGCGCCGGCCGCGTCTGGCGGCAGGCGACCGCGCCCTTCGCCGAGGCCGGCTACGACGAGGCCGGCCGCTGGGTGTCCTATGCCGCCAAGGGCGATGACGGCACGCCGGTGCGCTACGAGCCCGAGACGGGCTGACGCACGGCGCGGGCCGTGCCCCCGCCGCGCGATCCGTCCTAGACATGGCCGCATGCTCCAGACCGTCCTCGATGACCTGCTGAGCCGCCAGGACGCGATCCGCGCGCGGCTCGACGCCTTCCTCCGCCTGCCCAGCGTCAGCGCCGATCCGGCCTATGCGCCGGGCATGGCCGCCACCCGGGCCTTCCTGCTCGACTGGCTGCGCGGGGCGGGCTTCGCCGATGCGCGGCTGCTGGAGGGCGACGGCCAGCCCGCCGTCTGCGCCACCTGGCACGGGGCGCCCGGGCGGCCCACCCTGCTGGTCTACGGCCATTACGACGTGCAGCCGCCCGATCCGCTGGAGGCGTGGCGCACCCCGCCCTTCGAGCCGACGGAGATCGACGGGCGCCTCTACGCGCGCGGCGCCTCGGACGTGAAGGGCTCCACCACCATCGCCATCGAGACCCTGGCCGCCTTCCTGCGCCATGGCGGCTGCCCGGTGAACGTCACCCTCTTCCTGGAAGGGGAGGAGGAGACGGGCAGCCCCGGGCTGCGCAGCATCGTGGAGGCGCACCGCGGCCTGCTGCGCGCCGATGCCATGCTCTCGGCCGATGGCGGGCGGGCCAGCCCGACCGTCGCCACGGTGAATGTCGGCGCGCGCGGCTCCAGCGGCTTCGAGATGACGCTGACCACGGCGGCCAAGGACGTGCATTCCGGCCGCTACGGCGGCGCCATCCGCAACGCCCTGCACGAGATGGCGGTGCTGGTGGCCTCGCTGCATGGCCGCGACGGCAGGATCGCGGTGCCGGGCTTCCTGGACGGCGCGCCGGAACCCTCGGCGGCGCAGCAGGCCGAGGCCGCCGCCTTCTCTCCCGACGAGGCGGCCTTCTTCGCCGAGGTCGGCGCCGTCCCCTTCGGCGAGCCGGGCCGCACGATGCGCGAGCGCATCACCCTGCGCCCCTGCATCGACGTGAACGGGCTGTGGGGCGGCTATACCGGGGAGGGCGGCAAGACCGTCATCCCGCATCAGGCGCATGCCAAGGTCAGCCTGCGCCTCGTCCCCGGCCAGGACCCGGAGCAGGCGCGGCAGGCGGTGGTGGACCACCTGCGCGGCCTGTGCCCGGAAGGCTGCCACCTGGACGTCCGCTTCGCCCGCAACGGCTCCCCCGCCTCCAGCCTGCCGCCGGGGCATCCGCTGTTCGAGGCGGCGCGCGCGGTGTGGCGGGAGCTGTCGGGCCAGGACCCGGTGCCAGTGCGGCTCGGCGCCACGGTTCCCATCACCGCGGTGTTCCGCGAGATGCTGGGGATCGACACGCTGATGTTCGGCTTTAACCGGCCGGACGAGGACGTCCACGCGCCGAACGAGCATTTCCACCTGGACTCGCTGCCGCTCGGCCTGCGCGGCTGGGCCATGCTGCTGGACCGGCTGGGGCGGATGAGCCCGGACGCCTTCGCGCCGTTCCGGACGGCGGGCTGACGCCCCGCGGCCCCGGCGCCAACCTCCTTCTGCGGGGCCCCCCGGCGGCGGCGCCCTGCGCGACCGGATCGGCCGGCAACGGGATCGGCCGGCGGAAGCGCCCTGGGCCCGCCGCGCCGGACGGGTCCCATTCACATCTTCCGGCGCCCCGGGATGGGGCGGAGTCTGCCCGGCACCGACTGCCCCTCGGGCGGGCCCAACGGCCCCACCGCCTCGGGAGGCGGGCGGCCGCAGCCACGCCCGGACGGCCTCGGACAGCCCGAATCGCTGCGATCCGGGCGTACCGGGCGGCTAGACCCTCCCACCATCCGGACGCAAGATATTGTGGCCGAAGCCTCCTTGGGACACCATATCCATGGAACGACGCGGGCTGAGCCGCGTTGTCCTCCCGCGCCCGCCACTGCCAACGAGGTTTCCCTGATGGACGGATTCGCCACCCCCTTCGCGCCCCTGCCGCAGACGGCCGACGCCGTGCTGCGGCAAGGCCGCCCGGGTGGCGCCGACCCTGGCCCCGGCTTCAGCGAGGCGCCCCTGCCGCCCCGCGCGCTGGATGCGGGCATGGGCCTCGCCGTCGGCCGTCGCACCGTCTTCCGGCCCGAGGATGGCGAGAGCTTCGGCCGGGTCGCCGACCGGGTGGCGGCCGGCAACACCGCGCTCGGCCGCACGGCGCCCGGCGAGGCCGTGCGGCTGCGCAACGCCATCGCCACCGGCGCGCTGCTGACTTCCGGCCGGCACCTCCAGCATGGCGACGCGGACCAGCCGCGGCGGAACATGGAGGTCTTCACCAACTGCGCGACCGCCATCGCCTCCTTCGCCGAGTTCTACCTGCTGCTGAACGGCTCGGGCGTCGGGCGCGCCTATGACGACGAGCTGGCGGTGGTGGACTGGGGCCAGGCGCCGGCGCTGAAGCTGCACCTCTCCGCCTCCCATCCGGACTACCCGGCCGACCGCGCGACACTGCGCCGCTTCGGGGTGGAGATGGGGCTGCTGCCCTGGGGCACGGACGACGCCGCCTTCGACGCGGCGCTGGAGGAGACCGTCCGCGGCTTCCTGGCCACGGAGCTGGTCGCCGATCCGTCCGGCCTGCCCGCCGGCACACTGGTCCACCGCGTGGCGGACAGCCGCGAGGGCTGGGCCAAGGCGGTTGAGATCCTGGAGGCCATGGCCTTCCGTGGCGAGCGCGACCGCACCCTGCTGCTCGACCTCTCCGACGTCCGCCCGGCCGGCTCGCCCATCCGCGGCATGCAGGGACGCCCGGCCTCGGGGCCCATCTCCCTCCTGCGCGGGCTGATCAACATCCGCCGCCATGTCATCGAGCCGGCGCGCCACCGCGACCCGGCGGACGAGGCGCTGCAGCCCTGGGAGCAGGCGCTGCTGGTGGACCACCACCTCTCCGTCGAGGTGCAGGTCGGCGGCGCCCGCCGCGCCGCGCGCATGGCGACGAAGTCCTGGCGCGATCCCGGCATCCTGCGCTTCGTGCGCGCCAAGTCGGAGGGCGGGCTGTGGACCGCCAACAACTCCGTCATGGCGGACCGCGAGTTCTGGCAGCGCGTCCGCCAGGGGGACGCGGCCGACCCCCTGACCCGCCACGCCCGCGCCGTGTTCGAGGAGGTGACCCGCTGCGCCTTCGTCAACGGCGAGCCGGGCTTCATCAACGGCGACCTGCTGGAGGACCACCGCACGGGCGTCGCCTGGGACAAGCCGGTGCACGAGGACGGGCGCGACTTCCGCTCCGACCGCTACCAGGTGGACGCGGCCGCGGGCCTGCTGGCCGAGACGGCGCGCCGCGCCTCCACCGCGCGCTTCCCGGTGACGACCAACCCCTGCGGCGAGATCACCCTGCACGTCACCGGCGGCTACTGCGTGATCGCCGACTACGCGCCGCTGCTCGCCTGCCCGGTGGAGATCGACGCGCTGACCCCGGGCGACATCCCCGGCGAGGTCGCGGCGGAATGGGATGCGCGGGTGGAGGAATCCGTGCGCCTGGGCGTGCGCTTCCTGATCCGCGCCAACCGGATGGATGCGCTCTATGGCGAGGAGGTCGCGCGCACCAACCGCATCGGCATCGGCCCGACCGGCCTGCACGAATGGGCCTGGGTGCGCTTCGGCCTCGGCTTCCGCGACCTGCTGGACGAGGACCGCGCGGCACCCTTCTGGGCCGCCGTCGCCCGGCTGTCGGAGGCCGCCAAGGCGGAGGCCAACGCCTATGCCGACCAGCTCGGCATGGCGCGCCCGGTCACCGTCACCACGGTCAAGCCGGCCGGCACCACCAGCAAGCTCTTCGGCCTGACCGAGGGCGCCCACCTGCCGGCCCGCCGCCAGTACCTACGCTGGGTGCAGTTCAAGGGCACGCGTGACGAGACGACGGGCGAATGGCTCCCCGGCTCCGACCCGCTGCTGGCCGATTACGCGGCGCGCGGCTACCCGCTGCGTACCCTCCGCTCCTTCCCCGGGATGAGCATCGTGGGCTTCCCCACCGTGCCGCTGCTCCAGCGACTGGGCCTCGCGGACGGGCTGGTGACGGCGCCGGAGGCGACGCCGGAAGAGCAGTACCACTGGCTGCGCCTGCTCGAGCGCCACTGGATCGGCCGCGACCAGGGCAACCAGGTCAGCTACACCCTGAAGGTCTATACCGACCGGCACGACCTGGACGCCTTCCGCGCCATGGTGAAGGAACACCAGCCCACCGTCCGCTGCTGCTCCATCCTGCCGAGCAAGCCGGACCACCAGCTCGGCTACGAGTACCTGCCGGAGGAGGAGATCAGCGCCGGCCGCTTCGCCGCCCTGGTCGAGCAGATCGACGACGAGACGGTGCGCGAGGCGGTGGACTGGGCGCACCTGCAATGCGCCAGCGGGGTCTGCCCGATCTGACCGACGGCCGGGTGCCGCGTCAGTACGGCACCTTGTCCGGCTTCGCCTCCCACGCCTGGAACACCCCCGCCGCCTCCCCGGCGAGGAAGCGCCGCAGCGGCAGGTGGCGCGCCTCCAGCGGGCGTGCCACCTCCTGGTACAGCGCGTCGTCGTCGAAGCCGATCGCCGCGGCATCCTTGCGGTCGTTGCCGTACCAGACGATCCCGATCCGCGCCCACCAGATCGCCGAGAGGCACATCGGGCAGGGCTCGCAGCTGGTGTAGATCACCGCCCCCGACAGGTCGTGCGTGCCCAGCCGGCGGCAGGCGTCGCGGATCGCCACCACCTCCGCATGCGCGGTCGGGTCGGCATCCGGCACCACGCGGTTGGTCCCCTCCCCCACCACGGCCCCGTCCTTCACCACCACGGCGCCGAAGGGGCCGCCGCCGCGATCCAGATTCTCCCGCGACAAGGCGATCGCCCGGCGCATCGCCGGCGCGTCGGCGGCCCCGCTCTCGGGCGGCGGCGGGTCCTGGTGGTCCGCGGGGGCATCGGCCATGCGGGGCGGCTCCTTCCGGCAAGGGGGATCAGGCCCCAACTTCTGCCGCATGGCGCCGACCCTTTCCATCCTCGACCAATCCCCCATCGCCTCCGGCCGCGGGCCGGTGGACGCGATCCAGGAGACCCTCGCCCTGGCCAGGCTGGCCGAGGCGCTGGGCTATGCCCGCTACTGGCTGGCGGAGCACCACAACAGCGAGGCCCTGGCCGGCCCCGCGCCGGAGATCCTGATCGCCGCCATCGCCGCGACCACCTCCCGCATCCGCGTCGGTTCGGCCGGGGTGATGCTGCCGCATTACGCCGCGCTGAAGGTGGCGGAGCAGTTCCGCGTGCTGGAGGGCATCGCCCCCGGCCGCATCGACCTCGGCGTCGGCCGGGCACCTGGCTCGGACGGGCTGACCGCGCTGGCACTGAACCCGAATGCGCGCGAGGCGGCGGAGCAGTTCCCCGGCCAGCTCCGCGACCTGCTGGGCTGGCTGGGTGGCGGCCTGCCGCAGGGCCACCCCTTCGCCCCGATCCGCGCCCAGCCGGAGGTGCCCACCACGCCGCAGGTCTGGGTGCTGGGCAGCAGCGACTACGGCGCGCAGGTCGCGGCGCATTTCGGCCTGCCCTACTGCTTCGCGCATTTCATCACCGACGGGCGCGGGGCGGAGGAGGCGCTGGCGCTCTACCTGGAAGGCTTCCGCCCCGGCGTGATCCGGGAGCCCCACGCCGCGCTCTGCGTCTTCGCCCTGGCCGGGGAGACGGAGGCCGAGGCGCGGCGCCTGTTCCGCTCCCGCGAGCTGTGGCGCCTCGGCCGCGACCGCGGTGTCTACCGCCCGCTGCCCAGCATCGAGGAGGCGGAGGCCTACCCCTATACCGAGGCGGATCTGGCCAAGCTGGAGCGGCTGCGCGCCCGCGCCATCATCGGCACCGGCGCCCAGGTGTGGGACCGCCTCGCCGCCCTGGCCGAGCGGTGCGGGGCCCAGGAAATGGCCGTCCTCACCGCGACCCATGACGCCGAGGCACGGCGGCAGTCCTACGCCCTGCTGGCGGAGGCCGCAGGGCTGAAGGCCCGTGACGGAGCGGTTGCCTGATACCGGCGGCCGGATGATCTGACCCGTCGTGCTGCCGTGTTCCTGCGGTGGACCGGGAGGGGACGCCGTCCCCTCCCAGACCCTCCCCTGCCGGGGCCACAAGCGGGCCCCGGTCCCCGCTGGGAGTTGGCTTTGCGCGGTGAGCGTCAGCCTGCGAGTTGAACCCTGACGGAGCTCGGACAGGCGGGACTCCAGAATAGCTTTGAAGGCGTCAGCGAGGGCTGAGGCCGGACCCGCCGAGGAGCGTGGCTCCTCGGCGCCTTGACCCCGTATCAGGCTGTCCCGCGGCAGCGCTGATCGGGTCCAGGGCCCGCAGGGTCCTGGCGGAGTGGGGGTACGGGGGCGAGGCGGAGCCTTGCCCCCGGGCCACGGGCACCCTGCCGGGACGCATCAAGGCATCGCACCGCCGCGCCGGGTGCAGGCCGCGGCCGCGTGCCTGGCATCCCCGGCGGGCGGCACCCAAAATCGCCGGCCGCCAGAGGCCGTGGCGACCGGCAGTTTGAGTGCAATCCACAGTGAGTACAGTCGATAGACTGGCACGATCGATCGGACCGTTCCGGCCGCGCATGGCGGCAGCCTCCGGATCGGCCAAGCCGACGTACCGAGGCCATCCGAGCCTTGCGTTGGTTAACGGGACGTTAAGCACGTACCTCGGCCTGCCAGTCCCGCGGAAGTGTGATCGGCCGCCCCCCGGTGGAGAACCGCCTCAGCCGCCGCGGGACGCCGGGGCGGCCTGGCCGTCGGCAAGGTCGCGCAGGATCGGGCAATCGGGCCGGCTGCCGCCCTCGCAACGCTCCGCCAGCTCCTGCAGCGTGTCCGCCATGGCGGTCAGCTCCGCCACCTTGCGCCGCAAATCCTCGACATGCGCCAGCGCCACCCGCTTCACGTCGCCGCTGGCGCGGCCGCGATCCTCCCACAATGCCAGCAGCGCGCGGATGCGTTCCATGGGTAGGCCGAAGGTTCGGGCCCGGCGGATGAAGCGCAGCCGGTGGATGTCCGCGCCGGAATAGACGCGATAGCCGGACGGGGTCCGCGGCGCCGCCGGCAGCAGGCCGATGCTCTCGTAGTGGCGCACCGACTTGGCCGAAAGCCCGGCCTCCCGCGCCGCCTCGCCGATGTTCATGCCTGTCCCTCCGGCTTCCAGCCGCGCAGCGTCAGGGCGTTCGTCACCACCGACACGCTGCTCAACGCCATCGCCGCCCCCGCCACCATCGGGTTCAGCAGGCCCAGCGCGGCCAGGGGAATGCCGACCACGTTGTAGGCGAAGGCCCAGAACAGCCCCTGGCGGATCTTGGCATAGGTCCGGCGCGAGACCTCCACCGCCGCCGGGACCAGCGACGGATCGCCGCGCAGCAGCGCGACCCCCGCCGTCTCCATGGCGACATCCGTGCCGGTGGCCATGGCGATGCCGATATCCGCCGCCGCCAGGGCCGGGGCGTCGTTGATCCCGTCGCCCACCATGGCGACCACGCGGCCCTCGCCGCGCAGGCGCTCCACCGCCGCGGCCTTGTCCTGGGGCAGCACCTCCGCCGCCACCTCGTCGATGCCCAGCGGCGTGGCCACGGCCCGGGCGGCGCCGGCACCGTCGCCGGTCAGCATCACGCTGCGGATGCCCTGGCGATGCAGCGCCGCGACCGCCACCGCCGCCCCGGGCTTGGGCGTGTCGCCGAAGGCGATCAGGCCCAGCAGGCGCGGCGGCGCCCCCGCCTCGGACTTGGCCTCGGCCAGCCAGGAGACGGTGCGGCCCGCGGCCTCCAGCCCGTCGGCGCGGGCGGCCAGTACCTCGATCGGAACCTGCTCCTCGGCCATCAGGCGGCGGTTCCCCAGCAGCAGCCGGCGGCCGTCCCGCTCGCCGGCCACGCCGCGACCGGCCAGGGCGCGGAAGCCGGCCGCAGGAACGACGGCCAGCCCGGCGGTCTCGGCGCGGCCGCGGACCGCCCGGGCCAGGGGGTGCTCGCTGCCCGCCTGCAGCGCGGCGGCGAGGGAGAGCAGCTCCGCCTCGGCCACGCCGGCCGCGGGGACCAGATCCGTCACCACCGGCCTGCCCTCGGTCAGCGTGCCGGTCTTGTCGAAGGCGACGACGGTCACCGCATGCGCCCGCTCCAGCGCCTCGGCATCCTTGATCAGGATGCCGGCGCGGGCAGCGGCGCCGGTGCCCACCATGATCGCCGTCGGGGTGGCGAGGCCCAGCGCGCAGGGGCAGGCGATGACCATCACCGCCACGGCGTTCAGGATCGCGGTGGCGAGGTCGCCGCCCCACCACCACCAGCCCAGGAAGGTGACCAGCGCCACCGCCAGCACGGCCGGCACGAAGACGGCGCTGACCCGGTCCACCAGCCGCTGCACGGGGGCCTTCGATGCCTGCGCCCCCTCCACCATCCGCACGATCCGCGCCAGCATGGTCTCCCCGCCGGTCGCCGTGGTCCGGATCACCAGCAGCCCGTCCGTGCCGATCGAACCGGCGGAGACGGGCGAGCCCGGCTCCTTCTCCACCGGCAGGCTCTCGCCCGTCAGCATGGATTCGTCGACGCTGCCGCCGCCCTCGGCGATCACCCCGTCCACGGGGATGCGCTCGCCCGGCCGCACCACGACCAGGTCGCCCGGGGCGATGCGCGCCAGCGGGACCTCGCGCTCCGTCCCGTCCTGCCGGATGCGCGCCACATCGGGGCGCAGCGCCATCAGCGCGCGGATGGCCGAGGCGGTCGAGCGCTTCGCCCGCCCCTCCAGCCACTTGCCCATCAGGATGAAGGTGACGATCAGCGCCGAGCTTTCGAAGTACAGGTGCGGGTCGCCATGCGCATGCGCCCCCGCGCCAGCCGCGAGCAGGTTCCAGGTGCTCAGCCCCCAGGCCGCCGAGGTCCCCAGGGCCACGAGCAGATCCATGTTGGCCGTTCCCGCCCGCAGGGCCTTCCAGCCGGCGGCGTAGAAGCGCCAGCCCAGCCAGAACTGGACAGGGGTGGCGAGGGCGAACTGCACCCAGCCGGGCGGCATCCAGTCCCGGCCGAGCAGGTGCCCGGCCATGCCGGCCAGCATCGGCAGGGAGAGCAGCGCGGCGATGGCAAGGTGCCGCCGTTCCCGCCGCTCCCGTGCCGCGGCACGATCCGCCTCCTGCTGTCCCGCCGCGCCGGACTCGCTGAGCGGGGTGGCCTCATAGCCCGCCCCCGCGACGGCGGCGGCCAGGACGTCCGCATCGGTGGCGCCCGCGGCGGCGACCACATGCGCGCGCTCCGAGGCCAGGTTCGCGCTTGCCTCCAGCACCCCGGGGACGCGCCGCAGCGCCCGCTCGACCCGCCCCACGCAGGAGGCGCAGGTCATGCCCGCCACCTGCAGGTCGAACGTCTCCCGCCCGACGGCGTAGCCCGCCCCCTCCACCGCGTGGAGCAGGGCCGGCAGATCGTGGGTCCCTCCGGGCTTCCCGGTCACCCGCGCCCGGCCGGTGGCAAGGTTCACCGAGGCCTCGGCCACCCCCGGCACGGCCGCCAGTGCCTTTTCCACCCGGCGGACGCAGGAGGCGCAGGTCATCCCCTCGACGGACAGCTCCACCGGGGCGGCGGCCCGGGCGGGCGGAGGGCGGGTCTCGGTCGTGGCGGCGGACATGGCGCGTCCCTGCGGAACAATCACCGCCCCGAGGTGGGGCTTCCCATCATGGGAAGGTCAAGGGCGGAGCAGGGTCGATCTGGGTAGGCCGCCCGGGGCTTGCCCGGCATGGCTGGATTGCGGCGGCGGCCGGGCTGCCGCCCCGGCCGCCTCCCCGTCCCGGCGCCCCGCGGCGGGGCCGGCGGTCAGCCCTTCCCCCAGACCTCCTCCGACACCTCGACGCAGAGACGCAGCTTGTCCCACTGCTGCTGCTCGGTCAGCCTGTTGCCCTCCTCCGTGCTGGCGAAGCCGCATTGCGGGCTGATGGCCAGCTGCTCCAGAGGCAGGTGCTTCGCCGCGGCCTCGATGCGCCGCTTCAGCTCGTCCTTGCTCTCCAGCGCGCCGGTCTTGCTGGTGACGATGCCGAGGACGACGACCTTCTTGCCGCGCGGGACGAAGCGCAGCGGCTCGAAGCCGCCGGAGCGCTCGTCGTCGTACTCCATGAAATAGGCGTCGATGTCGATCTGGTTGAACAGCACCTCCGCCACCGGCTCGTAGCCGCCCGAGGCGATGAAGGTGGATTTGAAGTTGCCGCGGCACAGATGCATGCTCATCGCCATGCCCGGTGGCCGGGCGGCGGTGGCGCGGTTGATCATGTCCGCATAGATCTGCAGCAGCCCCTCGACATGCTCGCCGCGCTGCTTCAGCCCCTCGATCTGCCGGGGGTCGCAGAGATAGGCGATGTTCACCTCGTCGAGCTGGAGGTAGGGGCAGCCGGCCGCGGCGAAGGCGCGCACCGCATCCTCGTAGGCCTGGCCGAGATCGTCGAAGAAGGCATCCAGGTCGGGATAGGCGCTGCGGTCGATCGCCTGCCGCCCGCCGCGGAAATGCACCACGCTGGGCGAGGGAATGGTCTGCTTGGGGATCGCATGCCGCGCCCGGGAGGCTGTATACAGGTAATCGTCGATCATGGTCGGCTTCCAGGCGATCCGGCCATTGACCCGCAGCTTGTGCTGCAGGGTCGCCCCCTCGAACTGCACCTTCTCCTGGGGCTCGTAGATCTCGATCCCCTCCAGCCCGCCCAGGAAGTCGTAGTGCCAGTAGGCGCGGCGGAACTCGCCATCGGTCACGGCGCGCAGCCCGACCTCCTCCTGTTTGGCGATGACGCGGTCGATCTCCGCATCCTCGACCTCGCGCAGCTCGCCGGCGGAGATGCGCCCCTCGGCGCGGGCCTTGCGCGCGTCGCGCAGGACGGGCGGGCGCAGCAGGCTGCCGACGTGGTGCGCGCGGAACGGGGGAAGCTCGGGCCGCGCCGCGGGCGGCCGGTCGATGACATCGGAATGCGACACGGCTGTTCCTCCTGTCGTTGCGTCCCGGCCGAACCTCCTGCCCGGCCGGGGCCGTCGTCGGTCACCCCTTCGGGGCGGGCCGCCGGGAAAAAGCCTAGGAACGGTCCCGGGAGGCGTCAAACGGCCATGGCCCGCCTCTCTGATTCGACGCTTGCCTTACTGGGGTACCGGTTGTATACAGGCCAGAAGCAACGTCCCAAGGAAGCCGCGCCATGACCGCTCCGCGCCCTCGCTTTCCGCTGAACGCCTGGTATGCCGCAGCCTGGGATGCGGAGGTGAAGCGGGAGCTGCTGCCGCGCACCATCTGCAACAAGAAGCTCGTGCTCTACCGCACCGAGGACGACCGCGCGGTGGCGCTGGAGGATGCCTGCTGGCACCGCCTCGTGCCCCTCTCCATGGGCCGGCTGCGCGGCAACGAGGTGCAGTGCGCCTATCACGGCCTGCGCTTCAACGAGCGCGGCCGCTGCACCCACATGCCGTCGCAGGAGACGATCAACCCCTCCGCCAGCGTCCGCTCCTTCCCCGTGGTGGAGAAGCACCGCTTCATCTGGGTGTGGCCCGGCGATCCCGCCCTGGCCGATCCGGCGCTGGTGCCCGACCTGCACTGGAACCACGACCCCGCCTGGGCCGGCGACGGCAAGGTGATCCACGCCGCCTGCGACTACCGGCTGATCGTGGACAACCTGATGGACCTGACCCACGAGACCTTCATCCACGGCAGCAGCATCGGCAACGACGCGGTGGCGGAGGCGCCCTTCGACGTCAGCCATGGCGACCGGACGGCGACCGTCACGCGCTGGATGGTCGGCATCGAGCCGCCCCCCTTCTGGCGCGCGCAGCTGGGCAAGCCGGGCCTGGTGGACCGCTGGCAGATCATCCGCTTCGAGGCGCCCTGCACGGTGGCGATCGACGTGGGCGTGGCGCCGACCGGCACCGGCGCGCCGGAGGGCGACCGCAGCCAGGGCGTCAGCATGGTGGTGATCAACACCATCACCCCGGCCACGGACCGGGCCTGCCACTACTTCTGGGCCAATGTCCGCGACTACCGGATCGGCGAGCAGCGCGTCACCACGGACATCCGCGACGCCATCACCAAGGTCTTCCGCGAGGACGAGATCATCGTCGAGGCGCAGCAGCGTGCCATCGACGAGCATCCCGACCATGTCTTCTACAACCTCAACATCGATGCCGGGGCGATGTGGGCGCGCCGGGTGATCGACCGCATGATCGACCACGAGCTGGGCGGCGGCGTGCCGCTGCGCGTCGCGGCGGAGTAGCGGCTTGTCCGGCCCTGCGCCCCCCGGCAATGGCCCCTATGGCACTGGCCCCCAGGGCAACGCCCCGCAAAGCGTCACCACGCTGCTGCGCCTGCGCGAGCTGATCCTGGACGGGGAGCTGCCGGCGGGCGAGCGCCTGTCGGAGAACGGCGTCTCCGACCGGCTCGGCGCCTCGCGCACGCCGGTACGGGCGGCGCTGGCCCGGCTGGCGGAGGAGGGGCTGCTGGAGCCCATCCCCTCCGGCGGCTTCGCGGTGAAGGCCTTCACCGAGCGCGAGATCCGCGACGCCATCGAGGTCCGCGGCACGCTGGAGGGCCTCGCCGCGCGCCTCGCCGCGGAGCGCGGCGCCTCGCCCGAGGGGCTGGAGCACCTGCGCGAGATCATCGCCCGCATCGACGCGGTGATGGCCGCCACGGACGGGCCGATCGACTTCGCCGAGTACGTCGCGCTGAACGAGCACTTCCACGGCCTGCTGGCGGAGCTGGCGGACAGCGCGGTGGTGGCACGCAAGATCGGCCAGGCGGTGGCCCTGCCCTTCGCCTCGCCCAACGGCTTCGTCCTGGCCCAGGGCGCGCTGCCGGAGGCGCGGCTGATCCTGACCCTGGCGCAGGAGCAGCACCGCGCGGTGGCCGAGGCGATCGCGCAGCGCGAGGGCGCGCGGGCGGAGGCGATCATGCGGGAGCATGCGCGCCTCGCCCACCGCAACCTGTCGCTCGCCCTGCGGCAGGGGAAGCTGCACCTGGTCCAGGGCGGCGCGCTGATCCAGCGGCGCCCGCTGGTCTGAACGGCGTCCGCTGGTCTGCACGGCGGCGGGGATAAGGGGGAGACGAGCATGCGCTTCGACAGCCACTGGGCCACGGCGATCCTGCGCGCCACGCGCGACCTGACGCCCTCCATCCGGGAGTTCACCCTGGCGCCGGAGGGTGGCGCCACCGCCTACCCGACCGGCAGCCATCTCTGCGTGCGGGTGCTGATCGACGGCAAGACCGACCTGCGCCGCTATTCGCTGGTGGGCGAGCAGCCGCGGGACGGCTGCTGGCGAATCGCGGTGAAGCGCGAGGAGCCGGGGCGCGGCGGCTCGCGCTACATGTGGTCGCTGCCGGTGGGGGCGCGGCTGGAAGTGGCGCCGCCGGACAGCTTCTTCCAGCTCTCCCTGGACGCCCCCGGATACCTCCTCATCGCCGGCGGCATCGGCATCACCCCGATCCGCGGCATGGCCACCAGCCTGCGCCGCCGCGGCGTGCCCTTCCGCATGCTCTACGGCGGCCGGGCGCGCGGCGAGATGGCCTATCTGGAGGAGCTGGAGGCGGAGCTGGGCGACCGGCTGGAGGCTTTCCCCGACGATTCGGGCCGCCGCATGGACCTGGCCGCCGAGTTCGCCCGCCTGCCTCCGGAGGCGGAGGCCTATGTCTGCGGCCCGCTCGGCCTGCTGGAGGCGGCCAAGCGCGAATGGCGGGCCGCCGGGCGGCCCGTGGCCCGGCTGGTCTTCGAGACCTTCGGCTCCTCCGGCCGCCACCCCACCCTGCCCTTCAGGGTGCGGGTGCCGCGGCTGGGGATGGAGGTCGAGGTCCCGGCGGCCAGCAGCATGCTGGATGCGCTGGAGGCGGCCGGGGTCGGCGTGCTGTCCGACTGCCGGCGCGGCGAATGCGGCCTCTGCGCCATGGAGGTGCTGGAGGCTGAGGGCACGCTGGACCATCGCGACGTCTTCTTCAGCGATCACCAGCATGAGGAAGGGCGGAAGATCTGCGCCTGCGTCTCGCGCATGGTCGGGGGCACGATCACCGTGGACCCTGCCTTCCGCGGCGACATGCGGCTGAACCCCGGCGTGAAGCTCTCCGCCTGATCGTCCCGCCGGCCCCGGGGGCCGTTCAGGCGGCCTCGGCCAGGTCCTGCAGGGCGGGGGGGTTGCGGATGGTGACCATGCGGCCGGAGGGCAGGTCGATCAGCCCCGCGCGCTTCAGCCGGGTCATCTGCCGGCTGACGGTCTCGATGGTCAGGCCCAGCACGTCGGCGATCTGCGCCCGCGTCACCGGCAGCTCGAAGCTGACGGCACCCGGCTCGTGGGCGCCGCCGGCACGGCCCCCAGCCCCCCCCAGATGCTGCGCCATGTCGAGTAGGAAGCTCGCCACCTTCTCCTCGGCGGTCTTGCGTCCCAGCAGCAGCATCCGTGCCCGGGCCTCGTCCAGCGCCGCCAGGGTGCGGCGCAGCAGCAGCCGCTCCATGCGGACATGGTCCTCCAGCGCCGCCTCGAAGGGCTTGCGCGGGAAGACGCAAAGCTCGGCGTCGGTCAGCGCCGTGACCGTGTGCTCCGCCGCCTCGGCATAAGGGCGGCCGACGAAGTCGGCGGGGTAGAGCAGGCCGACGATCTGCTCCCGCCCGTCGGCCGTGGCGGCGCTCAGCTTCAGCACGCCGGAGAGCAGGTTGGCACAGACCATGGCCTCCTCCCCCGCCCAGATCAGCGTCTGGCCGCGTTCCAGGGTCCGGTGCCGGCCCAGCGCCTTGAGGGCGGACAGTTCCTCATCGTTCAGGCTGCCGCAGAGCGCCTGATCGCGCACCTGGCAGTCGGCGCATACGCGGTGAATCGCTGCCGCTCCCATTCCCGGTCCCGGCAATTATAGGCGCAGTGGCGCGGCATGCCGCAACCATCGGGGTGGATGCTGGCATGCGCCAAGGGCCGGTCCCGGGCGGTCCCCCGGCATCAGTCCCGGACAAGGCGCGGGAAGCGCAGGTCCAGGCCGCGCTCGCGCCAGCCGGCCTCCATGGCGCCCATGTCGATGAAGCCCGAGGGATCGGCCTTGCGAGGCGCACGGTCCAGGTAGGGCGCGCGGTCGCGTCGCCAGATCGTCAGCAGCCGCCGCAGCTCCACCAGCGGCTCCGGATGGTCGTCGACCCGGATGTCGAGGTCGGGGAAATCCTCCGCCCCCACCATCACCAGGGCCGCGGACTGCCGGCCGCGCCGGTCGCCGCCGGCGGCTTCGCCCGCGTCGAGCGCGGAGAGCAGGCGTTCCGGCAGGGGCTCGGAATCCCGGGCCGCATAGGCGGCCACCGTGTCCCGCAGCACGGCGGCCCCGGCCAGCATGTTGCCGGCGAAGGAGGCGTCACGCCCCTCCCGCGCGCCGGCCACCTCGATGCAGCTTTCCCCGGTCCAGGCCGCGGTCCTGCCATGCCGGTCGATCGCGTGGATCTGCCGCAGGTGCCGCCCGGCATCACCGGCCAGCGCGCCCTCGATGGCCGCGGCGGGCGGCAGGCCGCGCTCCATCCCGTCCAGGACGGCCGGGCCGAGGTAGCGGTTGGTGAAGGATTGGGTGGATACGGCCCCCACGCCGGACCGCAGGTGCGGGCAGGACGCGCCGACGGCGAAGGAGCAGGTCGTGACGGCCACGGCGAAGGCGCCGGATTGCGGATCGCGCGCGACGATCGACCACGTCATGAGTTGTCAGCCTGGGGCATGGGACGGGAGTGTAACACCCCTCGCGGGTCTGTGCAGTCGCCGCGCCGATCATTGCGTTTCAGTTTTTGCAACCCAGCCCAAGGTTGCAGAGATGGAGGCTGCCGCCGGCCCTGCCGTTACCCTCAGCTTGAGGTTGTGGCGAAGGCAGGCGGCTAATAATAAAGTGGAAACAGAGTCCCTCCGGGTACTTCGAGGGGTTCATCCAGTTCCGCAGGAGGTACCGAGCGTGGCAATCGAGACGCTACGGGCGAATTCGTCCCAGGATGACGACCTGCCGGTTGCCCCGGAGCCGCCGCAGGTCCCCAAATTCGTGCGGCCCGCCTACAAGCCCGAGGAAGGTCCGCCCAGCTCGGAGCTGTGGGGACTGGCCCGCGCCGTGCTCTACGGCGCCCTGGTCATCGCCTTCCTCGCGGGGCTGGTCTTCCTCTGGCAGGGCTGAGGTCGCTACCCTGGCCCTAGGGCCGGTCGGAGAACCGGCCCCCACGCTGGGGAGGAGATCTGCATGGCCGGACCGGACACACGCCCGGTGCTGCTGCTGACCGGGGCCGGCCGGGGCATCGGCGCCGCCATCGCCCGGCTCGCCGCGGCGCGGGGCTGGGACCTGCTGCTCACCTATCGGGGCGAGTCCGAGAGCGCCGAGGCGACGGCCCTGGCCTGCCGCGGCCTCGGGGCCCGGACCCTGCTGCGTCAGGCCGATGCGGGCGACCCGGCGGAGGTGCGGGCCACCTTCGCCGAGATCGACTCGGCATTCGGGCGGCTCGACGGGCTGGTGAACAACGCGGGCATCGTCGGGCGGAAGTCGCGGCTGGCGGACACGCCCGACGAGGTCTGGGAGACGGTCTTCCGCGTCAACGTCCTCGGTGCCGCCGCCCATGCCCGGGAGGCGGTGCGGCGCATGTCCACGGCGCTGGGCGGCCGCGGCGGCGCCATCGTCAACGTCTCCTCCCGCGCCTCGGAGATCGGCGGGGCAGGCGAGTGGATCCACTACGCCGCCAGCAAGGGGGCGCTGGACACGCTGACCCTCGGCCTGGCCCGCGAGGTGGGGGCGGAGGGGATCCGGGTGAACGCGGTCAATCCCGGGCTGATCGGGACGGAACTCCATGCCCGCGCCGGCATGCCCGACCGGCTGGAACGGCTGTCGGCCAGCGTGCCGATGGGCCGCCCCGGCACGGCTGAGGAGGTGGCGGAGGCGGTGCTCTGGCTGCTCTCCGGCGCCGCCTCCTACGTCAACGGCGCGCTGCTGCCGGTCGGCGGCGGGCGCTGAGCGGCCGGGCCGCTACCCGTTCGCCAGCCGGGCCAGCGCCTCCGCCAGCACCCGGGTCCCGGCAGCCAGCTGCTGCGGCGAGGTGTATTCCGCCGGGTTGTGGCTGATGCCCTTGCGGGAGGGAACGAAGAGCATCCCCGTCGGGCAGACCGGGACCAGGAACTTCGCGTCGTGCAGCGCGCCGCTGGGCAGGCGGATCGTCCGCAGCCCCTGGGCGAGGGCGGCATCCTCCAGCGCATCCTGGACGCTGCCGTCGAACTCGGTGGGGAGGGAGTGGAAGGTCTCCGCCACCGTCACCTGGCAGGCCTTCACCGCGGTGCGGATCGTGCTCTCGATCGCGTCGCCGTTCAGCAGCAGCACGTCCTTGTCCGGATGGCGGAAGTCGATGCTGAAGCGCACCCGGTCGGCGACGGTGTTGGTGCTGTTGGGGAAGACCTCGATCCGCCCGACGGTGAAGCGCAGGATGTCCTCCGGATCGGTCATCAGCGCGTCCAGCGCGGTGATGGCCCGGACCATGTCCTGCACCGCGTCCTTGCGCAGCTTCAGCGGCGCGGTGCCGGCATGCGCCGTCTCGCCCACCAGCTCCACGGTGAACCAGCGGCTGCCCTGGATGCCGGTGACGATGCCGATGTCCAGCCCCTCCGCCTCCAGCCGCGGCCCCTGCTCGATATGCGCCTCGACATAGGCGTGCGGGCGGTGCCCCTCCGAGGGGCCCAGAGGGCGGTGCGGCAGGTCGGACTCGCTGGCCAGCAGCGTCTCCAGCGCCTCGCGGAAGGTCACGCCCTCCACGTCGCGCGACAGGTCCCAGCTGTCGGCCGGGGCATGGCCGGACCAGGCCATGGAGCCCATGCAGCCCGGGGCGAAGCGGCTGCCCTCCTCGTTGGTCCAGGCCACCACCTCGATGGGGCGGCGGATGGCGGTGCCGCTGTCGCGGATCGCCTGCACCGCCTCCAGCGCGGCAACCACGCCCCAGATGCCGTCGAAGCGCCCGCCATTGGGCTGGCTGTCCATGTGGCTGCCGGCCATCACCGGCGCCGCCCCGGGCTCCGTGCCCTCGCAGCGCAGGAACAGGTTGCCGATCGGATCCACCGAGACGCTCATGCCCAGCTCCCGGCCCCAGCGGATCAGCAGCCGCCTGGCCTCCGCATCCAGGGGAGAGAGCGCGGCGCGGTTCACCCCCTCGCCCTCCGGACCGCTGAAGCCGCCGATCCGGGCCATCTGCATCAACCGGTCCCACTGGCGGGTTTCGCTGATGGCGGCGGCAAGGCGGCTGGGCACGGGATCGGTCATGCGGGCAGAACTCCTTGCTCGGCCAACGCGCCCCGCCCCCGTGGGTTGGGCAGCGCCACGCCGCTGGGGTGGACGGGTGCAGCAAGGTCGCCGCGAAGGCAAGCAACTCCGGCCGGAGGAAGCCCCCGCTTCCGCACCGGTCCGGTCAGGAATCTTTTCCCGCCGGAACCGGCTTGCCCTCTCGCTGGGCAAGCCGCCATGGTGCGATGCGAAACGCACTGGGGACGGCTGCGATGGCCAAGGATCTGCCCACGCTGGAAGCAGAGGTTCGGGAGCAGCTGGATCTGCTCGACTACCCGAAGAACCCCTGGGTGCCGCAGCAACCCGGCGTGCTGGACGTGGCGATCGTCGGCGGCGGGCAGACGGGGCTGTCCGTCGCCTTCGGCCTGCGGCGGGAGAAGGTGACGAACGTCGCCGTCTTCGACCGCGCGCCCAAGGGCGGCAAGGGGGTCTGGACCACCTTCGCCCGGATGCGGACCCTGCGGACGCCCAAGCACGTCAACGGCCCCGACCTGGGGGTGCCGGCGCTGACGCCCCGCGCCTTCTTCACCGCCCGCGACGGCGCGGCGGCCTGGGAGGCGCTGCACAAGATCGGGCGCGAGGACTGGCAGCGCTACCTCGACTGGTACGAGGAGGTGCTGGACCTGCCGGTGCGGCACGGGCACGAGCTGCTCTCGGTGGAGCACGACGCCGCCCAGGACCTGCTGGTGCTGACCTTCCGCACCCCGTCCGGCACGGAGGCGGTGCGCGCGCGCAAGCTGCTGCTCGCCACGGGCATGGACGGCACGGGCGGCTGGTCGATCCCCGCGCCCTTCACCGACCTGCCGGCGGAGCGGGTCTCGCACACCTCCGGCCCGGTGGATTTCGCGGCGCTGAAGGGCAAGGATATCCTGGTGGTCGGCGCCGGCGCCTCGGCCTTCGACAACCTCGCCACCGCGCTGGAGGGGGGCGCGGCGAAGGCGACCATGCTGGTCCGGCGCAAGCGGATGCCGCGGGTGAACCCCTTCCGCTGGATGGAGCAGGCGGGCTTCCTGGGCCAGTTCCACGCCCTGCCGGATGCGACGAAGTGGCGCTTCATGCGGCACATCTTCGACCTGAACCAGCCGCCGCCGCAGGAGAGCTGGGACCGCGTCGCCTCGGACCCGCGCTTCGCGCTGTTCATGGGCAGCGGCGTCACCGGGGCGCGGATGGAGGGCGACCGGGTGGTGCTGACCACGCCGCGCGGCGAGCACGCGGCGGATCACGTCATCGTCGGCACCGGTACCGCCTTCGACCTGACGCTGCGGCCGGAGCTGACGGGCTTCGCCGACCGGATCCTGCTCTGGCGCGACGTCTATACCCCGCCGCCGGGGCTGGAGTTCCCCAACCTCTCCGCCTGTCCCTACCTGACGAGCAGCTTCGCCTTCCGCGAGAAGGAGCCGGGGACGGCGCCCTTCCTGCGCCACATCCACTTCATGGGCTATGGCGCGGCGCCCTCGATGGGCCTGTCCGGCGCCTCGATCAGCGGCATGAAGTACGGCACGGCGCGGGCGGTGGACGGGCTGTGCCGGGAGCTGTGGCTGGATGACGGCGCGGCGCATCTCGACAGCCTGCTCTCCTATGCCGAGCCGGAGCTGACGCGCGACATCCCGCAGGAGATCCTGGAGGCCGCGGAATGAAGGGCCCCTCCCTCTCCACCCATGTCCTCGACACGGCGGATGGCGTGCCGGCGGAGGGCATGCTGATCGAGCTGTGGCGCATGGAGCCGGGGCCGGAGCGGATCGCCTCGCTCTGGACCAACGCGGACGGCCGCACCGACGCGCCGCTGCTGACGCCCGAGACCTTCGTCGCCGGCCGCTACGAGCTGCGCTTCGGGGTGGGGGCCTATTTCGCCGCGCGCGGCAAGGATGCCGGCTACTTCGACGTGGTGGCCCTCAGCGTCGGGCTGAAGGCCGATGCCGGGCACTACCACGTGCCGCTGCTCTGCACGCCCTGGTCCTACTCGACCTATCGCGGCTCCTGAGGCGGGCGCCCCGGGGGGCATCGCCCCGGGCGGGGCGGTCCGCCTGTCACCCCCCGAATGCGGGGTGCCGGGCCACCGGCGGCCCGGCATGGTCCGGCCGACGGGAGGCCGGGCATGACGACGACGCTGGAGCGGCGCTACGAGGAGCGCGACATCATCGCCATCCTGGAGGCGAGCGAGGACCGTGCCCTCGGCCAGGGCCCCAACGCGCCCGGCGGCCATTCCAAGATCTTCCACGAGCTGATCGAGACCACCATCGGCGGCCCGAAGCACGCGCGTCTGCGCTCCCTGCGCGCCCGGCTGCTGCCGCAGCCGGGGAAGAAGAAGGTCTCCGCCTCCAGCAGCTTCCGCAACTGCCAGGCGCGGGCCGTGGCCTTCGCGCTAAACACGCGCGGCGGCCAGGAGGCGTTGCGCCTGCTGTCCCGCCCGGACTGCCTCGCCGTGGTCGCGCATCTCAACATCACCGCGGGCGGCTTCCCGATGCTGGGCTACCGCGCCAAGGACGGCACGAAGAACGACGAGGGCACGGACTTCCTGCCCGACCCGGGGGATGTCCTGGCCTTCTGGCGCCCGAAGACCGGCATGGCCGGGGGGCTCACCATCAAACTGATGAAGACCCCGGCCGGGGAGCTGCACATCCAGACCGCCGTGCCGACGGAGAGCCCGCCGCCCACCCCCCATGCCCAGGTGTCCTGGGCCGGGGGCGGCGGCATCGGGGTGCAGAACCTGCCGGTGTGACGCGGGCCGCTCACCCGGTCGCACCGGGGGGAAGGCTCCGCCTTGCCCCCCGGACCCCCCATCCGCCAGGAGCAGTGCCCCTGGCCCCCCTTTCACAGACGCGTCGGCACGCCGGGAAGCATCGCTCCCCGGCGACGAGGGCCTCAGCACGCGCGGCCTTTGATTCTTCCTCGGTTCCCCGCCTGCCCGCGCTCTCCCCGGGTGTAGCCCGCAGGCTGACACCGACCACGCGGCGCCAGCCTCCCGGCGGGGTCCGGAGCCCGCTTGTGGCCCCGGCGGAGGGGGGCCCGGGGGCGAGGCAGCGCCTCCCCCCGGTCCGCCGCCGGCCACGGCGCGCGGCATCACGCCGGCAGCGTCACCAGCGCGCGCAGCCCGCCATCCGGCCGGTTGGCCAGGGTCACATCGCCGCCATGGGCGCGGAGGATGTTGCGGGCGATGGGCAGGCCGAGGCCGGTGCCGCCGGTTTCCCGGTTGCGGCTGGTTTCCAGGCGGCGGAAGGGCTGGAAGACCGCCTCCTGGGATTCCTCCGGCACGCCGGGGCCGTCATCCTCGACCATCAGGCGGACCACGCCGCCCTGGGGGGATTGCAGCAGCACCCGGGCGGCACCGCCGTACTTCAGGGCGTTCTGCACCAGGTTGGCGACGGCGCGCTTCAGGGCGATGGGGCGGCCGCGCAGGGTCAGCCGCTCGGGGCCCGCATAGGCGATGGCGTCGGCCTCCTCCGGATGGGCGTCCACCGCCTCGTCCAGCACGGTGCGGCAGAGCGCCGCGAGGTCGAGCGGGACGGAGGGCTCGCTGGCCGCGTCGTCGCGCGCGAAGGCGAGGGTGGCGTTCACCATCGCCTCCATCTCGTCCAGGTCGGCCAGCATACGCTTCCGCTGCTCGTCATCGTCCAGGAACTCGGCGCGCAGCCGCAGCCGGGTGATGGGCGTGCGCAGGTCGTGGCCGATCGCCGCCAGCATCTGCGTGCGGTCGCCGACGAAGCGGCGGATGCGCTCGGCCATGGTGTTGAAGGCGCGCGCGGCGGTGGCGACCTCGGCCGGCCCGTCCTCCGGCATGGGGGGCGCGTTGACGTCGCGGCCCAGCGCGTCCGCCGCCCGGGCGAGGTCGCGCACCGGCCGCGTCAGGCGGCGCGTGGCCCAGAGGATCAGCACGGACGCCGCGACCGTCATCAGCAGGAAGGCGATGAGGAAGGTCTCGGAATGCCAGGGCCGGGTGGGCGGCAGGGACAGGCGCAGGTTCAGCCAGTCCGTCCCGTCCGGCAACTGCAGCGAGACGACCAGCGAGCCGCCGCGGCCGATCCCGGCCAGCATCTCGCGCGGGCGGTAGCGCGGCGGGGCGGCGCGCAGGGCCTCGGGGCGCAGCAGGCGCAGCAGCGGTTCCGGCGGCGGGCCGATCACGTCGCGCGCGTCCGGCTGGTCGGCCAGGGCGGCCTCCAGCCCCTCCGGCAGGTCCATCTCGTCCAGCACGCCGGCACGCCGCTCGCGCGGGGTGATCAGCAGGGTGCGCCACAGGCCGAAGGCGCGCGAGGAGATCTCGCGCGCCTGGGAAATCTGCTGCAGCTCCACCCGGTCCAGGGCGTGGATCGTCAGCCCCGCCGCCTGCACCAGCATCAGCGCGAGGAGCAGGAAGAGGGCCGTGCGGGAGGCAAGGCTGCGCGGCAGCGCGCGCCGGATCACGCCGCCCGCTCGACGCTCGCCGCCAGGACATAGCCGCCGCCGCGCACCGTCTTGATCAGCGACGGGTTGCGCCCGTCATCCTCCAGCTTGCGCCGCAGGCGGGAGACGGCGACGTCGATCGCGCGGTCGAAGGGCCCGGCCTGCCGCCCGCGCAGCAGGTCCATCAGCATGTCGCGCGTCAGCACGCGGTTGGGGCGCTCCACCAGCACCGTCAGCAGCTCGTACTCGCCGCCCGTGAGCGGCACCTCCGCCCCCTCGGGGTTGAGCAGGCGGCGGCGGGCGGGTTCCAGCGTCCAGCCGGCGAAGCGCACCGCCTTGGGCGGCGGGTCCTTGGGCGTCGCGCCCTCGCCGCTCGCCCGCCGCAGCACGGCACGGATGCGGGCCAGCAGCTCGCGCGGGTTGAAGGGCTTGGCGACGTAGTCGTCCGCGCCCAGCTCCAGCCCGACGATGCGGTCCGTCTCCTCGCCCATGGCGGTGAGCATCACGATCGGCACGTCCGACTGGCCGCGCAGCCAGCGGGCGAAGTCCAGCCCGGATTCCCCCGGCAGCATCAGGTCGAGGATGACCAGGTGGTAGCGGCCCAGCGGCCAGGCGCGTCGGGCCTCGCGCGCCTCCCGGGCGGCGGTGACACGGAAGCCCTGCTTCTCCAGGAAGCGGGAGAGCAGGTCGCGGATCTCGCGGTCGTCATCCACGACCAGGATGTGGGGGGCGGGCTCCATGGGCTGTTACATAGGCATCCGCGGGCTGGCTGGCTTGCCCTGTTTGTAACGGCCGGTCTCTCCCGCCGCCACCGTTGCCTGCCGTTGCACTTCCGCACGTGTCCTGGCTTGGGTCGGGGCCATTAAAGGCGCATCTGTGCGTCACGGCGGTGCCCCTCCCCCTCCTCGAGGTATCGGCGTCGAAGGCGGCAGGCGAACCCATTCTCCCCCCCCCCGGGTTCCCTGCCGCCTCCCCCCTGCATTCCGCTTCCCTTCCGTTGGACGGCCGCGCGCCCAGGGGCCAGAAGCCCGGCATGGATGCCGCCGCCAACCCGCCCGCCCTTCCTTTTCCCGGCCCCCTTCCCGCTTGGGCCCGGGCGGGGCTGGACACCCTGGCCGCGGCGCATCCCGATCTGGCGCGCATCGAGGCCACGGCCGGCCCGCTGGCCTGGCGTGTCCGGCCGCGCGGCTTCCCCGGCCTGCTGCGGGCGATCTGCGGGCAGATGATCAGCGACCGCGCCGCCGCCGCCATCTGGGGGCGGCTCGCCGCCCTGCCCGGCGCGCTGGATCCGGCGGGGCTGCTGGCGCTGGACGATGCGGCGCTGTGCGGGCAGGCCGGGCTGTCGCGGCCCAAGGCGGCGCATGCCCGTTCCCTGGCCATGGCCGTGCTGGACGGGCGGCTGCGGCTGGACGAGCTGCCGGGCATGGAGGATGCGGAGGCGGTGGCGCATCTCTGCGCCGTGCGCGGGCTGGGACGCTGGACGGCCCAGGTGCACCTGCTCTTCGCCGAGCAGCGCGCGGATGTCTTCCCGGAGGGCGACCTGGCCCTCGCCGCCGGCCTCGCTCACCTGCGCGGCCTGCCAACACGGCCGCCGCCGCGCGCCCTGGCCGCGCTCGCGCTGGAATGGCAGCCCTGCCGCTCCCTGGCGGCGCGGTTGCTGTGGCACTGGTGGCGGCACGCGACGGGACGCCCGGCCGGCGATATCGCTATGGACCCTGCCGCGGACGCGTGAGAGGAGAAGATTCATGCTGTCCCTCTCGCCGCGGCTGCGCGCGACCGCCGCACCCGCCATCCCCGCCGCCCGCGCCTGGGCGGCCGCCTATGACGGGTCCTCCGGGCCGGCGCTGGACCTGACCCAGGCGGTGCCGGGCTATCCCCCGCACCCGGATCTGCTGGCGCGGCTGGCGGCGGAGGCCGGGGATGGGGCCAGCGCGGGCTACGGCGCCATCGAGGGCGAAGCGGCGCTGCGGGAGGCGCTGGCCGCCGACCTCTCCGCGGCCTACGGGGCCGCCATCCGGGCGGAGGACGTGGCGATCACCGCCGGCTGCAACCTGGCCTTCGCCGTCGCCGTCTCCGTGCTGGCCGGCACGGGCGAGTCGGTGATGCTGCCGACGCCGTGGTACTTCAACCACCGGATGACATTGGAGGTGGCCGGCATCGGCGTGGTGCCGTTGCCCTGCCGCGCGGCGGACGGCTTCCTGCCCTATCCCGAGCGGACCGCCAGCCTGCTGGACGCCAACCCGCAGGTGCGCGCCCTGGTGCTGATCACGCCGAACAACCCCACCGGCGCCGTGGCGTCGCCCGAGCTGATCGCGCGGCTGGCGGAGATCTGCCGTCGGCGCGGCGTCTGGCTGGTGCTGGACGAGACCTATCGCGACTTCCTGCCGGGCCGGTCGGAGCAGCCGCCGCACGACGTGTTCGGCGACCCGTCCTGGCGCGGCGGGGTGGTGCAGCTCTACTCCTTCTCCAAATCCTACTGCGTGCCGGGGCACCGGGTGGGCGCCATCGTCGCCGGCCCGGCCTTCCGGGCGGAAATGATGAAGGCGCTGGACACGCTGCAGATCTGCCCGCCCCGGGCGGCGCAGCGCGCCCTGGCCTGGGCCGTGCCGGCGCTGGCGGAATGGCGCCGGGCGAACCGCGCGGTGATGGCCGGGCGGGCGGCAGCCTTCACCCGCGCCGTGGCGCCGCTGAACCGCTGGAAGATCGATGCGCTGGGCGCCTACTTCGCCTATCTGCGCCTGCCCCCCGGCGCGCCGGACGCGGTGGCGGCGGCGGAGATCCTGGCCTCCCGCCACGGGCTGATGACCCTGCCGGGGCCCTTCTTCGGGCCGGGCCAGGAACGCCACCTGCGGCTGGCCTTCGCCAATGCGGAAGAGGGGCTGCTGGCGCAGGTGCCGGAGCGTCTGTCCCGGCTGGGCTAGCCACGCCGGGCCAGCGCCGTTCAGCGGAAGTCACGCGAGGGCGGCAGGCGCGCCGGCGGACCGGGGCGCATCACCTCGTCGGCGCGGGACAGCAGACGGTCCGCCCAGGCGGCCGGGCTTTCCAGCCGGTGCAGCCCGTCCAGCAGGTCGGAACGGTCCTCCAGCCGGCGCACCACCAGGTGCACGATGGGGGTTTCGGTGCGCCGGGGATCGTCCTCCCGCTCCACCCGCCCCTCCGCCACCAGCAGCCGGGCGGCCACCACGGCGGCGCGGTGCGCGGCGACCACGGCCGGGTAGAGGACGAGGTTGGCGGTGCCGTGCTCGTCCTCGACGGTGAAGAACACCACCCCCTTGGAGGAGCCCGGCCGCTGCCGCACCAGCACCAGCCCGGGCAGGCGCAGCCGCGCGCCGCGCCGGGCATCGCGCAGGCGGCGCGTATCGGCCAGGCGCATCGCGGCCAGGGCCGGACGCAGCAGCGCCAGCGGGTGGTCGCGCAAGGTCAGGCCGGTGGCGCCGTAGTCCAGCACGGTGCGCTCGCCCGCCGTCATGCGCGGCAGGGCGGGCGTGGCGGCAGCGGCGGCGAAGAGGGGAAGCTCCTCCGGCCCCCGCGCCGGCTCCACCGCCTGCGCCGCCCAGAGCGCGGCCCGCCCGTCCAGGCCGAGGCCGCGGAAGGCATCCGCCTGGGCCAGGGCGGCGGCGGCATCGCGCGGCAGGCCGGCGCGGCGCACGCAATCGGCCAGCGAGGCGAAGGGGCGCGCCGCGACGATCCGCGCCCCCGCCTCGGCGGAGAGCCCCGCCACCAGGCGCAGCCCCAGGCGCAGCGCCAGCCCGCCGGCGCTGCCCGGATCGGGCTCCAGCGTGCAGTCCCAGGCGCTGGCCGCGACATCGGCGGGGCGGATGGCGACGCCGTGCTCGCGCGCGTCGCGGACGAGCTGCGCGGGGGCGTAGAAGCCCATGGGCTGGCTGTTCAGCAGGGCGCAGGCGAAGACCGCCGGGTGGTGGCGCTTGATCCAGGCGGAGGTGTAGACGAGCTGCGCGAAGGAGGCGGCGTGGCTCTCCGGGAAGCCGTAGCTGCCGAAGCCCTCGATCTGCTGGAAGACGCGCTCGGCGAAGTCGCGATCGTAGCCTTTCGCCAGCATGCCGCTGACGAACTCCTCGTGGAAGACCGGCACCTTGCCGTGCCCCTTGAAGGTGCCCATGGCGCGGCGGAGCTGGTCGGCGCGCGCGGGGGAGAAGCCGGCCGCGACGACGGCGATGCGCATCGCCTGCTCCTGGAACAGCGGCACGCCGTAGGTCTTCCTCAGCACCTCGGCCAGCTCGGGATTGGGGATGTCGGGCGCCTCCTCGCCGTTCCGGCGGCGCAGGTAGGGATGCACCATGTCGCCCTGGATCGGGCCGGGGCGGACGATCGCCACCTCCACCACCAGATCGTAGAACTCCTTCGGGCGCAGCCGCGGCAGCATGTTCATCTGCGCCCGGCTCTCTACCTGGAACACGCCCACCGTGTCGGCGCGCGAGAGCATGGCGTAGGTCTCGCGGCAATCGGCGGGGATGGATTGCAGCGTGTGGCGCCTTCCGCCATGCGCCGCGATCAGGTCCAGCGCGCGGTGCAGGCAGCTCAGCATCCCCAGCCCCAGAACGTCCACCTTCAGGATGCCCAGCGCCTCGATGTCGTCCTTGTCCCACTCGATGGTGGTGCGCCCCTCCATCGCCGCCGCCGTCACCACCGCCAGCTCCACCAGCGGCCCACGCGTGATGACGAAGCCGCCGACATGGGTGGAGAGGTGGCGCGGGAAGCCCACCGGCTGGCCGCCCATGCGGAACGGGTCCTCGCCGCCGGTCAGCTCCTCGGCCAGCGCGATGGTCCGGGCCAGGCGCGGGTCGCCGTCGGGGTCCAGCCCCGCCTCGCGCGCCACCTCGGCCAGCGAGGCGCCGCCCGGCCCCCAGCTTCCCTTGGCCAGCCGCGCGGTGACGTCCTCGCTCAGCCCCATCGCCCTGCCCGCCTCGCGGATCGCGCCGCGCGGGCGGTAGCGGCTGAGCGTCGCGGCGATGGCGGCGCGGTCCCGGCCGTAGCGTTCGTAGATGTGCTGGATCACCTCCTCGCGCCGCTCGTGCTCGAAATCCACGTCGATGTCGGGCGGCTCGTCGCGGTCGATGGAGAGGAAGCGCTCGAACAGCAGGTCGTGCTTCGTCGGATCGACCGCGGTGATGCCCAGCACGTAGCAGACGGCGGAATTGGCCGCCGAGCCGCGCCCCTGGCAGAGGATGCCCCGCTCCCGCGCGAAGCGCACGATCTCCTGCGCCGTCAGGAAATAGGGCGCGTAGTCCTTCCGCGCGATCAGCCGAAGCTCGTCCGCGACCTGGCGCCGCACCGTCTCCGGCGCGCCCTCCGGCCAGTGCTCGCGCATCGCCGCGGCCACGCGGCGCTCCAGCGTCCGCTGCGCGGTCAGGCCTGGCTCCAGGATCTCGTCCGGGTATTCGTAGCGCAGCTCGCGCAGCGAGAAGCGGCAGGTCTCCAGCACGCGCGGGATCGCCGCCATCGCCTCCGGCCAGCGGGCGAAGAGACGCGCCATCTCGGCCGGCGGCTTCAGATGCGCCTCCGCATTCGGCTCGGCGGCATAGCCGAGCTCGTCCACCCGCAGGCCCAGGCGGATGGCGGTGAGCAGGTCGGCCAGCGCCTGCCGCCGCGCGACGTGGTAGCGCGTGCCGCCCGCGACCAGCAGCGGCTGGCCCATGGCGGCGAGCCGGTCCAGCCGCTTCGCGTCGTCGCCCGCGAAGCGATAGGTCGCGGCGCAGAACAGCGGCAGCGCCAGCCGCCGGCGCAGGGCGGCCGCATCGCGCCGCAGCCGGTCCGCGAAGGCCTCCCCCGGCTGGTCCGGCGGCACCAGCGCCAGGACGCAGCCCTCCACCCCCGCGATCAGGTCGTCGCGCGTCAGCCGGCATTCGCCCTTCGGCGCGTTCATCCGGCCATGGCTGAGCAGCCGCGCCAGCCGCCCGTAGGCAGCGCGGTCGGCGGGCCAGGCGAGGTATTCCATCCCGTCCGGCAGCACCAGCCGGCAGCCGACGAGATGGCGAAGAGGTCCTTTCCCCGCCTCGTTCAACTGCTCCACCGCCACCAGCCCGCGCACGCTGCCGGCGAAGGAGTTGCGGTCGGCGATGCCCAGCGCGGCATGGCCCAGCGCGGCGGCCGTCGCCGCCAGCTCGTGCGGGTGCGAGGCGCCGTCGAGGAAGCTGAAGTTCGACAGCGCCGCCAGCTCGGCGAAGAGGGTCACGCCCCCGCCTTCATGCCAGGAAGCCGTGCAGGAACCAGCGCATCGGCACGTCGCGGCCGACGCGGCAGACCCAGAGCCGCTCGCCCCCTTCCACCTCCACGCGGAAGTAGTCGCGGAACTCCCGCGCCGCCGCCTCCGGCCCGCCGCAGGGGTGCAGCCGCTCCGGCCCCTCCGCCGCGCGCACCCGCAGCGCGCGGCCCCGCCAGGTGAGCCGCGCCGGCGGCCCGTCCGGCAGGGGCGCGATCGCCTCCACCGGTTCCGGCGGGGACAGCAGGCGCACGGGGCGCGGCCGGTCATGCCAGTGCGCCGGGGTCTCCCTCGCCATCCCCAGCGGGTCACCGTGTGCCACCGCCTCCTCCGGCAGGTGGGCGGCGCGCGGGTCCAGCCGCCAGACGCGCAGCCGGTCGCCCAGCCGGTCCAGCAGACGCGCCAGCGCCTCCCGCTCCGCCCCCTCGCCGCCCGCGAAGCCGTCCTGCGCCGCCGCCAGCGGATCGGTCGCCTCGGCCGAGAGCGCCAGCCGGTCGAAGCCGAAGCCCGGCGCCAGCCGCTCCAGCCTCTCGCGGAACAGCCGCTCCAGATGCGCGGGCGCCCGCATCGGCAGCGCCGTGCCCACCGCCACCTCCTGCACCCCGCCATCCACCCCATGCGCGCGCAGCACCACGCGCCGTGCCCCACGCCCGGCCTCGGCCAGCCGCAGGCACAGCGCCTCCAGCAGCCGGGCGAAGACGGCGTCCACCGCCTCGCGCGTCACGATCGGCTCCAGCAGCTCGCGCGCCACGGTGAAGTCGGGCGGCGGCCGCAGCGGGCGGATCGGCCGGCCCCGCAGCCCCGCCACCTCGTCCAGCGCCGTGACCAGCCCAGCCCCGAAGCGCGCCGCCAGCTCCGCCCGGGGCAGCGCCCGCACCGCCCCCACCTGCCACAGCCCCAGCCGCCGCAGCGCCGCCCGCACCGAAGGCTCCACCGGCAGCACCGAGAGCGGCAGCGGATCGGTCGCCGCCGCCTCCCGCCCCGCCGGCACCACCACGCCCGCCCCGGCCCGCGCCAGGGCCAGCGCCGCCCCGGCCGTGCCCGCGACGGCGCCGACCGCCGTCACCCCCAGCCGCGCCAGCCGCCCCACCGCCGCGTCGCGCAGCCCTGGCTCGCCCTGCCCCGCAGCACAGCCGGTGATGTCCAGCAGCAGCGCCTCCGGCGCCTCCACCCCCGCCAGCGGCGTGAACCGCATTGCCCAGAGCCCCAGCCGCCGCAGCAGCGCCGCATTCGCCGCCGCATCCTCCGCCACCAGCCGCACCGCCGGGCAGGCCGCCCGCGCATCCGCCACCGCCAGCCCCGCCCGCAGCCCGGCCGCCGCGGCCGCGTCGTCCACCGCGGTCAGCACCTGCCGGGGGCCGCGCTGGGTCCAGAGGGCGATGGGGGGCGGGGCGTCCTGGCCCCCGGAGGGAAGCCGCTGCCGGCCTTCGGCATCGACGCAGTGCGTCGATCCCCCCGATGCCCCCCATCCGCCCGGAGCGGAGCCCCTGGACCCATGTTCGTCAGAGGGCGGCGCTGCCGGAGACGGCAGCGCATGTGTGAAAGGGGGTCCAGGGGGGCGGAGCCCGCCCTGGGGCCACGGGTGCGACGCCTCCATCGCCAACCGGTCCAGCGCCAGCCGCGGCAGATGCAGGGCGAGGAGGCGACGGCCGGGCTGGGCGGACGCGGCGTCGGGGGGTGGCGGGGCGGCGGCGGGCGCGCCGGGCGGGGTCAGGCGCGGCGGGCGGCAGAAGCGGCGTCGCATGCGTCGGGCTCCAGATCCTCGGCGGTCAAGGTTTCGGTGCCGAGGCGCCAGGCGACGTTCCACAGGCCCGGGCGCCCGGAGCGGGTGCGGAGGAGCTCCAGCGTCCAGTGCGGGTCGCCCAGGTCGTGGCGGGACAGGCCGGTGCCGGCACGGCCGGAGACGCGCCAGCGGGTGGTGGCCAGGGACGGCCCGGCGGCCGCCTCCGGCACGTCGTCGCGGAGGAGGAGGCCGATGCCGCCGCCCGTCTCGGCCGCGAGCTGGAGGCGGCGGGCGGCGGTGGGGTCGGGGGTCTCGTCGAGCAGGAGGGCGCCGGTCACGGCGGGGCAGCGCAACACCTCCTCCATGGCCCAGAGCGCATCGTTGCGGCCGCGCGCCTGCACCAGGATCAGGCGGGAGGGCGGCAGGCCGAAGCGGGACAGGCCGGGCGGCCAGGCGTCGGGGCGGCGGGCGATCCAGAACACCGTGCCGCCGCTGCGCGCGAGGAGCAGGGCGGCGAAGCCGGCCGCGGCGCCGGGGCCGGCGGCCAGCAGCTCGTGCAGCGCCGCGCGCGGCAGGCCGCCGCCACCCGGCAGCGCCGCGTCGATGGGGGGCGCGAGCGGCACGGCGCGCGAGGCGGCACGGGAGAGGGCTTCGGCGGCGCCGGCGCGTTCCTGGCGCGCGATGCTGGCACGCAACGCGGCGAGGAGGGCCGGCCTGTCCATCGGGGGGCTCATGGACAAGGATGCGACTCCGGAAGTGGATTCAGTATGTTCTCTATATGTTCCAGCATGGAGTTGCGTCGGGTCAAGCACGTCCTGCCTTCCCCGGTCCCGTTGGCCGTGGCCGACGGCTATGGCTGCCCCAGCGTCCCGGCCAGCAGGTCCAGCAAGGCCGAGGCGAAGCCGCGCATGTTCTCCGCCCGGTTGGACTCCCCGGTGGAGACCGTCATCACCCGCTCCACCGTGCCGTCGCTCACCGCGAGGCAGGCATGCCCCGCCGGATCGCCATAGCGGTTGCCGGTGGGTCCCGCGGCCCCCGTCTCGGCCAAGCCCCAGACCGCCCCGAAGCGCTCCCGCACCCGACGGGCAAGCAACAGCGCATAGGCTTCGGTGGAAGGGCGCATCCCGGCCATGTCGCCGGGGGTGATGCCCAGCAGGGCCGCACGCGCCTGCCCCGTATAGACCACGGCTCCGCCGAGGAAATAGGCGCTGGCTCCCGGCACGGACAGCAGCGCCGCCGAGACCAGCCCGCCGGCCGAGGATTCCGCGACCGCGACGGTTGCCCGCTGCGCCGTCAGCAGGGCGGAGAGTCGCGCGGCCGCCGGCATCAGGTCCCGCATGGCGTCCTCCATCCCCTGGGCAGAGCGAAGGCTGCCCCCGCGCTTGGGTCCGGGCAACCCGGGCGCGCCGTCACGGCGGGCCGAGATGCAGGGCGAGCCAGACGGTCGGTGCCTCCGGATCGGTCCAGGTGACGCGGTGGCGGCACCGGGCGGGGATCAGCAGGTGATCGCCGGGGCGCAGGGCGCGTTCGCCCTGGCCTTCGAGCCAGAGCCGCGCCGCCCCCCGCAGCAGCAGGACCCATTCGTCCCATGCCTGGTCGTAGGGAGAATCCTCCGGCGTGACCTGGCCGGTGGAGACGATGCGCTCGATCCGCACCCCCGGCCGCACCAGGAGCTCGGTGAACTCCTCGTCGCCGGAGGGCGGCGGCAGATGGTCGAACAGGTTGTCCAGGCGCCCTTCCCTCCCCGCCCCGCGGCCGTGCGCAGGATCAGCCGACGCCACGGCAGGCCCCGGCGGCGGGCCGGGGCGGGGCCTCAGCCGCCGGGGGCCACCTGCGGCCCGTCCTGGCCGCGCATCGCCCAGCCGGTGGTGCGCTGCTCGATGGCGACGGCCACGGCGTACATGAGCACGCCCATCACCCCCGTCACGATCAGCCCGGCGAAGACCAGCGGCACGTCGAAGCGGCTGCTGGCCAGGATCATCAGGTGGCCGATGCCGTTGTTGGAGGCGACGGTCTCCGCGATGATCGAGCCGACGAAGGCGACGGTGATGGCGATCTTCAGCGAGGCGAAGAAGTAGGGCATCGCCCGCGGCAGCCCGACCTTGCGGATGATGTCGATCGGCCGGGCACCGAGGGCGCGCAGCACGTCGCGCAGCTCCGGCTCCACCGTCGCGATGCCGGTGGCGACGTTCACCACGATGGGGAAGAAGCTGATCAGGAAGGCGGTGATGACGGCCGGCACGGTGCCGATGCCGAACCAGATCACCAGGATCGGCACCACCGCGACCTTGGGCACGGAATTGAAGGCGATCAGCAGCGGGTAGAGCCCGTGGTAGAGCACGGTGGACGACCCGATGGCCACGCCCAGCAGCAGGCCGAAGACGATCGCGAAGCCGAAGCCGATCAGCGTGGTCATCAGCGTCTGCCAGGAATTCTCCAGCAGGGGGCGCCACCACTTCACCATGCTCATCGCGATGTCGCTGGGCGGCGGCAGGATGAACTGCGGGATCTGGAAGCCGCGGCAGACCACCTCCCAGACCACGAAGGTGCCGACGATGATCATCCAGGGCAGCCAACGCTGCAGCCGGCGGCGGCGGCGCGCCGCGGCGGCCATCGCCTCGATCCGGCTGGGGGCCGGGCCCGGCATCCCGTCACGTGGCATGGGCGGCCTCCGGGACCATCTCGCCCCTGCGGGCGGCGCTGATGTGCTCGCGCAGCTCGTGGACCAGCTCCTGGAAGGGCTGGGTGTACATGTCGTCCAGCGAGCGCGGCCGGCCGAAGGGCACGGTGCGCTCGGCGATGATGCGGCCCGGGCGGGAGGACATGACCAGCACCCGGTCGGCGAGGAACACCGCCTCGCGCAGGTCGTGCGTCACCAGGATGACGGTGGGCCTCAGCGTGGCGCAGACGGTCTGCAGCTCCACCCACAGATCCTCGCGGGTGAAGACGTCGAGCGCGCCGAAGGGCTCGTCCAGCATGAGGAGCTGCGGGTCGTGGATCAGGGCGCGGCAGAGGGAGGCGCGCTGCTGCATCCCGCCCGAGAGCTGCCAGGGGTACTTCCCCTCGAAGCCCGACAGGCCGACGATGGAGAGCAGCCGGCGGGCCTTGTCCTCATAGGCCAGGCGCTCGCGGCGCAGCCTGCGGCGGTGCGGCTCCACCACCTCCAGCGGCAGCATCACGTTGGCGAGGATGTTGCGCCAGGGCAGCAGGGTCGGGTTCTGGAAGGCCATGCCGGCCACCGAGAGCGGCCCGTCCACCTCCTGCCCGGCCACGATCACGCTGCCGGCGGAGGCGGGCCAGAGACCCGTCACCAGCCGCATCAGCGTGGACTTGCCGCAGCCCGAGGGGCCGACCACCGCCACGAACTCGCCCTTGGCCACCCGCAGCGTGCAGCCGTGCAGGGCCAGCGTGCCCTCCACCCCGCCATAGCGCATGGCGACGTCACCGATCTCGACGAAGGGACGCTCCGCCGCGCTCATGCCCGGATACGCTCCAAGGCCATCCACCTGCCACCCAGCATTCGCAACTCCACGGCGGCCCCTTGCCGGGCCGGCCAAAGCCTTGTCGATGATCACCGGGGGGAGGCCATGCAAGCGATACGCCAGCGGCCGGGAGAGGCCCCCAGGCCGGGCGTTCCGCGCCTGCCGCCGCCCAGGTAGCCCCAAGGGGGGCCCCAGGCGGGTGGCCCCGGGGATAGGCTGGAGGGGTGGGCCAAGTCGGGACGCCGGGCGCCGTGTCCGGTGCCCGGGGCGGCATTCCGCCCAACGCTTCGGCACGTCCCGGCTCGCCGGGAGGCGGAAAGGACCGGCGGCGCCCCGGGCCGGGGGGCGCCGCCGCCGGGATCAGCCGGTCGCCAGCCGGATGACGTTCCAGGAGGCCGGCGGCAGGGTGACGGACAGCCCGGTGCCGCGAAGCTCGACCTCGCGCAGCGTCTCCGGCTTCACCCGGTCCGGCTCCTCCCGGGTGTTGGTGGCGGAAAGGTCGCGGTGGTGCAGCGCCTGCGCCTCCTGCAACCGCAGACGCTCCAGCCCCCGCGCCTCCACCTGCACGGAGAGCGGCTCCTCCAGATGCCGGTTCAGGAGGAAGAGGGTGACGAAGCCGCCCTCCCGGTCGTGCACCACCGCGGTCTTCAGGTAGGGCACGGCGGGCAGCGCGAAATGGTGCTCCTGCGGGCCGCGCGGGTCGTAGTAGCGGGCCTCGTAGGTCGGCGATTCCACCTGTACCCGCAGCACCCGCCCGCGCCCGAGGTTCGAGAACTGCGCGAAGGGATGGAAGATGGTCTGGCGCCAGGCGGGGCCGCCCGTCTCCGTCATGATCGGGGCGATGGCGTTCACCAGCTGCGCCAGGCAGGCGGCCTTCACCCGGTCGGCATGGTTGAGGAGGGAGATGCAGGCGCCGCCGAAGGCGAGCGCGTCGCCCATGGTGTAGACCTCCTCCAGGATCTTCGGCGCCACCGGCCAGCCCGGCACCGTCCGCCCCTCGCGCTTGCCGCGGGTGCGGTACCAGACGTTCCACTCGTCGAAGCTGAGCATGAGGCGCTTGGAGGAACGGCGCTCGGCCGCCACGGCGTCGGCGATGGCCACCACCTCCTCGATGAAGCTGTCCATCAGGTCGGGGCTGGCGAGGAAGCCCCCCATGTCGTCGGCGTAGTTGTTCAGGTAGGTGTGCAGCGACACGAACTCGACATGGTCGAAGCAGTGCGCCAGCACCTCCCGCTCCCAGGCGCCGAAGGTGGGCATGTTGCGGGCGGAGGAGCCGCAGGCCGCCAGCTCCAGCGAGGGATCGACCCACTTCATCATCTTGGCCGATTCCGTGGCGACGCGGCCGTATTCCTGCGCCGTCTTGTGTTCCATCTGCCAGGGGCCGTCGACCTCGTTGCCCAGGCACCAGAACTTCACGTCGTGCGGCTTCTCCCAGCCGTGGGCGCGGCGCAGGTCGGACCAAGCGGTGCCGCCCGGATGGTTGCAGTACTCCACCAGGTTGCGCGCCGCATCGGCGCCGCGGGTGCCGAGGTTGACCGCCAGCATCGGCTCGATGCCCGTCTCGCGGCACCAGTCGATGAACTCGTTGGTGCCGAAGGTGTTGGGCTCGGTGGACATCCAGGCGAGGTCGAGGCGGCGCGGCCGCTGCTCCACCGGGCCCACCCCGTCCTCCCAGTTGTAGCCGGAGACGAAGTTGCCGCCGGGATAGCGCATGATGGTCGGCGCCAGCTCCTTCACCAGCGCCATCACGTCCTTGCGGAAGCCCTTCGCATCCGCCTCCGGATGGCCGGGCTCGTAGATGCCGCCATAGACGCAGCGGCCGAGATGCTCGACGAAGGCGCCGAACAGCCGGTCGTGCGTGTCGCCGATCGCCACGTCGCGGTCGATGGTCACCTGTGCCTTCAAGGCCTGCTTCCTTCCCTGATGTTCAGACGTGCTGCGCGGTCGGCGCCTCGTCCCAGGCGCCGTCGATCGAGAGGACGGCGTCCTTGAGCTGGATCGAATAGGGGTGCTGCGGGTGCGACAGAACCGTCCGCGCGTCGCCGGCTTCCACCACCTCGCCGCGCCGCATGATGATGATGCGGTCGCTGATCGTGTAGGCGGTGGCGAGGTCGTGCGTGATGTAGACGATGGAGACGCGCAGCCGGTCGCGCAGCTCGCGGAACAGGTTGACGATGGTCATCCGCAGCGAGGCGTCGATCATCGAGACGGGCTCGTCCGCCACCAGCAGCGCGGGCCCCGGGATCAGCGCCCGCGCGATGGCCGCGCGCTGGAGCTGGCCGCCGGACATCTCGTGCGGGAAGCGGCCGCGGACCTCGGCCAGCGACAGCCCGACCTGTTGCAGCGCCGCGTCCGCCTGGCGCTCCGCCGCCGCCTGGTCGGGCGCGTCGCCCAGGTTGCGGGCGGTGGCGTACAGGTAGCTGTCCACGCGCGTCAGCGGGTTGAACGCCTCGAAGGGGTTCTGGAAGATCGGCTGCACCTGCCGCATGAAGGCGAGGCGCGCCCGCCGGCCGCGCAGGCGCGACAGATCCTGGCCGCGGAACAGGACCTGCCCCTCCGTCGCGGGGCTGGCGGCCAGGATCATGCGCGCGAGGCTGGACTTGCCGCTGCCGGATTCGCCGATGATGGCAAAGACCTCCGGCCGGTCGTCC
Organism: Roseomonas sp. OT10; assembly: GCF_020991085.1. Lineage (NCBI taxonomy): Bacteria > Pseudomonadati > Pseudomonadota > Alphaproteobacteria > Acetobacterales > Roseomonadaceae > Roseomonas > Roseomonas cutis. The sequence goes on from NZ_CP087719.1 coordinate 2,991,089, forward strand.
GCCAGGGTGAAGGAGACGTCGCGCACCGCGGCCGTGCGGGCGCGGGAGAACAGCCCGCCGCCATAGGTCTTGCCGACATGACGCAGCTCCAGCAGCGGCGCGCTCATGCGGCGATCCCCTGCTTCGCGGCGTGGCAGGCGACGCGCTGGCCGGGCGCCAGCTCCTCCATCGCCGGCACCTCGCGCCGGCAGACCTCCATGGCGAGGGGGCAGCGCGGGTGGAAGCGGCAGCCGGGCGGCGGCTCCGCCAGGCTGGGCGGCCGGCCTTCCAGCCCGTGGCGCGGCGCGTCGTCGCCGATGCGCGGCAGGCTGGCGATCAGGTGGCGCGTGTAGGGGTGCAGCGGATGGCGGAACAACTGCCGGGTCGGCGCCTCCTCCACCAGCCGGCCCGCATACATGATGCCCAGCCGGTCGGTCAGGTTGGCGTGCACCGCCATGTCGTGCGTGACGAAGAGGACGGAGGAGCCCATCTCCCGCTGCAGGCTGCGGATCATGCCCAGCACGCCCTTCTGCACCACCACGTCCAGCGCCGTCGTCGGCTCGTCGGCGATGATGAAGTCCGGCCGGCAGACGGTGGCCAGCGCGATGGTGACGCGCTGGCGCATGCCGCCCGACAGCTCGTGCGGGTAGCGGTCCAGCACGCCCGGCTCCAGGTGCAGGTGGGCCAGATGCGCCTCCACAGCGCCGAGGAAGCCCTTCATGGGCAGGCCCATGTGGCGGAAGGCGAAGTCGACGAAGCTGTGCCGGATGCGCCGCACCGGGTTCAGCACGTTCATCGAACCCTGCATGACGTAGGAGAGGTGGCGCCAGCGCACCGCGTCCAGCTCCGCCTCCGACAGCGCGTAGAGGTCGCGCGGGCCCTGGCCGAAGTCGAAGCGCACCTGGCCGGAGACCACGCGCAGCGGCGGGCGGATGGCGCGGGCGATGGTCTTGATCAGCGTGCTCTTGCCGGAGGAGCTCTCGCCGGCAAGGCCGTAGATCTCGTCGCGCCGGACCTCCAGCGTGATGTCGTCCACCGCGCGGACCTCCCGCGCCGTGCCGTAGGCCCGGACCTGGTAGTAGGCGCGCAGCCCCTCCACCGAGAGGATCGGGCGTTGCCGCGTCGCCGCGGCGGGGGGCGTCACGGCCAGCATCAGGTCGCGCCCCCCAGCCGGGCGAGGCGGGAGCGCGGGTCGATGTACTCGTTCATCGAGACGGCGAGCAGGAACAGCGCCACGAAGACCGCGACCACCAGGGCCACGGGGGCGGCGATCCACCACCAGATGCCGGAGACCAGGGCGGCATGCTGGTTGGCCCAGTAGATCATGCCGCCGATGGTGGGGGTGTTGACGTCGGTGAAGCCCAGGACGGAGAGCGTGACCTCCAGCCCGATGCTCCAGTTCATGTTGTTCATGGTGGTGGTGAAGACCACCGGCATGACATAGGGCAGGTGCTCCCGCGTCACGATCCGCGTGGCGCTCATGCCCGAGAAGGCGGCCTGGGCGGTGAACTCGCGGGTCTTGAGCGAGAGCGCGATGGAGCGGATCAGCCGCGCGTCATAGGCCCAGCCGAGACAGGCCGCGACCACGGCCAGCAGCACCCAGCTCATCTGGTCGCGCATCACGAAGTAGAACAGCACCAGGATGGGGAAGAGCGGGATGACGATGAAGGTGTCGTTCACCGACATCAGCAGCCGGTCCACGGTCCCGCCCGCATAGCCCGCGAAGAGGCCGACCGCGAGGGCGATGACGCGGCTGATGACCGCGACGGCGATGCCGAAGAGCAACGTGTTGCGGATGGCGAAGGCAAGCTGCCAGAACACGTCCTGCCCGCGCGAGGTGGTGCCCAGGAGGTATTCCGCCGAGGGCGGCATGTCCGGCGGCACCACGTAGACGTCGAGCGGCGGATAGGGAGCGAGGAAGGAGAGCGCCGCCACCACCGCGACCATGGCCAGCAGCAGCGCGCCGACCGTGAATTCCCAGTTGTAGCGGAGCAGGTCCCGCAGGATCGGCCACATCTCAGCGGGCCTGCACGCGCGGGTCGAGCAGCGGGTAGAGCAGGTCCACCAGCAGCACGGCGAAGGAGACGGCGAGGATGGAGACGGTGGTCACCCCGATCACCAGGCTGTAGTCGCCCGCATGCACCGCGGCGATCAGCAGCGAGCCCATGCCGGGATAGCCGAAGACCTGCTCGGTGATGATGGCCCCGTTGAAGATGGCGCCCAGCGACATGGCGAGCCCCGTGACCTGCGGCGTCAGGGCGTTGCGCATGACGTAGGCGGAGAGGATCGTCCGCCGCTTCACCCCGGCCAGCCCGGCATAGACGGCGTAGTCCTCGGTGACGATGTTGGAGACGAGGGAGCGCATCCCCATGAACCACCCGCCGATGCCCACCAGGATCAGCGACAGCGCCGGCAGCAGCGAATGCCGCAGCACGCTGAGCAGGAAGTCCGCGTTCAGCCCCGGCCGCAGCCCCTGCTCGTAGGCGCCGGTGATCGGCAGCACCGGCCAGACGAAGCCGAACAGGATCAGCAGCACGAAGGCCACGATGTAGTAGGGCACCGGATGCACGGCCATGGCGGCGATGCCGGCCAGCTTCAGCAGCCGGCTGCGGCGGTGGTAGCCGGCGAGGCCGCCCAGCAGGTTCCCCAGCCCCCAGGCGAGCAGGGTGGAGACGACCATCAGCCCGGCCGTCCAGGGCAGGGCGCGCCCGATCAGCGTGGCGACCGGCGTGGGGAAGGCGGAGAGGGAGGGGCCGAAATCGCCCACCAGGATGCGGCGCCAGAAGGAGGCCCATTGCGCCAGCGCCCCGCCGCCCGTGCCGTAGAGGTCCTGCAGCGAGCGGCGCATCATCTCGATCGCCTCCGGGCTGGTGTTGCCGAAGGAGGTCGCGGCGGTGATGGTCTGCTCCACCGGGTCGATCGGCGTGGCATGCGTGATCAGGTAGGTCACGTTGATGCCGATGAAGACGACCACGGCGAACTGCGCCAGGCGCTTGAGCAGATAGAGGCCATAGGCCCGCATGCGCGGTCCTCCGAACGAGGCGCGGAAGGAAACGGGCGGGCGGCGCTGCCCTCGCCCGCGGGATTCAGGCCGGGCGCGGCTTCAGGCGCACCAGCATGGAGCGGGAGTTGCCCCAGTTCGGCACGGGGTTGGCGAAGGGGTTCTCCGAAGTCGGGAAGCCCGTCCAGTAGGTCGTGTCCATGGTGGTGAAGACGTTGTAGGCCATGAGCGGGATGATCGGCATCTCCTGCACCATCAGCTTCGCGTAGTCGCGGCCGATCTCCACCACGGCCGGGTCGTCGAAGGGCGTGCGGCGCATCCGCTCGATGATCGCGTCCATCTCCGGGCTCGACCAGCGCTGCCAGTTGCGGAAGGGCTGCGCCTTGCCGGGCGGCGAGACGTATTGCGAGTGCCAGCTGTCGAGGAAGTAGGCGAGGTCGGGATGCCCGCCATAGGTCTCGACGCTCCAGGCGATGATCGCCTCGAAGTCGCCGGCGTTGCGCCGGTCCGCCATGGTGCCGCCCTGGGCCACGTCGATGCGGCTGTCGATGCCGAACTGCCGCCAGTTCTGCGCCACCATGGTGCCCGCGCGGGTCATCACCGGCCGGGCCTCGCCCTCGACGACGACCTTGATCGCGAAGGGCTTGCCGTCCGGCGTCATCCAGGCGTTGCCACGCTTGCGGTAGCCCGCCGCCTCCAGCAGCTCCGTCGCCGCCTGCGGGTCGGGCTTCCACCAGCCATAGCCGAGCGAGCGGGCGATCTGCGCCGGGTCGCTCGGCACGCTCGGCGTGGTGGGCCGGACGAGGTTGGCGATCTGCGCCCCGATGGTCGGGTCGTAGGGCCGGATCTTCCGCTTGCCGGTGTCCAGCTCGAAGGCGGTCAGCCATTCCTGCAACGGGGCGTGGTAGTCGCGCGGATGCGTCCCCGTCGGCGGCAGGGCGATGGCCGAGATGGTGGCGGCGCCCCGGTAGCTCGCCATCGACACCGCCTTCATGTCGATCAGCAGCGCCAGCGCCCAGCGCACCCGACGGTCCTGGAACAGCGGGTTCTGCGCGTTGAGGATCAGCGAGGGCAGGGTCGGGTCGGGATGGGCGTAGGGGAAGCCGGGGAACCAGCCGTGCACCCGCTCCGACTGCCGCGCCAGGGTGAACATGCCCTCCGGCGCGGTGTCGTGCACCACGTCGAGCTCGTGGTTGAGCTGCGCGATCACCCGCTTGTCCGGCGGGCCGCCATCGACATAGGTGACGTAGCGCGGCCCGGGCTCGCCGAAGCGGCCCAGGCTGGTGCGCTGCCAGTCCGCGCGCCGCTCCCAGGTGAAGCGCCGGCCGTCCGGGTCGTAGCTGTGCAGCGTGTAGGCGCCGATCGAGACGGGCGGGTTGAAGTCGAACCGCACGGGGTCCGCCACCTTCTCGAAGACGTGCTTCGGCATGATCCAGATGGCGTTGAAGCGGACCAGGAAGTTGGCGTGGAAGCGCGCGTTCGGCCGCTTCAGCCGGAAGACGACGGTGTAGGGGTCGGGCGCACTGACCTGCTCCACGTTCAGGATCAGCTGCGCGCTCCAGCGCATGGCCGGATTCTTGATCTGGGTCTCGACCGTGTGGATCACGTCGGCGGCGGTGAACTCCACCCCGTCGCTCCAGTACAGGCCGCGGCGCAGCTTCGCCGTCATCTCGGTGAAGTCGGCGTTGTAGATCGGCGGTTCGGCGGCCAGCGAGTTGTCGAAGGCGCCGTCCAGCCCGCTCTCCGGGTCGATGTACCACAGCGTGTCCATCGCCACCTGCTGCAGCCCGTTGGTCTGGCTGCCGGCGTTGATCGCCCAGATGTTGAACCAGCCGGCGTTCCGGATGACGCCTTCCGGGTTCTCCAGGATCAGCGTCTCCCGCCGCGGCGGGGCCGGGCGGCTCGTCAGGGCGGCGGCGTTCGGCGAAGCGGCGGCGCCGGGCTGGCCGGCGGTCTGCGCCTCCGCCATCCGGGCGCCGGCCGGCACGGCGGCGAGCGCGATCGGGGAAGCCAGCAATGACCTGCGGCGAAGCGACATGAACCGATCCTCCCGTGCCGGCTTCAGCCGGCTTCGTTGTCGGGAGGCTAGGAGAGTCACGGCGCCGGCGTCAACCAATTTCGCGATATAAACCCATCAATCGGGTTTATTTACGCCAGCCGCAGGCGCATCACGATGTCCTGGTCGTGGTTGCCGAACTGGCGGCCGAAGATGTTGATGCCGCCCGGATGCGCCGCCGTCTCCTCGATGCCGATGCGCAGGCGGATGGAGTGGTGGGCGTCGAGGTCGAGGTCGCGCAGCGTCACCCCCGAGAGGCGCAGCCCGTCGAAGAAGGTGCCCTGGTCCGTCACCTGCCAGGTCGTCAGCCGTCCGTACTGGGAGCCCTCCAGCTTCCACCAGCGCGGCGTATGCGTGCCACGCTTGTCGCCGTAGTCGGCGGGCGAGGTCCAGGTGCCCAGCTTCACCCCGTTGACCCAGAGGGTGATGTCGGAGGGCCAGTCCAGGCTGGTCCCCGGCACTTCGCTCGACAGCTCCAGGCTGAACTCCACCGCCCGCACCGCGGCGCCGATCAGCTTGGCGTTGTTGGGGAACTTGTACTCGACGAAGCCGCGCGAGAACCAGATCAGCGCCGCCTCCACCCGGGCCGGGTCGAGGAAGAAGTCCGGCACGTCCAGCAGCCCGATCACCCCGCGCGGCGAGCACAGCCCGCAGGGCGCCCGCACGTCGCAGGAGGTGTAGAGGCCGAGCGGCATCGCGACCTCCACCAGATCGCGCCGCTGCTCGAAGGCCGGGCCGTCCAGGCGGATGACGATGTCGTCGAAACGGACCCGGCAGATCTTCTGCTGCCCCTTGGTGGCCTTCACCACCTCCGTCTCGATCAGCCCCGTCTCCTCCAGCACCAGCACGTTCGCCGCCACGGTGGATTGCGGCAGCGACAGCCGCTCGCCGATCTGGTTCACGTTCAGCGGCCCCTGCTGGCGCAGCAGGCGCAGGATCTGCAGCCGGACGGGCGAGGCCAGGCCCTTCACCGCCTCCGGGTTCGCCTCCGGGATCACGGTGAGGAAGGTGCGGGCCGCCGGGCTGGTCATCCGCCCAGTATGGACCGGCGGCGGCGGGTTTCATACCCGATCTTCCGGTTCTCTGACCCCTGACCCGACGCCGGGCGTTTCCGCCCGTGACGCTCCCGCGCGGGCATGCTGGACTGCCGCCGATGCTCTGGCCGCGCCTTGCCCGAAACCTGCTCTCCCGGCCCTCGACGGACCCGGCGCCGCCTGTCCCCGCCGACGCGGCGGAGGCGCTGGCCCTGCGGCTTGAGGAGGCAAGCCGCGCCCGGCTGGGGCGCTCCCTGGCCATACGCGCGGTCGATGCCGGCTCCTGCAACGGCTGCGAGCTGGAGCTGAACGCGCTGTCGGGCGTGGCCTACGACCTGGAGCGCTTCGGTCTGCGCCTCGTCGCCAGCCCGCGCCATGCCGACCTGCTGCTGGTGACCGGCCCGGTGACGCGCAACATGACCGAGGCGCTGCGCCGCACCCATGCGGCCATGCCGGAGCCCGGCTGGGTGGTGGCGGCGGGCGATTGCGCGGCGGGCGGCGGCTGCTTCCGCGGCTCGCCGGCGGTGGAGGCCGGGGTGGCCGCGGTCCTGCCGGTGGACCTGGTCATCCCCGGCTGCCCGCCAAGCCCGGCACAGCTGCTGGAAGGGCTCCTCGCCCTGCTGGAGGCACAGCGCCCGGCGCCGGCCCTCAGCTTCATGGCCCGTTAGGGAAAGCACCGCAGGCTTGGGGGGCCGAGGAATGCTCGGCTCCCCCCCCGGACGTAAAAGAGGTCCCTGCGTGTCCCGGCTCCACCCCCCTCCCCGCCCCGCCCTGCCCACCGTCGTCACCGCCGCGCTGCTGAGCAGCGAGCGCACCGAGATGCTGCACCTGCAGACGGCCGAAGGCGTGCTGCTGCGCCTCTCGGTGACGCGGGATGTGCTGGCGGAGATCGCCGCCCTGGCCACCACCGTCCTGGCGACGCCGCAGGACCACCCCGGCGACCGGCACTGACCGGCGGCCGGCGCCGCGGCTTCCCCCGGCCGCGGCGCCGCCTGCTTCAGCGCAGGGTGGCGGGGTCTTCCAGCACGTCGGGTTCCCCGCCGTCGCCGCTGCCGCCTTCGCCGAGCTGGGCCGCGCGGCGCTGCTGCCAGACGCTGCGCAGCCGGGCGTAGAAGTCCAGGGAGTCGCCACGCAGCGCGTCGAGCGTCTCGATGTTCTGCTCGCGCAGGTCGATGCCGTCGGCGACACCGCGCCCCACCGTGCCCTCGATCGGCATCAGCCAGTTGACGGGGTTGATCAGGCCGTCGCCGACCCAGCCCATCGTGTCGCGGGCGTTGGAGGGGCCGAGCAGCGGCAGCATCAGATAGGGGCCGCCCTCCACCCCCCAGGCATGCAGCGTCTGGCCGAAATCGCCGCTGCGCCGCGCGATGCCCCATTCCGTGGCGACGTCGAACAGCCCGCCCAGCCCCATGATGGAGTTGAAGGCGAAGCGCAGCGTCGTGTGTCCGGCATCGACGAAGCGGCCCTGCAGCAGGTTGTTCGCCAGGATGCCCGGCTCCTGCAGGTTGGCGATGGCGGAGCGCACCCGCCGGCGCGCGAATTCCGGCACCAGCTCGCGGTACCCCAGCGCCACCGGGCGGATCACCGCGTCGTCGAGCGCCAGGTTGACGTCGAAGACCTGGCGGTTCAGCGGCTCCAGCGGATCGCCGGGCGTCGCGGCCGCCCCCGTGCCGCGGGTCGCGCAGCCGGACGTGGCGAGGACGGCGGCGAGCAGGAACGCAGCGGGGCGGGGCGGCATGGCGGCAGGATAGGCGATCGCCCCCTTCCCACCTATCGGCCCCCGGCCCCCACGCGCGGCGGCGTGATCCGGGCGCCCCGCACCGGTCATGCGGCGCCCGCGACGGCCCCCGCCGGCACCGGCCCTCGGCCGTGCGGCGCGTCGAAGTCCAGCAGCGGCCCGGCCGGGACGATGCGGCTGGGATTCACCGTCGGATGGCTCTCGTAGTAGTGCCGCCGGATATGGCCGAAATCGACCGTCTCCCGCACGCCGGGCCACTGGTACAGCTCGCGCGTATAGGCCCAGAGATGGGGATAGTCCGTCAGCCGGCGCAGGTTGCACTTGAAGTGGAACTGGTAGACGGGATCGAAGCGGAGCAGCGTGGGGAAGAGCCGCCAGTCCGCCTCGGTGATCCGGTCGCCGCAGAGGTATCGGCGCATCGCCAGCCGCTGCTCCAGCCAGTCGAGCGTGTCGAAGAGCGGGAAGACCGCCTCCTCATAGGCGTCCTGCGTCGTGGCGAAGCCCGCCTTGTAGACGCCGTTGTTGACGGTGTCGTAGATCCGGCCGTTCAGCGCCTCGATCTCCGGGCGCAGATCGGGCGGCCGGAAGCTGCCCGGCCGCGCCCCCACGCCGTCGAAGGCGCTGTCGAACATGCGCAGGATCTCGGAGGATTCGTTGCTGACGATGGTGTCCCGCTGCCGGTCCCACAGCACCGGCACCGTCACCCGGCCGGTGTAGCGCGGATCGGCGCGGCGATAGACCTCGTAGAGATAGCGCGCGTTGCCGACCGGATCGGGGACGACGCCCTCGGCCGGCTCGAAGGTCCAGCCATGGTCCCCCATCAGCCAGTGGGTGACGGAGAGCGACACGATCCCCTCCAGCCCCTTCAGCGCCCGCAGGATGGTGGCGCGGTGCGCCCAGGGGCAGGCCCGGGCGACATAGAGGTGGTAGCGCCCCGGCTCCGCCGCGAAGCCGCCCTCGCCCGACGGACCCGGGCTGCCATCCGGCGTGACCCAGTGGCGGAACGGACTCGCCTGCCGCTGGAACCGCCCGCCGCTGGCCGAGGTGTCGTACCAGCGGTCCTGCCAGACCCCATCCACCAGCAGCCCCATCGCCCTCTCCTCCTCGCCTCCTGCCGTCAGCGCGCCAGGGGGCCCCGGGATGCCCCCGCGATGCAGGCCGCTGCCCGTGCGGCCACGGGGCGGGTCAGCCGCCGATGACGGGCCGGCGCGTCCCGTCGGGTCCGAAGCTGTCCTGCGGCACGCCGCGCTCCAGCGACATGTGGGAGTGCACGCAGCGCCAGGTGCCGTCCGCCCCGCGCCGCAGCAGCAGCGTCGCGCGGCCGGGCCGGGCGAAGGGCGTGCCGTCCGGGCCATAGCCCGTGCTGTCCCAGGGCGCGACGACGGTGGCGAGGGCGGCGCCCGGCTCGGCCATCACGATCACCTCCTCCATCCGGAAGGCGAAGCCCGAGGTCACCGGCCAGACGTTCGACCACTGCCGCGCCACCGCGGCGTCCAGCCCGTGCTCCAGCCGGCGGTGGGTGCCGAAGATCACCACCGCCGGGTCCCACAGCGCGCGGCCGGCGGCGAAGTCCACCGCCTGTACCGCGGCCGAGAGGGCGGCGAGCCAGTCATGCGCGGCGGCCGTGGTGGCGGCATCGGCGAGGGGGAGGGCTGCGGAATCCGTCATGCGCCGCATCCTGCCCGCGCGGCCGCGGCGGCGCGAGGGTGGCGGCCGCGGCACGGCAGGCCCCGAACCCGGCCCCTTCCAGGCGCGCTCCCCCCCAGGCAAGGTCCCCCCGGCAGGGTCCCCGGACAGGACCCCCTGGCCCAGGAGCCGCGCATGCCCGATGCCACCGCCGCCCCGCCCATCGCCCCCAGGCCGCGCCCGGGGGACCGGGCCGGGGCCGTGCTCACCATCGACCTGGGGGCGATCCGCGCCAACCACCGGCTGCTGCGGCGCGTCACCGCCCCCGCCGCCTGTGCCGCGGTGGTGAAGGCGGACGCCTATGGGCTGGGCGCCGCGCCGGTCGCCCGGGCCCTGCTGGCGGAAGGCTGCCGCGACCTCTTCGTGGCGCATCTGGAGGAGGGCATCGCCCTGCGCGCGGCGCTCGGCCGGGCGCCGCGCATCCTGGTGCTGCACGGGCCGCTGCCGGGGACGGAGGCGGAGTGCGCCGCGCACGGGCTGGTGCCGGTGCTGAACGACCCCTGCGAGATCGCCGCCTGGGCCGCGCTGTGCCGCGCCCGGGGCGAGCGCCTGCCCGCCTGGGTGCAGGTGGACAGCGGCATGGCGCGGCTGGGACTCGCCCCGGCCGAGGTCGCGGCGCTCGCGGAGGACGAGGCGCTGGACACCTTCGCCCTGGCCGGGGTGATGAGCCACCTCGCCTGCGCCGACGAGCCGGAGCACCCGGCCAATGCCGCCCAGCTCGCGGTCTTCGAGGCGCTGCGCCGGCGGCTGCCCCCTGCCCCGGCCAGCCTCGCCGCCTCCTCGGGCGTGTTCCTGGGGCCCGCCTACCGCTTCGACCTGGTGCGCCCGGGCGCCGCGCATTACGGCATCAACCCCACCCCCGGCCGGCCCAACCCGATGCGCCCCGTGGTGCGGCTCCAGGCCCGGGTGGTGCAGACGCGCGAGGTGCCGGCCGGCACCCCCGTCGGCTACGGCCATACCGCCACCACCACGGCGCCGACGCGGCTCGCCACCATCGTCGCCGGCTATGCCGACGGGGTGCACCGCGCCGCCAGCGGCCGCGGCGCCGCCTGGTTCGGCGGCGTGCGGCTGCCCTTCCTCGGGCGGGTGTCGATGGACAGCATCATCCTCGACGTCACCGCCCTGCCCCCCGGCACGCTGCGCCCCGGCACGCTGGTCGACCTGCTCGACCCGGAGCACGGGGTGGACGAGGCGGCGCTGGCGGAGGGCACCATCGGCTACGAGGTGCTGACCAGCCTCGGCGCACGCTACCATCGCGAATACCTCGACGGCGGAGACATGGCATGAAGGTCCTCATCCTCGGCGGCGGGGTGATCGGCGTCACCTCCGCCTGGTACCTGTCCCGGGCGGGGCACGAGGTCACGGTGGTCGAACGCCAGCCGGGCGCGGGGCTGGAGACCAGCTTCGCCAATGCGGGCCAGGTCTCCTTCGGCTACTCCGCCCCCTGGGCCGGGCCGGGCGTGCCGATCAAGGCGATCAAGTGGCTGCTGATGCGCCACCGCCCCTTCGTGATCTGGCCGCGCCCCGACGCCGCGCTGGCGCACTGGCTGGTGCAGATGCTCGCGAACTGCACGGAGGAGGCCTACCACGTCAACAAGGGCCGCATGGTCCGCGTCGCCGAGTATTCCCGCACCGCGCTGGCCGAGCTGCGCGCCGAGACGGGGATCGAGTACGACCACCGCGAGCGCGGCACGCTCCAGCTCTTCCGCACGCAGAAGCAGCTGGACCATGTCGGCGAGGACACCTCCGTGCTGGACGAGTACGGCGTGCCCTACGAGATCCTCGACCCCTCGGGCTGCATCGCCGCCGAACCGGCGCTCGCCCTGGTGCAGGAGAAGATCGTGGGCGGGCTGCGCCTGCCGGGCGACGAGACGGGGGATGCGCACCTCTTCACCCAGCGCCTCGCGGCGCTCTGCGCGGATCGCGGCGTGACCTTCCGCTACGGCGTGAATGTCCGCTCGCTCGCCACCGAGGCGGGGCGCGTCGCCGCCGTCGAGACGGATGCCGGGACGATGACGGCCGATGCCTACGTGGTCGCGCTGGGCAGCTACTCGCCCGCATTGGTGAAGCCGTTGGACATCGACCTGCCGGTCTATCCGGTGAAGGGCTATTCCATCACCATCCCGATCACCGATCCCGACATGGCGCCCGTCTCCACCGTGATGGACGAGACCTACAAGGTCGGCATCACCCGGCTGGGCGAGCGCATCCGCGTCGGCGGCACGGCGGAGCTCGCCGGCTACAGCAAGACCCTGCGCGGGCCGCGCCGCGCGACGCTGGAGCATTCGGTGGGCGACCTGTTCCCGCGCGGCGGCGACCTGTCGAAGGCGATGTTCTGGACGGGGCTGCGGCCGATGACGCCGGACGGCACGCCGGTGATCGGGGCGACGGCCTGGCCGAACCTGTGGCTGAACACGGGGCACGGAACGCTGGGCTGGACCATGTCCTGCGGATCGGGGCGGCTGCTGGCCGACCTGGTCTCGGGCCGGGCGCCGGAGATCAAGGCGGACGACCTGGCGCTGTCGCGCTACGACGAGGGGCGCCAGGCGGCGGCGTGACGCCCGCCCGCGCGGGTGGCGCGGGCGGGGCGGGGTGCTATGACCCCTGCCCTCCCGGGCGGCCCGCCAGCCAGGCCCCCCCACCCGCCCCGCGAGACGCATGACGGCCCAGACCCTGCCCGAGTTCGGCACCCTCACCCCGGCCGAGGAGCGGCTCGTCGCCGACCTCGACAGCGGCGCCTATCACCAGTGCGGCGACGGCCGGCTGCCGGCGGCGGGGGACGAGACCCGGACCATCCGCGCTACGTTCCTGCGCCTGCTGCTGCTGGGCGCGCCCGGACTGCCGCGCCTGCACGAGAAGGGGCTGCGGCTGCGCGGCGCCTGGGTGGCGGGGGCGCTCGACCTGGAAGGCTGTGCCGTGGCGCGCAGCATCGCCCTGGCCGATTGCCGCTTCGAGGCCGCGCTGGTGCTGCGCTCCGCCGCCATCGACAACCTGGTGCTCGACGGCTCCGTCCTGCCGGGGCTGCTGGCGCGCGGGCTGGTGGCCCGGGGCGGGGTCTACCTCCGCGCCACCCGGATCGACGGCGCCATCGACATCCTGGGCGCGCGGCTCGACGGGGAGTTCGTGCTGGACGGCTCCACCGTCGCGCAGCCCGGCGCCCTGGCCTTCAACGGCGCCTATGTCTCCACCCGGGGCGACCTGACGCTGCGCGGCACGCAGTTCCAGGGCGGGGTGAAGGTGTCGGGCGCGAAGCTCGGCGGCGACCTGGCCCTGACCGGCGCCGTCATCGAGCATGCCGGCGAGACCGCCCTCTCGGCCGACGGCATCCGGATCGGCGGCGACGCGGTGCTCCGCTCCGCCCGCATCCTGGGCGAGGCGAGCTTCATCGGCGCGCGGGTCAGCGGCGACGTGCAGCTGGAGGGCGGCACCTTTGAGGCCCCCGGGGCGATCGCCCTGACCCTGAACCGCGCCGTGGTGGAGGGGGCGCTGTTCCTGCGGCACGGCGCCCAGGTGAAGGGGGCGCTGAGCCTGAACGGCACCCAGCTCGGCATCGTCATGGACGAGCCGGCGAGCTGGCCGGCGCCGGGCGACCTGCTGATGAACCGCTTCCGCTACGGCGGCTTCATCGGCGGGCCGGTGGATGCGCGCAGCCGGCTCGACTGGCTCTCCCGCCAGTCGCCCTCCCGCTGGGGCGAGGATTTCTGGCCGCAGCCCTACGAGCAGCTCAGCGCCGTGCTGAGCCAGATGGGGCACCAGGAGGAAGCGCGGACCGTCCTGTTCGAGAAGGAGCGGCTGCAACGCCGCGCCCGCCGCGCCCGCGCGCGCTGGCCCAGCACCCGCGCGGGGCTGGCGGTCCAGGACACGCTGCTCTGGCTCACCGTCGGCTACGGGCTGCAACCCCTGCTGGCCTTCGTATGGCTGGTGCTGTTCTGGCTGACGGGGGTGGGGCTGCTGGCCACGATCCAGTCGCAGGGGCAGATGCGGCCCAACGTCGCCGTCACCCTGCGCTCGCCGGAATGGGTGCTGTGCGGCACGCCGCCGGAGCGGAGCCTGTGGCTCCCCTCGCTCGACCAGCAGCGCGCGGGGCTGGCGCGGCCGGGGCAGCGGCAGATCGACTGCTTCCTGGCGCAGCCGGAGGCGCAGTCCTACCCGAAGTTCAACAAGTGGATGTACTCGCTGGAGGCGCTGATCCCGGGCCTGGAGGCGGGGCAGCGCAACTACTGGTCCCCCGATACCCGCCACGGCCTGGGCCATGCCGGGAAGATCTTCGAGTACATCCAGATGATCGCCGGCTTCGGCCTGGGCCTGCTGGCCTTCGCCGGCTTCTCGGGGCTGGTGAAGTCGTCGCAGTAGCGGCGGAGCGAGGGCGCCCCTTTCCTTCCGACGGCGCGGGGCGCCAGGGTCAGGCGGCCGCCTGACCCCGCCTCAGCGATCCAGCATGGAGCCGTGGACCCAGCCGGCGGGCGCGCCACCTTCGCCCACCTGGTACCAGCCGCCCGGCGCCTCGGCGAAGACGCGCAACGCGGCGCCGCGGGGCAGCACCCGCAGGACCTCGCCGCCCCCGCTCGGATGCGCGCGTAGATTGCCGTTCTGCCGCATCGTGACCGTGCCCGACGCCGGCGTGCCCCGCTCCGCCGCCTGGGGCGTCGCCGGGGGGGCAGTCGAAGGGGCGGCGGGCGTGGGGGCGGCAGGCGATGCCGCCGCGGCACCGGCCGCCGGCGCGGCGGCGGGCTGCCCGGCATAGGGCAGGTTGCCGGGCACGGGCGGCAGCGGTGCCGGGACGACGCGGTTCCCGCTCTGGCGCGGGCCGCCGTCCTCGCCGCACCGCGAGGTCATCTCGACATAGACCCGGGTCGCCTCGATCGCGCTCATGGAGACGAACTGATCGACCGACGGGGCGTCGCCGCCCCCGCCGCCCTTGGAGGCGTCAGGAAAGGAGACGACGCTGACGAAGGGCAGGAAGGGGCGGTCCGCCCCGCCGGGATTGACCTGGCCACAGACGGCGTAGGTGCCGGCGATGGCCTGGCGGTAGACCTGCACGCCCCGGAGCTGGCTGCCATCGACCCGGAGCGAGGACTGCAGCCGCGCCTCCGCGAGCTGCCGGGCCCGCGCCACGCGATTCCCGTCCGGCGTCTCCGCCTCCTCCTTCTTCTCCTTGCAGGCCGCGAGCAGGCAAAGCCCCGCCAGCGCGGCGATCCGGTACGCCTTCATCCTCTCCTCGCGATACGCCCCCGGCGCCGTGGCGTCACTTCACGGTGAGGTCACCGTGCCGCGCCATGGGAAGCACGGCGCGCGGCGTGCCGGCCCCCGCCGCCCCCTCCCGCAACGGCGGGCCGGGCAGATCGCTGCATGGCAGCAGCGCTTCGCCACGGGCAGGCCGCACAACGGAACGGTCCCGCGGATGGGGCCGGGGCAGCCCCGGCGGGTGCCGCGGACGCCGGGCCTGGCCGATGCGCCGCCTGACCTTCGCCCCGGCCGCCGCAGCCTAGGCCCGGCCGCGCCGCTCCTCCGCCTTCGCCATCTCCACCAAATCCATCCGCCGCAGCCTCGGCATGGCGAGGAAGGTGACCGCGACGATGGCGAGGGTGACGAACCCGCCGCTCCACACCGCCGCTTGGGCGCCGAGCAGGCTCGCCGCCAGCCCGCTCTCGAAGGCGCCCAGCTCGTTGGACGAGCCGACGAAGACGGAGCGCACCGCGGCGATCCGGCCGCGCATCGCCTCGGGCGAGGCAAGACGGAGGATGGCCCGGCGGATCACCACGCTGGTGCCGTCGCACAGACCGGCGACGAAGAGCGCGGCCAGCGACAGCGGCAGCGAGGTCGAGACGCCGAAGACGATGATGCTGACCCCGAAGCCGGCGATGACGGCGTGCAATGCCACCCCGGCCCGGTGCTGCGGCAGGAAGCGCGCCGCGCCGAGCGCCGCCAGCAGCGCGCCCAGCCCGCTGGCGGCCCGCAGCAGCCCCAGCCCCTCCGCCCCCACGCCCAGCACGTCCGTGGCGAAGACCGGCAGCAGCGCCGTGGCGCCGCCGAAGAAGACGGCGAACATGTCGAGCGCCATGGACCCGCCGAGATAGGGGTTGCCCAGCACGTAGCGCACGCCCTCCGCGATCCGCCGCCACACGGTCGTCGTCCCCGCCTCCGGGACGGCATGGAGGGGCGGCCGCTCCGGCACGCCCAGCCAGACGGTGAGGCAGGAGGCGGCGAGGAGCACGGCGATGGCGCCATAGGTCTCCGCCCCGCCCAGCCAGGACCAGGCGAAGCCACCCGCCACCGGCCCGGCCACGTCCGCCAGCCGGCCGCTGGTGGCGAGCAGCCCCAGACCGCGGATCAGCTGCGCCACCGGCACCACCTGCGCCTCCAGCCCCGAGGCGGCGGGGCCCTGGAAGGCGCGCGCGACCCCGGCCAGGAAGGCGGCCAGGAAGAGCAACGGCAGCAGCCCCGCCGGCGCCGCGGCGGACAGCAGGGCGATCCCGGCCGCCAGCACGGTCAGCGCCACCTGCGCGGCGATGACGATGCGCCGGCGGCTGAGCCGGTCCGCGACGTGGCCGCCGTAGAGCACCAGGGTGACGCCCGGGATCGCCTCCACCAGCCCGAGCCAGCCCAGGTCGAGCGGGTCGTGCGTCAGCTCGTACACCTGGAAGCCCAGCAGCACGGTCATGGCCGCCGCCGCGAAGCGCTCCAGCACGTTGGCCAGCAGGAAGGCGAGGAAGGGGCGCTGCCGCAAGACGGGCACCGGGCCAGGACTGCTCATGCCATCGGGCCGGGCGGCGCCTCCGATCGCGCGGGGGACGCCGCGCGGGCCCGGCCAGCCGGGATGGGAGCCGTCGCCGCGTGGCATGTTCGGGGCTTCCGACGGTTCTGGCCAGGGGGCAGGCCGCGCGGGGCGACATCGCCCGGCAGCGCGGCGGCGCCCCCTCCGACACGTCGCCGCGCGTCCGCGGCAGGCAGGGGCGGGACCCCGGGCGGCCCACCGGAGACATGGCGGATGGATCAGGCCGGGGAGATCGCCGGCAGGTTCCTGGCACCGGCCCGCCGGCCGCCCTACCCTGCGCCGCGCCATCGGCGGGATAGCGATGGCCGGTCCAACATCCGGGAGCCTGTCCACATGATCCGCTGCGTCGTGCTCGACGACTACCAGGATGCGGCACGCCGCATGGCCGACTGGTCCGCCCTCGCGGACCAGGTGTCGCTGGAGGTGCTGCGCGACCACCTCGACCCGGATGCCATGGCCGAGGCGTTGCAGGGCGCCGCGGTGGTGGTGGCGATGCGCGAGCGCAGCCGCTTCGACGCCGCCACCCTGGCGCGCCTGCCCGCGCTGCGCCTGCTGGTGACGACGGGCATGCGCAACGCCGCCATCGACCTCGCCGCCGCCGGGGCGCAGGGCGTGGTGGTCTGCGGCACGGGCAGCGCCGGCGCCCCCACGCCGGAGCTGGCCTGGGGGCTGCTGATGGCCCTCGCCCGCTCGATCCCGCGCGAGGACGCGAACTTCCACGCGGGCGGCACGCCCTGGCAGTCGAGCCTCGGCATCGATCTGGCGGGCAAGACCCTTGGCATCGTGGGTCTCGGCAAGGTCGGGCAGCGGATGGCGCGCTACGCCGCCGCCTTCGAGATGCGCGTCCTCGCCTGGAGCCGCAACCTGACCGACGCGCATGCCGCGGCGCATGGGGCGGAGCGGGCGGCCTCGCTGGACGAGCTGCTGCGGCGCGCCGACATGGTGACGCTGCACATGGTGCTGGGGCCGGAGACGCACGGGCTGATCGGGGCGCGCGAGCTGGGGCTGATGCAGCCCACGGCGCTGCTGGTGAACACCTCGCGCGGGCCGCTGGTGGACTGGCGCGCCCTGGCCGAGGCGCTGCGCTCCGGCCGCATCGCCGGCGCCGCGCTGGACGTGTTCGACGAGGAGCCGCTGCCGCCCGGCCACCCGCTGCGCGGCCTGCCCAACCTCGTCGCCACGCCGCATCTCGGCTATGTCAGCGAGGCCAACTACCGCCGCTTCTTCGCCGATGCGGTGGAGGACATCGCCGCCTGGCTGCAGGGCGCCCCGCTGCGCGTCCTCTCCCCGGGCTGATCCGGCCGGCGGGCGCCACCGGCCGGGCGCGGGCCTGCGGGAGCCCTTCCCGGCCCGCAGGCCGCTACCCCCAGCGCAGCGCCAGCGCCACCAGCACGGCGCCCGCCAGGACCGAGCCGGCGAGCAGCGCCGCGCCCCAGCGCAGCGCCGCCGCGAGGCGTTCCAGCGCGGCCGCCCGCGGGTCCGGCCCGTCCGCGCGCTCGTTCAGGCGGCGGGTGGCCGCGCGCAGCAGGCGGGGCAGGTCGTCGCCGGCGCTGCCCAGGTCGAGCAGCAGGGCGGAGAGGCGGCGGCGGAGGGCGTCGGGATCGGTACGGGCCTGGAGGACCCGGCGCCCGGCCTGCCCGGCGGCGGCGGCGAGGTCGAAGCCGGGGTCGATCCGGTTGAGCACCCCGTCAATGGTCGCCAGCGCCTTGAAGATGAGCAGCAGGTCGGGCGGCATGGCCAGCCCCTCCTCCCGCACCAGGGCCATCATGTCCGCCATCACCTGGGTCAGCACCAGCCGGCCGCTGCCGTGGCGGGCGATCAGGCGCTCGGCCGCCGGGGTGAGGCGGGAGGCCGTGGCGCGGCCGTCGGACCAGATGGCCAGCACCTCGGCCAGCCGCGCCGGATCGCCGGTGGCGAGGGCGGTGACGAAGCCGACCATCTCCTCCCGCCGCCGGGGCGAGACATGGCCGACCATGCCGAGGTCGAGCAGCCCGATCCGGTCCCCGGGCAGGCAGAGCAGGTTCCCCGGATGCGGGTCGGCGTGGAACAGCCCGTCCACCAGGACCATGTCCAGCACCACCTCCGCGCCCAGGGCCGCGATGCGCCGCGGGTCGATCCCGGCGGCGCGCAGACGCTCGGCGGAGGTGGGCGGGGTGCCCGCCAGGTAGTCCTGCACCAGCAGCCGCTCGGAGGAGAGCGACCAGTGGATGCGCGGCACCACCACCCCGTCGCGCCCGCGGAAATTGGCGGCCAGGCGGTCGGCGTTGCGGCCCTCCTGGGTGAAGTCCAGCTCCTCCAGCACCGCCTCGGTGAGCTGGCGCAGCAGGGCGCGCGGGTTGTGCCGCGCGACCCGCTCTCCCGCCTGCTCCGCCGTCGCGGCCAGGGCGGCGAGGAGGCGAAGGTCGGCCTCCATGCGCGGGCGGATGCCGGGGCGGCGGATCTTCAGCACCACCTCCGTGCCATCCGCCAGCCGGGCGCGGTGCACCTGGGCGATGGAGGCGGCGGCCAGCGGCTCGGTGTCGAAGTGGGCGAAGACCGTCTCGGGCGCGGCGCCGAGATCCTCCTCCACCTGCGCCCGCAGCGCCTCGAAGGGCAGGCGCGGGGCGCCGCTCTGCAGTTGCTCCAGCTCGGCGATCCAGTCGCGCGGCAGCAGGTCGGCGCGGGTGCCGAGGATCTGGCCCAGCTTCACGAAGGTCGGCCCCAGCGCCTCCAGCGCCAGGCGGAAGCGATGCGGCAGCCCTGGCCCCGCCGCCTCCCCCTCCTCGCCCGGCGCCCAGCCGCCCAGGCCCAGGCGGGAGAGCAGCGCGCCGAGGCCGAAGCGGGCGACGACGCCGCCGATCTCGGCGATGCGCTTGCGGTCGCGCGCGGCGACGAGGGCCATGTCGAGCATGTCCGGGAGTTAGGGCGGCCGGGCGGGCGTGTCGAACCCACGCCCCGGCTGCGGCCGGCGGACGGCCGGATTGGCCGGCATGCCGGGAGCGGGGGAGGACGCTCTTCTCCCCCGGGCCCCTCCCCCGCCGGGCCATGCCCCAACGGGTCCGTGGTGCACGCCGTCCCGTGTCGGTGCGCCGCTCACCGTCGCCGTCGAGGAAGCTGCCGTCCGCCGCTCCCGGCGAGGATATGCGAGGGCCTCGGTCCCGCGGCGAGGCCGGGCGCGGAGAGGCGGAGGGCGGCGACGCCCCGCAAGCCCCGCCACCGCTTCGCCTTCCGCACCGGCTGGGCCAGGATGGCCGGCATGATGACCCCGACCGGCGCGCGGCCCACCGCATGACCGACCCGCCTGCCTGGCCCGTCGTGGCGCTGACGGGTGCCTCCTCCGGCTTCGGCGCCGCCCTGGCCGAGGCGCTGGCGGCGCCCGGCCGCACGCTGCACCTGGCCGGGCGGGATGCGGCGCGGCTGGCGCATACCGCCGCGCTGTGCCGGGCGGCCGGGGCGGCGGTGCGGGAGGCGCGGTTCGACGTGCGCGACGCCGCCGCCTGCGCTGCCTGGGTGGAGGCGGCGGGACGGATCGACCTGCTGATCGCCAATGCCGGCATCTCCGCCGGGACCGGCGGGGCGGTGGAACCGGCGGAGCAGGCGCGCACGATCTTCGAGGTGAACCTGACCGGCGCACTGAACACGGCGCTGCCCGCCCTGGCGCGGATGCGGGAGCAGGGGCCAGGGGAGGATGGGGTGCGCGGGCGGATCGCGGTGGTGGCGTCGGTCGCCAGCTTCATCGCCGCACCGGGGGCACCAGCCTACTGCGCCTCCAAGGCGGCGCTGCAACGCTGGGCGGAGGCGACGGACGCCACCGCACGGCGCGCGGGGGTGCGGCTGCACGCCCTCTGCCCCGGCTACATCCGCACGCCGATGACGGCGGCGAACGACTTCCCGATGCCCTTCCTGATGACGCCGGAAACCGCCGCGCGCCGGGCGCTGGCCGGAATCGCAAGGGGGCAGGCGCGGATCGCCTACCCCCTGCCGCTCTACTGGATGGCGCGGCTGGGCGGGATGGTCCCGCCCCGCTGGCTCAGCCGGCTGCCGGCGAAGGCGACGGGCGGGCCCCCGCGGGAGGCGTAGGGCCGCCCACCAGCGCCGGGTCGTGCCCGGGCACGGGACCCGTCGCCAGCGTGCTGGTGGTGGGGTCCGTCGTGCGGTGGCCCTGGATCTTGCCCTGGCTGCGGCGGGCCCAGACGTTGAGCCCCTCCACCACCGCGGCGAAGGCCATGGCGACGTAGACGAAGGTCTTGGGCACGTCGAAGTGCATGCCCTCGGCCACCAGCACCATGCCGATCATCACCAGGAAGGCGAGGGCCAGCATCACCACCGTCGGGTTCTTCTCCATGAAGTCGGACAGCGCATCCATGGAGAGGAGCATCACCGTCACCGAGACCAGGATCGCCACCGCGATCACCCACATGACGTTGGTCATGCCGATGGCGGCGAGGATGCTGTCCACGCTGAAGACCATGTCGATCAGGATGATCTGGACCACGGTCATGCCGAAGGTGGCGGCCACCGCCTTGGCGGCATGGGTCTGGGCCTGGGCATCCGGGTCGACGCGGTGGTGGATCTCCATCACCGCCTTGCCGATCAGGAACAGCCCGCCGGCGAGCAGGATCAGGTCCTTGCCCGAGACGCTCTGGCCGAGCACCTGGAAGAGCGGCGTGGTGAGGGTCATCAGCCAGCCGACCCCGGCCAGCATGCCCAGGCGCATCACCACCGCCAGGCCCAGCCCGATCAGCCGGGCCTTGCGCCTCTGCTCCGGTGGCAACCGGTTGGAGAGGATTGCGATGAAGACGAGGTTGTCGATGCCGAGCACCACCTCCATGCCGATAAGGGCGATGAGGGCAACGAGAACTTCAGCGTCCATCGAGGGGCGGCATTCCGGGCTGTTGTGGACCCCGCATATCGCCCGCACGATGAAAAGATGAAAGGATAATTACAGAAATTTCATCTTCCGTCCGACCTGCTGCTTAAGTCATTGTTTTTAAATGCGCCAGGATGGTGCCATTCCCGGTCCAACGCAACATGGCCGATGGCAAGACTACCGGGAGCCTGCCCCTGGTCCCGCAGGTGGAGCTTCGCCGGGCAGGGCTTCGGCGGCCGGGCCATCCCGCCCCCGCGCCGGGGCGGCCGATCCGGTCCGCTCGCCCGGGATCGCGGGCGGACGGGCCGGAGGCCGTCCTCCCCTGCCCGGCCGGAGGTCAGTAGGTCGCGCGGCCGCCGGACACGTCGAACACGCCGCCCGTGCTGAAAGAGCATTCCTCGCTCGCCAGCCAGCAGACCAGGGCGGTCACCTCGTCGATCGTGCCGAAGCGGCCGATGGGGATCTTGGACAGCATGAAGTCGATGTGCTGCTGCGTCATCTGGTCGAAGATCGCCGTGCGCACCGCGGCGGGGGTGACGCAGTTCACCCGGATGCCGCCCTTCGCCAGTTCCTTGCCCAACGACTTGGTCAACCCGATCACCGCGGCCTTCGAGGCGCTGTAGGCGGAGGCGTTGGGGTTGCCCTCCTTGCCGGCGATCGAGGCGATGTTGACGATGCGGCCGTAGTCGTTGCGCTCCATCGCCGGGATCGCCGCGCGGTCGCAGTAGAACAGCCCGTTCAGGTTCACGTCGATGACGCGCTTCCACGCCTCGACCGGATAGTCGCGCACCGTGGTGTTGGGGCCGGTGATGCCGGCGCTGGCGACGAGGATGTCCAGCCGGTCGCCCAGCGCCTCCAGGCTCGATGCCATCGCGCGGTCCACCTGGGCGGCGTCGGCGATGTCCAGCGCCGCCACATGCGCCACGTCGCCCTCCGCCTTCGCCGCCTCCAGCGCCCCGGCGTCGAGGTCCCAGAGGGCAACCCGCGCGCCCTCCGCCGCCAGCCGCTTCGCCACGGCACGGCCGATCCCCGCCGCGCCGCCGGTGACGACGGCCGTGCGGCCCCGGAAGCGTTCCTGCCAGATCATCTTGCCATTCCCTCCCGCCCCGCCCCCGGGGCGCGGCGGGAGGCTGGCGGGGGCGGTGCCGGATGGCAAGCCTCAGGCGATCTCGATCCCCGCCAGCGGCCCGTGCTGCTGCGCGCCGTAGACGTCGCGGTCGAAGGCGGAGCCGCTGCCGCGCTGGCCGGAGCGCCGCGGCAGCGTCACCTTGATCGCGCGCACCCGGTCGAAGGGGATGACCGCGACGTGCTGCGTCTCCACGCCGTAAAGCTCGGCGATGCGGCCGGGAGCGAGCGCGCCGGATTCCAGCACGCGGCGATAGGTCGCCTCCTCCTCGAACATCAGGTCGATGGTGATCTGGAAGGGGCCGGCATTCTTGCTGCGGAGAACGGCGGCGAGGTCCTGCAACCGGGCCATGGGTCAGATACGCTCCATCTCGATCGGGAACAGCGCATGCTGATCCTCGACCTCCATCAGGTGATAGACGCTGAACTCGTAGACCTCGCCGGCGCTGACGTCGGAGGGCGAGAAGGGGAAGGCCAGGTTGCCGCCCGTCGTCTTCCTCCCCGGGAAGGGGCAGTGCAGGAAGGAGGACCGTGCCAGCGACAGGACGTAATCCGCCAGCTCCTGGCTGCGCGCCACCACCTCGATCAGGACACCGACCTCGTGCGGCGGCCTGCGCTCCGGCTCCAGCGGGCCGAGCACGGCATCGCGGCCGTAGTAGCGGAAGCCCAGCGCGAACTGGTCGTCACCGACATCGCTGCGCAGGTTGCGCCGCACGGCGCCGCGCACAGTCTCCTCGATGACGGGGAGGCTGCCGATCACCGCGCCGTCGCGGATGCCCGCGATGGTGAAGGCGCGATAGCCCGCGAGCCGCGCGCCCTCCAGCTTGATCTGCAGCTTCGGCGTGGGGATGAAGCGGGAGCCGCTGACGCGCACGGTCTGCCGGTCCACCTGCTCGAACACCGCCTCGCGCAGGTCGACGCGGCCCTCCGGCTCGTAGAGCACCAGCGGGTCGCCCTGCTCGTACATGGTGTGGGCGGCGACGGAATCCGGCGTGCAGATGCGGTGCTCCGCCAGGGGGCGGACCAGGAAGTGGTCGCTGCGGATGATGCCGAGCAGGCTGTCGTTGGCGGCCAGCGGCAGGCCGCATTGCGCGCCGCATTCCATGATCTTGGCCATGTGCAGGGCCAGGCCGGGATCGTAGCCCTCGGCGATCGGCAGGGCGGCGTAGATCGCCGTGTCGCAGGAGCGGCCGGTGAGGACGACGTCGGCGCCCTGGGCCAGCGCCTCGGCGAAGGGCTCGGTGCCCATCTGCCCGACGATGCGGCTGCTCTCCATCACCGCCTGCTCGGTCAGCGCCGGCGCGTCGGGCATGGGCGTGACCTTCCCGGCGCGCAGCGCGTCGCGCACCCGCGTGGGCTCGATCTCGGAGCGGATGGTGGCGAGGCGGAAGTTCAGCCCGTTCTCCCGCGCGATGCCCACCAGCATCTCGCGCACGAATTCCAGGTTCGGGTTGCCGCCGCCCATCCCGGCAGAGCCGATCATCAGCGGCACGCCGGCCGCGCGGGCACGGGTCAGGGCGAAGCCCAGGTCGCGGCGCACCTGTTCCCGCTTCACCAGCGAGGTGCCGCTGCCGAGGTAGAAGGGGCCCGGGTCGGTCGAGCCGGCATCGCCGCCCACCAGATGCGGCGCCTGGGCGATGCCCGCCTCCAGGCTGCTGAACTCGTAGCCGTAGCCGAGGCAGCCGTTGATCGAGACCAGCCTCAGTTCTCTTGCGCTTGCGCTCATGGTTCGTGTGTCTTCCCTCAGGATTCGATCCGGACGCCGGTCTGCCGCACCACCTCGGCCCAGAAGCGGCTGGCATCACGGATCAGGACGGAGAAGGCCGCGGGCGGCATGGCCAGCACCTCGAACTCCAGCGGCTGCAGCCGCGCGCGCATCTCCGGGCTCTGGAGCGCGTCGAGGACCGCCCTGGTCAGCCCCTCGGTCACCCTCGCGGGCGTGCCGGCCGGGGCCATCAGCCCATACCAGGCCTCCACCACCAGCCCGTCGAGCCCGCTCTCCACCAGCGTCGGCACCTCCGGGAGCGCGGCGAGGCGCTGCGGCGAGGTGACCGCGAGGGCGCGCAGGCCGCCGCTGCGGATCAGCGGCAGCACGGCCGCCATGGTGTCGCAGGAGAACAGGATCTGCCCGCCCATCAGGTCCGCCTGCACCTGGCCGCTGCCACGATAGGGCACGTGCATGGCCTGCCCGCCCATGCGCTGGACCATGATCTCGGAGGCGAGGTGGGTGATGGTGCCGACACCCGAGGAGCCGTAGGTCGCGCCCCCCGCCTTCAGGCGCCGCGTCAGGGCGGCGAAGTCGGCCGGCGCCTCCGCATTGTTGGCGGTGACCACGGCATAGTACGTGCGCGCCAGGCCGGCGATCGGGACGAAGTCCTGCTCCACCTTGTACTGCACGCGCGGATTCAGCAGCGGGTTCACCACCAAGGTGCTGTTGGTGCCCAGCGTCAGGGTCTGTCCGTCCGGCGTCGCCCGCGCCCCCTGCTCGGTGCCAGTGATACCGCCGGCGCCGCCGCGGTTCTCCACCACGACGGGCTGCGGAATGCGTCCCGTGAGCTCGGTGGCCAGCATGCGCGCGATCGCGTCGCTGCCCGTGCCGCTGGTGAAGGGGACGATCAGGCGGATCGGCCCGCCCTGGGCCCGTGCCCCGGACGCGCCGGCGAGGGCAAGGCCCGCCGCCGCGGCCAGGGCCTGGCGTCGGGACAAGGCAGAAGCAGCAGTCTTCATGGCGCTCTCCAGGACGTTCTATTTGTCCGATTGTATGGACAATTGAGCGACCTTCTAAAGCAGCACCGACCCGGGTGGAAGCACCAAAAGCAAACACCGGGCGGTCCACGACCCCGCCCTCTCATGCCGACAGCGGGATGACCTGACCGATCGTGCTGTGGTGTTCGGGCGTCGGACCGGGAGGGGACGCCGTCCCCTCCCAGACCCTCCCCTGCCGGGGCCACAAGCGGGCCCCGGTCCCCGCTGGGAGTTGGTTCTGTGCGGTGGGCGTCAGCCTGCGGGCTGAACCCTGGCGGAGCGCGGACAGGCGGGACTCTGAAAAGATTCACGAGGCGTCAGCCAGTGCAGTGGCCGTACCCGCCGAGGAGCGTGGCTCCTCGGCGCCTCGACCCCGTATCAGGCTGTCCCGCGGTAGCACTCCCCGGGTCCAGGGCCCGCAGGGTCCTGGCGGAGTGGGGGTATCGGGGGCGAGGCAGCGCCTTGCCCCCGGGGAACGGACGCACCCCGCGCCGGCACGGACCGGCGCATCGCACCGTCCGTATCAGCCCGCCTCTGGCGGCGCGGCCTCCCCGCCCCGGCGCAGGCGGAACACGGCGCTGTGGATGAAACGGCCGGCCGGGTAGAGGCCGTCCGCCACCTGCAGCACCTCGTCCCGCTCGTCGCGGAAGCGGCGGATCATCCGCAGGGCCGCCTCGCCGGGTTCGGCACCCAGGAGTGCCGCCGGCTCGGCCTCCAGCCGGACCGGCGTGATCTCCTGGGCGATCTCCACCACGCGCAGCCCGTGCGCCTGCTCGATCATCACGAAGATCGGGTCCGGCGATTCCGCGATCCGGGGCAGGATGTCCGCTGCCTCGGGCAGGATGTAGGTGGTCAGAACGGCGACCGGCCGCTCGTCCTGCGGCAGGACGCGCAACAGGCGCAGGCGCAGCCAGGCCTTGCCGGGCCTGCAGCCCAGGAAGCCGGCCAGCGCCGCATCCGCCACCACCTCCTGATGCTCCACCAGGCGCAGCCGTGTCGCGCGCGAGACCTGCAGCAGGTCCTCGACCGAGGAGGCCCCATGCACGAAGCGGGAGGGCTCGGGCTGGCGGGCGCGGACCCAGGTGCCGATGCCGGGATGGGCCGAAACCACCCCGAACTCCTTCAGCTCGCGCAGCGCCTGCCGCACCGTATGGCGGCTGACGCCGAAGCGGTCGCACAGCACCGCCTCGGTGGGAAGCTGTTCGCCCACGGCGTAGCGGCCGGCGCCGATCTCGGCCATCAGCGTCCGGGCCAGGCGGGAGTAGCGGGGGGAGGGCCGGCCGCTCTGCGGGCCGAGCGGCCCGGCGAGCGGCGCGTCGTTGGAGATCTCAGGCCTCCTTGTAGCGGTAGCCGATGCCGTAGAGCGTCTCGATGTGGGAGAAGTCGTCGTCCACCGCCCGGAACTTCTTGCGCACGCGCTTGACGTGGCTGTCGATGGTGCGGTCGTCCACGTAGATGTTCTCGCCATAGGCGGCGTCGATCAGCTGGTCGCGGTTCTTCACCATGCCCGGCCGCACCGCCAGCGCCTTGACCAGCAGGAACTCCGTCACCGTCAGCTGCACCGGCTTCCCCTTCCAGGTGCAGGTGTGCTTGGTCTCGTCCAGCACCAGGTCGCCGCGGGCGATCACGCCGCCGGCGGGCGCCCCGGAGCCCTCGGCGCGGCTCGTCTCGTTGCGGCGCAGCAGGGCGCGGATGCGCTCGAGCAGCAGGCGCTGGCTGAAGGGCTTGGTGATGTAGTCGTCCGCGCCGAGGCGCAGGCCCATCAGCTCGTCCAGCTCGTCATCCTTGCTGGTCAGGAAGATCACCGGCAGGGCGGTGCGCTGGCGCAGCCGCTGCAGCAGCTCCATCCCGTCCATCCGGGGCATCTTGATGTCCAGCACCGCAAGGTCCGCCGGCCGGGCCAGCAGCCCTTGCAGGGCGCTCTCCCCGTCCGTGTAGGTGCGGACCTGGTAGCCCTCCTGCTCCAGGGTCATCGAGACGGAGGTCAGGATGTTGCGGTCGTCATCCACGAGGGCGATGGTCTGGGCCATGGTCAGGGGGTGTCCGGGCGCTTCTCTGCGTCTGCCCCCGCATATAGGGATGGAATTGTGGCGCAACCGGGGAACGCGACGGAGGAGCCGGCCGGGACCGCCCGGCGGCTGATGCGGGAGGCGGCGTCGGCCGTCCTGTCCACCATGGCGGAAGGCGGGCAGCCCTTCGCCTCGCTGGTCACCCCGGCGGTGGCGCCGGATGGGGCGGTGCTGCTCTGGCTCTCCTCCCTCGCCGTCCACACCCGGCATCTGCAACGGGAGCCGCGCTGCGCCCTGCTGTTCCAGGGGACGGCGGAGGGGGAGAATCCGCAGACCGCCCCGCGCGTGACCGTCACCGGCCTCGCGGCGCCGGTCGAGGACGCGGCGTTGAAGGCCCTCTGGCTGGAACGCCACCCCTATGCCGCCCCCTATGCGGATTTCGGGGATTTCCGCCTCTGGCGCATGGACCCGGGCGGCGGGCTGCTGGTGGCGGGCTTCGCCCGGGCGCACCGCCTCCGCGCCGCTGATTTCCGGCCCCGGGACGCGGCGGCCGGCCCGGAGGAGGAGAGCGCATGAGCCAGGAACCCGGATTCGAGTTCATCGGCCTGGTGGAAGCCTCGGTCGGCCCGCCCCTGCGCGTGGGGAGCGGTGCGATGGGGGAGCGCCGGATCGTCCCGATCCTGGGCGGCCGCGTCGCCGGCCCGCGGCTGGAGGGCGAGATCCTCCCCGGCGGCGCCGATTTCCAGCTGATCCGCCCGGACGGGGTCACCGAGATCGAGGCGCGCTACACCGTCCGGCTGACGGACGGCGCCCTGGTCTACGTGGTCAACCGCGGCCTGCGCGACGCCGCCCCCGAGGACATGGCCCGGCTGCTCCGCGGCGAGCCGGTCCCGCCCGAGCGGGTCTATTTCCGCACCACGCCGGTCTTCGAGACCCCCTCCCCCGCCCATGCCTGGATGCAGCGCCGCCTGTTCCTCGGCCATGGCGAGCGCCGGCCGGATTCGGTCCACATCCGCCTCTACGCCGTGTGACCCGGCGGGCGGCGCGGAGGGCACGCCGCACGATGTGTCCCGCCACGACGCTTCCGGACGCTTCCCGGCGCTTCCGGGCGCTTCACAGATGGCACGGCGCGTGCCTGCATGCGGGGCCATGACCTGGAGCATCCTCGCCCGCGACCCCGACACCGGGGAACTCGGCGCCGCCGTCGCCACCCGCTTCTTCGCCGTGGGCGCGCTCTGCCTCCGGGTCGAGGGCGGGCTCGGCGCCGCAGCCACCCAGGCGCTGGTCAACCCGCTCCTCGCCCCCGCCGCCCTGGCCCGGCTGCGCGGCGGCGACGCGCCCGAGGCAGCCCTGGCCGCGACGCTTGCCGCCGATGCGGGGGCCGCGGTGCGCCAGCTGCACCTGCTGGATGCAGCGGGCCGGGCGGCCTGCCACACCGGGGCGGGATGCGTCGGCTGGGCCGGGCAGGCGGCGGGCCGGGACGTCTCGGTGGCGGGCAACATGCTCGCGGGCCAGGCGGTCGTGACGGCGACGCGCGACGCCTTCCTGGACGGCGCCGGCCGCCCCATGGCCGAACGGCTGATCGCGGCGCTGGAGGCGGGACAGGCGGCCGGCGGCGACAAGCGCGGCCGGCAGTCCGCCGCCCTGGTCACCGCCGGGCCGGAGGATGCCTTCCCCGCCCTGGACCTGCGGGTGGACGACCACCCGGATCCGCTGGCGGAGCTGCGCCGGCTGCACGCCGTCGCCCGCCAGCGCTTCGTGCACTACCGCCGCTTCCTGGCGGGGCGCGACCATCCCGGCGTCTTCGACCGGGCGGTGCTGGACCGGCTGATCGCGCAATCCATGGCGGACCCCGCCCCGTGAGCCATTCCCCCGACCCCGGACCCTGGGCCCTGGAGCTGGACGGGGTCTCGGTCGCCTTCGCCACCGATCGCGGTCCGCTGCGCGCGGTGGACGGCGTCTCCCTCGCCGTCGCCCCCGGCCGCACCCTGGCCGTGGTCGGCGAGAGCGGCTGCGGCAAGTCCGCCACCGCCCTGGCGGTGATGGGGCTGCTGGCCCCCGGCGCCACGGTCGGCGGCCATATCCGCCTGGCCGGGCAGGAGATCGCCACCCTGCCCGAGGCGGAGCGCCGCGCCCTGCGCGGCGGCCGCATGGCGATGATCTTCCAGGAGCCGATGACCTCGCTGAACCCCGCCTTCACCGCCGGGGAGCAGATCGCCGAGGCGCTGCGCCTGCACGAGAAGCTGTCCCATGCCGCCGCCTTCGACGCGGCGGTCGCCATGCTGGAGCGCGTCCGCATCCCCGACGCCGCCCGCCGCGCCCGCCAGTACCCGCACCAGCTCTCCGGCGGCATGCGGCAGCGCGTGATGATCGCCATGGCGCTGGCCTGCCGCCCGCGCGTGCTGATCGCGGACGAACCGACCACCGCCCTGGACGTGACGGTGCAGGCGGGGGTCCTCGCCCTCCTCGACGGGCTGCGCCGCGACACCGGCACCGCGGTCATCCTGGTCACGCACGACCTGGGCGTCGTCGCCGACCATGCCGACGACGTCGTCGTGATGTATGCCGGCCGCGTCGCGGAATCCGGCCCCGCCAGCCGCGTGCTCTCCCACCCCGAGCACCCCTACACCATCGGCCTGCTCGGCGCGGCACCCCGGCTGGACACCCCCCGCGGCACCCGCCTCGCCTCCATCGACGGCACCGTCCCCGACCTGATGCACCCGCCCCCCGGCTGCCGCTTCGCCCCGCGCTGCCCCTTCGCGGTCGCCGCCTGCAACGACGCCCAGCCGCCGCTGGTCGAGGTGGGGCCGGGGCATCGCGCGGCCTGCATCCGGGCGCCGCTCGACGCGGCGCTGGCGGCATGAGGCCTTGCACCTTCCTCCGGGCGGCGGGGAGCGCCGCATGACCCCGCTGCTGGAACTCGACGGGCTGGTGAAGCACTTCCCCGTCCGGGACTCGCTGGGACGCCGGCGCGGCGCGGTGCATGCGGTGGACGGCGTGTCGCTGCGCGTGGCGCCGGGCGAGGTGCTGGCGGTGGTGGGGGAGAGCGGCTGCGGCAAGTCCACGCTCGCGCGGCTGGCCCTGCGGCTGATCGAGCCGGATGCGGGCTCGGTGCGCTTCGAGGGCCGGGAGCTGCGCGACCTCTCCCCGGCGGCGCTGCGGGCCTGGCGGCGCGACGCGCAGATGATCTTCCAGGACCCCTATGCCAGCCTCGATCCCCGCATGACGGTGGGCGCGGCAGTGGCGGAGCCGCTGCGCCTGCACGGCATCGTCCCGCGGGCCCGGGAGGCGGAGCGGGTGGCCATGCTGCTCGCCCGGGTGGGGCTGCGGCCGGAGCAGGCGCAGAGATGGCCGCACGAATTCTCCGGCGGGCAGCGGCAGCGCATCGCCATCGCCCGCGCCCTGGCCAGCGGGCCGCGGCTGGTGGTGGGGGACGAGCCGGTCAGCGCGCTGGACGTCTCCGTGCAGGCGCAGGTGATCAACCTGCTGCAATCGCTGATCCGCGAGCTGCGGCTGGCCTTCATCCTGATCTCGCACGACCTCGCCGTGGTGCGGCACGTCGCCGACCGGGTGGCGGTGATGTACCTCGGCCAGATCGTCGAGGAGGGGCCGGCCGAGGCGGTCTTCGCCGATCCGCGCCATCCCTATACCCGGGCGCTGCTGGCCTCCGTGCCCGGCGAGGGCGGGGCCGCGCCGCTGGAGGGCGACGTGCCCAGCCCGATCGCGCCCCCCGCCGCCTGCCGCTTCCACACCCGCTGCCCGCTGGCGCAGCCGGTCTGCCGCACGGCCGACCCGGCGCTGGCGCCGGCAGGGGGCGACGCCGCGCACCGCTCCGCCTGCCATTTCCGCGACAGCCTGCCGCCGCTGGAACGCCGCCGGCATGACGCCGCCGGCGAACGGCTCCGCCGGCTGCAGCGCTTCTTCATCCCTGCCAACCTCGACACGCCGTCACCGGGAGACGCCGCATGAACAAGACGCTGGCCGCCGCCTGCCTCGCCGTCCTGGCCACGAGCGCCGTCCCTCTCGGACTCGCCGCCCCGGCCCAGGCGCAGAACCTGCGCATCGGGCTGCGCGAGGATCCGGACATCATGGACCCGACCCTGGCCCGCACCTTCGTCGGGCGCATCGTCTTCGCCTCGCTCTGCGACAAGCTGTTCGACATCAACGACAAGCTGGAGATCGTGCCCCAGCTCGCCACCGGCTTCCGGTGGGAGGACCCCAGGACGCTGCTCATCACCCTGCGCGACGGCGTGCGCTTCCATGACGGGGAAAGGATGGATGCGGAGGCGGTGCGCTACTCGCTGAACCGCCACCTGACGCTGCAGGGCTCCTTCCGCCGAGGCGAGATCAACGCGATGGACGGCGTGGAGGTGGTGGACCCGCTGACGGTGCGCGTGCGGCTCAAGGTGGCCTTCGCGCCCTTCGTCTCGCAGCTCACGGACCGCGCCGGCATGATCGTCTCGCCCAAGGCGGCGGAGGCGGCCGGGCGCGACTTCGGCAACCGCCCCGTCTGCGCCGGCCCCTTCCGCTTCGTCGAGCGCGTGGCGCAGGACCGCATCGTGGTGGAGCGCTTCCCCGACTATTGGGATGCCGGGCGTATCCACGTCCAGCGCATCACCTACCAGCCCATCCCGGACGGCACGGTGCGGCTGGCCAACCTCCAGGCGGGCTCGCTCGACCTGATCGAGGTGACCACGGCGACGGACGTGCCCATCATCCAGAAGGACCGGCGCCTGCGCCTCAGCCAGACGGACGAGCTGGGCTACCAGTCCATCACCTACAACGTCGGCAACGGCCCGCGGTCGCAGAACCCCTTCGGCCGCGATGCCCGCGTGCGCGCCGCCTTCGAGCTGGCGATCGACCGCGACGCGCTGAACCAGGTGGTCTACGAGGGGCAGCAGACCGTCACCGCGCAGCCGGTGCCGCCCTCCTCCCCCTATCACGTCCCCGGCTTCCGACCGGAGCCGCGCGACGTGAACCGCGCGAAGCAGCTGCTGCGGGAGGCCGGGGTGCAGACGCCGGTGGTGGTGGAGATGACCGCGCCGAACAGCCCGGAGATCCGCCAGATGGCGGAGGTGATCCAGTCCATGGTGGCCGAGGCGGGGTTCGAGCTGCGCATCAACGCCATGGAGTTCGCCTCCTCCCTCCAGGCGGCGGCGCGCGGGGACTTCCAGACCTACATCCTCGCCTGGTCGGGGCGGGTCGATCCCGACGGCAACACCTGGACCTTCATCCACTCCCAGGGTCCGCAGAACGACGGCCGGTACGCCAGCCCGGAGGTGGACCGGCTGCTGGACGAGGCCCGGGCCGAGACGGAGGTGGAGAAGCGCCGCGCGCTCTACGCCCGCGTCTGGGACGTCGCGATCCGCCAGGACCGGTCGCGCATGTACCTGTGGCACCGCAAGAACTTCGTGGCGCATGTGGCGCGGCTGACCGGCTACCATCCCGTGCCGGACGGGTTGATCCGCGTGCAGGACCTGCGCTTCCAGTAGCCGTCCGATGTGGGGCTGGCTGTTGCGCCGCCTGGGACAGGTGGTGCCCACGCTGCTGATCCTCTCGGCCCTGGTCTTCGGCCTGCAGCAGCTGATGCCCGGCGACCCGGCGCTGATCATGGCCGGGGAGGAGCGCGGCGACCCGCAGGTGCTGGCCCAGATCCGCGAGGAGCTGATGCTCGACCGGCCGGTCTGGGCGCAGTACCTGGCCTGGCTGGGGCGCACCCTGACGGGCGACCTCGGCTTCTCCTGGCGCATCCGCCAGCCGGTGGCGCAGCTGATCCTGGAGAAGCTGCCGGTCACGCTGCAGCTCGGCAGCATGGCCTTCGTCATCGCCGTGCTGATCGGCGTGCCGGCGGGGGTGATCTCCGCCGTGCGGCGCGACCGGCCGGCGGACTGGCTGGCGAACGGCGTGGCGCTGGCCGGCATCTCCACGCCGAACTTCTGGCTCGGCATCATGATGATCCTGCTGTTCAGCGTGCAGCTCGGCTGGCTGCCGCCCTCCGGCTACGTGCCGCTGACCGAGGACCCGGTGCAGTCGCTGAAGACCACCATCATGCCCGCCCTCGTGCTGGGCTCCGGCGTCGCCGGCGTGCTGATGCGCCACACCCGCGCCGCGATGCTGGGCGCGCTGGGGCAGGACTACATCCGCACCGCCCGCGCCAAGGGGCTGGCCGAGCGCGTCGTCGTGGCCAGGCACGCGCTGCGCAACGCGCTGATCCCGGTGGTGACGCTGGGCACGATCGAGCTGGGCCGGCTTCTGGCCGGCGCGGTGCTGACCGAGCAGATCTTCACCATCCCCGGCTTCGGCAAGCTGATCGTCGATGCCGTGTTCAACCGCGACTACCCGGTGGTGCAGGGGGTGGTGGTCGCCACCGCGCTGATCTTCGTGCTGCTCTCGCTGCTGGCGGACCTGCTCTACATGGCGATCAACCCGAGGCTGCGCGCGGCATGAGCGCGGCGACGACCGCCGCCGCGGTGCCCGCGCGGGGCGAGGGCCCCTGGCGCCGGGCGCTGCGGCGCTTCCTGCGCCGCCGCCTTGCCGTGCTGGGGCTGGTCGTGGTGCTGGCCTTCGTGGCCGCCGCGATCCTGGCGCCCTGGATCGCGCCCTTCGATCCCGCCGCCACCTCCTGGTCGCGCATCCGCAAGCCGCCCTCGGACCTCCACTGGTTCGGCACGGACGAGAACGGGCGCGACGTGCTCTCGCGCGTGCTCTGGGGCGGGCGCGCCTCGCTGATGGCGGGCTTCGTCTCCGTGGCCGCGGCGCTGCTGGCCGGCGTGCCGCTGGGGCTGCTGGCCGGGCTGACGGGCGGCTGGGTGGATGCCGCCATCTCGCGGCTGGCGGATGCCATGCTGTCCGTGCCCTTCCTGATCCTGGCCATCGCGCTCGCCGCCTTCCTGGGCCCGGCGCTGGAGAACGCGATGCTGGCCATCGCCATCTCCGCCACGCCGATCTTCGTGCGCCTCGCCCGCGGCATGGCGCTGGAAGCCAGGGCGACGGAATGGGCCGAGGCCGCGCGGGCCCTGGGCAACCCGCCCTGGCGCACCGCGCTGGTGCACGTCCTGCCCAACATCGTCCCGCCCCTGCTGGTCCAGGGGACGCTGGCGGTGGCAGAGGCGATCATCGCCGAGGCGTCGCTGAGCTTCCTCGGCCTCGGGCAGCAACCGCCCGCGCCCTCCTGGGGCTCGATGCTGAACGCGGCGCAGCGCTTCCTGGGGCAGGCCCCCTGGATGGCGATCTATCCCGGACTGGCCATCTTCCTGGTGGTGCTCGCCTTCAACCTGCTCGGCGACGGGCTGCGCGATGCGCTGGACCCGCGGTCCGGCGGACGCTGAGGCCCATCCCAGGCGCCGCCCGGAGGCCGGCGGCAGACCCGAGGGCCGGATCACGCCGGGCGCCGGAGCCCGTCAGGGAAAGGCCCGGGGCGGGGACGCCGTCCCCTACCTGTCCCGCGCCCGAATGCCCGTGACCGGGCGCCGGATCGCACAACCCCGCCGCCCGCGTCACACCGGCGGCGGGATGAGATGACCTGTCGTGCTGTCGTGTTCGGGCGGGGGACCGGGAGGGGACGCCGTCCCCTCCCAGACCCTCCCCTGCCGGGGCCACAAGCGGGCCCCGGGCCCCGCTGGGAGTTGGCTCGGGGCGGTGGGTGTCAGCCTCCGGGCTGAACCTTGACGGAGCGCGGACAGGCGGGACTCTGGAAAAGAGTTGTAGGCGTTAGCGAGTGCTGCGGCCGGTCCCGCCGAGGAGCCATGCTCCTCGGCGCCTCGACCCCGTCTCAAGCTGTCCCGCGGCAGCGCGGATCGGGTCCAGGGCCCGCAGGGTCCTGGCGGAGTGGGGGTACGGGGGCGAGGCAGAGCCTTGCCCCCGGGCCACGGGCGCCCCCCGCGCCGGCACGGATCAGCGCATCACGCCCACCGTATCAAAGTCCGACGAGGCGTTGCGCCACCACCTCTCGCTTGCTGCGGATGATCTGCCACAGCACGTCCGGGGCGGAGGTGTCCCAGGCGATGGCCTGCCCTTCTGCCTCGATCGGCAAGGTCATCACCCGTTCCAGCACGGAGCCCATGCGCGGCAGGCGCAAGGCATACACCTCCTTGTGGTCGTGCCCCGTGCACCACAGGAAGCCGCCCGGCCCCCAGGAGGCGCCGGAGATGGACATGGGCGTCGCGCGTTGCAGCACGTCCGCCGGGAAGGTCCAGCCGCCGGTCTGGCGCATGTCGCGGTCGTGCCGGGTCAGTTGGGTCCACCAGGTGTTGCCATAGGGGCGCTGGTTGCGGCCGAAGACCAGCGAGTAGTTCGCCCAGACCGCCCACCAGGCGCCGTCATGCCATTCGAAGCTGGTCAGGCTGCCCGGCATGATGCCGAAGGAATGGCTGCCGGTGTGGCGCAGCGTCGCCGCATCGAAGCGCTCCACCGAGGAGAGCATCGGCTCCTCGGAATAGTTCGAGTGCGCGGCGATCACCTCCCCCTCGTGCAGGGAGAGGCTGTTCATGTGGATGATCGGCCCCTCGCGCGGGCTCTCGAAGCGGGCCAGCTCGGCGTTGCTGCGCCGGTCGTGCTTGATGATCAGCCGGTTGTCGACGGCGTAGACGGCGTCGGCATCGGCACAGACCCCCTGCCGCGCCGCGGGGGTGGTGAAGCGGGCGATGGTCTCGAAGCGGCGCTCCGGGGCCTGGGCTGGGGCCGGAGCCGGGGCCGCCTGGGCCGCGGCGCGCCGGGCGAGGCCGGTGGCAGCCAGGCCGCCGAGCAGGGGAGCGGCGAGCAGGGTGCGGCGCCCCGTGCCCGAGGCGGGCGGCGGATGCTGGGACATGGGCGTTCCTCCAGGATTCGTTCCGCGGAGGATGGCAGCCGGCCGGCCCGACCGTCGAGGGACGGACGCGGCCCGCCTATCCGCCGAGGCGTCGGTCCCGGTACGCCGGCAGCCCGTCGTCGGTGGCGACCCAGCTTAGCCTGGTCGCGACGTGCGTGTGGTCGCGCGGCGGCACGGCCTCCGGATCGTCCAGAGAGGCGGTGGTGACGTCGATCTCATCCGGGGTCTGCGCCGCGGCGAAGGTCAGCGACGTGCCGCAGCGCCGGCAGAAGCAGCGCGTCGCACCGGGGCTGGAGGCGTAGCGCGCCGGTTCCCCCGCCACCCAGCGGAAGCCCTCCCGGGGCACGCTGAACCAGGCCACCATCGGCGCCCCGGCCGCGCGCCGGCACATGCCGCAGTGGCAGATGGTCGGGTGGAAGGGCGCGCCCTCCGCCTCGTACCGCACCTGCCCGCACAGGCAGCCACCCTGGAGCATCGGCATCTCTCCGCCCGGACCGCCGGGCCACCTCCCCGCGCGGCGGCACCGTCCCATGGGCGGCGATCCGATGCCAGGGCGGGCAGGGCGACGACCGCGCCGTCCTTCGCCGGGCGGCGTCAGATCACGGTGAAGCCATGCGCGAAGGGATCGCGATCGTCCACGAAGATGGTATTGTACCCCGTCATCCGCGCCCAGCCGCCGACGGAGGGGATGATCGCCTCGCGCCCGCCGACGGTCGTCGCGGCCTCGACGCGGCCATGGAAGAGCGAGCCGATGATGCTCTCGTGGACGAAGTCCTCGCCCACCGCGAGCTGTCCCAGCGCCGCGCGCTGCGCCATGCGGGCGGAGGTGCCGGTGCCGCAGGGGGAGCGGTCGATCGCCTTCTCGCCATAGAACACGGCGTTGCGGGCATCGGCGCCCTCGCGGGTCGGCGCGCCAGTCCAGAGGATGTGGCTCAGCCCGCGGATCTCCGGCTCCAGCGGGTGGACGAACTCGTATCGCTCGTTCAGCGCGCGGCGCAGCAGCGGGCTCATCCGCACCAGCTCGCCCGCGGAGAAATCGGCCATGTCGCGGAAGCGCTCCTGCGGTTCCACGATGGCGTAGAAGTTGCCGCCATAGGCGACGTCCACCACCACCTCGCCGAGGCCGGGGATCTCCGCCGCCAGCCCGCGCCCGTGCAGGAAGGAGGGGACGTTGGTGATCCGCACCTCCTCCACATGCGCGCCCTCCTGCCGGTATTCCGCCACCACCACCCCGGCCGGGGCGTCGAGGCGCAGCACGCCCGGCGTACGCGGCGTCACCAGCCCCTGCTCGATCGCCATCGTCACCGTGCCGATGGTGCCGTGGCCGCACATGGGCAGGCAGCCGGAGGTCTCGATGAACAGGATGCCCGCGTCGCAATCGGGCCGCGTCGGCGGGTAGAGGATGGAGCCGGACATCATGTCGTGGCCGCGCGGCTCGAACATCAGCGCGGTGCGGATCCAGTCGAACTCGGCCAGGAAATGCGCGCGCTTCTCGATCATGGTCGCGCCCTCCAGCCGCGGCCCGCCGCCGGCGACCAGGCGCACCGGATTGCCGCAGGTATGGCCGTCCACGCAGAAGAATGTGTGCTTCGCCATGGCTGTTCCGGTTCAGAAGCGGTCGGGACGGAAGGGCTCCAGCGGCAGGCTGGGCGGGGCGCCGCCGATCAGCTCGGCGACCAGCCGTCCGGTGCCCGCGCTCTGGGTCAGGCCGAGATGGCCATGGCCGAAGGCATAGACCACGCGCGGCGTGGCGCGGGAAGGGCCGATCACCGGCAGGCTGTCGGGCAGCGAGGGGCGGAACCCCATCCACCGCGTCCCGCCCTCCGTCCGCAGCCCCGGGAGGAAAGCCGCCGCCTTGCGCAGCATGGCATCCGAGCGGGCGAAGTTCGGCGGCCGCTTCAGCCCGCCCAGCTCCACCGCACCGCCGATGCGGATGCCCGTGGCGAGCGGCGTCGCCACGAAGCCGTGCCCGCCGAAGGTGAGCTGCCGGCGCAGGTCGAAGGCACCGGGCGGCAGGGTGGTGTTGTAGCCGCGCTCCGTCTCCAGCGGGATGCGATCGCCCAGGGCGGCGGCCAGCGGGCGAGACCAGGCGCCGCCCGCGACCACCGCCCGCGCCGCCCGCAGGGTCCCGCCGCCCGCCAGTTCCAGCCGCACCCCCTCCCCCTCCGGGGCCAGGCGTCGCACCTCGGCGCGGGTCAGCGCGACGCCCTGTGCCAGCAGGTGGTCGGCCAGGGAGCGGGCGAAGAGGTAGGGATCGTCCACCGTCTGCCAGTCGGGCGTGAAGCTGCCCACCACGAAGCGCGGCGACAGGCCCGGCTGCGACGCGGCCAGCTCCGCGCCGCGCAGATGCGCGAAGCGGATGCCCTCGGCCTCGCGCGCCGCCCAGCCGGGCAGGGAGGCGCGCCACTCCGCCTCGGACTCGAACAGCTCCAGGTTGCCGTCGTCGCGGACCCGTCCCCCCAGGCCGGCCCCGGCCACCATCTCCCGCATCGCCTCCGCGGCGACCCGCATCAGCCCCGCCTGGGCCAGCGCGGCCGCGGCGTAGCGGTCGGGCCGGCTGGCGCGCCAGAAGCGCCACAGCCAGGGCGCGATGGCCGGCGCATGGGCCGGCGGCACGGAGAGCGGGCCGAGCGGGTCCAGCAGCCAGCGCGGCGCCTTGCGCATGATTCCGGGCGAGGCGAGCGGCAGGATGTCGGTGAAGGCGAAGGCGCCGGCATTGCCGCGGCTGGCGCCCTCGGCGATGCCGCCCCGCTCGATCAGCCGGACCCGGTGGCCGGCGGCGTGGAGGTGGTAGGCGACGGCCAGGCCGACGATGCCGGCGCCGATCACGGCGACCTCCCCCGGGCCCTCGCTCACCGCCATCCCCTCGGCAGCGCACCCCTGCCCCGACGCGCCATCCATCGCATGCCGCCGCCCGGTCCCTGGGTTCCCCCCTCATCATGTGGGCCCTGCGCCCGGCGCGCCAGACGCCGCCCCGACCTGGACGGCCGGCCCGCCCCGTACAAGCCCTTGTGACACCCGCGCCCGGGCGGCCCCGGCTCGTTCCCTTCCCCTGCCCCCGGGAGCAAGGTTGCGGACGGATGAGGGGTTGGCATGGCGATTCTGCGGAAAGTCCTGCTGGCGGTGGCTGCCGTCGGGGTCCTGGCAGGTGGAGGCTACGCAGCCTGGCGCCACTTCGGCCGCGAGCCTGCCCTGCCCTCCTACATCGTCGCGACCAACGGCCGCATCGAGGCGGAGCAGTTCGACATCGCCAGCAAGATCGCCGGGCGCGTCGTGGAGGTGGCGGTCGAGGAAGGCCAGATGGTCGCGGCCGGGGCGGTGGTGGCCCGGCTGGACGATTCGACCCTCCAGGCCCAGCTCCGCGCCGCCGAGGCCCAGGTGGCCGAGGCGCAGCAGGCCATCGCCTCGGCCGAGGCGGAGCGGCTGCGCGCCGCCAGCACCCGGCAGCTCGCCCAGACGGAGCTGGCGCGTACCCAGGAGCTGGCCCGGCGGGGCTTCGCCCCCACCGAGCAGCTCGACCAGCGCCGCTCCACCCTGGAGGTCGCGGAGGCCACGGTCGCCACCGCCGAGGCCGGGCGCCGCCGCGCCGAGGCGACCCTCGCCGCCGCCCAGGCCAACGCCGCCCAGGTCCGCACCCTGCTGGACGACACGGTGCTGGCCGCGCCGCGCGCCGGGCGCGTGCTGTACCGGCTGGTCCGCAGCGGCGAGGTGGTGGCCGCGGGCGGCCGCATCGCCACGCTGATCGACCCGACCGACGTGTCGATGGTCGTCTTCCTCCCCGCCGCCCAGGCCGGGCAGCTCGCTTACGGGGCGGAG
Source organism: Roseomonas sp. OT10 (assembly GCF_020991085.1). Classification (NCBI taxonomy): domain Bacteria; kingdom Pseudomonadati; phylum Pseudomonadota; class Alphaproteobacteria; order Acetobacterales; family Roseomonadaceae; genus Roseomonas; species Roseomonas cutis. Next base: position 3,030,708 of record NZ_CP087719.1, read on the forward strand.
GCGCGGCTCGTGCTCGATCCCATCCCGCAATACGTGCTGCCGGCGACCGTCAGCTTCGTCGCGCCCGAGGCGCAGTTCACCCCGCGCCAGGTGGAGACGGCGCAGGAGCGCGGCAACCTGATGTTCCGCGTCAAGCTGCGCCTGCCGGAATCGCTGCTCCAGGCGCATGTCGAGCAGGTGAAGGGTGGCGTGCGCGGCCTGGGCTACGTCCGGCTGGACACCGCGCAGCCCTGGCCGGAGCAGCTTCAGGTCCGCCTGCCGTGACCGCGGCGCCCGCCGCCACGTTGCACGATGTCCGGCACCACTATGGGCGCGTCGCCGCGCTGGACGGGGTGAGCCTCGACATCCCCGCCGGGGTGATGGCGGGTCTGGTGGGTCCCGACGGGGTGGGCAAGTCCACCCTGCTGGGCCTGCTCGCCGGGGTGCGCCGGCCGCAGGAGGGGGAGATCACGGCGCTCGGCGGCGACCTGCGCGATCCGCAGGTGCTGGTCCGGGCGCGGCAGCGCATCGCCTACATGCCCCAGGGGCTGGGGCGGAACCTGTACCAGACGCTGTCGGTGGCGGAGAACATCGACTACTTCGCCCGGCTCTTCGGCCAGGGTGCCGCGGAACGGAAGCAGCGCGCGGCGGAGCTGACGCGCGCCACCGGCCTCTCCCGCTTCCTGGACCGGCCGGCCGGCAAGCTCTCGGGCGGCATGAAGCAGAAGCTCTCCCTCTGCTGCGCGCTGGTGCGCGACCCCGACCTGCTGATCCTGGACGAGCCCACCACCGGCGTCGATCCGCTCTCCCGCCGGCAGTTCTGGACCCTGATCGACCGGCTGCGCGAGCGGCGCCCGCAGATGAACGTGCTGGTCGCCACCGCCTACATGGACGAGGCGCAGCGCTTCGACTGGCTGGCGGCGATGGATGCGGGGAAGGTCATCGCCACCGGCAGCCCGGCGGAGATCCTAGCGCGCACCAGCACCGACAGCCTGGAGGCGGCCTTCATCGCCCTGATGCCGGAGGAGCGGCGCCGCGGCTACCAGCCCGTGGTCATCACCCCGCCGACCCCGCATCCCGGCGAGGCGCCGGTGATCGAGGCGAAGGGCCTGACCAAGCGCTTCGGCGACTTCGTGGCGGTGGACCACGTGAACCTCCGCATCGGCCGGGGCGAGATCTTCGGCTTCCTGGGCTCCAACGGCTCGGGCAAGAGCACGACGATGCGCATGCTGACCGGGCTGCTGCCGGCCAGCGAGGGCGAGGCGCGCATCCTGGGCCAGCGCCCCGGCGCAGGCGGCGACGCGCGGCGGCAGGTCGGCTACATGTCCCAGTCCTTCTCGCTCTATGGCGAGCTGACGGTGCGGCAGAACCTCCAGCTGCATGCCGACCTGTTCCACCTGCCGTCCGACCGCGCCGCCGCGCGCATCGCCGCGGTGCTGCACGATTTCGACCTGGAGGGCGTCGCCGACGCCGCACCGGAATCCCTGCCGCTGGGCGTGCGGCAGCGGCTCCAGCTCGCGGCGGCCATGGTGCACGAGCCAGCGCTGCTGATCCTGGACGAGCCGACCTCGGGCGTCGATCCGGTGGCGCGCGACCTGTTCTGGCGACACCTGCTGCGCCTGTCGCGGGAGCAGGGGGTGACGATCTTCATCTCCACCCACTTCATGAACGAGGCGGAGCGCTGCGACCGCATCTCGTTGCAGCATGCCGGCCGCATCCTGGCCATGGGCCCGCCGGCCGAGCTGGTGGCGCAGCGCCACGCCGCCTCGCTGGAGGAGGCCTTCATCGGCTGGCTGGAGGAGGCCGCCGGGTCGCAGGACGGGGGGGACGCCCCGCTGCCGGAGCTGCCGTCCGGCGCGCGGCCGGCCGGGTCCTGGGTCTTCGACCCGCGCCGCCTGCTGGCCTGCGCCTGGCGGGAATCGCTGGAGCTGCTGCGCGACCCGATCCGCCTCGCCTTCGCGCTGCTGGGGCCGCTGCTGCTGACGCTCGCCTTCGGCTTCGGCATCTCCTTCGATGTCGAGAACCTGCCCTATGCGGTGCTGGACGGCGACCGCACGCCGGAGAGCCGCGGGCTGCTGGAGAGCTTCGCCGGCTCCCGGTACTTCTCGGAGCGGCCGCCGCTCGCCGATGCGGCGGAGGCCGAGGCGCGCCTGCAGGCGGCCCGGATCGCCCTGGCGGTGGAGATTCCGCCGGGCTTCGGCCACGACCTGCGCCGCGGCGACCGGCCGGAGGTCGCGGTGGCCGTCGACGGCGCCATGCCCTTCCGCGCGGAGACGGCGCGCAGCTACGTGCTGGGCCTGGCGCAGACCTGGCTGCGCGACCAGCAGGCGCTCTCGCCCCTGCCGTACAGCCCCGCGCTGCTGACCCTCGAATCCCGCTTCCGCTACAATCAGGCCTTCCGCAGCGCCGTCGCCATCGTGCCCGGCGTGATCATGCTGATGCTGATGCTGGTCCCCGCCATGCTCTCCGCCGTCGGCGTGGTGCGGGAGAAGGAGAGCGGCGCCATCGCCAACTTCCGCGCCACCCCCGTCACGGCGCCGGAATTCCTGATCGGCAAGCAGATCCCCTACATCGCCATCGCCCTGACCAGCTTCGTCACGCTGCTGCTGGTCGCCTGGCTGGTCTTCGACGTGCCCGTGCTGGGCTCCGGCGCCGCGCTGGCGGCGGGGGCGGTGCTCTACGTGCTGGCCTCCACCGGCTTCGGCCTGCTGGTCTCCGCCTTCGTCTCCAGCCAGGTGGCGGCGATCTTCGCCGCGGCCATCCTCTCCATCGTCCCGGCCGTGAACTTCTCCGGCCTGCTGGTGCCCACGGCCTCCCTCGCCGGCCCGGCGCGCGGCATCGGCCTCGCCTTCCCCGCGAGCTGGTTCCAGCAGATCTCGATCGGGGCGATGAGCAAGGGGCTGCGCTTCGCCGAGCTGTGGCACAACCACCTGATGCTGGCGGGCTTCGCCCTGCTGTTCATCGGCGCCGCCGCGCTGCTGCTGCGCAAGCAGGAGGCCTGACGCCTTGGGCCGCCTGTCCAACATCCTCTGGCTGGGGCTGAAGGAGCTGCGGGTGCTGCGCGCCGACCCGGTGCTGCTGGTGCTGCTGGCCTACACCTTCACCGTCGCCGTCTATACCGTCGCCACGGGGATGAAGACGGAGGTCCGCAACGCCGCCGTGGCGGTGGTGGACGAGGACCGCTCCGACCTCTCGCGCAGCCTCGCCGCCGCGCTGCTGCCGCCGCAGTTCCGGCCGGCCGTGCCCATTGCCGCGCCCGAGGTCGGGTCGGCTTTGGATGCCGGGCGCTTCACCTTCGTGCTGCAGATCCCGCCGCGCTTCGAATCGGACCTGCTGTCCGGCCATCCGGCGACGCTGGGGCTGGAGGTGGACGCCACGGCCATGTCCCAGGCGGGCAACGGCGCCTCCTATATCGGGCAGATCGTCCAGGCGGAGGTGGCGCAGCGCCTGGGCAGTCCGGCGGAGCCGCTGGACCTGGTGATCCGCACCCGCTTCAACCCGAACAGCCAGTCGGAATGGTTCACCTCCGTCATGCAGGTGGTGAACAGCACGCTGATCCTCTCCATCATCCTGCCCGGCGCCGCCCTGCTGCGCGAGCGCGAGCACGGCACGCTGGAGCACCTCCTGGCCATGCCGGTCGGGCCGCTGGAGATCCTGCTGGCCAAGATCGGCGCCAATGCGCTGGTCATCGTCGGCGCCGCCGTGCTGTCGCTGCTCTTCGTGGTGCGCGGGCTGCTGGGGGTGCCGGTCGCCGGCTCCATCCCCCTCTTCGTGCTGTGCACCGTGCTGTTCCAGGTCTCCGTCGCGGCGCTGGGCATCCTGCTGGCGACGATGACCAGCACCACGGGACAGTTCGGCCTGCTCGCCCTGCCGGCCATCATCCTGATGATGCTGCTCTCCGGCAGCATGACGCCGCTGGAAAGCATGCCCGACTGGCTGCAATACGCGGTGCAGGCGCTGCCCACGACCCAGTTCGTCGCCATCGCCCAGGCCATCCTCTACCGCGGCGCCGGGCTGGAGGTGGTGGCACCGCGTATGGCCGCCCTCGCGGCGTTGGGCCTCGGCTTCCTGAGCGTCACCTTCCTGCGCCTGCGTGCGACCCTGGCGGGATGATCGCGGACGGTGCGATGCCCTGATCCATGCCGGCACGGGCTGCGCCCGTGGCCCGGGGGCAAGGCGCTGCCTCGCCCCCGTACCCCCACTCCGCCAGGACCCTGCGGGCCCTGGACCCGATCAGCGCTGCCGCGGGACAGCCTGCGACGGGGTCGAGGCGCCGAGGAGCCATGCTCCTCGGCAGGCACGGCCGCAGCATTCGCTGATGCCTATGAAGCTTTTTCAGGGGTCCGCCTGTCCGCGCTCCGTCAGGGTTCAGCCCGGAGGCTGACGGCAGCAGCCAGCGCCAGACTCCCAGCGGGACCGGGGCCCGCTTGTGGCCCCGGCAGGGGAGGGTCTGGGAGGGGACGGCGTCCCCTCCCAGTGCCGCCGCCCGACCACGACGGCACGACGGGTCAGGTCATCCGGTCGCCCGGATCAGGCAACCTTGTCCCAGTCCGGCGCGAAATCCGGGTTCACCATGCGTCCGTTCTTGGGCAGGGCGGCGATGGCGGCGCGATCCTCGTCGTCCAGGCGCAGCTTCAGCGCATCGAGGTTGGACTGCTGGTTGGCCCGGCCGCTGGCCTTGGGCACGGCTGCCACCCCGTCCTGCTCCAGCAGCCAGGCCAGCGCGACCTGCGACGGAGCCGCGCCGTGCTTGCGCGCGATCGCCTGCATCGCCGGCAGGTCGGCCACGGTGTTGCGCGCGATGGGGCTGTAGGCGGTCAGCGCGATCTTGCGCGGCTGCATGTAGCCCAGCAGCGCCGCCTGGCTCAGCAGCACATGGTACTCGACCTGGTTGCAGGCGACGGGGACGCCGAGTTCCTCGACCACCTGCCGCAGCAGCGCGAGCGGGAAGTTGGCGACGCCGATCGCCCGCGCCTTGCCCTCCTCCTTCAGACGCACCAGCGCCTCCATCGTGCGCGGCAGGTCCCAGTCCTTGGCCGGCCAGTGGATCAGGAAGAGGTCCACGTACTCCGTGCGCAGCGCCCGCAGGCTGTTCTCCATGGAGCGGCGCATGGCCTCCGGGGCGAGGCTGTCCCACCAGACCTTGGTGGTGACGTGGATCTCGCCGCGCGGCACGGGGGCGCCGGCCAGCGCCTCGCCGATCGCCGCCTCGTTCTCGTAGCGCGCCGCGGTGTCGACGTGGCGGTAGCCGAGTTCCAGCCCCTGCCGCACCGCCCGCGTGCACTCCTCGCCCAGCATCGGCCAGGTGCCGAGTCCCAGCTTGGGCATATGCAGGCCGTGTTCCGTGATCGTCGGTGTCATGCGGTGGCCGCCTTCCGGTCGATGGGGGGCGGCACCGTTCCGCAGGATGCCGCCCCGGTCAATGATGGCGGGTCAATGATGGCGGGTCAGAACGGCTTCACGATCACCATGATCACGATGACGATCATCAGCACCGTCGGAACCTCGTTGACGATGCGCCAGTAGCGCGCCGTGTGGTCGCGGCGGTCGGCCGCGAAGCCCTTGCGCGCCACGGCGAGGTGGCCGTGCAGCGCGCTCATCAGCACGAAGCCGGTCATCTTCAGGTGCCACCAGCCGGCGGACCAGTCCACCACGCCGGGGATGGAGACCAGCAGCAGGCCGAGGAGCCAGGCCGCCCCCATCGCGGGATTGATGATGGCCCGCAGCAGGCGGCGCTCCATCACCTTGAAGGTCTCGCTCTGCGGCGAGCCGGGCGGCACGTCGCTGTGGTATACGTAGAGGCGCGGCAGGTAGAACATGCCGGCCATCCAGGCGATCACCGCGATCAGGTGCAGCGCCTTGATCCAGGGGTACCAGGCGGCCAGCGCGCTCATCGGCCCGCCTCCGCCAGCAGCCCCAGCCGGGCCGGCAGCTCCTCCAGCCGCCCGACCGTCTCGCGGGCGCCCGCGGCCAGCAGCGCCTCCGGGGCGCCGTGCCCGGCGAAGGCCAGCACGCGGCAGCCCGCCGCGGCGCCGGCGCGCACGCCGACGACGCTGTCCTCGATCACCGCGCAATCCTCCGGCCGGGCGCCGCAGGCGGCGGCCGCGGCGCGGTAGATGTCGGGCCAGGGCTTGGGCCGCTCCACGTCCTGGAAGGAGAAGACGCGCCCCTCGAAGGCCCAGGCGAAGCCCAGCTTCTCCAGCTTCACCCGCAGCTCCTCGCGCGAGGAGTTGGAGGCGAGCGCCAGCGGCAGGCCCGCCTGCCGCAGCCGGCGCAACAGCGCCTCGGCCCCCGGCATGGGGGGCACCTCGCGGGCCATGGTCTGCGTGACGCGGCGGGTGAAGTCGTCGAGCCAGCCAGGCGGCAGGGGGCCGGTGCGGGCTTCGATCAGGGGCACCATGTCGGGCAGGGACAGGCCCAGGAAGGTCCTGCCGGACTGCGCCGGGGTCAGCGCCCAGCCGCGTTCCGTCATCTCGGCCGAGATCAGCCGGTCCACGATGCCCTCGCTGTCCGCCAGCACGCCGTCGCAGTCGAACAGCACCGCCGCCGGACGGGAGGGCGCCGGGCGGGGATGGTGCGGCGCGCTCATGCCGGGGCCTCCGCCGGGGCGCGCCGCGCGACCGTGGCGCGCCCATGCGGGCAGTCGCCATGGCGCTTCGGGCATTGCCGCCCGCCGGCCCAGGAGCACAGCCTCTCCCCCGCCCCGTCCGCCCGTCGCAGGGTGGCGGCGCCACGCCCCGCCGCCGCGCGGGCATGGCGCACCAGCCCGGCGAGAGAGGCGATGAAGCCGGGGTCGGAATTCTGCGCGGGAACGCGGAAATAGCCGGGGATGCCCAGCCTGTGCGCCACCTCGCGGTACTCCACGTCCAGTTCCACCAGCGTCTCCGAATGCTCCGACACGAAGGCGATGGGGCAGACCAGCACGGCCACCCCGTCGCGCGCCGCGGCCTCCAGCTCCTCCTCGATCGAGGGGGAGATCCACTTCTGCGGCGTGGCGCGGGACTGGTAGCAGGTGCGGGCGTCCAGCCCCTCGATCCCCAGCTTCTCCACCACGGCCGCGACGCTGCGCTCCACCTGCCACTGGTAGGGGTCGCCGTGGGCAACGATGCTCTCCGGCAGCCCGTGCGCCGAGAACAGCACCCGCAGCCCCGTCCCCTCCGGCGTGGCGGCCCGCGCCTCCTCCCAGCTCCGCCGCACGATCGCGGCGGTGGCGGCGGCGTAGCCCTCGTCCGAGTGCCAGCAGCACAGCGCCGCCGCCGGCACGTCCAGCCCGGCCGCCTTCGCCGCCGCGTGCCAGTCGTCCAGGCTGCTGCCCGTGGTCGTGGTGCTGAACTGCGGGTAGAGCGGCAGCAGCACCACCTCGTCCGGCTTCCATTCCGCGACCTCGCGCGCCGTCTGCGCCGCGAAGGGGTGCCAGTAGCGCATGGCGACGAAGCAGCGCGCCTCCGCCTCGCCGGCCAGGGCGGCCTCCAGCGCCTGGCCCTGCTCCTGCGTCAGCTCCAGCAGGGGCGAGCGGCCGCCCAGGATCGCGTAGTTCTCGCTGGCCGGCTTCAGCCGCCGCCAGGCGATCAGCCGCCCCAGCAGGGGCCGCAGCACGCCGGGGACACGCAGGATGGCGGGGTCGGTGAAGAGGTTCACCAGGAAGGGCCGGATCGCCGCGGGCGAATCCGGCCCGCCCAGGTTCATCAGGACGATCGCGACGCGGGGCCTGGCGGCGGAACCGGCGGGACCGGGCCCGGCCGGGGCGGTCCGGGCGGGGGGAGAGACGGCGGTCGGGGCTGTGGCAGTCATGGATGGGCGGGAGATGACACGCGCCGCGCTCCGGTCAAGGCGATCCGACGCCAAACCCGCGCGAGGGCGCCCCGCGCCAGGCGGCCGGCGGCGCCGCATGGCCGACCCGCGACGGGTTGCCCCCGACCCCGCCGGACCCTAGGTGGTGGCCAACCGCCCCGCCCGCCGGGGCCACCCCTCGCACGGGATACAGAATCCTTCCGATGAGCGACGACGCCCGTACCCACACCCCGCCGGGGGCCGAGCCCGCGACCGGCGCGAACGACGATACCCCCGCCCCCTCCCCCGAGGCCGTGGCCGGCCCGGAGCGGATCGCCGCGCTTGAGGCGGAGGTCGCCGCGCTGAACGAGAAGTGGCTGCGCGCGGAGGCCGAGGCGCAGAACGCCCGCAACCGGCACCGCAAGGAGCTGGAGGACGCGCGCAACTACGCCGTGCAGAAGTTCGCGACCGACGTGGCCGAGGCCGCCGACAACCTGCGCCGCGGGCTGGAAAGCCTGCCCCCCGCCGCCGAGGGCGAGCCGGAGCTGCTGGCCAAGCTGCGCGGCGGCTTCGAGGGGGTGGAGCGCGCCTTCCTCGGAATCCTGGAGCGCAACGGCGTGAAGCGGGTCGATGCCGCCGGCCAGCCCTTCGACCCCGCGCTGCACCAGGCGATGGCGGAGCAGCCCGCCCCGCCGGGCGTGGCGCCGGGCACGGTGATCCAGGCCTGGACCCCCGCCTGGACCCTGAACGGCCGGCTGCTGAAGCCCGCCATGGTGGTCGTCGCGGGCCAGCCGGCCGGCTGATCCCTGCAGGCCCCGGGGAGAATCCTCGGGGACCCTCTGGGCGCCCCCCCGGGCAGCCCCGGGAGGAGCCCGCCACAGGCCGCGACGGCTCAGCCCGGCGCGGCGTCGGGTCGCGCGATGCCGAACCGCTCCAGGCGGTGGGCACGGTCGGCATTCACCGCCCCCTCGGGCAGGCGCCCGGCCGCCAGCGCCTCCACCTGCCGCACCGTGTCGAAGGCCTGGTGCCGCACCGCCTCCGGCGTCAGCCCCCCGATATGCGGGGTGGCGATGACGTCCGGCCGCCCGGCCAGCCGGGGCGAGGGCATCTGGTCCGGCGCCCGGCCGACATCCATCGCCGCCCCGGCCAGGTGGCCACGGTCCAGCGCCGCCTCCAGCGCCGCCTCGTCCACCAGATTCCCGCGCGAGAGGTTGAGCAGGCAGCTCCCCCGCGGCATGGCGGCGAAGGCCGCCGCGTCCAGCAGGCCCTCCGTCTCGGGCGTCGCCGGGGCCAGGCAGCACAGGAAGCGCGAGCGCGCGAGCAGATCCGGCAGGGCGAGCTGCTCCATCCCCGGCCCCGCCTGCCGGTGCGGATCGGACACCAGCACCCGCATGCCCAGCGCCTGGGCCAACGCCGCCAGCCGCTGGCCGATCACGCCATAGCCGATGATCCCGAGCGTCGCGCCCGAGAGCTGCTGCCCCATCCGGGCCGCCGGGGGCTGGCCCCCGCGGTAGCCGCAGACGGAGTGGCTGATGCCCCGGGCCAGGTCCACCAGGAAGCCGACCGCCAGCTCCGCGACCGAATCCGCGAAGCCCGGCGTGGCGCGGCAGACCAGCACGCCATGCCGGCCTGCGGCCTCGAGGTCGATGTTGCGGATATCCACCGCCACGCGCAGGAAGGCCACCAGATCCGGCAGGGCGGCGAAGACCGCCGGGTCGCCCGCCGCCTGCCGGTCGGCGACGATGACCTGGCAGCCAGCCGCCAGCGTCGCCAGCCGGGCGGCATCCGGCGGGTGGCTGTCCGTGTTGAGGCGGAGCTCGCCCTGCCGGCGCAGCGCCGCCAGCGCCTCCTCGCCGTAGTAGTTGTCCCGGTCCCGGGGGGTGTGGGTCAGCAGGATGCGCATGGCGGCCACCTCCTTACCATGCGCGGCCGGGGCAGGCTTGAGTCGGGACGCCGGCCCTGCTGGAAGCGGGACCGGGACAACCCCGGAAGGAGCCCCGCATGACCGTGCCGGCCCAGGCGCCGCGTCAGTCGCCCGGTCGCTCTCCGGCGCCGTGATCCCGCTGCTGCATTTCGGCCGCCCGCCCCGGCCCGCGGCGGCGCCCCGGCCACCCTCCGATCCGGGCCGGCTCTACCGCTGGTGCTGGCGCGCCCGCCTGCCGGAGCGGCATGGGCAGCCTTGCCGGATGCTCGCGCGTGGCACGCTGAACTCGTGCCTGCTCGAATTCGAGGACGGGACGCGCGTCATCACGAGCCGCAACGCGATCCGGCGGATCGCGCCGGGCTGAAACGGCCCCTGCGGCCCTTCAGGCCGGGGAGCCGGCCTCCCCTGCCGGGGCAGGGCGCCCGGCGCGCTCCGGGCGCGTCCGGCGCCGCAGCCGCGCCGCCAGCATCTCGCGCAGGATGCGGCGCCGGATGCCTTTGTTGCTGCCGGCCGGATCGGACCACCACCAGCCGTCCCGCTGCATCGCCCGGGCGGCCGCGACGAAGCGCTCGGCGACGGCGGCGAAATCCGCCTCCGTGTAGTTCAGGCTGAAGATCAGCCGCCCCGTCCCGACCCAGCTCAGGAACAGCCCCTCGGCGCGCAGGTAGTACTGGAACATCCAGTTGTAGCGGGAGGGCACAGCGTAGCAGATCGTCCAGATCGTCGAGAGGTTGGCGACCCGCACGGGCAACCCCTCCTCCGCCAGCCTCCGGTTCAGCCGCGCCGCCCGCCCGTTCCAGCGCTCGTCCAGCCCGTCGTAGAGGCCCCCTGCCGTCGCCTCCTCCAACTGGCGCAGGAACTCGTTCATCGCGCCCATCACGTAGGGGTGGGCGTTGAAGGTGCCGCGGGCGAAGCAGATCTGCGCCGGCCGGTCGTCGCGGTAGCGCTGCATCAGCCGGCGCGGCCCGCACAGCACGCCGACCGGCAGGCCCCCGCCCAGGGTCTTGCCATAGGTCACGAGGTCGGGCTCGACGCCGAAATACTCGCGCGCGCCGCCCGCGGCGAGGCGGAAGCCGACGAAGACCTCGTCGAAGATCAGGACGATGCCGCGCGCGCGGCACACCTCGCGGAGCTGCCGCAGCCAGGCGGCATAGGCCGCCCGGTCCACCCCCGCGGCGCGGCCGCCATCGACCAGCGCGCCGTCGGACGGCGCGCCGGCATTGGGATGCAGCGCCTGGAGCGGGTTGACGAGGACGCAGGCGATGTCCCGCCGCGTGCGCAGCACGGCCAGCGTGCGCTCCGACATCTCCGACAGGGTGAAGGTGGCGCGCGCCGGCATCGGATTGCCCACGCCGGGCTGCACCTCGTCCCACCAGCCGTGATAGGCGCCGCAGAAGCGCACGATGCGCCGCCGCCCGGTGTGGTAACGGGCCAGGCGCACCGCCTGCATCACCGCCTCCGTCCCCGACATGTGGAAGGAGAACTCGTCGAAGCCGGTCAGGGCGCGCAGGCGGCGCAGGTTGTCCGCCACCACCGGGTGATAGGCGCCGAGCACCGGGCCCAGCTCCGCGACGCGCCCGGCGCCGCGGGCGATGCAGTCCTTGTAGGCATCGTAGCCGAGCAGGTTGACGCCGTAGGAGCCGGCGAGGTCGTGGAAGACGTTGCCGTCCAGATCCGTCACCGTGACGCCGGAGGCGGCGGCGAGGCAGGCGCCGGAGGGGAGGTGCCGGCGGACGACACGGCTGTACTGGAACGGCACCCGGTAGATGCTGGTGAAGCGCAGGTCGGCCATGCCGTCCCGGATCTCGTCCGTCAGCGCGATCGTCCGGGCGAAGCGTTCGCGGTAGAGCGCCGCGAGACGATGGAAGCCGTCGCGGCGGCGCGCGGCGACCTCCTCCGGCGGGTCGTCCGAACGAAAGAACGCTGCCTCGTCGTAGTCGTAGAAAGGGAGGAGCGAGGCGACGCGCGACGCCATGCGCGCATGTCCGGTCAGCGACGGGTGCTTCGCGCGCGACAGCCGCAGGCGCGCGCGGGCTTTGACGAGCCCGGCGGAAAGTGCGATGGCGCCGGTCGCGAGGAGCAGCGGATTCATGGCCGTTCGATCTCCACGCCGATCAGGACAGGATACCGCTGATGCTCCGCTCGACGCTGGCGGCGATCGCGCGGCAGGAAGACCTGAACTTCCTGCTCACCAACCGCATCCCCCGCCGCCTCGCGACGCGCTTCATCGGCTGGTTCAGCAGGATCGAGAATCCCCTCATCCGCGAGGCGTCCCTCGCCACCTGGCGGCTCTTCTCCGACCTCGATCTGTCCGAGGCGAAGTCGGCGCGGTTCCGCAGCCTGCACGACTGCTTCATCCGCGAGCTGAAGGACGGTGCCCGCCCCGTCGATCCCGACCCGGCCGTGCTGGCCAGCCCCTGCGACGCGATCGTCGGCGCCTGCGGCCGCGTCGACGATGGTCGCGTGCTTCAGGTGAAGGGCTTCCCCTACACGCTCGACGACCTGCTCGGTGCGGGCGAGCGGTCGCGCCGCTTCCGCGACGGCACCTATGTGACGCTGCGGCTGACCGCCGCCATGTACCATCGCTTCCACGCGCCGCATGACGGGCGGATCGAGACGGTGACCTACAAATCCGGCGACACCTGGAACGTCAACCCGATCGCGCTGAAGCGCATCGAGAAGCTGTTCTGCAAGAACGAGCGCGCGCTGATCGACATGACGCTGAAGCGGGGCGGCCACCCGCTCCTGCTCGTCCCGGTGGCCGCCATCCTGGTTGCCAGCATCCGGCTGCACGCGCTGGGCACGGGCTTCGACCTGCGCCGCTCGGCGGGGCGCAGCATCCCCTGCGGCCAGGACGTGCGGAAGGGTCAGGAACTGGGGTGGTTCGAGCACGGATCGACCATCATCCTCTTCGCGCCGGGCGGCTTACGGCTGTGCGACGCGGTGCGCGAGGGCGCGCGCATCCGCATGGGCGAGCCGCTGCTGCACCTTCCGCCCGCCGCCTGACCGGGCCATCAGCCCCCCAGGCCCGTGCCCACCAGCGCGTCGCGCAGTTGCGCCGTGCTCGCCTCCCAGGACCAGCGCAGCGCATGGCGGCGGCAGGCGCCGCGATCGGCCTCCAGCGCGCCGAGGCAAGCGGCGCGCAGGTCCTCGTGCAGCAGGCCGACCCGTTCCCCTGCCCCGCCCAGCACGTCCAGCGGGCCGGTGACGGGATAGGCGGCGACCGGCGTGCCGCTGGCCAGCGCCTCCAGCAGCACCAGGCCGAAGGTGTCGGTGCGCGAAGGGAAGACGAAGACGTCCGCGCCGGCATAGGAGGCCGCGAGGCTGCCGCCCTGCCGCTGGCCGACGAAGACGGCCCCCGGGAAGCGCGCCGCCAGCGCGGCACGCTGCGGCCCGTCGCCGACGACCACCTTGCTGCCGGGCAGGTCGAGCGAGAGGAAGGCTTCCAGGTTCTTCTCCACCGCGACGCGGCCGACGGAGAGGAAGACCGGGCGCGGCAGCCCCTCCCAGGGATCGCGCGGCTCCGGGCGGAAGCGCTCCAGATCCACGCCGCGCGTCCAGCGGCGCAGCCCATGGAAGCCCTGTGCCTCCAGTTCGCGCTGCAAGGACGGCGTCGCCACCAGCGTCGCCACCGCAGGCGCGTGGAAACGGCGCAGCATCGCCCAGGACCAGGCCAGCGGCACCCGGGCGCGCGCCCACAGGTAGTCCGGGAACTTCGTGTGGAAGGAGGTGGTGAAGGGCCAGCCACGCTCCAGGCACAGCCGCCGCGCCGCCCATCCCAGCGGCCCCTCGGTGGCGATATGGACGGCCTGCGGCGCGATGCCGTCGAGCATCCGCGCCAGGCGGCGTCGCGGCGCCACGGCCAGGCGTATCCCCGGGTAGCCCGGCAATGGCAGCGTGCGGAACCGGTCGGGACCGATGACCTCCACGGCGTCGCCGCGGCGGCGCAGGTGGCCCGCCACGGTGGAGAGGGTGCGCACCACGCCGTTAACCTGCGGCGTCCAGGCGTCGGTGACGATCACGATGCGCGCCCCTGCCGACAGCCCGGCCGAGCTTGCGCCGCCATCGCGCGTCAGGGCCGCGATCCCGCCATCGGGCGCCATCACGGCGACGCGCCTCCGCCGCCACGCCATGCCCAGCCATGATGCCGGACGGGCTTCGCCGGCGGTGTCGCCGGAGGTCGCGGCAGGGCTGCGGCGACCTTCAACGGAGTGGGCCGGTCACGGTGGGAAACGCCCTCGAAGTCGTGGCGCGGTGATGCCCGCACGCTTCGGTCCACGCACGTGAAGTTCCGATGACATCAGGGTTTTCGGCGATCCGCTCGCTGGATTCGGGCATCGCCCCGGCTATGGTGGCAGCATGGTGACGGTTCGGATGCCGTCCTGGGGAAGCCGGGCCTGGGCGTCCGCCGGCGGCGCGTGCCGCGGCCGCTCCGTTCCCCCGGCCCGACGTCGCTTCGCACAAGGCAGGTCAGAGACAGGCTGCATGACGACAGAGCTGAAGACACGGCAGGTCGCCGACGCCTATGACCGCTGGGCCGTGGTCTACGATCTCGTGTTCGGCCCCGTCTTCCGTGCCGGACGCGGGGCCGCCATCGCCGCCGCGAACGCGATCGGCGGGCGGGTGCTGGAGGTCGGCGTCGGCACCGGCCTGTCATTGGCGGGGTACGACCGGCGCCTCGACATCGTCGGCATCGACATCTCCGCCTCGATGCTGGAGAAGGCGCGCCAGCGCCGCGAACGGCTCGGGCTGGCCCATGTCGGGCGCCTCGCGGTCATGGATGCGGAGCGGCTGGACTTCCCGGACGATTCCTTCGACGTCGTCGTCGCGCAGTACGTCGTCACCGCCGTGCCGAATCCGGAGCGGGCGCTGGACGAGTTCGTCCGCGTGCTGCGGCCGGGCGGCGAGATCGTCATCACCACGCGGATCGGCGCGGAGACGGGTCTCCGCAGCGTGATCGAGAAGCGGCTGATGCCGCTGACCACCCAGCTCGGCTGGCGCACCGACTTCCCCTGGGAACGCTACGGCCGCTGGCTGGCGGCCAACCCCGCGCTGCGGCTGGCCGAGCGCCGGCCGCTGCCGCCGCTCGGCCACTTCTCGCTGCTGCGTGTCGCGAAGCCGGCGGCCGCGGCGGCCATGCCCGCGCCGCGGTCCGGGGCGGCGCAAGCCAGGTATCCCGCCGTGGCACGCGGCTGACCTCCCCACCTCCCTTCCGGACCCGGCGGCCGGGGCCCTTCCCCCTCGCCGCCCCGACGCCTGCTGGAGAACGACCGGTGATGAACGGCTTCCTCGAACACCTCCGCCTGCAACGCTGGGACGACCATCGCTACTACCACCACAGCCACGTCAACCAGGCACTGCACCTCGTCAGCGCGATCAGCTTCCTCTGTGCCTATGCGCTGCTGTTCAAGGATCCGGCGATGGCCGCCCTCGTCGGCTGGCTGGTGTCGATGACCAGCCGCCAGATCGGGCACCTGTTCTTCGAGCCGCGCGGCTACGACGTCGTGAACCAGGCGACGGACGAGTACAAGGAGGAGATCAAGGTCGGCTACAACATCCAGCGGAAGATCGTGCTGCTGACGATCTGGGCGCTCTCCCCGCTCGTCTTCGTCGCCAGCCCCACCCTGTTCGGCCTCATCGAGCCGCATGAGAGCTGGGGCGAGCTGGTCCGGCACGTCGGCTATCTCTGGCTGGCGCTGGCGGCGGGCGGGCTGCTGTTCCGCACGGTGCAGCTCTTCTTCGTCCGCGATATCCAGACCGGCCTCGTCTGGGCGACGAAGATCCTCACGGACCCCTTCCACGACATCAAGCTGTATCACCGCGCTCCGGCCTGCCTGCTCCGGGGCAAGCTGATCGACCACGCCCTGGTCGAGGAAGGGCGCCACGATTGACGCGGGCCGGCACGGCGGCGCTTCGCCACCGTGCCGGAACCGCCGGATCAACCCGCCTGCCGCGCCGCCTCGGCCTTCGCGATGGCCGCGTCGAGGTTCAGGATGCGGCGCGCATTGGCGCGGAACAGCTTCTCGACGATGGGCGGCTTGAAGCCCTGCATCTCCCACTCGTCCAGCGTCTGCCCCGGCGACCAGCCGGGATAGTCGGAGCCGAACATCACCTTGTCCTGCAACCGCCGCTGCATGTCGTGCTTGAGCGGCGCGGGGATGTATTTCGGTCCCCAGCCGGAGACGTCGATGGAGACGTTGCCCTTGTGCAGCGCCACCGCGATCAGCTCCTCCGTCCAGGGCCAGCCGGGATGGGCGGCGACGATGTTGAGGCGCGGGAAGTCGGCGGCGATGGCGTCGATGTGCAGCGGCCGCCCGTGCTCCAGCTTGAAGCCCAGCCCCCCCGGCTCGCCCGAGCCGATCGCGGTGGTGCCGCAATGGATCAGCGCCGGCGCGCCGAGGTCCTGCAACAGGTCCCAGATCGGGTAGAAATGCCTGCCCGACGGCGCGAAGCCCTGCACCGGCGGCTGGTACTTCACGCCCATCAGCTTCAAGTCGCGGATGGCGTGCTCGATCTCCTCCAGCCCCGAGCGGCCGCGCCAGGGATCGACCACCGCCCAGCCCGGCAGGAACACGTCCGGCCAGGCGGCGCAGAGCGCGGCGAGCTGGTCGTTGCCGTAGACCGCGCCCCCCGCCCCCGCCATCGCGTCCCAGGCGATGGGGATGGCCAGCGTGTCGTCGCGCCGGAAATCCTCGGCGATCACCTCGTCGGGCCGCGCGTCGAATCGGTCGCCGAACATGCGCTGCGCCGCCGGCACGAAGGGCGCGCTGGCCGCCACGTAGTCGGCGTTCATCGGATGCACGTGGACGTCGATGGCGCGCATCGGGCGCTCTCCCTTTCCTTCAGGCCGCGTCGCGCGCGGCGAACAGCGCATCCCACCCCGCGCGCAGCGGCGCGTGCGGCAGGTCGCGGGTGATCAGCACCAGGCGGGTGCGCGTGTCGCCGCCCGGCCATCGCTCCAGCGCCACCGGCGGGTGCAGCACGTGCTGCACGCCCTGCACCACCACCGGCCCCGGCTGCCCGGGCACGCCGACCAGCCCCTTCACCCGCAGCAGCCGCTCGCCGGCCTCGATCCGCACGCGGCGCAGCCAGGCGTCGAAGGCGCCCCAGTCCGGCGCCCGTTCCGACACCAGCGACAGCGCCGCCGTCTCCGCGCCATGCACCGCCTCCGCCCGCAGGCGCGAGGCCGGCAGCGCCGCCAGCCATTCCGCGACCGGCGCCGGCCCGTCCCGCCCCAGGAAGCGCGCCGGGAAGATCGCCGCCGGATCGGCCTCGCCCTGCCGCACCTCGGCCACCGGGGCCAGCGGGTTCAGCCGCGCCAGCACCGCCCGCAGCGCCGCCGCCTCCGGCGCGGCGAGGTCCGTCTTGGTCAGCAGCAGCCGGTCCGCCAGCGCCACCTGCGCCCGCGCCTCCGGATGCTCCGCGAGCTGCCCCTGGCCGAAGACCGCGTCCACCGTCGCCACCACCGCCTCCAGCCGCAGCACGCGCGACAGCAGCGGGTTGCGCAGCATCGCCTGGAGGATCGGCGCCGGATCGGCCAGCCCCGAGGGCTCCACGATCAGCCGCTCGAAGCGCGGCAACGCCCCCGCCTCGCGCCGGGTAAAAAGGCGCATCACCCCCGCCTCCCAGTCGCCGGAGAGGTTGCAGCACAGGCAGCCATTGGCCAGCACCACGCTGCGGTCGCCCTCCTCGCCGATCAGGTGCTGGTCGATCGGCACCGCGCCGAACTCGTTGATCGCCACCGCCGTGCCCGCCATCTCCGGGCGCCGCAGCAGCGCGTTCACCAGCGTCGTCTTGCCGCTGCCCAGGAAGCCGCCCAACAACGCCACGGGCAGCCGCGCGGCATCCTGCGCCTCGGGGGTGAAGCGGGTCATGCGTCGTGCCGCCCCCCGGGGTGAGGCGCTGCCTCCCCCCGATACCCCCCTCCGCCGGGGGCGAGCCGGCCCCCGGACCCCGGCGGGAGTCCGCCATCGGCCAGGGGTGGCGACAGCAGGTTTTCAGGGCCGCGAGCGAGGCGGCCGCCGTCGCCGGGGAGCCATGCTCCCCGGCGCGACCACGCCCCGTGAATGCGGGTCCAGGGGCTCTGCTCCTGGCGGATGAGAGGTATCGGGGAGAAGGCAGAGCCTTCTCCCCGGGCACCGGCGCAACGCCTCACTGCGGCGCCATGCGCAGCGCGCCATCCAGCCGGATGGTCTCGCCGTTCAGCACGCGGTTGCGCGCGATGGCGACCACCAGCTCCGCGAACTCCTCCGGCCGGCCGAGGCGCTTGGGGAAGAGCGGCTGCTGGCCCAGGGATTCGCGCACCTCGGCCGGCAGCCCGGCCATCAGCGGCGTGTCGAACAGGCCGGGGGCGATGGTGTTCACGCGGATGCCGAAGCGCGCCAGCTCGCGCGCGGCCGGCAGCGTCATGGCGACGATCCCGCCCTTGCTGGCGGCATAGGCCGTCTGGCCGATCTGCCCGTCATAGGCGGCGACGGAGGCGGTGCAGACCACCAGGCCACGCTCGCCCTGCTCATCGGGCGGCGTCTCCGCCATGCGCGCGGCGGCGAGGCGCAGCAGGTTGAAGGTGCCGCCCAGGTTCACCGCGACGACCCGGTTGAACGGGTCCAGCGGATGCGGCCCGTCGCGCCCGACCACGCGGCGGGCGGGGCCGACCCCGGCGCAGGCCACGGCGAGGCGCAGCGGGCCCAGCCCGGCGGCGGCGTCCACGGCGGCCTGCATCGCGTCCTCATCCGTCACGTCGCCCGCGATGGCGACGCCGCCGAGGCGTGCGGCCACGGCCTCGGCCGCCTCGGCGTTGCGGTCCAGCACGGCCACCCGCGCCCCGGCGGCGGCCAGGGCCTCGGCGGTGGCGGCGCCCAGGCCGGAGCCGCCCCCGGTGACCAGCACGGCGATGCCCTGGAGGTCCATGCGCGTCTCTCCCGTTTCGTTTCAGTCAGGGGCGAAAGCGGCGTCGAAGGCCGCATCCAGGTCGCCGCGCAGGCAGCGGGCGGCGAGCAGCGCGGCGCGCTCCTCCGCCTCGGCGGCGTGGAAGGCGGCGAGGGCGGCGTAGCGTCCCGCCAGCGGCCCGGCCGTCTCCGCGGCCCGGCGCAGCAGCCCGTCGGCGGCGGCGAGGCCCAGCAGGCGCAGGAAGGGCACGGCGGCGGCCTCCCGCGTACGGGCCGGCGCGTCGGCCAGGGCGGCGACGGTGCCGCGCAGCCGGGCGGCCAGCGGCGCGGCGGGGGCGAGGCGATCCAGCACCTCGCCCAGCACGGCGCCGCCATCGCCCAGCACCCGGCGCAGCAGCAGATCCAGCCCCTGGATCGCCGTGGTGCCCTCGTAGAGCGAGAAGACCCGGGCGTCGCGCAGCATCCGTTCGGCCGGCCATTCGCGGACATAGCCGGCGCCGCCGAGGACCTGGATGGCCGCATCGGCATTGGCGAAGCCCGCCTCGGCCCCCAGCGCCTTGGCGACGGGCAGCAGCAGCGCGGCGCGCGCGGCGGCGGAGGGGTCGCCGGCATCGCCCGCATCGACCCAGGCGGCGGCCTGGAGCGCGATCAGCCGCACCGCCTCGGCGCGGGCCTGCGCGGCCAGCAGCAGGCGGCGCACCTCGGCATGTCGCATGATCGGGACCGGCGGCGCGTCGGGCGGGCCGCCCTGGGCGCGGTCGCGGGCATAGGAGAGCGCCAGCGACGCGGCGGCCTGGGCCACCGCCGCGCCCTGCACCGCCACGCCCAGGCGCATGCCCACGATCATCGCGAACAGCGTCGGCAGGCCACGCCCGGCCGGTCCGACGGGGATTCCCACCGCGTCCTCGAACCCCAGGGTGCAGGTGGGCGAGCCGTGCAGGCCCAGCTTCTCCTCCAGCCGCAGCGCCGCCACCCCGTTGCGCGCGCCGTCGTCCAGCGTGTCGGGGACGAGGAACAGCGACAGGCCGCGCGTCCCGGCGGGCGCGCCGCGCGGGCGGGCCAGGACGAAATGGCCGATCCGCTCCGACAGGTCGTGGTCGCCGAAGGAGATCCAGCACTTCTCGCCGGTCAGGCGCCAGGTGCCGTCCGCCCCCTCCTCCGCGCGCAGGCGGATGCGGCCGACATCGGAGCCCGCCTGCGGCTCGGAGATGCAGATGCTCGCGGTCCAGGACCCGTCGGCGAGGCGCGGCAGCCACGCCCCCGCGAGCGCCCCGCCCTGCTGCACCAGCAGGCGGCTGGCGCAGCGGGCGTTGATCGCCAGCATGCCGAAGGCCGGATTGGCGGCGTCGAAGACCTCCTGCGCCGCGCTCGCCACCGCCAGAGGCAGCCCGGCGCCGCCGGCCGTCTCGGGCGAGGCCAGCCCGGCCCAGCCGCCCCCGGCGAAGTCGCGCCAGGTGGCCGCGTGGCCCGTGGCGGTGCGGACGCGGCCGCCCTCCAGCCGGCAGCCCTCGCGGTCGGCGACGGCGGCCAGCGGCGCCAGCCGGTCGCGGGCGAAGCGCTCCGCCTCCTCCAGCACGGCGGCGGTCGTCTCCGCATCCGGCCGCGCCTCTACCCCGTCCACGACGCGGTCGAGCAGCAGCGCCAGGGTCGCGGCCTGGCTCACGGCCGGATCACCGCCGGGTCGGCGTCGCCGTAGAGCGCGGCCAGCACCTCCGGCCGGTGGCGCAGGATGGCGCGCGCGTTCAGCGAGCCCTTGTCGGTGATCTCGCCCTTCGCCAGGGAGGGCGGCTCCACCAGGAACAGCGCCCGGCCGATGCGGCGCGAGGAGGGCTCCCCCTCGTTCATCGCGTGCAGCGCCCGGCCCACCTCGCGCCCCAGCGCGGCGGCGGTGTCGGGGTCGCGCAGTTCCGCACGGTGGTGCTCGTGCGGCACGAGGAGGAGGCCGATCTCCTCGCGGTTCTCGCCCACCACCAGCAGGTCGCGCACCGCCCCGGCCAGGGCGGCCAGCGCCCGGATCTTCACCGCCCCCGCATTCACCCGCGTGCCGGTGGAGAGCTTGAAGTCCTCCGTCAGCCTTCCGTCGAACAGGAAGCCCTGCTCCGGATGCGCGGGATCGACCCAGCGCAGCGCGTCGCCCGTGCGGAACCACCCGTCCTCGTCGAAGGCCGCCGCCGTCGCCTCCGGCTCGCGCCAGTAGCCCGGGGTGATGTTGGGGCCGCGCACCCGTGCCTCCAGCTTGTCGCCCTCCGGGACCAGGCGCAGCTCCACCCCCGGCAGCGGCGTGCCGATGCAGCCCACCGCGGCACCGGCGGCATGCGCCATGAGGATGGCCGGCGCCGTCTCGGTCAGTCCCCAGGAGGAGACCATGTGCACCCCGCCCTGCGCCCCGTGCGTCGCCGCCAGCGCCTCCAGCCGGCGCCAGAGCGGCGGCGGCAGGGCGGCGCCGGCATAGAACATCAGCCGCAGCCGCGCGAAGAAGGAGCGCGCGAGCGCCGCGTCCGCCTCCAGCCGGGGGATCAGCAGCTCGTAGCCCTTGGGCACGTTGAAGCTGATGGTGGGAGAGACCTCGCGCAGGTTCTCCAGTGTCCGCTCGAACTCGCCCGGGATCGGGCGGCCGTCGTCGATCCACAGCGTGCCGCCGTGGCGGATCACCATGTTCAGGTTCTTGCTGTTGCCGAAGACGTGGTTCCACGGCAGCCAGTCCAGCAGCACCGGCGGCTCCTGGCGCAGGAAGGTCCAGGCCTCGGCGATCTGCTCCTGGTTCGCCGCCATCATCCGGTGCGTGGCGATCACCCCCTTGGGCATGCCGGTGGAGCCGGAGGTGAAGAGCAGCTTGGCCGGCGCGTCCGGGTCCACCGCCGCCATGGCGCGCCCGACGGCGCCGTCATCCTCCGGCCCGTCGAGCAGCGCCGCGAAGGGCCGGGCCCGCTCCACCCCGGCCGGGTCGGTGGCGTAGACGAGCGCGTCGCGCGCCTCCTCCAGCGCCAGGGCCCGGGCGAAGGGCGCCGCGCTGTCCACATGGATCAGGCCGGGCGTCAGCTTCGCCAGCACGTGGCGCAGCTTGCCCATCTCCGGATCGGCCAGGCTGTAGGGTGGCGAGACCGCGGCATAGGGGATGCCCACGGACTGCGCCGCGAGGCCGAGCAGGGCATGCTCGATCGCGTTCCCGGACAGCACCGCGACCGGCCGGTCCGGCCCCAGCCCCAGCCCCAGCCGGAGCAGGGCGCCCGCGATCCGCCGCACCGTCGCCGCGGCCTCGGCATAGGAGACGCCGCGCCAGCCGCCCGCCGGGTCGCGCCGGCGCAGGAAGGGGCGGTCGGGCGCCTGCTCCGCCCAGCGGAAGAGGTGGCGCGTGATCAGCGGCTCGTGGGGCGGGAGCGGGCGCGGCGAGCGCACGACCCAGTCGCCGCCGGGACGCGGCTCCACCACCACCTGCGGCTCCGAGAAGGTCCGCACGGGTTCGCCGGCAGCAGGAATCCAGGCCGGCTCCACGGTCTCCGACATTCCTCTTCTCCTCCTCCCGCGGCCCCCGGTTCCCTCCGGGGTGCCGCCGATGCCCAAGGCCCGACGACGCGGGCCGTTCCTCACGCCACCCGCTAGGCCCCGGGCTCCGCCAGCCGCGCCGCCCGCTTGGCGACGAAGGCCTCCAAGCGCGCGGCGGCCTCGGGGCCGGTCTGGGCCAGCGCCGCCATCATGCTCTCGACGAAGAGGCCATCCTCCTCGCTCATGTCCTGGATGCGCGGCAGGGCGTGCAGCACGCCCATCACCGTCAGCGGCGCCATGGTGGCGACCTTCGCCGCCAGCTCCGCCGCCTTCTCCTTCGCCTGGCCCTCCGGCACGAGGTAGTTCACCAGCCCCGCGCGCTCCGCCGCGGCGGCGTCCAGAACCCGGCCGGTCAGCATCATGTCCGCCATCCGCGAGGCGCCGAGCAGCCGCGCCACGTTCACCGAGGCGCCGCCGCCGACATAGATGCCGCGCTGCCCCTCGGGCAGGGCGAAGAAGGTGGTGGCATCGGCGACGCGCAGGTGGCATGCCGTGGCCAGCTCCAGCCCGCCGCCGACGGTGGCGCCGTGCAGCGCGGCGATCACCGGGATGCGCCCGCGCCGGATCACGGAGAAGACGGCGTGCCAGCCGCGGGAATGGTGGAACACCTCCTCCGGCGTGCGGGCGCGATGCTCGGACAGGTCGAGCCCGGCGCAGAAGGCCGGCCCCTCCCCGAACACCACCGCGACCCGCGCCTCCGCCTGTGCGCGGCGCACCGCCTGCTCCAGCGCCGCGAGCAACGCGTCGTGGATGGCGTTGCGCTTGGCCGGACGGTTCAGCCCGATCCAGGCCACGTCACCCCGCAGCGCGTAGGTGACGGCTTCGGCGGGCTCGCCTGCCTGCGTGTCCGTGGCCTGCGCCGACATCCTCTCGCCTCCCCCGCCGCCCGGGCCGCCGCCGCGGCCCTGTCATATCTTATGCTTTATAACAATAAACGGGTGCCCGGCCGGCCGCAAGGACAAAGCGTCACGACGCCAGGAATCGGCGCAGCCCCGCCAGGATCGCTTCGTGCTGCCGCACGGTCAGGCGCTGCGCGAACTCCGCCTCCATCGCCAGCACCGCGCGCGACAGGGTCGCGAAGGCGGCGGCGCCGGCAGGGCTGAGGCGCAGCATGTTGGCCCGGCGGTTCCGCGCGTCCGCGTGGCGCTGCACCAGCCCGTCGGCCTCCATCGCGGCGATGAGGACCGCGAAGTTGGACTGCTTGATCTGCAGCGCATTGGCCAGCGCCACCTGGCGCGCGCCGGGATTGGCCGAGAGCAGGGCCAGCACGGCATAGCGCGCGGGCGTCAGCCCGTGCGGGCTGAAGCGCTGGTGGAACTCGTCGAAGATCCGCTGCTGCGCGATGCGCATCAGGAAGCCGAGATGCGTGTCCAGCGGCGAGAGATCGACCTCCGCCGCTTCGGTCGGCCCGCCGGCATCCGGGGCGGGCGCCGCGGCACGGGCCGCGCGGGGAAGGGCTTTCGGTCGGGCTGCCATCCGCCTGTGTTACCGGAGGCGGTTGCGCCGAGGAAGCCGTCCCCCCGCGACACACGGGATCGTTGACGTGCTATCTTATGAGATATAACATCTTCCACGTCCAGGAAGGCGCGGAGCCGCTCAGGCACCGCGATACGTACGAGCGAACGATGCCGGAGGCCGCCGCGAACCCGCGGCACCCCGACCGGCGGGCCGAAACCGGCACGACCATGCGCCGTAGCACCGGCGTGCCCGAAGGGAGGACAGGACGGCGATGCATGCCAGGATCACTCGACGCGCCACATTCGGCCTGGCGGCGGCGGCCGTCACGGCCGGCGGCGCAGGCGCGCAGACGATCAACCGCGTCGCCCGCATCCTCAACGGCTTTCCGCCCGGCGGCTCCAGCGACACGGTCGCCCGGCTCTATGCCGAGCACATGCGCGACGTCTACGCGCCGCAGGTGATCGTGGAAGCGCGCTCGGGCGCGGGTGGGCGGCTGGCGCTGGAAGCCGGCAAGGCCGCCGCCCCGGATGGCGCGACGCTGATCCAGTCCCCCGCCGGGCAGCTCACCCTCTACCCGCACATCTACCGCCAGCTGAACTACACGCTGGACGACTTCATCCCGGTCAGCCCCCTGGTGACCTATGCCCAGGTGCTGGCGGTCGGCGCCGACAACCCGTCGCGCGACCTGAAGGAGTTCGCCGACTGGGCCAGGAAGCGCGGCGGCGAGGTTCCCTTCGGCTCCGCCGGCGCCGGCACCTGGGCGCATTTCATGGGTCTGAGCATCGGCAAGGCGCTCGGCGTGCCGATGGCGCACGTGCCCTATCGCGGCACGACGCCGGGCCTGCAGGATCTCCTCGGCGGGCAGATCCCCGCCATCAGCTGCGTGCTCGGCGAGGCGACGGAGCTGTACCGCGCCGGCAAGCTGAAGATCATCGGCGTCTCCACCGCGGAGCGCTCCGCCCGTGCGCCCGACGTGCCGACCTATGCCGAGCAGGGCTTCCCGACCCTGACCAGCGAGGAGTGGTTCGGCCTCTTCCTGCCGGCGCGCACGCCGGCGCCGATCGTGGCCGCGGCGCACCAGGCGGTGCAGGCCGCGGCGGCGAAGCCGGAGCTGCGCGCGGCGATGGAGAAGCTGGAATACCGCATCCCGACCAGCACGCCGGAGGAGTTCGCCGCCCGCATCCGGCGCGAACGCGACGGCTGGGGCCCGATCGTCGCGGAGTCCGGCTTCCGGGTGGAGGAGTAGGCCAGGCAGGCCGAGCCGGTCCGGGCATGGCGGAGGCAGAGCCGGCGGCGGAGGCGGTGGACCTGCTGGTCCTCGGCGCCGGCTGCGCGGGGATGGCGGCGGCGCTGGCCGGCGCGGCGCTGGGCCTGCGCGTCCTGCTGGTGGAGAAGGCGCGCTGGCTCGGCGGCACCACGGCCTACTCCGCCGGCACCGCCTGGGTGCCCGGCACCGATCACGCACGCCGCGCCGGGGTGGAGGACGACCTTCCCGCCGCGCGCACCTACCTGGACGGGCTGATGGGCACGGAAGATCCGCATGGCCTGCGCGCCGCCTTCCTCGCCGGCGGGGCGGAGGCGATCCGCTTCCTGGAGGCCCATTCGGAGCTGCGCTTCCTCCTGCCGCCCCTGGCGCCGGACTACCGGGACGGCCCGGGCGCGGCGGCCGCCGGGCGGGCGCTGGTGGCGGCCGAGTTCGACGGACGGCGCCTGGGTCCCGACCTCGCGCTGATCCGCCCGCCCCGGCCCGGCTTCACCATCCTGGGCGGCATGATGGTCGGCAAGCCGGATATCGACGCGCTGCTGCATCCCCTCGCCTCGCGCGCGGCCCTGCGGCGCGCCCTGTCCATCCTGGCGCGGCATGCGCGCGACCGGCTGGCGCACCCGCGCGGCACGCGGCTGGTGATGGGCCAGGCCCTGGTCGGCCGCCTGCTGGCCAGCCTGCGCCATCACGGCGTGACGATCCGGCTGGAGACGCAGGCGGAGCGGCTGCTGCTGGCGGATGGCGCCGTGACGGGGGCGGTGCTGCTCGGCCCGGATGGGCGGCGCCAGGCCGTCCAGGCGGCGCGCGGGGTGGTGCTGGCGACCGGCGGCTTCTCCGGCAGCCCGGACTGGCGCCGGCGCCTGCTCCGCCCCGCGGCCCAGGTGCCGCGCAGCGTGGCCTGCCCGGACAACACCGGGGACGGCTTCGATCTCGCGGCGGCGGCGGGGGCACGGCCCGATGCCGCGGGACAGGGCAGCGGCGCCTTCTGGATGCCGACCTCCGTGCTTCGCACGGGCGGTGGCGAGGTGGCCTTCCCGCACATCATCCTCGACCGCGCCAAGCCCGGGGTGATCCTGGTGAACGGCCGCGGCGCGCGCTTCGTGAACGAGGGCCTGTCCTACCACGACGTGGTCACCGCCATGCTCGGTCCCCTCGGCGACGGGCCGGACCGTCCGGCGTGGCTGGTCTGCGACGACCGCGCCCTGCGCCGCTACGGGCTGGGGCTGATCCATCCGCGCAGCCTGTCCCGCCGGCGCTTCCGGCGCGCCGGCTACCTGCACTCGGCCGCGACGCCGCAGGCGCTGGCACGGCGGATCGGCGTCGATCCGGAAGGGCTTGCGGCCAGCATCGCCCGGCACGGCGACCTTGCCGCGCGCGGCGTGGACGAGGATTTCGGCAAGGGCTCGACCCGGCTGAACCGGCAGAACGGCGATCCGCGGCAGCGGCCGAACCCCTGCCTGGGCCCGATCGACCACCCTCCCTTCCACGCTGTCGCGGTCTGGCCGGCCGATCTCGCCACGGCGGCCGGGCTGCCGACGGATGCGGAGGCCCGGGTGCTGCGCCCGGACGGGAAGCCGGTGCCGGGGCTCTATGCCGCGGGCAACGACATGGCCTCGCTCATGCGCGGCACCTACCCGGGGCCGGGCACCACCATCGGGCCGGCCCTGGTCTTCGGCTATCGCGCCGCGCGCCATGCCGCCATGGCGGCCGCGGCGGTCACCACAGCATGAGGGGGCACGACATGCCGCGGCAACATGGCCAGGGGGGACGGGCATGACAGGTGACGTTCCCGCGCGGCGCTTCGGCGCCACGACCCTGTTCCTCGGCGGCGAGCTGCCGGGCCGGCTGGAGGCGATCCGGCGCGCGGGCTTCGGGGCGACGGAGTTCCTCGGCCGCGACCTGTTCGAGAGCCTGCGCGGGGTGGAGTACACGCTGGGCCTGCTCCGCGATTCCGGGCTGCGCGTCTCGATCTTCCAGCTGCTGCGCGACCTGGAGGGCGCGCCCCGCGGGCAGATCGAGCAGCGCCTCGGGATCGCTGCGCAGATCCTCGACCTCGGCGTGCTGACCGGGGCCGACACCGTCGCCCTCGCCGCCAACACGGACCCTGCCAGCTCCGGCGACACGGGCATGATCCTTGAGGATCTCGGCCGGCTGGGCGACCTCGCCGTGGCGCGCGGCATGCGCATCGCCTTCGAATCCCTCTCCTGGGCGACGCACCTCGCCGACTACCGCGAGGGCTGGGAGATCGTCCGGCGGCTGGACCATCCCGGCGTGGGGCTGATGCTGGATGCGTCGCATATCGGCGCGCTTGGCCTGCCCTTCGACGCGATCCGCGACATCGACCCGGCGAAGGTCTTCCTGGCCGAGCTGGCGGACCTGCCGCACACCCGCCTCGACATCCCCGAGGTCAGCCGCTCCTACCGGCTCTTCCCCGGCGAGGGCATGCTGCCGCTGGAGGAGTACGTCCGGGCTCTGGAGGCGATCGGCTATGCGGGTGACTATTCGGTGGAGGTGCTGAGCGACCACTACCGCCTGCTCGACCCTGTGGCCGTGGCGCAGCGTGCCTTCGATTCCATGGCCGGGCTGTGGCGCCGGGCGATGGGCGGGTGAGCGGCGCCGTGGGGCACGGCGGCCGTCCCGCCGCCCTGGTCACGGGCGGCCGGCGCGGGATCGGCCGGGCCATCGCCTGGGCCCTGGCCGAGCGCGGCTTCGACCTCGTCATCGCCGACCTGGAACAGGATGCGGAGGCGCGGGTGACGCTGCACGGCCTGGCCGAACGGGGCGCGGACGCCCGCTTCGTCGCCGCGGATATCGCGGAGATCGCCCGACACGACGGCCTGGTCGAGGCCGTCTACGATGCCTTCGGCCGGCTCGACTGCCTGGTGAACAATGCCGGGCTCGCCACCCTGGCCCTGGGCGACCTGCTGGAGCTGGCGCCGCAGAGCTACGACCGGCTCTTCGCGGTCAACACGCGCGGCACCTTCTTCCTGACCCAGGCCGCGGCGCGACGCATGCTGCGGGACACGCCGCCCGGGACGCCGCGCTCGATCACCTTCGTCACCTCCTCCAACGCCCGGCTGGTGGCGCCGAACCGGGGCGACTACTGCATGTCCAAGGCGGCCGCCGCGATGGCCGCGCAGCTCTTCGCGGCGCGGCTGGGCGAGGCCGGGATCGCGGTGCACGAGATCCGTCCCGGCCTGATCGACACGGCGATGACGGCAAGGGCCCGCGAACGCTACGACCGGCTGGTCACGGAGGGCGCGACGCCGATCCGGCGCTGGGGCCAGCCCGAGGATGTCGGCCGCGCCGTGGCCGCCCTGGCCGCCGGCGACATTCCCTTCACCACCGGCGCCGCCTTCGCCATCGATGGCGGCATGCACCTGCACCGCGTCTGATGGCGGGCGGCACGATGACCCCTCCCCCCGGACCGCTCTCGGGACAGGTGGCGGTGGTGACGGGCGGCGCGCGCGGCCTGGGCCTCGGCATCGCCCGCCGCCTGGCCCGGGACGGGGCCAGGGTGGCCGTCTGGGACCTCGACCTGGCGCCGCTGGCCGAAGCCGGCTGGCGTCCGGGCCTGGCCTGCACCGTGGATGTCACCTCCCCGGAAGCGGTGGCCGCCGCCCTGGCGAGGACGGAGGCCGGCCTGGGTCCCATCGGCATCCTGGTGAACAATGCGGGGATCAGCGGGCCGATCGCCCATGGCTGGGACTACCCGCCGGATGCGTGGGAACGGGTCCTGGCGGTGAACCTCGGCGGGGTGTTCCACGGGTGCCGCGCCGTCCTGCCCGGAATGCTGGCCCGCGCCAGTGGCCGGATCGTCAACATGGCCTCCCTCGCCGGGAAGGAGGGGACGCCCCGGATCTGCGCCTATGCCGCGGCGAAGGCAGGGGTGATCGCGCTGACCAAGTCCCTGGCGCGGGAGACGGCGGGGCGCGGCGTCCTGGTCAACTGCGTCGCACCCGCCATGGCCGAGACCGAGCTGCTGCAGGGCATGACGCCGGACTTCATCGCCGAGGCGCGTGGACGCATCCCCCTCGGCCGGCTGGCGCAGGTGGAGGAGGTGGCGGCCATGGTGGCGTGGGTGGCCGGGCCCGAATGCAGCTTCACGACCGGCTTCACCTTCGACCTGTCGGGCGGCCGCGCCAGCTTCTGACAGGAGGGCGCCACACGGCGCGGGCCCGTCCGGCGCGGCCGGGGGCCGCCCCCGCGCGGGGCGCCCCCGGCGTGACCGAGGTTCAGCCCGCCAGTTCGCGCCGCACGATGGCCGCGCCCTCCGCCATGGCGCGCAGCTTGCCGAAGGCGCGGGGGCGCGGGAGGTACTTCATGCCGCAATCCGGCGCCACGACCAGCCGCTCCGCCGGCAGGTGACGCAGCCCGGCGCGGATGCGGTCGGCGACCACCTCCGGCGTCTCGACGTCGGGCGTGCCCAGGTCGATCACGCCGAGCATGATGGTCTTGCCGGCCAGGGCATCGAGCACGCCGAGGTCCAGCCTGGGCTGCGCCGCCTCGATGGAGATCTGCGCCGCGTCGCAATCGGCGAGCTGCGGCAGGAAGGAGTAGCCGGAGGGCTTGTCCTTCACCACCGCCGCATAGCCGAAGCAGAGATGGACGATGGTGGTGCCCCCGATCCCCTCCAGCGCGCGGTTCAGCGCCTTCACGCCGAAGCGGGCGGCGGCCTCCGGGCGGGCCTGCATCCAGGGCTCGTCGAACTGGATGATGTCCACACCCGCCTTCTTGAGGTCCTTCGCCTCCTCGTTCACGGCGGCGGCGTAGTCCATCGCCATCGCCTCCTCGTCCCGGTAGAACTCGTCCGCCGCCTGCTGCGACAGGGTGAAGGGGCCGGGCAGGGTGATCTTGGTCGCCCGGTCCGTGTTGGCGACCAGGAACTCCACGTCGCGCACCTCCACCGGCCGGTTGCGGCGGATGCGGCCGACCACGCGCGGCACCAGCGTCTCCTTCCCGGCGCGGCCCATGGTGCGGGCGGGGTTGTCCACGTCCACCCCGTCCAGCGCCAGGGCGAAGCGGTTGGAGTAGCTCTCCCGCCGGATCTCGCCATCCGTCACGATGTCGATGCCCGCGCGCTCCATGTCGCGGATGGCGACCAGCGTCGCGTCATCCTGCGCCTGCTCCAGCGCATCCTCGGCCACGCGCCACATCTGCTTCATCCGCACGCGCGGCACGAGGTTCTGCGCCAGCACGCCGCGGTCCACCAGCCAGTCCGGCTGCGGGTAGCTGCCGACGACGGTGGTGGGGAGAAGCGTGTTCGTCATGGCTTGGCCTCGGGCTGGGGAAGGGCGGTGGGCTGGTAGGCGAGCAGGCGCCACGCCTCGCCCTCCCGCGCCCAGACGGCGCAGGTCATGGCGGCGATGGAGCGCGGGCCGCCATAGCGGATGATGTCGGCGCTCATCCGGCCCAGGGCGACGGCGCAATCCGGCCCGGCCTCCAGCACCTGCTCCGTCTCGAAGCGGATGTCGAGGTAGCGCAGGCTGCCACCCTCCAGCGTGCCGAGGTAGCTCGCCTTGCTGTCGGTGGTGGCGTTGGAATGGGCGTAGACGAGCCGGTCGGACAGCAGCGCGCCCAGGGCCGCGGCGTCGCCCTGGCGCATGGCGGCGTAGCGCCGCGCCTCCAGCGCGCGGATGGTCTCTTCGTGCGTGCTCATCGGCGGTCCCTCAGCGTGGATTGGGCGCGAGCATCCGCTCGGGCCAGGTGGCGAGGCGGAAGAAGTCCAGCCCGCCCTCGCCGCTCCCCTGGAAGGCGGCGGCGAATTGCCGCGCCAGGGCGGCGAGCGGCAGCGGCGCGCCCTCCCGCTGGCCGACCGCGAGGGCGAGGTCGAGGTCCTTGGCGATCAGGTCCAGGTCGGCCGCCGGCGTCCAGTCCCGCGCCGTCAGCATCGCCGCCTTGTAGGCCAGCAGCGGCGAGGCGACGACGCTGCGCGACAGCGCCTCCACCATGGCCTCGCGGCCCAGCCCCAGCCGTTCCCCGAACCCCATCGCCTCGCCGATCAGGACGGGGGTGAGGGCGACGACGAGGTTGACCATCAGCTTCACCGCCCGCGCCTCCTCGGCCGGGCCGCAGCGCAGCACCTCCTTGCCCAGCACGGCCAGGACGGGGGCGCAGCGGTCCAGCGTTGCCTCCGGGCCGCTGGCGAAGATCGTCAGCGCCCCGGCGGCGGCGGTCGCCGTGCTGCCGGAGACGGGGCAGCGCAGATAGCCGGCGCCGCTTCCGGCCACCATCGCCGCCACCCGTGCCGAGGCGGCCGGGGAGACGGTGCTGAGGTCGATCCACGCCTGCCCCGGCCGCAGCGCCGACGCCAGCTCGCCCGCCACGGCGAGGAGGGCGGCATCGTCCGGCACCATGGAGAGCAGCACGTCGCCCTCCGCCGCCAGCGCGCCCACGCCCGGCATGGCGCGCAGCCCCTCCGGCGCCAGGGCGGCGAGGCGGCCCTGGTCGGGGTCCGTCGCGGCGAGGTCCGCCCCCGCCTCCAGCAGCCGGCGGCAGAGCGGCGTGCCCATGCGGCCGACGCCGATCCAGCCGAGCTTCCAGCCTTGCAGGGTCATCGCCGTCACAATCCCAGGTAGAACTTGCGGACCAGATCGCTGTCGCCCAGCGCCGCGGGGGAATCGCCCTGGAACTCGACGCGGCCATGGACGAGAACGTAACCGCGGTCGGCGATGCGGATCGCCTGGTGGAAGTTCTGCTCCGCCATCAGGACGGTGAGGCCGAGGCGTTCCTTCAGCTCCGCGATCTTCTCCATGGTGCGGGCGACGAGGATCGGCGCCAGGCCGACCGAGGGTTCGTCCACCAGCAGGATGCGCGGGGCGCACATCACGGCGCGGCCCAGCGCCACCATCTGCTGCTCGCCGCCGCTCATGCTGCCCACCGCCTGGGAGCGGCGTTCCTTCAGCCGGGGGAAGGCGTCGTAGCAGAAGTCGAGGTTGCGCGGGATCGCGGCGCGGGCGCTGCGGCGATAGGCGCCGAGCAGCAGGTTCTCCTCCACCGACAGGCGCGGGAAGAGCCGCCGCCCCTCCGGCACGATGGCGATGCCGAGATCGACGATCTCCTCCGGCGAGCGGCCGACCAGCTCGGTCTCCACCCCGTCGATCGTCGCCGCGATCCGCCCGCGCGCGGGCCGCAGCAGGCCGAGGATGCAGCGCATCAGCGTCGTCTTGCCGTTGCCGTTGGTGCCCAGCAGCGCGACCGTCTCGCCCGGCGCCACGGCGAGCGAGACGCCGTCCAGCGCCCGCACCGCGCCATAGGCGGCGTCCACCCCCTCGATCAGCAGGCTAGCGGCCAAGATAGGCCTCCTCGACCTCCGGCATCGACAGGACGGCCTTCGGCTCGCCATCCGCCACCTTCCGCCCCGCCACCAGCACGGCGAGGCGCTGGGAGAACTCGGTGACGGCGCGCATCA
Source organism: Roseomonas sp. OT10 (assembly GCF_020991085.1). NCBI lineage: Bacteria > Pseudomonadati > Pseudomonadota > Alphaproteobacteria > Acetobacterales > Roseomonadaceae > Roseomonas > Roseomonas cutis. The sequence goes on from NZ_CP087719.1 coordinate 3,062,945, forward strand.
CATGCTCGATCATGATGATCGTCGTGCCGCCGGCGTTCAGCCGGAACAGCAGCGCCAGGATCTGGTCGACCTCGGCATGGGAGAGCCCGGCCATCGCCTCGTCCGCGATCAGCAGCTCCGGCTTCAGCGCAGTCGCGCGGGCCAGCTCCAGCCGGCGCAGCTCCACCTGGGTCAGCTCCCGCGGCAGGCGGTGCGCCTTGCCCGCCAGCTCCACCCCCTCCAGGCAGGCCATCGCCTGCTCGTCCGTCGCCGCGTGGCGGCCGGCATAGGAGAGCGGAACGCGGACGTTCTCGATCACCGTCAGGCCGCGGAAGGGGCGGGGAAGCTGGAAGGTGCGCGCCAGGCCGCGGCGCGCGCGCTCGTGCGGCTTCAGCCCGGCCAGGGCCTCGCCCCGGAAGGTGAAGCGCCCGTCATGGCTGGGGAAGGCGCCGGCGAGGCAGTTGGTGAAGGTGCTCTTGCCCGAGCCGTTCGGCCCGATCAGCCCCAGCCGCTCGCCCGCCCGCACCTCCAGCGCCACGCCGGAGAGCGCGGTGAAGCCGCCGAAGCGCTTGCCTACCCCTTCGGCGCGCAGGATCACGTCGCCCATCAGCGCCGCCCCCGGAACAGGCCGATGATGCCGTGCGGCGCGGCGCAGACGAAGACCACCAGCACCACGCCCACGATCATCAGGTTGGCGGCGGAGGAGATGGTCACCGTCGCCGCCTGTTGCAGCGAGGCGAGCAGCACCGCGCCGATCACCGGCCCCGCCCAGCTCGCCGTGCCGCCGATCAGCGGCATGGCGATGGCGTTGACGCCATAGGCGAGTCCGAAGGCGGAGTTGGGCTCGATGTAGGAGCCGAGATACGGCAGGGGCGCGCCCGCCACCGCCATCAGCGCGCCGCTGAGCGTGGTGGCGACCAGCTTCAGGCGCAGCGTGGGCACGCCCGCCGCCTCCGCCGCCGCCTCGTCGTCGCGCAGGGCAGCGAGGCCGAGCCCGAGGCGCGAGGTCTCCACCGTGCGCGCGATGGCGACGGCGCCGACGGCCAGCACCACCATCACGGCGCAGAGGAAGCCGCCATAGGTGTCGAAGGGCCAGGGCACGTCGCGCGGGCGGATGACATAGGCGCCGCGCGAGCCGCCGACATAGCTCCAGTTCACCACGAGGGTCTGCAGCACGACGGACAGGCAGAGGGTGGCGATGGCGAAGTAGGCGCCGCGCAGCCGCAGCGTCAGCACCCCCGTCCCCAGCCCCAGCGCCCCGCCCACCACGGCGGCGACGGCGATGCAGGGCAGCAGCGGCAGGCCCAGCGCCTTGCCCGCCGCGACGGTGGCATAGGCCCCGGTGGCGAAGAAGGCGGCGGCGCCGAAGTTCACATAGCCCGCATAGCCGCCCAGGATGTTCCAGGCCGTCGCCAGCACGACGTACTGCAGCACGAAGGTCGCGGCGAAATAGGCGTACTCGCTGCCCAGCGCGCGCAGCGCCGCGATCAGCAGCAGCGCGACGGCGGCGCTGGCCAGCCAGAAGGCGCCGTGCCCCATGCGGCGCGGCACCGCGAGCCCCGGGGCGGCGGGAAGGGCCGCGCCGCTCATGCCGTGCGTCCGAACAGGCCCTGCGGCCGCACCGCCAGCACCAGCAGCAGGATGCCGAAGGCGACGGCGGGCGACCAGGAGGGGCCGTAGAAGGTGGCGGTCACGTTCTCCACCACGCCGAAGGCCAGCGCCGCCAGCACGCAGCCGCCGAGCGAGGAGAGCCCGCCCAGGATCACCACGGCGAAGACGCGGCCGATGAAGACATGGCCGGACCAGGCATCGACCGGCTGCACCACCACCAGCGCCCCGCCGGCCAGGGCGGCCAGGGCGATGGAGATGCCGAAGGCGAGGCGCTTGATCCGCACCGGGTCGATGGCCAGCAGCCGCAGCGCCTCGCGGTCCTGCGACACGGCGGCGATGGCGCGGCCGGTGAAGCTGTGGCGCAGGAACAGCGCCAGCGCGCCGATGGCGGCCAGCGCGACCATCGCCGGGACCAGCATGCGCAGCGGCAGGTCGATCTCGCCCAGCCGCCAGGTCGTGTTGGCATAGGATGCGTCGGCGAAGTGCTGCTCCGGCCCGACGGCGAGGACGAGCCCGACCTCGATGATGAACATCACGCCGAAGAAGAAGGCGAGGCCCTGGATCGCCTCGTCGCCCCGCCGTTCGAAGAAGTGGTGGTAGGCGACGTAGAGCAGCGCGCCGGCCGCCCAGAAAGCGGGCATCAGCAGCACGGAGAGCAGCAGCGGGTCGAGCCCCGTCGCGCCCCAGAGCAGCGCGACGGCGATGGCGCCCAGCACCATGAAGGCGGGGTGGGCGATGTTGACCACGTCCAGCATCCCGAAGGAGACGGAGAGGCCGGCCGCCGCCGCGGCGTAGAGGCCGCCGAGCAGCAGGCCCGAGACGATCCCGTTCAGGAGGAGGGCGAGGTCCGGGTCCATCAGGCCCCCGCCGTGTAGGGCTTGCGCAGCTCGCCCGAGCGGTAGCGCGGGGGGTAGAGGATGACCTGGGTGCCGGGGCGCCGGAACTGGTCGATGCCGTTGCCCTGGATGCCCTGGTACTGGGTGTAGAGGTTGCGCTCCTCCACCCACTCGCCCATCGCGTCGAACTTGAGCGGCCCGATCACCGTGTCGAAGCTGTGGGCGTGCATGTCCGCCGCCAGCGCCGCCTGGTCGATCTTCCCGACCCGCCGCACCGCCTGCTCCAGCACCTGCATCTGGGCATAGGCCAGCGGCGGCACGTAGTGGCCCAGCGCGTCCGCATTCTCCTTCGCGGCGATGGGCTGGTAGCGTTCCAGCAGCGCCTGCATGCCGGGGAACTGCAGGGTCTGCTCCGGGGCGTAGACGTCCCAGACCACGAGGTTGTTCAGGATCGGGCCGAGCTGGAGCTTCTGCGCGGTGATGTGCGGGCCGATCATCGGGCCGCCCATCATGGCGAAGCTCACCCGCAGCTCGCTGGCCGCGCGCAGCAGCCCCGCGGTGTCGGGCGGGTAGGAGCCGACGAAGACGATATCCGGCCGCGCCGCCTGCACGGAGCGGACGATGGGGGTGAAGTCCACCGTGCTGGGCGGGTAGGCGCGGTCGTAGACGACGCGCAGCCCGTGCTGCCGCGCCAGGAAGCGGGCGCTTTCCGCCGTACGCTGGTGGAAGTCGCTGTCGAGGTTGACCAGCGCGACCGTGCGCGGCTTCGGGTCCATCGCCATGACGACGTCGAAGAAGCCCTTGGCGAAGGTCTCCTTCACGTTGGAGCCGGTGGGGTTGATGGAGAAGTAGCGGTCGTACTTGAAGTCCGTGTTCACGCCCGTGCCGAAGAGCGAGACGAAGGCCATGGCCCGCTGCATCACCACCGGCATGGCGGGGGCGATGATGGCGGTGGCATAGCCGGAGACGACGAGGTCGACCTTATCGACGTCGATCAGCTTGGTGTAGATGCCCGGCACGTTGGCGCCGCTGCTCTGGTCGTCATAGACGACGAGCTGCACCGGCCGGCCCAGCAGCCCGCCATTGGCGTTCACCGTCTCCGCCCAGATGCGGTGCGTGATCGCGGCGGGGCGCCCGTTGCCGGCCAGGCCGCCCGAGAGCGACATGGAGCAGCCGATGCGGATCGGCTCCCCGGACGGGGCGGCCTGCGCGCGCGCGGTCCCCGGCATGGCGGCGGGAATGGCGGCTGCCGCCAGGGCGGCCCGGCCGAGGCCGCGCCTGCTGATACCTTCCATGAACCCTCTCCTCCTGCGGCCCGGTTCTTCGCCCGTGGCCGGTGCGTGATGCGTCCCGTCTTCGCGCCCTATTCGGCCGCCACCTTCGAGGGGTCGGCGCCGACACGCCCGGTGGTGTCGTGCGCCGCGCGGCGGGCGATCTGGAAGTCGTAGCGAATGGCGGGGACGGACGGGTCGGGCGAGCCCTCCACCCCCATGCGCGGCTGCACGACCAGGGATTCCGACACGCCGAAGACGGTGTCGGAATCGATGTTCGGATCGTCCCCCAGGTAGAGCGCCGTGATCAGCTCGCGATACCCCTCCGCCCCGATCAGCATGTGGATATGCGCGGGACGGAAGCCGTGGCGCTTCTGCGCCCGCACCATCGCGCCCACCGGCCCGTCCATCGGGATGGAGTAGCCCAGCGGGATCAGCGTGCGGATGGCGTAGCGGCCCTCCGCGTCGGTGCGGAACTGGCCGCGCATGTCCATGGTCTGGGGATCGAGGGCCTGGAGGTCGTAGGCGCCCTCCGCATCGGTGGACCAGATCTCCACCACCGCGTCGGGCACGCCCTCGCCGGCCTCGTTCACCACCCGGCCGAACAGCATCATCTCCGGTCCCTTGGCGTGGACGGCGATGCTCTCGCCATAGCCGAAGTGCGGCGCCGCCTCGCGGTAGAAGGGGCCGAGCAGGCTGGTTTCCGTCGCGTCACCCACGCGGTTGGCCTTGTCGTCCATCAGGTTGACCAGCCGCGACAGGCCCAGCGTGTCGGACAGCAGGATGAACTCCTGCCGGATCGGGGTGCAGGCCTGGCCGACCTTGGTCAGGAAGGCGATCGCCTCCAGCCACTCGGCGGGCGTCAGCCGCACCTCGCGGGCGAAGCCGTGCAGGTGGCGCACCAGGCTCTCCATCACCTCCCGCATGCGCGGATCGGGGGTGGTGGCCATCTGCGCGATCACCGCATCCGTGACGGTGTTCTGGTCCAGGTCGGCCATTTTCGTCGTCCTCCGCCCCGGGGCCGGCCCTGCCGGCCGGTCCCCGGCTCCCTTGGTCAGTCGGGCCTGATGTTGGCGGCGGCGATGACCGGCCGCCACTTCGCGATCTGCTCCCGCGTCACCGCGGCCAGCGCCTCCGGGCTGCCGCCGGTCGGCTCCACCCCCTGCGCCCGCAGGTTGGCCAGCGCGGCGGGATCGGCCAGCAGGGCGTTGGTGGCGCGGTTGAGCCGCGCGACCACCGGGCCCGGCAGCCCGGCGGGGCCATAAAGGTTCCACAGCCCTTCCACGACGAAGTCGTCGAGCCCCGCCTCCTGGATGGTGGGGGTGTCGGGCAGCATGCTCACCCGCTTCGCCGAGGTGACCGCCAGCGCCTTCAGCGTGCCGGCATCGAGATGCGGCTTGAGGCCGAGGGGGTGGTAGAACATCCCGTCCACCCGGCCGGCGATCAGGTCCGTCACCCCCTGCCCGGCGTTGCGGTAGGGCACGTGCAGCGTCTCGATCCCCGCGCGCAGGTTCAGCAGCGCCTGGGAGAGATGGCCGGTGGTGCCGTTCCCGGCCGAGGCGAAGGTCAGCGGCCGCCGCTTCGCCAGCGCCACCAGCTCCGCCACGCTCGACACGCCGAGCGAGGGCGGCACGCCCAGGACCGTGGGCGTGGTGACGAAGGGGGCGATCGGCGTGAAGTCCTTCACCGGATCGAAGCCCTGGTCGGCGAAGAGGCTGGCGTTGATGCCGTGCGTGCCGTTGGTGCCCAGCAGCAGGGTGTAGCCATCCCCCGGCGCGCGGGCGACGACCTGGGCGCCGACATTGCCGCCCGCCCCGGCGCGGTTGTCCACGACGACGGGCTGCCCCGCCTCCCGCGCCAGCGCCTCGGCCAGGATGCGGCCGAGGATATCCGTGGTGGTGCCGGCGGCGAAGGGGACCACCAGCCGGATCGGCCGGTCGGGCCAGGGGGCCTGCGCCAGGGCGGGGGCAGCCAGGGCGGGGACGGCCAGGAAGGGGGCCGCGCCCAGCAGGGCGCGTCGGGTGATCAGGGTCATGCGGCCGCCTCGGCGTGAGGAGTGACATAGCGGTCGAGCGGTCCGGTCGCCTCCCCGCGCCGCAGCGGCACGCAGGAGTCCGGGAAGTCCTGTGCGATCGTGGCGCCGCTGTCGGCCAGGCGGCCGAGGAAACGGTCCAGGTGCCGCATCGCGCCGTTGGGCAGGTCGTGCAGCACCAGCGCGACGGGATCGGGGCCGCGGCACAGCGCCAGGGCCCGGTCCACCCAATCCTCCGGATCGCGGAAGTCGCCGGGCACGGCGTTCCACAGGACCAGGGTGAAGCGGCCGCGCACCAGCTCGTCCAGCGCGGCGGGGCTCAGCAGGTGCGGGCCGAGCGCGCCGCCGCCGCCCTGCGGCCGGAACAGCCGGTCGGGGTGGGAGAGGTCGCCGATCAGCGCCTGGGTGCGGGCGATCTCCTCCCGCGCCACCGCATCCGGCACGCCGCCCAGGGGCGCCGCATGGTGCCAGGTGTGGTTGCCGATCCAGTGCCCCTCGGCATGGGCGCGCTCGGCCAGGGCGCGGTGCGCCGCCAGCTTGTGGCCGAGCACGAAGAAGGTGGCGAGGATTCCCCGCGCGCGCAGCACCTCCAGCACGGCCGGGGTTGCCCCCGGCTCCGGGCCGTTGTCGAAGGAGAGGGTGACGCGCGGGGCGGCCATCATTCCTCGGCCGCGATCGGGTTGGAGAGGAGGCCGATCCCCTCGATCTCGATCTCCACCGTGTCGCCGGGCTTCATGAAGACGGGCGGCTTGCGCGGATAGCCGACGCCGCTCGGCGTGCCCGTCGCGATCATGTCGCCCGGCTCCAGCGTCATCACCTCCGAGAGGATCGCGAGGATGCGCGGCACGGGGAAGATCATGTCCGCCGTGTTGGAATCCTGCATCGTCTGCCCGTTGACGCGGGACGTGATGCGCAGTGCGTTCGGGCCTTGCGGGATCTCGTCGGGCGTGACGATGGCAGGACCCACGCCGCCCGTCTGCTCGAAGTTCTTGCCCATGGTCCATTGCGCGCCCTTGCGCTGGTAGTCGCGGACCGAACCCTCGTTCATGCAGGTGTAGCCGGCGACGCAGGACAGCGCGTTGGCTTCCGTCAGGTGGCGCGCCCGCCGGCCGATCACGATGACCAGCTCCGCCTCGTAGTCGAACTTGTCCGAGACCTTCGGGCGGATCAGCGGCTGGCCGTGCCCCGCCAGCGAGGTCGGGCCGCGCATGAACACCGCCGGGTAGTCGGGGATCGCATTGCCCCCCTCCTTCGCGTGCTCGACGTAGTTCAGCCCGATGCACAGGAACTTCCCGGGGCGCGGGATGGGCGGCAGCAGGGTGAGGCCGGCGAGCGGGCGGCGCGGCGCGCCCTCCAGCTTCGCGGCCAGCGCGGCGGCGCCTTCGGGCAGGTCCAGCGCGGCGAAGGCGGCCAGCGGGTCGGCGGGCAGGCCCGGCACGGCATCGGCCAGGGCGACCACCTCCTCGCCCACCAGGGCGCCGAGGACGGCGCGGCCCTCCTGCTCGAACGCGATCAGACGCACGTGGCGCTTCCTCCGGTGTTTACGCGTCCAGTTTTGTCGAAATTCCCGGCTCGTCAAGCAAGGATATCGGCAAGGCTTGCGAGACCGGCACCTTGCCGAATATTCCATGCCCATGTCCCAGGCCGGTACCCTGCCCGGGGGGCGCGACCCCACCCTTGCCACCGCCGTCCACCGGCGGCTGCGTGAGGACATCCTGGCGGGGCGATTGCCGCCGGGGCGGAAGCTGAAGCTGCGCGACCTGGTGGAAAGCTACGGCGCCGGCCCCTCCCCCATGCGGGAGGCGCTGTCGAAGCTGGCGGCGGAGGGCCTGGCGGAGCGGCTGGAGCATCGCGGCTTCCGCGTGGCCGAGGCCGCGCCGTGCCAGCTCGCCGGGCTGATCCGCAGCCGCGTGCTGACCGAATGCGCGGCGCTGCGCGATGCCATCGCCCACGGCGGCGGCGCCTGGGAGGAGGAGCTGCTGGTGGCGGAGCACCGGCTGAAGCGGGTGGCACGGTCCCTGGACCCGCACCGCTTCGTCGCCAACCCCGAATGGGAAGCCTGCCACCGCGACTTCCACCGCGCCCTGCTGGCCGGCTGCGAGGCGCCGCCGCTGCTCGCCTTCTGCGACCGCCTGCGGGAGGAGGCGCAGCGCTACCGGGCCCTGGCGAACACGGTCGCCTATCCGGAGCGGGACGTGGCGGCGGAACACGCGGCCATCGCGCGCGCGGCGCTGGAGCGCGACGTGCAACGCGCCACCGCCCTGCTGGCCGAGCATTACGAGCGCACGGGGGCCTTCGTCGGGGCCAGGCTGGGACTCGGGGCGGACGGCGCCGCGCCCTGAGGGGCGCCACGGCCCCTGGCCGGCCTATCCGATCGCGGCGACGATCTCGTTGACCATGGGCTTGAGGTGGAAGTTGTCGTCCGGCTGCATGGCCACCGTGCCGCCAGCCTCCTCCACCGCCTTCGCCACCACGGGTCCCACCGCGGCGATGCGGGTCCGGCGCAGCGCCTCCGCCAGGGTGGGCTCGCGCCCCGTGGCCTTCGCGACCTCGCGCAGCCGGCGGAGCTGGGGCGAGGAGGTGAAGGCGATCAGATCGACCTCGCCCGCCGCCATGGCGTCGATCAGCGCCGCCACCTGCCCGTCGGCCTCCCGGGAGGCATAGCGATACGGGGTGACGGGATCGGGCTCGGCGTCACGGCTGCGCAGGAAGTCCAGCAGCCGATCGTTGGGGTTGTCCGGGTAGAGCTGCACGCCCACCCGGTGCCCGGCCAGCGCCTCCCCCTGCAAGGCCGCGATCACCCCTTCCGTCATCGGGACCTCGGCGGTGATGTCGGGCGACAGGCCCAGCGTCCGCAGCCGCGCGGTCGGCTTCGGGCCGCGCACGATCCGGCGCACCTCGGGCAGGGCGGCGCGGAAGTCCGGCTCGATCCCCGCGCGCCGCGCGACGCCCAGCAGGCGCGACAGGCCCTCCCCCGTCAGCAGGATCAGGTCGTCGGGCGGGGTGGCGACGAAGCGTCGCAGCCAGTCCTCGACGGGCGCCGGGTCCTCCAGGTCCAGGATGGCCACCAGGGGGCAGCGGATCACCGAGGCGCCCTGGCGCTCCAGCATCCGTGCCATCACCTCCAGCTCGCGCGTCTCCGGCACGGCGATGCGCCGCCCCGCCAACGGCCCTTCCTGCTCCATCCCACCCATGCGGACCTCCTGCCCTGTCGCCGGCCAGCGGCGCACGATCCCCGACGGCAGGGTCGCGTCCCGCGGCGTCCCCGTCCATCCGTCCGGGAGCAACCAGGCACCACAGCGAACGTTTAGAGAACAGACAGTCAGGAGAACCGCTGTGGCGCAACGAAGGACCCAGGCCGCGGCCAGCGACCCCAAGGCCCATCCCGATCCCCATTCCAACGCCGTCAAGGACCCGGACGACTGGACCACCGGCGAGGAGGAGATGACGGGGGCCCAGGCCAGCTACCTCAAGACGCTCAGCGAGGAGGCAGGGGAGGAATTCGACCCTTCCCTGAACAAGGCCGAGGCATCGAAGCGCATCGACGCCCTGCAGGAGAAGACGGGGCGCGGCCGCTAGGGCCGTCCGCCTTCCCCCCGGGCCGCCACTCCCAGGCCCCCACTCCCAGGCCCGCCGTCAGCGCGCGCGGAAATTCCGGTGGCAGGCGCTGCAGCTTGCCGCCATCTGCTGGAATGCGGTCGCGGTCGCCGATGCCTCGCCCGAAGCGGCCACGGCCTGAAGGTTGCCGGCGGCGGAGGCGGCATTGGCCGCCGCCCGCTCGAAGGTGGCGCGGTCCGACCAGACCTCCGGCCGGGCCTTTGTGTCGCCCGTCTCCGAACCGGCCGGGAAGAAGCTGGGGAAGCCCGTGTAGAAGGCCTGTATCGCCGCGGCGCGCTGGGCCACCGGTGCCAGGTCGCCGCGCGAATCCAGCGCGGCCTTGATCGCCTCCATGTTGCGCTGCATCTCGCGCAGCCCTGCCTTGCGCTGGCTGATGGCTTCGGCCGGGGTGGCACCGGGCGGCAGACCCTGCGCCGCGGCGAGGCTGCAACACAGTGCGATGAAGCACGCCGCAACACCCAGGCTTCGCATTCGCATACTCCCCTACCGCGCCGGCCAGCCTCCGCTGCGCCTGTCCTTTCCGCAAGGGCCCGGCCTGTCGGTGCCGACCCGCCCTTGCCCCGTCGGCCGAGGGCGGCTAAGAGCGGCGCCACCGGCGAACCCCGCATGTCGGAGCGTAGCTCAGCCTGGTAGAGCACTGTGTTCGGGACGCAGGGGCCGGAGGTTCGAATCCTCTCGCTCCGACCAATCGCCGGAAGAAAAGCCCCTGGGAAACCAGGGGCTTTTTCTTTGCCCGGCGGTCAGCCGGGGCCAAAATGCACAGTGCGTCAGGCAAGATTGCCACTGCCCCACCCGGCCGGCATGGCCAGCGTCCTGTCGCAGGGCATCGTCGGATCGGCGATCCGCCCCTGGAATGGCGCCTCGGCCTGCCTCCGCGCCTCGGGGCCGGGCCCGGCGGCCGCTTGAGCGCCGTCCCCGTGCAGCCTACAGGCGGCCGGGAGGGTTCGGACCACCGGGAGGTCAGACGGGAATGCTGATAGGCCAGGCGCTGGAGTGGATCGCGCAGAACCGCGTGGGCGTGGTGATCATGGTGGGCGTGGCGTTCCTCACGCTCTGGCTGCGCCAGCGCTGACGGGCCGGGCAAGACCGCCCACGCCCGGCTCCTGAACGAGGAGCGCCGCGGACACCGGGGACCGTCCTCCCGCCAGCGTCACGCCCCGTCGCACACGGGCCCCGGCCCCCGGCGGAGATACTGCCGCCTGGCGATCTCATCCCGCCACCGACACGGTTTCGCTTCCGAGCAGATTTGCACGGGACTTGCTTCACCGCCCCCGCCGCACGCCTTCGCGTGCGAGGGGGAGCTGTTTATGAAACGAGTTTTGCAACGTTTTATTGCAGGACTTGCCGTGATCGGCGGCATGGCGGTGACGCAGCCGGCAAAGGCCATCGAGTTCGAAGGGACCGGCCTGAGCCTGAGCCTGATCCCGGCCGTGTCCAGCGACTACCTGTTCCGCGGCGTCAGCCAGACGCGCAACCGTCCCGCCGTGCAGGGAACGGTCGAGCTGTCGCACGAAAGCGGCTTCTATATCGGGGCCTTCGCCTCCAACATCTCCTTCCTGGGCACCAAGGCGCGGCAGGAGCTGGACATCGCGGGCGGCTACCGGATGCAGCTCGGCGCCGCGTCGCTCGACTTCGGGGGGGTCTGGTACACCTATCCGGGCTACGACAAGCCGCCCGGCGGCTATGACCTGAACTACTTCGAGTTCGTGGCCAAGGGCAGCTACCAGATCGAGCCGGTGAAGCTGCTCGGCGCCTTCTACTACTCGCCGCAGTTCCAGCTCGAATCGCGCAACGCCTTCTACCTCGAGGGTGGGGCGGACGTGACCCTGCCCTACGACTTCACCCTCTCCGGCCGCCTCGGCTACCAGTGGATCGACCGCAACGACCGCTACGGCCTGCCGAACTTCGCCAACTGGTCGGTGGCGGTGTCGCGGGAGCTGTTCTGGGGCGTGACGCTGTCCGTCGGCTACTACGACACCAACATCAGCAAGTCCGACTGCGCCGGCGGGCAGAAGATCTGCGACGCCCGCGCCATGGCCTATCTCAGCCGCACCTTCTGACGGCACGCGCCTCGCCGCGCCATGCGGCGGGGCCGCACGACCGGGGCGGGGCGCGGGTCCGCCACGCCCCGGCCGGGCCCGGATCGGCCGGCCTCACCGCGCATAGGCCCAGCGCAGCAGCCGCGCCGCCGGCCAGACCCAGGCCGTGCCGACGACGACGAAGTACAGCGCCTGCAACGCCCAGTGCCGTCCGATGAGATGGTCGCCCAGCGCCACGACCGCCCCGACATAGAGGGCGAAGCCGAGCAGTCCGACGAGGCAGGCGATGACAGGGCGCGACATGCACCGCCCATGCCCCAGCGGGCCCGTCGCCTCAAGCCCGTGGCCTCAAGCCCGGCGCCTCCAGGCCCGCTGCCACCGACCAGGCCGCGGATCAGCGTGCCGCCCGCGCCATCCCGTCCAGCAGGCCGCGCAGCGCGCCGGGGGCCAGCAGGGTCAGCGGGTTCACCGACACGGACGGGTCGGCCAGCGGCCCGTGGACCTGGAAGCTGGCGGAGAACAGCCCGCCCCCCTCCTCCGCCGTGAACAGCCGGCCGACCAGCGGCAGCCGCCCGAGCGCGGAGTTGACGGCATAGGAGGGCACGATGGTCCCCTCCATCTCGATCCGCTCCTGCCTGCGGAGCAGCCGGCCCTGCGCGGTGATGCCCAGCGAGGCGGAGTAGGCCTGCGCCTCCTCGATCCCCAGCGCCTCGGGGGTCAGGGCGAAGGGCACGTGCAGCCGCGAGAAGTGCAGCCCCGGCCCGCGCAGCGCGTCGAGGATGCCGTAGATCGACAGCGCCTGCAGCAGCTTGCCCAGCACCTCCACCCGGTGGAGCGAGAAGCCGGTCATCTCGACGGTGCCCAGCAGCGGCGCCTCCGGCCCTTCGCCGCGCCAGGCGCCGGTCACCGCCAGCCGGCCGCCGCTGATGGTCCCGGGCTGGCCGGCCAGCCGCAGCAGCTCCCCCAGGTCGTCGGCCCTGGCGCTGAGGTCCCGGCCGCCGCGGCGCGGGGTGACCAGCGCCTCGAAGGCCGGGTTGCGCTCCGTCCGCCCGGTCAGGCGCAGCCGGCGGATCACGCCGCGCGCGTCGCGGGACACCTCCGCCCGCAGCCCGCTCACCTCGCCGCCCTTCAGCAGCACCCGGTCGAAGCGGCTCTCCAGCTCGAAGGGCGTCGCCTCGCCCCGGTCGCCCTCCCCGCCCCCGAGATCGTCGAGCGAATCCAGGATGCCGCGCAGGTCCAGCACCGGGCCGCGCGCGGCGACCCGCCAGGGATCGGTCGGGCGGGCGGGGAAATCCAGCTCGCCCGTCAATTGCGTCGCGCCCAGCCGCGCCTCGGTGATCTCCAGCCGCTCCGGGCGCGACCCCGCGCCGAACACCGCCCGGCTGCGCAGCACCAGCCCGGGCGCCTCCACCTCCAGCCGGTCGATCGCCGCCAGCCGCTCGCCCTGCAGCCGCAGCACGGCCTCCGCCGTGCCGGCGGCGTCGGCCGGCTTGGACCAGCCCACGGGGCCGAGCCCCACCCCCGCCCCGCGCAGGTCGCCGCGCAGGGCCACGCGCGCCTCGCCGCCGCGCCGCTGCTCCGCCTGGATGGAGAGCCTCGCGCGGCCGCTCAGCGCCACCCCGGCGGCGGGGGCCAGGGCGGCCACCTTCGCCATGTCCAGCGGCCCATCCACCTGCGCGCGCATCACGACCTGGCCGGGTGGCCCGGCGCGGAAATCCCCGTCCAGCGACAGCCTCGCCCCGGGCATCGGGCCGAGATCGGCGGTGCCGGCGACGCGCATGCCCTCGGCGGTCACGTCCACCTCCAGCTCGCCCCGCTCCAGCCCCTGGCCGGCCACCAGGTCGGGCAGCCGCGCCCGGGCCACATGGCCCTGGACGCGGATGTCCAGCTCCTCCATCGGCAGGTCGTTCAGCAGCGGCAGGCGGATCGCCAGGCCGGCCTCCACCTGCCCGCCCTGCACCTTCACCTCCAGCGGCCGCTTCTCGAACAGGTGCAGCCGGGGGTGGCGGATCAGCTGGAAGACATCCGCCAGCGGCCCGCTGACCCGGCCGGTGATGCTGGCCAGCCCGGGACCCTTGACCAGCTCGGTCAGCCGCACCGTGGCGGTGGGAACGGCCAGCGCCGTGCCGCGCTGCCGCGCCCCGCCGGCCTCGATGACGATCTCGTCCGCCGAGAGGAAGCGGATCGTCCCCTGCGCCCGCTCCAGCGGGGGGATCGGCCGCAGCCAGTGGACGGTGACGTCCTCCGCCTGCAGCGTTCCGTTGACCGCGCTGAGGCGGAAGCCCGAGCCGTCGGCGGGCAGGGCGCCCTCGATGTGCCAGCGCCCGTTCCGCGCGGTGCCGGCGGTGAGGTTCTCCGTGATCCAGGAGCGCCCGCCCTCGGCCACCCCCACCGGCCAGTAGAGGCGGATGTCGGGCACGGCGAGCCGGTCCAGCCCCAGCTCCAGCGCCCCCTTCCAGCCCTGCCCGTCCTTGCGGGCGCTGCCGCTGACGGAGAGCCGGGGCGGCGGCCCCACCGCCCCCTGCGGCGCCTCCATGTCGAGGGTCAGGCTCTCCAGCGAAACCGCGTCCTCCTGGGCGGCCACCACCGCCCCGGCGCCGCGGAAGGCCACCTCCCGCCCGCCCGGCAGGGTGACCACGCCGCCGCCCAGGCGCATCTCGCCCCGTCCGCGCAGCGGCGCCCCCCCGCCTGGCTGGCGCCAGCGCAGGGAGAGCTGGCCGACCTCGCCCGCGGGGCCGCCGGGGCCCTGCCCCAGCTCGACCTGCCCCCCGTCCGGCAGCTCCAGCCGGCCGGGCCCGAGGCGCAGCTCGGTGGAGGATTCGGTGACGCCCTCGTCGGGCACGTGGCGCAGCCAGGAGGTCAGCGCCACCGGGGCCTGCAGCGCCGAGAGCGGCGCCAGCACCGGCACCGCCTCGGCCAGCGCCGCCGGGGACATGGCCGGCAGGGACAGCCGCAGCTCCACCGCGCCCGCGACTCCCTCCGCCGCCGGGGTGGCGGTGCCGGAGAGGGTGGCGCGGTAGTCCGTGCCGCCGCTCGACAGCACGGCGTTGCCGCCGACCCGGATCACCCCGTCCTCGGCGCGGATCAGGCCGATCTGCGCCTGCCGCAGCGTCACGTCCACGCCCTTGAAATGGTCGAGAATGCGCAGGCGCCCGGAGGTGATGCGAAGCTCGCGCAAGGCGGAGAGCGGGTTGTCCGGCGAGGCGGGGCGCAGCAGCACGGCGAAGGCGTCGCGCATGGGGTCGCCCGCCGTCGCCGCGTCGTCCGGCGGCGGCGACGAGCCGGCCTGGGCCGAATCCAGATCCAGGTGCGGGGTGCCGCTGCGATCCAGCTCCAGCACCAGGGAGGGCCGCTGCAGCGTCACCATCTGCGGCACCACCTGCCCATGCCAGAGCCGCTCCAGGTCGAAATGCACCTCGGCCTCGGGGATGGAGAGGCGGGGCGGCGCCGGCGCCGGGGCCGCCGGGTCCGGCGCCATCGCGCGCCCCGGTTGCCGCGCGGCCGGCTCCGGCGGCAGCGGCGCGCCGGACGCCAGGCCGGCCGGCGCGACCTCCACCAGCCGGACACGGATCGGCAGCGGCCGGTCGTCCGTCCAGCCGGCCCAGGCCAGGGTCAGCTCGCCGATCTCCACCGGCAGGCCGGCCCGCTCCGCCAATCCCTCCAGCGTGCGGGCGAGGGGCGGCAGGGAGAGCGGCCCCTGTTGCAGCCGCCAGCCCAGCGCGGCCAGGGCCATGACGACGAGCAGGGCCAGGGTGATCGCCACCCGGCCCAGCGTGTGCACCACCGCCCACAGCCCGCACACCACGCGCCAGGCCGGGCCGGGCGTCGGCCGCCCCCCCGCTTGACCGGCCGCGGCGGTCACGGGACCACTGTCCCATGATGCCCGAGCTGCCCACCCGCCCCCCGGCCCCCTTCGACCCGGCGGCGGCGGAACGTCTGGTCGCAGGCTTCGCGGAACGCGGCACCGCGGCCCGGGCCTATGCGGGGACGGAGGCCGGCCGCGCCCTGCTCGCCGCGCTCGGCGGGCACAGCCCCTACCTCGCCGACCTGGCGCTGCGCGAGGCGGAGGTGCTGCTGCGCATGGCCGAGCGCGGGCCGGACGCGACCTTCGCCACCGTGCTGGACCCGATCGGCCGCGTCGCCGCGGATGCCGGGCGCGGGCCGCTGGGCGCCGTGCTGCGCCGGGCCAAGCGCCAGGGCGCGCTGGTGATCGCGGCCGCCGACATCGCCGGGCTGTGGGACCTGGGCAAGGTGACCGGGGCGCTCTCCACCCTGGCGGACACGGCGATCAAGGCGGCGGCCGGCCTGCTGCTGCGCGAGGCGGCGGCGCGGGGCGAGCTGGCCCCGGCGCGGGCCAACGGGCGCGGCTGCGGCGTCACCATCCTCGGCATGGGCAAGCTGGGGGCGCGCGAGCTGAACTACTCCTCCGACGTCGACCTGATGGTGCTGTTCGACCCGGAGGCCGCCCCGGACCCGGACCGCGCCCAGTCGGCCAGCGTGCGGCTGGCGCGGGAGCTGGTGAAGCTGCTGGAGGAGCGGACGGAGGAGGGCTACGTCTTCCGCACCGACCTGCGGCTGCGCCCCGACGGCGCCGCGACGCCGCTCGCCGTCAGCATCCCCGCCTCGGTCGCCTACTACGGCAGCATGGGGCAGAACTGGGAGCGCGCGGCGATGGTCAAGGCGCGCCCCGTGGCCGGCGACAAGGCGCTGGGCCAGGCCTTCCTGGACGAGATCCGCCCCTTCGTCTGGCGCCGCCACCTCGACTTCGCGATGATCGCGGACATCCATTCGATCAAGCGCCAGATCCACGCCGTGCACGGCAACCGCGGCGCCGGCGAGGAGCTGGCCGTGGCCGGGCACGACGTGAAGCTCGGCCGCGGCGGCATCCGCGAGATCGAGTTCACCGTGCAGGTGCTGGAGCTGATCTGGGGCGGGCGCGACCCCAAGCTGCGCGACCCCACCACGCTGGGCGCGCTGGCGGCGCTGGCGGGGGCGGGCCGGCTCGACCGGCGGGCGGCGGCGGATCTGGCGGATGCCTATGCCTTCCTCCGCACCGTCGAGCACCGGCTGCAGATGGTGGCCGACCGGCAGACGCACAGGCTGCCCGAGGACCCGGACGGGCTGGCCCGGATCGCCTCCTTCTGCGGCTTCGACGGGGTGGAGTCGTTCGGTGCCGTGCTGATGGGCCACTTCCAGCGGGTGGCGCGCCACTACGGCAAGCTGTTCGAGAGCGCGCCGGACCTGTCGGGCGAGGCCGGCGGCAACCTGGTCTTCACCGGCACGGAGGACGACCCGGCCACGCTGGAGACACTGAAGGGCATGGGCTTCACCAACCCCTCCGGCGTCTCCGCGGCGGTGCGCGGCTGGCATCACGGCCACCGCCGCGCCACGCGCAGCGAGCGGGCACGCGAGCTGCTGACCCTGCTCATGCCGGCCCTCCTGGCCGCCTTCGCCAAGCAGCGGGAGCCCGATGCCACCCTGGCCCGCTTCGACACGCTGCTGGAGAAGCAACCGACGGGCGTGCAGTTGCTCAGCCTGTTCCAGCGCAACCCGCATCTGCTGGACCGCGTCGCCGGCATCCTGGGCGCCGCCCCGGCCCTGGCCGACCACCTGGCGCGGGTCCCCTCGGCGCTGGAGGGGCTGCTGGCGGGCGGCACCGGCTCGGCCGCCGCCGCCCTGCCCGACCTGGTCGGGGCCGCCCGGCACTACGAGGAGGCGCTGGACGGCGCCCGCCGGCTGGTCGCCGAGGGGCGCTTCGAGATCGACGCCGCGGCGCTGGAGGGGCTGCTGGACGTGGATGCGGCGGGGCAGGCGCGCAGCGCCCTGGCCGATGCCGCCATCACCGCCCTGCTGCCCGTGGTCACCCGCGACTTCGCCGCGCGGCACGGCAAGGTCCCGGGCGGGGCGATGGCCGTGGTGGCCATGGGCAAGCTGGGCGGGCGGGAGATGCAGCCGGCCTCGGACCTCGACCTCGTGCTGATCTACGACCATGCGCCCGACGCGCCGGAGAGCGTGGGCGGCGGCCGGTCCCTGCCGGCGCCGACCTACTTCGCGCGGCTGGCGGCGCAGTTCGTCTCCGCCCTGACCTCGCCGGGGGCGGACGGGCGGCTCTACGAGGTGGACATGCGGCTCCGCCCCTCGGGCAACAAGGGACCGGTCGCGACCAGCCTCGCCTCCTTCGAGCGCTACCACGCCACGGAATCCTGGACCTGGGAGCGCATGGCCCTGACCCGCGCCCGCCCCGTGGCCGGCCCCGCCGCGCTGCGCCGGCGGATCGCCGCCGCCGCGCAGGCGGGCATCGCTGGCCGGGCGGGGCCCGCCGTGCTGGCCGACGCGGTGGCCATGCGCGCCCGGATGCTGCGCGACCTGCCGCCCGACGGCGCCTGGGACGTGAAGGCCATGCCCGGCGGGCTGGTGGAGGTGGAGTTCGTGGCCCAGGCGCTGCAATGCGCCTTCGCCGGGAAGCACCCCCGCATCATCGCCCCCACCACCCGCGATGCGCTGTCCCGGCTGGCGCGGGACCGGCTGCTGCCGAAGGAGGAGGCGGCGGCGCTGATCCGGGCCGAGCGGCTGTGGCGCACCATCCAGTCCGTGCTGCGGCTGACGGTGGGGCGCTGGAAGGCGGAGGCGTTGCCGGGCAGCGCCGAGGCGATGCTGCTGCGCGCCTGCGCCCCGCTGCTGGCGGAGGGCGAGGCGGTTGACCTCGCCGCGCTGCGTGGAACCATGCGCCGCACCGCCATGGAGGTCCGTGCCGCCTTCGAGCGCCACCTCGGCCCCCTGTCACCGGCGGGCGCATCGCCGGCCGGCCCCTCCCCGGCGACAGCTCCATCAGAAGGAACCGCCGCTTGAGCGAAGCCACCGCCGCCCCCCGCATCGTGCCGGGCATGCCCGCCCCCGGCTTCGCCATGCCCGCCAGCGGCGGGCGCGAGGTGTCGAGCGAGGCCCTGCGCGGAACGCCCTACATCCTGTATTTCTACCCCAAGGCGGATACGCCCGGCTGCACCGTCCAGGCCTGTGGCGTGCAGGAGGCGCTCCCGGCATTGGGCAGGCTCGGGGTGGAGGTGATCGGCGTCTCGCCGGACCCGGTGAAGCGCATCGAGAAGTTCGCCCAGAAGTTCAACCTCACCTTCCCGCTCGCGTCCGACGCGGATCACAGCGTCGCCGAGGCCTATGGCGTCTGGGTCGAGAAGTCCATGTACGGGCGGACGTACATGGGCATGGAGCGCACAACCTTCCTGGTCGGACCCGACGGGGTGGTGAGGCAGGTCTGGCGCCGGGTGAAGCCCGCCACCCATGCGGCCGAGGTCTCGGAGGCCGTGAAGGCATTGTAGCCGTCCCTCCAAACGAAGGGCGAGGCCGCGACTCCGGGCCGCCAAGCTCGCCGGCCAGGACGC
Organism: Roseomonas sp. OT10; assembly: GCF_020991085.1. NCBI lineage: Bacteria > Pseudomonadati > Pseudomonadota > Alphaproteobacteria > Acetobacterales > Roseomonadaceae > Roseomonas > Roseomonas cutis. The sequence goes on from NZ_CP087719.1 coordinate 3,081,725, forward strand.
CGTGGCCCCGGTGCGGGGCGCTGCCGTCGGCGGGGGCCTCCCGCCCCGGAGCCGCGAGCGTTACGATCCCGCGGTTCCCCGTCCGCGGGGCGAGGAGGAAGGCCCATGCGCTCCATCACAGGCCCCGGCACCGGGTGGCTCCTGGCCGCCGTTCTCGCCGTCGCCGCCTCCGCTGGCCCGGCGCTGGGCCAGTCCGCCAAGCCCTCCGCCGCGGGGGCGGCGGCCCCGCCCGTGCTGGCCAAGCCGGCCCCCCTGCCGCCCGCCGGGGCCACGGCCCCCGTGCCGGCAGCGCCCGTCCCGGCAGCCCCGGCGCCCCAGGCCAGCGCGCAGCCGCCGAGCCAGTGCCCGGATGATTTCGAGGCCTATCAGGGCAGCACCGAACCGCTGACCTGCGCCTGCCCCGCCGATTCCACCGGGCGCGGCGCCGTCTGGGGCACGGACGTCTACACGGGCGACTCCGCCGTCTGCCGCGCCGCCGTGCACGCCGGCATCATCCCCCGCCGCGGCGGCGTGGTGACGGTGATCCCCGAGGCCGGGCGCACCGCCTATCCCGGCACCACGCGCAACGGCTTCGCCTCGATGAACTACGGCCGCTACGCACACAGCTACCGCTTCCAGCCGGCCGACGGCGCGGCCCCCGCCACCCCGGGCCAGCAGGCCGCGGCCCCCGGGGCGCCGGCCGCGCCGACGCAATGCCCCGACGACTTCACCGCCTACAAGGACACGGACGAGCCGCTGACCTGCCTCTGCCCCGCCGAGGCGACGGGCCGCGGCGCCGTCTGGGGCACGGACGTCTACACGGGCGACTCCGCCCTCTGCCGCGCCGCCGTGCATGCCGGCGTCATCCCCCGCCGCGGCGGCCAGGTCACCGCCATCCCGGAGGCGGGGCGCAACGCCTATCCCGGTACCACGCGCAACGGCTTCGCCTCGATGAACTACGGCCGCTACGACCACAGCTACCGCTTCCAGCCCGCCGGGGCGGCGACCGGCCAGCAGGCGGCGGCCCCGACGACGCCGGCCCCGCCCGCGCAGTGCCCCGATGACTTCGTCGCCTACCAGGACACGGACGAGCCGCTGACCTGCGCCTGCCCGGCCGAGGCGACCAGCCGCGGCGCCGTCTGGGGCACGGACATCTACACGGCCGATTCCGCGCTGTGCCGCGCCGCCGTCCATGCCGGGGCGATCCGCGCCTCCGGCGGGCTGGTGGTGGTGACGCCGGCGCCGGGGCGCAGCGCCTATCCCGGCACCACCCGCAACGGCTTCGCCTCGATGAACTACGGGCCCTACGACCACAGCTACCGCATCCAGGCCGCGGGCCCCGGCGGCGCGGCGCGCCCGGCTGCCGCGGCGGCGGGGCCCAGCCTCTGCCCCGACAACTTCGACGCCTTCCGCGACACGGACGAGACGCTGGCCTGCCTCTGCCCGGCCGAGGCGACGAGCCGCGGCGCGCTCTGGGGCACCGACACCTACACCACCGACTCCGGCATCTGCCGCGCCGCCGTGCATGCGGGGGTGATCCCGCGCACCGGCGGGCCGGTCACGGTGGTGCCGCAGCCGGGGCGCAACGCCTATCCCGGCACCACCCGCAACGGCATCACCTCCTCGAACTACGGCGCCTACCGGTCCAGCTACCGCTTCGACGCGCCGGTGCAGCGCGTGGCCATGGGCGCCCCGGTCCAGGCGCCGGTGGCGGAGAGCCTGCGCGCGACGGGCAAGGTCGCCCTCTACGTCACCTTCCGCACCGGCTCGGCCGACCTGGACATCTCCGCCGCCACGACGCTGGGCGAGTTGCGCGATGCGCTGCAGGGCGATCCGTCGCTGCGGCTGGTGCTGATCGGGCACACCGACAACACCGGCACGCCGCAGGGCAATGTCGGGCTGTCGCAGCGCCGGGCGGAAGCGGTGCGGGCCTGGCTGGTCTCCCAGGGCATCGCGGCCGACCGCCTCGCCGCCCAGGGGCGCGGCCAGGCCGAGCCGGTGGCGGAGAATACCTCCGAGTCCGGACGCGCCCTCAACCGCCGGGTGCAGGCGGAGCGGCGGCCGTAGCGGTCCCCGCGGGCGGGGGAAGCGGTGCCGGACCACGGTGCCGCCTCTCGCGCCATTGCGTCGGCGAGCAGCCATGGCGCTGCCGGAAGTGGTGGCGCAGCGCGGCCGCGCTGCCGAAGCCGCAGGCGGCGGCGATCGCCTCCACCCCTGCCTCGCCGCCCTCGAGCAGGTCGCGCGCATAGGCGAGGCGCTCGCCCAGCAGCCAGGCGCCGGGCGACAGGCCGGTGGCCTCGCGGAAGCGCCGGTCCAGCCCGCGCGGACTGACCGCCGCCTCGGCCGCGAGTCGCGCCACCGGCCAGGCTTCGTCCAGGCTGGTCCGCACCCGGTCGAGCAGCGGCGCCAGCCGGGCACCGGCCCGACGTGGCACCGGCCGCTCCAGCGACTGCCGCTGCTCCCCCTCCCGCTGCGCCGGGATCACCAGGCGCCGGGCGATGGCGTTCGCGGCCGCCGGTCCATGGTCGCGGCGCACGAGGTGCAGGCACAGATCCAGTCCCGCCGCGCTGCCCGCCGCGGTCAGGATCGAGCCCTCATCCACGTAGAGCACGTCCGGCACGAAGCGCAGTCGCGGGCAGCGGGCCTGCAGCGCCTCGGCGAAGCGCCAGTGGGTGGTGGCGCGCCGCCCCTGCAGCAGCCCCGCCTCCGCCAGCACCACGGCGCCGGAGCAGAGGGAGAGGAGGCGCGCGCCCTCCGAATGAGCGCGGCGCAGCGCGTCCAATAGGGCCTCCGGCACCGGCTCGTCGATGCCGCGCCAGCCGGGGATGACGATGGTGCCCGCCGTCTCCAGCAGCTCCATCCCGCCATCGGCCAGCACGCGGATCCCGCCCGCCGCGCGCAGCGGACCGGGGTCGAGCGCCGCCACGGCGAAGCGGTACCAGCCTGGCCCCATCTCCGGCCGTGGCAGGCCGAAGACCTCCACGGCGCAGCCGAACTCGAAGGTGCAGAGCCGGTCATAGGCCAGGACGACGACCTGCTCCGGCGGGCGGGTGGGGTGTGGCATGATCTCGATGCAATCTGGCAGCGGCCGCGCTCATCATCCAGGGGTCGGGCGCGCCATGCTCCGACCCCGACATTCCTTGCCGGAGGAGCCCCGATGCCCAGCGCCGTCACCGCCTCGCCCGCCGCCGCGCCAGCGGAGATGCGGGCCCACCTGATGCGACGCTTCGCCTTCGAGACGGATTGCGCCGACGTCCAGGCGGCGCTGGCCGCCCCGGGGGTCGCGGATTTCGTGCTGCTCGACGTGCGCGGGCGCGCGGCCTACGCGGCCGGCCACGTGCCGGGGGCGCTCAGCCTGCCGCATGCCGACATCACGGCCCGCCGGCTGGCCGCCTGGCCGATGGGCACGCTCTTCGTCACCTACTGCGCCGGCCCGCACTGCAACGGCGCCGACCGGGCCGCGCTCCGCCTGGCGGAGCTGGGGCGGCCGGTGAAGACCATGCCGGGCGGCATGACCGGCTGGGCGGATGAGGGCTTCCCCGTCGCCATGGGCAGGGAGGGGGCGGATGCCGTCGCCGCCCGCTGACCGCGGCCGGCCCGGGGTCGCCCCTGGGCCAACGGTCGCCGGCGTGGCGCGTTGGTCTCCCGGAGCCGGACGGTCCGGCGAAGGGAGAGGCCATGGCAGAGAACGACACCACCCCCGCCCTGGAGGACGGCACCATCACCGTCTCCGGCCATCAGACGGAGATCGGCGAGGCGTTGCGCAGCCATGCCACGGAACAGCTTCGGCGGCTGACGGCGAAGTACTTCGGCAAGGCGGACGATGCGACGGCGATCTTCTCCCGCAGCGAGAAGAAGCACGGCTTCGCCTGCAACATCCGGGTGCATGCCGGGCGCGGGCTGTTGTTCGACGGCCAGGGCGACGATCCGGCCAATGCCTATGCCGCCTTCGCCCAGGCGCTGGAGCGGGTGGACAAGCAGATGCGCCGGCAGAAGCGCGCCCTGCGCGAGGACAAGCCGGTGAACGCCATGAAGGAGGCGCTGCTCTAGGGCAGGGCCTGCGGGACCGCCCCGGGCCGGCGGGCGGAGCCGTCCGGCGGCGGGCCGCCCCGGCCGGAGCGGGGCCAGCGCCCCGCCCGCGCCGGTCAGATGACCTTCAGCACCAGGAAGCCGGCCACGATGCCCAGCGCGGCGAGGCCGGCAACCAGGTTCAGCCGCTTCTCGATGAAGGCGCGCGCGGGGGGGCCGAAGCGGCGCAGCAGCCAGGCCAGCAGGAAGAACCGCGCGCCGCGGGTGATCACGCTGCACACGAAGAACACCGGCAGGGAGAAGTGGGCCGCGCCGGAGGCGATGGTCACGATCTTGTAGGGGATCGGCGTCAGGCCCTTGATCAGGATCACCGCCGCGCCCCAGCGCTCGAACCAGCCCTGGAAGCGGAACAGCGCGTCGGCATGGCCGTAGGCGGCCAGCACCGGCTGGGCCAGGGCCTCGAACAGGAAGGCGCCGATCGCATAGCCCAGCAGCCCGCCGAGCACCGAGGCCACGGTGCACCACAGCGCATAGGCATAGGCCCGCTCCGGCCGCGCCAGGCACATCGGGATCAGCAGGGCGTCGGGCGGGATCGGGAAGAAGCTGCTCTCCGCGAAGGACACCCCGGCGAGGGCGGCCCCGGCACGGGGGTGGGCGGAAAGGGCCAGGGTCCGGTCGTACAGGGCGCGCAGCATGGGGCGCCGCCATCCCACGCCCTGCTGCGCCGCACAAGAAGTTTCGCGCAGCCCCGTGATCCGTGCATGGCGGGGTCCGGGCCGCCCGTCGCCGCGGCGCTGGACATCCGGCGGAACCGGGCGTCTGCTGCCGCCCGGATGGGCCGGTGCCGCCCCGCGATGCCTCGTTTCCTGCAAGATGGGGCTCCTCCGCACGGGGCCGGACAGTTCCGGGCCGGGGCGGACGGGCCCTTGGAGTCCTGACAACCATGTCCGCCTCTGCCCGGCCGGCCGCTGCCCGCGCCGACTCCTACGGACCGCTGATCGTCTGCGCGGTGATCGCCGCCGCGCTCTCCATGGGGTTGCGCCAGTCCTTCGGCCTCTTTCTCGCCCCGATGACCGCCGACCGCGGCTGGTCCGCCTCCGGCTTCGCCCTGGCCATCGCCCTGCAGGTGCTGCTGAACGGCTTCACCCAGCCGATCTGCGGCCAGGTCGCCGACCGGCTCGGCGGGCGGATCGTGGTGATCGGCGGCGCACTGCTCTACGCGGTGGGTCTGGTCGGCATGGCCCTGGCCGGGAGCCTGGCGCTGTTCACCTTCTTCGCCGGGCTGGTGATGGGGGCGGCCGTCTCCGCCTCCGGCATGCCCGTGATCATCGCCTCCCTCACCCGGCTGCTGCCCGAGACGCAGCGCGGGCGCGCCGTGGGGCTCGGCACCGCCGGCTCCTCCTTCGGGCAGTTCCTGGTGGTGCCGCTGGTCGGCGCGGCGATCGGGCTGCTGGGCTGGCAATGGGCGCTGCTGGCGATGGCGATGGCGTCGCTGGCCATCGTGCCGCTCGCCCTGCCGCTGAACGACCGGCCGCCGCCCCGCTCCGGCGCCGCGACCGAGGAAGCCGCCTCCGCCGCGCTGAAGCGGGCCCTGGGGGAACCCAGCTTCTGGTGTCTCTTCGCGGGCTTCTTCGTCTGCGGCGTCCACGTCTCCTTCCTCACCGTGCACATGCCGGGCTTCGTCGCCAGCTGCATGCTGCCCGCCTATGTCGGGGCGGGCGCGATCTCGCTGATCGGGCTGTTCAACGTGGCGGGCTCCCTCGGCGCGGGCGAGCTGGCGCAGCGCTGGCGGCGGCGGGAGCTGCTGGTGGCGATCTACGGCCTGCGCGGCGTGCTGATGCTGGTCTTCCTGATGCTGCCCAAGACCACGGGCACGGTGCTGGCCTTCTCGGCCATCATGGGGGTGCTGTGGCTGTCCACCGTGCCGCCCACCGTGGCGCTGGTGGCGCGCAACTTCGGCACCCGCTGGCTGGCGACGATCTTCGGCCTGGTCTTCCTGGGCCACCAGATCGGCGGCTTCAGCGGCGCCTTCCTGGGCGGGCTGATCTACGACCGCACCGGCTCCTACGACGGGATGTGGTGGGTCTCGATCGGCTTCGCCTTCTTCGGCGCCGCCGTCTCCGCCTTCGTCCGCGACCCCGGCCCGCCCGGTTCCCCGGTGCGGCGCGAGGCGCCCGAGCCCCCGGCGCTCGCCCCCGCCCGGGCCTGACCGGCTCGCCGCCGCGCCGGGCCTCCCCTCGCGGGGGGGCCCGCGTTACTGACCCTGCAGCCCGGCCAGGAGCCGTTCCAGGTCGCGCAGGTTGGTGGCGCCGGTCTTCTCCAGCACCGCGCGGACCTGGGCACGGATCGTCGTCTCGCCGACGCCGCGCGCCGCGGCGACGCTGCGCTTGGTCCGGCCGCCGAGCAGGGCGCCGGCGACCTCCGCCTCCGCCCGGGTGAGGCCGAACAGGTCGTGCAGCAGTTCGGCCCGCGGCGCGGTGGAGGGGGCGGCGACAGGGCGCAGCAGGAGCATGGCGCGGCCCTGCACCCGGCCGAAGCCGCTCGCCGCGTCCTCGGCGAGGCGGCGCGGCAGCGGCATGGCCAGCACGGCCAGCGCCCCCTCCCCCTCGGTGTTGCGCAGGCGGAGGGCGCCGCCGGAGCGGCCGCCCAGGGCGGTTCCCTGCACCAGCGCGGTCAGCGCCTCGGCATCGCCGCGATGGATCGGCGCGACGATGGTGCAGGGCGCCGCGCCGGGCATGATGCCCGCGAGCCGGCGCAGGCGCAGCGCGGGTGCGGGGCCGGTCGCCATGGCCTCCGCCGCGGCGTTGGCCAGCCAGAGCCGCATCTCCGCATCCACCACCAGCACGCCGACGGCGAGCGCGTCGAGCGCGGCAGCCCCGGGCGAGGCCGCGGCCTCCGGGGCGGCGGCCTTGAGGCGGTGGCGCAGCTGCATGCCACGGCGCAGATGCGGCAGAACCGCTTCCAGCAGCCGGCGCTCCGCCGCGCCGAAGGGGGCCTTGCCGTCCGGCCGGTGCAGGCCGATCGGCATCATCCCCGCCTCGCCCAGCGGCACCACCGTGCCGACGATGTAGCGCAGCCCGAGCCTGCGCCCGAAGTCGCAGTAGAACTCGGAGCGCAGGAACTCGCTGTCGGGCACCAGCATCTCGCCGCTGACCAGCACGCGCGGCCGGTCCAGCCCGCCGGTGGCGATCATGCGGGCGGCGCGCGTCATCCACAGGTCGACGTAGCGGTAGTGCTCGCGATAGGCGGCCGCGGCGTCGTCCGGGATCTCCTGGTGGCAGATGACCTCCGCCTGGCCCCGCAGCACGTCGCCCGCGATCAGCGCCGCGCTGTTCGCCCCGACCAGCGCCTTGAGCCCGTCGCCCACCGTGGACCAGGCGGTCCCGCCGGCGGCGGCGTCGTAGATCTGCTCGGTCAGGGCGAGCACCCGTGCCTGGGACATGCCGTTCCCTTCCGTCCGCGCCTGGGGCGGGCCGCCGCAGGACGGCACCGTCCGCCTGCGTGGCCCCGCCCCGTCGAACAACTGCTGGAGCATCCGCGGCGACGGCGCGCGCCGGAGGCGTTCCAACGCGCCCGTCCCGAGGTCCGCAGGCTGGCCCGCGGGCTCCGGAACGGCTGGCCTGCCGAAGACGCCGTATCCCGGTATCCCGGGCACATCTCAGCGACCGGGGCACCGGACCGGCGACATGCTTACAGCCGCAACGTTCCAACTCAAGAATATTCGGGAATATCCTGTCCAGGTCAAACCGCCCGCGGAAGGACGCAAGGCCATGCCCAGCCGCGCGACCCGCATCCGTCGTCCGAACGGACGAGGCGCGGGCCCCGGACCCGGGGCGGAATGCGCCGCCGTTGCGACCACCTTCCGGACCAGGATTCCGCAGGACAGCCCATGTGCACCGCCCATCCGGACCGCTCCGAGGCTCTCGCGCACCGGCCAGGACTGGTCGAGCGGCGCATGACCCGATTCGCGACGCAGCCGCCCATCGCCCTCGGCCTGTTGCTGGCGGCCGTCACCGCCGCCCTCGTGACCTGGATCGCCGCCATCGCCCTGCCGCTGCAACCGGCCAGCGAGGAGGAGGAGCTGCCGATCGCCTTCTGCCTGCCCCGGCGCGGCCTGTCGGACCAGTCCGCCTGCCTCTGCTCGTCCGGCCCGGTGGAGGCGCCGGAGGCCGCCGAGGACTATCGGCGGGCCCTGGCCAACTGGCAGGCCGCCGGGATGATGACCGGGCCGGAGGCGCGCCGCCTGGAGCAGGAGATGCTGGTCGCCTGCGGCCTGGCCCGGCCGGGCAACGGGACGGCGGCGCGCGGTGGCGGCGCCCGCTGACATGGTGGCGCCGGGCGCCCGGGAACGTCCCGAGAGGCTCGCCCCCGGTGACCGGGCGGCGGAGGGTGCGGCTAGCCGGCGCCGGGTCGAGGCAGGCCCGCATCCCCCGGCGGCCCCTCCCGCCGACGGCCGTGGGGACGGGGCGCAGGCCCTGCCCTACTCCCCCTGCGCCAGCGCGCGCAGCGCCTTGCGGTCGAGCTTCTGCGCCCCGGTCAGGGGCAGGCGGTCGACGATGTGGATGTCGGCGGGGCAGCGATACGCGATCAGCCGTGCGGCGCAATGCGCGGCGACCTCCGCCTCGTCCAGCGCCTCGCCCGCCACCGGCACGACATAGGCCACCACGCGCTCGCCGCTGCGCTCGTCCGGCACGCCCACCACGCCGACGGCGGCGACCCTGGGGTGCAGGCTGATCGCCTCCTCCACCTCGCGCGGATAGACGTTGAAGCCCTTCACCAGGATCACGTCCTTCTTGCGGTCCGTGATGTGGAGGAAGCCGTCCCCGTCCAGGTAGCCGATGTCGCCGGTGTGGATGAAGCCGTTGCGCAGCACCGTCGACGTCTCCTCCGGCCGGTTGCGGTAGCCGCGCATCATGTGCGGGCCGCGGAAGCGCACCTCCCCCCGCTCGCCGGGCGGCAGCACGGTGCGCCCGGTCTCGGCATCCACGACCTGCACGGTGTTGCACGGGATCGGCCGCCCCACCGAACCGGGGCGCAGCCCGCTCAACGCGGTGATGCCGCTGATCGCGGGCATCTCCGTCATGCCGTAGCCCTCGTGGATCTCCAGGCCGGTGACGCGGCGCCAGCGTTCGATCAGCTCCATCGGGAAGGGCGCGCCGCCGCCGGGGCAGACGCGCAGGGCGGACAGGTCCGCCCCGGCCAGGTTGGGCGCCGCCAGCAGCCCGGCATAGATCGCGGGCGGCCCGCCGCCGAAGACGGTGACGCGGTGCCGCGCCAGCAGATCCACCACGTGCTCCGGCTTGAAGCGCTCGGGGATCACCATCTCCGCCTGGGCCCGCACCGGGCCGAGCAGCCCCTGGAGGAAGCCGTAGACATGGGTGAAGGGGGCGATGGGCAGCCAGATGTCGCCGCCCAGCCGCGTCGGCCAGTTGTAGTCGGTGCAGCGCAGGGCGGTGAGGAGCTGGCCATGGTCGTACTCCACCGCCTTGGGCAGTCCGGTGGTGCCGCCGGTGAAGAGCAGCGCGGCCACGTCGTCCGGGCGGGGCGCCGGCAGCGCCCCGTCCTCCCCCGGCTCCGCCAGCAGCCCCTCCAGGGTGATGTCCTCTCCGAAGCAGAGCACGCGCCGCAGCCCGGCGCGGGGCGCCAGGGACCGCGCCATCTCGCGGGTGTCGGGCGTGCAGATCGCCGCCACCGCCCCGACCTCGCGCAACAGCGGCTCCAGCTGCGCGGCGGGATAGAGCGGGTTCGCCAGGGCGGGCGCGGTGCGCGCCCGCAGCGCCGCGAAATAGGCGATGACGAAGGCGATGGAGTTGGGCAGCAGCAGCGCCGTGACCTCGCCCGCCAGCCCCTCCGCGGCCAGGCGCCGGGCCAGCGCCGTGGCGGCGCGCCCCAGCTCCGCATAGGTCAGCGCCTCGTCGCGGTGCCGCACGGCGACCCGCTCTCCCGCATCGCGGGCCGCCAGGTCCAGCATCGCCGTCAGGGTGGGGACGGGCGGCTTGGCCTCCCCCGCGCCGTGCAACGGCAGATCGGGCAGGGACAGGTCGGGCAGCGGCTGATCCGGCTCCATGGCACTTCCTCCGCTCGCGCCGTTCCGCCGGCGCTCATGCATTCCCCGGGCGTCCTTCCCGGACCGGCCTGCCGCGGCCGGACGCCGTGGCTCAGGGCAGGTCGGGTGCCCGCGCCTTCAGCGCCAGCAGCCGGGCCAGGATGTCGTCGCGCTGCCGCAGCATGGCCTCCGGCCCGACCGTGGCCAGCTCGTCGTCCACGCCCCGCACCACCGCCCCGCGCAGCCCCGGCGTGATCTCCACCTGGCCCAGGTCGCGCCACATCGCCTCGGTCGGCGGGCCGAGATGGTCGAGCAGATGCGCGATTCCGCCCGCCCCGCCGGAGAGGTGCAGGTTCAGGAACGGGCCCAGCAGCGCCCAGCGCAGCCCCGGCCCGTGCGCGATGGCGGCATCCACGTCCGCCACGGAGGCGACACCCTCGCGGACCAGGTGGAAGGCCTCCTGCCACAATGCCGCCTGCAGCCGGTTGGCGACATGGCCTAGCACCTCCTTGCGCAGGCGGATGGGGCGCTTGCCCAGCCCGGCATAGAAGGCCATCGCACCCGTCACCGCCGCCTCCGCGGTCAGGCGGCCGCCCGCGACCTCGACCAGCGGGATCAGGTGCGGCGGGTTGAAGGGATGGCCGAGCACCACGCGCTCCGGATGGCGGGCACAGGCGTCCTGGAAGGTGCTGGCCATCAGCGTGGAGGAGGAGGAGGCGAGGACCGTCGCCGCCGGCGCCGCCGCGTCCAGGCGGCGGAACAGGTCGCGCTTCAGCTCCAGCCGCTCCGGGCCGTTCTCCTGCACGAAGCCGGCCGCCGCCACCGCCTCCTCCGGGCTGGGCCACAGCCGCAGCCGGTCGGGCGAGGCACCGGGGGCGAGGCCGATCGCCTCCAGCACGGGCCAGTGCGCCGCCACCGCCGCGCGCAGCGCCTCGGCCGCCCCGGGCGCGGGGTCCCAGGCATCCACCTCCAGCCCGCGCGCGAGGAACAGCGCCGCCCAGCTCGCGCCGATCACCCCGGTGCCGATCACCGCGACGCGGCGCGGCATGGCCGGCGCGGCCCGGTCTGCGGTCTCGTCCATGCTGCCTCCTCCCGCCTGGTTCCGATGTCCCGGTCGCGCCGTCCGCCGCGGCGGCAGCCTGCGCCCGGCCGCCGGGCGCCCGGGCCGGCCTGCTAGCCGCCCGTCCCCATCCCGAAGCGCGCGATCACCTCGGCCGGGATGGGCCGGGACTTGATGGCGCCGGGGGTCTCCGGGTGCCGCCCCACCCACACCCGGGTCTCGAAGCCCTCGACCCCCAGCGCGCCGTCGTCGCGCAGCAGCCGGTGGTGGACGTCGAAGGAGGAGCGCCGGAACGCGGTCACGCGGCTCTCGATGACGACGCGGTCGCCGAAGGCGCAGGGGATGCTGAACTTCGCCCGCGTATCCACCATGGGGATGCCGACGATGTCGTGGCGGCGCAGCATCTCGATCTTGCGCAGCCCCAGCGCCCGCTCGAACAGGGCTGCGGTGGAGGCGTCGAACATCGCGAAGTAGCGCGGGTAGAAGACGATCCCGGCGGGGTCGCAGTCGCCCCACTCGATGGTCAGCTCCCGCCTGTGGGTCAGCATCGCTCCCCTCCCCGTTCCGCCGCCACGCTGTTCGTTCCGGTCCAGGCCACGCGGCGCTTGCCTTGTTTATTTAAGGTCCATAATAATACGCGGCGGGAGTGAGGCAAGTCCGGAAAGGGCCGTCAGCGATGCAGCAGCTTGCGCAGCAGGGCGACGAAGGCCCGGCGCTCGGCGGCGGTCAGCCGCTCGGTGAAGCGCGCATCCACCTCGTCATGCGCGCGCTCCATCTCGCCATAGGCGGCGATGCCCGCCTCGGTCGCGTAGAGCTGGTTGGCGCGCAGCTCCGCCGCATCGGCCTGGCGCCGCACCAGCCCCGCCGCCACCAGCGCGTTCACCAGCGTCGCGACGTTGGAGGGCTTCACCCGCAGCTCCTCCGCCAGGACGCCCGGCCGGATGCCCGGATTGGCCACGATCAGGGCGAAGACGCCATAGCCGGCGGGGGTGACGCTCAGCCCGGCGAAGTTGCGCGCGAACTCGTCGAAGGCCCGCAGCTGCGACAGGCGGACCAGGAAGGCAGGGCTCTCGGCCAGCGGGGAGACGACGGCGCCGGCCGCGTCCTCCGGCGCTGCCGGGACCGGCCGGAGCAGCACCGGCGACGCGCGGCGCCTCGGGGGCGATATGGCCATGGCGTCAGGCTACCATGCGGCGGCAGGCCGGGAAAACCGGCCGCCGGCCGGGGCCCGCGCGGCACCGCGCACGGAACGACATAAGGGAGAACGACCATGACGAATCCGCTGCTGTCGCGCCGGGCGGGGCTGACCGCCGCCCTGGCCGCGGCCATGACGCCGCTGGCCACGGCCCTGGCCGCGCCGGCGCTGGACAAGGTGTCGCGCCTGATCATCGGCTTCCCGCCGGGCGGCTCCTCCGACACCGTCGCGCGGCTGCTGGCCGAGCGGCTGCGCAACGCCTACGCGCCGCAGGTGATCGTGGAGAACCGCTCGGGCGCCGGCGGCCGGCTGGCGGTGGAGACGGTGAAGGCCGCGGCGCCGGACGGCACCACCATCCTGCAGACGCCGGAGAGCATCCTCACCCTCTACCCGCACATCTACCCGCGCACCGTGCGCTACGACGCGCTGGCGGACTTCGTGCCGGTCACCCCGGTCTGCGCCTTCAGCTTCGGCTTCGCGGTGCGGGCGGACCACCCGGCGCGCGACCTGAAGGGCTTCGCCGACTGGGTGAAGGCCCAGGGCGGCAGCGCCCCCTTCGCCTCGCCGGCCGCCGGGTCGGCGCCGCACTTCCTCGGCGTGCAGCTGGCCCAGGGGCTGGGGATCACGCTGAACCACGTGCCCTATCGCGGCACCGCGCCGGCGCTGCAGGACCTGCTGGCCGGGCAGATCCCGGCGGTGATGTGCGTGCTGGGCGAGGTGACGGAGCTGTACCGCGCCGGCCAGCTCCGCATCCTGGGCATCACCGCGCCCGAGCGCCTGCCGCGCCTGCCCGACCTGCCCACCTTCGCCGAGCTGGGGCAGCCCACGCTGACCGCCGACGAGTGGTTCGGCCTGCTGGTGCCGGCGCGCACCCCCGCCCCGCTCGTGGAGGGGCTGCACCAGGCGGTGGCCGCCGCGGCGGCGCGGCCGGACTTCAAGGAGGCGCTGGACAAGCTGGAATACCGCGCCCTGACCACCACTCCCGCCGCCTTCGCCGAGCGCCTGCGCCAGGAGCGCGATCGCTGGGGGCCGATCGTCCGGGAATCCGGCTTCAAGGGCGAGGAGTGACGGAGCCCGCCGCACGCGGCCCCGCCACACCAGGCCCCGCCACACAAGGAGAGGACACGCCATGACCAAGACCATCATCACCGTGGCGCCGACGGGCGGCATGGCCTCCAAGGCCGCCAACCCGAACCTGCCGACCCAGCCGGAGGAGATCGCGGAATCGGTGCACCGCGCCCACAAGGCCGGGGCGGCCATCGCGGCGCTGCACGCGCGCCGGCCCGACGACCAGGCGACCTGCAACGACGCGATCTACCGCCGCATCAACGGGCTGATCCGCGAGCGCTGCGACATCGTCATCAACAACTCCACCGGCGGCGGCTCCTCCGGCGACATGCTGCTGCCGCGACCGGACGGCATGTTCGAGAACAACTTCGAGGAGCGGCTGAAGGGCCTCGACGCCGGGGCGGAGATGGCGACCTTCGACGGCTTCACCGCCGTGGACGTGTTCGGCGAGCGCGAGATCCTGGTCATCACCACCCCGGGCCGTTGCGAGACCATGGCGAAGCGCTTCCAGGAGCGTGGCATCAAGCCGGAATGGGAGGTGTTCAACCCCGCCCACATCATCCAGGACGTCACCCGGCTGATCCAGAAGGGCTACGACAAGCCGCCCTACTACATCAACATGGTGCTGGGCACGGACCGCAACTTCCAGGGCGGCATGCCCTACAGCCACGACCTGCTGACGGCGATGATCCGGCTGCTGCCGCCGCAATCCGTCTGGTGCCTCTCCGCCATCGGCCCGGCCCAGCTGCCGGGCACCACCCAGGCGCTGCTGCTGGGCGGGCACGTCCGCGTCGGGCTGGAGGACAACAACTACTACGCCAAGGGCGTGCTCGCGACCAACGAGATGCTGGTGGAGCGCACCGTCCGCATCGCGACGGAGCTGAACCTGGAGATCGCCTCCCCGGGCGAGGCGCGCGAGATGCTCGGCCTGCCGCCGGTCGCCCGATGAGGCGCGGCGCCATGGGCACGACGCGGCGCAGCCTGCTGGCGGCGGGGAGCGGCGGCGCGCTGCTTTCCGTCCCCTGGGCCCCCTGGCGCGGCCTGCGGGCGCAGCCGGCGGTGGCGCGCAATGCCCGCGCCATCGTCGGCTATGCCCCGGGCGGGCCGACCGACACCGTGGCCCGGCTCTACGCGGAGGCGATCCGCGGCGCCTTCGCCCCGGCCGTGGTGGTGGAGAACCGCCCCGGCGCCGGCGGCCGGCTGGCGGTGGAGGCGGTGAAGGCCGCGCCCGCGGACGGCACCAGCTTCCTGGTGACGCCGGGCAGCGTCGTCACCCTCCAGCCCCACGTCTACCCGAGGCAGGTGCGCTACGACGGGCTGGTGGACCTGATCCCGGTCGCCACGATGGCGCTGTTCGCCACCGGCCTGGCGGTCCCGGCGGACCATCCGGCCCGCGACCTCGCCGGCCTCGTCGCCTGGCTGCGGGCACAGCCGCCGCCGGTGAACTACGGCTCCCCCGCCGCCGGCTCCGGGCCGCAGTTCATCGGCGGGCGGCTGGGACAGGCGGTGGGCGTCCCGCTCTCCCACGTCCCCTACCGCGGCGCGGCGCCCGCGCTGCAGGACCTGCTGGCCGGGCGCCTGCCCTTCATGCTGGCCGTGCTGAGCGACCTGGTGCCGCAGCACGGGCAGGGGCTGCGCATCCTGGCCCTGTCGGCACCGCGGCGCATCGCCCGCCTGCCGGACGTCCCGACCTTCGCCGAGGCGGGCTACCCCTCGCTCACCTCGGAGGACTGGGTCGGCGCCTTCCTGCCCGCCGGCACGCCCGAGGCGGTGGTGGCCGGGCTGCACCGCGCGATCGACGCCGCGGCGCACCGGCCGGACGTGCGCGCCGGGCTGGAGCGGCTGGAGTTCCAGGCCACGGTGCTGGACCCCGCGACCCTGGCCCGCCGCATCCGCCAGGAGCGCGACGAGTGGGGGCCGGTGGTGCAGGCGTCCGGCTTCCAGCCGGATGACTGATGCCGCGCGGTGACCGGCCGCGACGCGGCCGCGCCGCACCCGGCTATGCCCGATGCTGATAGCGCGGAACGAAGAAGCGATAGGCGGGCCGGACCGTCGCGGGTCTATGCTGCCCGCAAACCCCGGCCCGACCGGAGCCGGGGAACAGGTGGCCGGTGCGCCGGTCCAGGAGGATGTCCCGAGATGCTGAAGCGGCAGCCCGACGTCTTGCCCGCCCGCTCGGCGCGGATGGCCGGCCGGGAGGCACCGGATGTCCGCTTCGCCTGAGGGCGCCGCCGTCGTCCTGATCCCGGGCCTGCTGTGCGACGCCTCCGTCTGGGAGCCGCAGCGCGCCGCGCTGTCGGCCGGGCGCGCGGTGCTGATTCCCGATCTCTGGGGGCTGGATTCCATCGAGGCCATGGCGGAACGCGTGCTGGCCTCGGCGCCGGGCCGCTTCGCCCTGGCCGGGCACTCCATGGGCGCGCGCGTGGCGCTGGCCCTCCTGGACCGTGCCCCGGAACGGGTGGAGCGGCTGGCCCTGCTGGACACGGGCGTGCATCCGCGCCGGCCGGGCGAGGCGGAGAAGCGCCAGGAGCTGGTCGACCTCGCCCATCGCGAGGGCATGGCGGCGCTCGCCGCGCGCTGGCTGCCGCCGATGGTGCATCCGGCGCGGGCGCAGGACCCGGCGCTGATGGGGCCGCTGACCGCCATGGTCTGCCGCGCCACGCCGGCGATCTTCGCGGGGCAGGTGCGTGCCCTGCTGAACCGCCCCGACGCCGCCGCCGTGCTGCCGCGCATCGCCTGCCCCACCCTGGTCGCCTGCGGCCGCCAGGACGGCTGGAGCCCGCTGGAGCAGCACGAGGCGATGGCCGCGGCCATCCCGGGCGCCCGCCTCTCCGTCATCGAGGAGAGCGGGCACATGTGCACGGTCGAGGCGCCGGAGGCGGTGACGGACCTGCTGCACGGCTGGCTGCGGCCCGGTTTCGCGGCATGATGGCGATCAAGGGCCCGGCGCGAAGCCGGGCGATGCAGTGAGGGAGGACAGGATGCGCAGAAGGACTTTGCTGGCGGCGGGCGCGGGTGCGGCGGCGCTGGCCGGACCGTTCCGGCCGGCCCTAGCGGCGACGGCGCCGCTGAAGGTGGGGCTGATCCTGCCGATGACCGGCCCCTTCGCCTCGACGGGGCGGCAGATCGAGGCGGCGGTGAAGCTGTACCTGCAGCAGAACGGCAGCAGCGTCGCCGGCCGGGCCGTGGAGGTGCTGCTGAAGGACGACGCCAACGTCGCCGACACCACGCGCCGCCTGGCCCAGGAACTGGTGGTGAACGAGAAGGTCGCCGTGCTGGCGGGCTTCGGGCTGACGCCTCTCGCCCTGGCCGCGGCGCCGATCGCCACGCGCGGCAAGGTGCCGCAGGTCGTCATGGCCGCCGCGACCTCCAGCATCACGGAGGCATCCCCCTTCGTCGTGCGCACCTCGCAGACCGTGCCGCAGGTCTCCTCGCCGCTCGGCAAGTGGGCGGCGCAGGACGGGATGCGCCGGGTGGTGACGGTGGTCACCGACTACGGCCCCGGGCTGGATGCGGAGAAGTGGTTCAAGGCCTCCTTCGAGGAAGCGGGCGGCCAGGTGCCGGAATCGCTGCGCGTGCCGCTGGCCAACCCGGACTTCGCCCCCTTCCTGCAGCGCGCCCGCGACGCCGCGCCGGATGCGGTCTTCGTCTTCGTCCCCTCCGGCCCCGGCGCGGCCTTCATGAAGCAGTTCGCCGAGCGCGGGCTGAGGGCGGCGGGGATCAAGCTGATCGGCCTGGGCGACGTCGTGGACGACGACATCCTCAACGGCATGGGCGACCCGGCGCTGGGGGTGATCACCTCGCAGCACTACTCGGCCGCGCATGACAGCGACGAGAACCGGCGCTTCGTCTCGGAGTTCAAGGCGGCCAACAACGGCATGCGCCCGAACTTCATGGCGGTCGGCGGCTATGACGGCATGGCGCTGGTCTACAAGGGGGTGGAGAAGGCCGGCGCCAGCGCCGACGGCGCCGCGCTGGTGGAGGCGATGAAGGGCATGGCCTGGACCAGCCCGCGCGGCCCCATCTCCATCGACCCGAAGACCCGCGACATCATCCAGAACATCTACATGCGCCGCGTCGAGCGCCGCGACGGCGAGTTGTGGAACATCGAGTTCGCCACCTTCCCCGCGGTGCGCGACCCGGCCAAGGCCGGCTGAGCCCGGTGCGCGGCGGAGGAAGGGCATGCTGACCGTCCTGTTCGACGGCATCGCCTATGGCATGGTGCTGTTCATCCTGGCCTGCGGGCTGGCGGTGACGCTGGGGCTGATGAACCTGGTCAACCTCGCCCATGGCGCCTTCGCCATGGCGGGGGGCTATGCCGCGGTGGTGCTGGTCAATCGCTGGGGGGTGCCGTTCCTCGCGGCGCTGCCCCTCGCCTTCCTCTTCTCCGCCGCGCTGGGGGCGGTGCTGGAGCGCACGCTCTACGTCCACGTCTACGCGCGCAGCCACTTCGACCAGGTGCTGTTCTCCATCGGGCTGGTCTTCATGTCCGTGGCGCTGGTGGACTACATGGCCGGCTCCTCGCAGCAGTTCGTAGAGATCCCCGCCTTCCTGCGCGCGCGCTTCGAGGTGCTGGGCGTCAGCATCGGCGCCTACCGCCTGCTCATCATCGTCACCTGCGGCGTCATCGCCCTGGCGCTGCAGCTGGCGCTGACCCGGACGCGCTTCGGCAGCCGGCTGCGCGCGGCGGTGGACGACCCGCGCGTGGCGCGGGGCCTGGGCATCCCCGTCCACGCCATCTTCGCCGTGACCTTCGCGGTGGGCTCCGGCCTCGCCGGGCTGGGCGGCGCGCTGGGGGCGGAGATCCTGGGGCTCGACCCCAGCTTCCCGCTGAAGTTCATGATCTACTTCCTGATCGTCGTGACGGTGGGCGGCACCTCCTCCATCTCCGGCGCCTTCCTCGCCTCCCTGCTGCTCGGCATCGCCGACGTGGCGGGCAAGTACTACGTCCCGGACCTCGGGGCCTTCGTGATCTACAGCGTCATGATCGCGGTGCTGATCTGGCGGCCGCAGGGCCTCTTCGGCCGGGTGGCGACGCGATGAGCGGCGCCTCCCCGCCTCCCCCCGCCCGCGGCGCGGCGCAGCTCGCGAGCCTGTCGCGCTGGCGCCCGCTGGAGTTCGTCTTCTGGGCCCTGGTCGTGGCCGCCTGGTTCGCCTTCCCCGACCGCTACCTGCTGATCGCGGAGATCGCGGTGACGGCGCTCTTCGCGCTCTCGCTGGATCTGGTGCTGGGCTATGCCGGCATCCTCTCCCTCGGCCATGCCGCCTTCTTCGGGCTGGGCGCCTATGTCGCCGGCATCGCCGCGGCGCGGGGGCTGACCGACCCGCTGCTGGGGCTGCTGCTGGCCGGCGGGGCGGCGACGCTGCTGGGCGGCGTCACCAGCCCGCTGGTGCTGCGCGGCTCCGACCTGACGCGGCTGATGGTGACGCTGGGCGTCGCCTCCCTGCTCTACGAGGTGGCGAACCGGCTGAACTGGCTGACCGGCGGCGCCGACGGGCTGCAGGGCATGGAGGTCGCGCCGATCCTGGGGCTGTTCGAGTTCGACCTCGGCGGGCAGGTGGCCTCGGTCTACAGCCTCGTCGTGCTGTTCCTCTCCTTCCTGGTGGTGCGGCGCGTCGTGCACTCCCCATTCGGCTGGTCGCTGCGCGCGGTGCGCGGCAACCCGCTGCGCGCGGGCGCCATCGGCATCCCGGTGAACGCGCGGCTGATGGCCGCCTATACGCTGGGTGCGGGCATCGCCGGCCTCGCGGGGGCGGTGCTGGCGCAGTCGACGCAGTTCGTCTCGCTGGACGTGCTGGCCTTCCACCGCTCCGCCGACATCCTGCTGGTGCTGGTGATCGGCGGGGTGGGCTGGCTCTACGGCGGGCTGATCGGCGCGGTGATCTTCAAGCTGATGCAGGACGTGCTGTCCGGCATCACGCCGCAGTACTGGCAGTTCTGGATCGGGCTGGTGCTGGTGGTGCTGGTCCTCGTCGGGCGCGAGCGGCTGAACGCCTGGCCGGCGCGGCTGCTGCGCCGCCGGGCGCGCCCGGCCCCGGTGGCGGAGGCGGCGGAATGAGCGCCACGCGGCAAGCCGTCAGCCCCTCCGCGCCGGCGGACAGCGCCGCCCCCGTGCTGCGGACCATCGGGCTGAACCGGCACTTCGGCG